>NZ_CP058908.1:600000-1200000 GCF_021432765.1 Pseudomonas phenolilytica
CGGACGCTCAGAGCACCGGCTCGAGTTCGTGGCCGCACGCCTGGCAATGGCTGAGCCACTCGCCGAGGAACAGGTTGAGCTGGCTCTTTTCGTCCGGCTGATGCATCTGTGCGTTGGGGTAATGGTAGATGCCACGCAGGCGCCGGGCATTCTGCGCGCGGACCACTTCGGCCATGCGCGCGTCGTGATACACGCGCACCTCCATCCTCGGCACCGGCAGCCAGCTCAGGCAGTGCTCCTGGCTGACCTGCACGGTGGTGGTGTAGGGGCAGTTTTCCAGCACCTGCAGCACCAGCACGCCGAGCAGCTGATCGCCCTGGCTGATGGCGATGCGCCGGGTACGGCCGGGCTGGCGCATCTCCGGCAGCAGACGCAGCAGGCGCAGGTAATTGGCCTCGCAGGTCGCCTGCAGCTCGGGCAGGTCGACCCGGTAGCGCTCGCGGCGCCGGTTCATTGCCAGGCTCCCCGCACGTCATCGCGGTTCAGCGCCAGCCATTGCAGGGCGATGATGCTCGCAGCGTTGTCGATGCGCCCGTCACGCACGGCCTGCAGCGCCTGCTGCAGCTTCCAGACGTGCACACGAATGTCCTCGCCCTCCTCGGCCAGGCCGAATATACCTTCAGCGTTTTGGCTGTCGCACCGACCGACGAACAGGTGGACCTGCTCGTCGCTGCCGCCCGGCGACGGAAAGTAGCGGGTCACCGGCCACAGCTCGCCCAGCTCCAGCCCGGCCTCCTCGATGGCCTCGCGGCGCGCCACCTCCTCGGGCTGTTCGTCCGTATCGATCAGCCCGGCGACCAGCTCGATCAACCAGGGATTGCTCGCCTTGCCCAGCGCGCCGACGCGGAACTGCTCGATCAGCACCACCCGGTCCAGGCATGGATCGTAGGGCAGCACGCACACCGCATCATGACGCACGAACAGCTCACGACTCAGCTCCGCGCCCATCGCACCGTTGAACTGGCGATGACGCAGGTGCAGGCGCTCCAGGCGGTAAAAACCGCTGAAGCATTGCTCGCGTCGCAGGATCTGGACATCATCCGGGCCGGGCTTGAAAGTCTCGCTCATCTGGACATCACTCACATTCGGTTGGACCGCACCCGCGCAGCGGCTGACATGATCCGCACTGCGCCGGCACTGGCATGACTACAGCCGCACATCGTGAGCCGTCTCCGTGATCATCCTAGCGCGCCGTCAACACCGCCGCAGCCCTCAGCTGACCGATGCAAGGCGCCCGGATTCGCTCACGGCCGAACTTCAGACACCCGACGAACTCGAAACGGCACCTCACCCCGACAGGCGAACCATGAGCCATCCGACCGCTACCGCACGTTTTCCCGTCTACGCCCTGCTGGCCAGCCTGCTGTTGCTCGGCGCCTGCCAGCACAGCCCATTGCAACAAGCGCCGCAGGCCACGCAGCGCCTCACCGAGGAACGTCCGCGCGGTTGCGAAGGCGAGGATTGTCCGCTGGTCAATATCGACACGCTGCACTTTGCCGACGAGCCGCAGCTCGACCGTCTGATCGACGAGCGCCTGCGTCGCATGACGCTCAACGCACCGGATGCACGGCTGCCGGCGTCGCTGGACGCCTACCAGACCGAGTTCCTGCGCGACGCCGAACCTGGCTGGGCCAGCTATCTGCAGGCCAAGGTGCGTGAGCAACATGGCGACATCACGGTGATCGAGCTGTCCAGCTACCTCTATACCGGAGGCGCCCACGGCATGCCGGGGCGCGGCTTCATCAATTACGACAGCGCACGGCACCGCGAACTGCGCCTGGAAGACCTGCTGATCCCCGGCCAGGAAGGCAATTTCTGGCGCGCCGCCCGCCAGGCCCACCAGCGCTGGTTGACGCAGAACGACCAGGCACAGAACTCCGACTTCCGCGAGCAGTGGCCGTTCCAGCAGACCGCGCATATCGCCCTGCTCGAGGACGGCGTGCTGCTCAAGTATGACGTCTACAGCATCGCGCCTTACTCCAGCGGGCATCCGGAGCTGTTCATTCCGCATGCGCAACTCCAGGGCATTCTCAAGCCGGAATACCTCTGAGCGTGCGCCGACGGGCATCCGCGCCCGCTCCCACGCCCAAACAGCGCTTCCATTCGCGATGGTGATTTTTTAGACTATTCCGTCCGCTCGCCCATCCGGGCCCGCTATACCGCTATTGCTCACGAGGAACACCATGGCCCGCGTTACCGTTGAAGATTGCCTGGACAACGTCGATAACCGCTTCGAGTTGGTCATGCTGGCCACCAAGCGTGCACGCCAGCTGGCGACCGGCGGCAAGGAGCCGAAGGTGGCCTGGGAAAACGACAAGCCGACCGTCGTCGCCCTGCGCGAGATCGCTTCCGGCCTGGTCGACTACGATGTCATTGCACAGGATGAAATCGTCGACGACGAGCCGCTCTTCATCCAGTACGAGGAAGAGCCCAACGAGGCCATCTGATTAAATGCCAGGTCGAAGTCGAACCGCCGAGCCTACATCGCGCCGGCAAGGAGCACAGCCTTGCCAGCCATAGATACGCTTGCCGATCGCCTGTCGACCTACCTCGGCCCGGACCAGGTCAACCTGGTCCGCCGGGCCTACTTCTACGCCGAGCAGGCCCACGACGGGCAGCGCCGGCGCAGCGGTGAAGCGTACGTCACCCATCCCCTCGCGGTAGCCAACATCCTCGCCGACATGCACATGGACCATCAGAGCCTGATGGCCGCAATGCTGCACGACGTCATCGAGGACACCGGCATTCCCAAGGAAGCGCTGGTTGCGCAATTCGGCGAAACCGTTGCCGAACTGGTCGACGGGGTCAGCAAGCTGACCCAGATGAACTTCGAAACCAAGGCCGAGGCGCAGGCCGAAAACTTCCAGAAGATGGCCATGGCCATGGCGCGCGACATCCGCGTCATCCTGGTCAAGCTCGCCGATCGCCTGCACAACATGCGCACCCTCGAAGTGCTGGCCGGCGAGAAACGCCGGCGCATCGCCAAGGAAACCCTGGAAATCTACGCGCCCATCGCCAACCGTCTGGGCATGCACTCGATGCGCGTGGAGTTCGAGGACCTCGGCTTCAAGGCCATGCATCCGATGCGCTCCGAGCGCATTCGCGCCGCGGTGCGGCGCGCCCGCGGCAACCGCAACGAGATCGTCGAGAAGATCGAGCAGTCGTTGATTCACTGCCTCGCGCGCGATGGCCTGGAAGGCGAGGTGATGGGCCGCGAGAAGCACCTGTTCAGCATCTACAAGAAGATGCGCGGCAAGCGCAAGGCATTCAACGAGATCATGGACGTCTACGCCTTCCGCATCGTGGTCGACAAGGTCGATACCTGCTACCGCGTGCTCGGCGCCGTGCACAGCCTGTACAAGCCGCTACCCGGCCGCTTCAAGGATTACATCGCGATTCCCAAGGCCAACGGCTACCAGTCGCTGCACACCACGCTGTTCGGCATGCACGGCGTGCCCATCGAAATCCAGATCCGCACCCGCGAGATGGAAGAGATGGCCAACAACGGCATCGCCGCGCACTGGCTGTACAAATCCGACGAGAACGACGTGCCCAAGGGTACCCATGCCCGCGCCCGGCAGTGGGTCAAGGGCGTGCTGGAACTGCAGCAGCGCGCCGGCAACTCGCTGGAATTCATCGAGAGCGTGAAGATCGATCTGTTCCCGGACGAGGTCTACGTCTTCACGCCCAAGGGTCGCATCATGGAGCTGCCCAAGGGCTCCACCGCGGTGGACTTCGCCTACGCGGTGCACACCGACGTCGGCAACACCTGCATCGCCTGCCGCGTCAACCGGCGCCTGGCGCCGCTGTCGCAGGCGCTGGAAAGCGGCTCGACGGTGGAAATTGTCACCGCGCCGGGCGCACGGCCGAATCCGGCCTGGCTGAACTTCGTGGTCACCGGCAAGGCGCGCACCCATATCCGCCATGCGCTCAAACTCCAGCGCCGCTCGGAATCCATCAGCCTCGGTGAACGCCTGCTGAACAAGGCACTCACCGGCTTCGAGACCAGCCTGGACAAGATCAGCGCCGAACGCATCCGCCAGGTTCTCGCCGAGTACCACGTCGAATTCATCGAGGATCTGCTCGAGGACATCGGCCTGGGCAATCGCATGGCCTACGTGATCGCCCGGCGCCTGCTGGCCAGCGACGGCGAGCAGGCCCCCAGCGCCGAAGGCCCGCTGGCGATTCGCGGCACCGAGGGTCTGGTACTCAGCTACGCCAAGTGCTGCACGCCGATCCCGGGCGACCCGATCGTCGGCCACCTGTCAGCCGGCAAAGGCATGGTGGTGCACCTGGACACTTGCCGGAACATCGCCGAATTCCGCCACAACCCGGACAAATGCATCCAGCTGTCCTGGGCCAAGGACGTCACCGGCGAATTCAACGTCGAGCTGCGCATCGAGCTGGAGCACCAGCGTGGCCTGATCGCCCTGCTCGCCGGCAGCGTCAACGCCGCCGACGGCAACATTGAGAAGATCGGCATGGACGAGCGCGACGGGCGTGTCAGCGTGGTCCAGCTGGTGGTCAGCGTGCACGATCGCGTGCACCTCGCGCGGGTGATCAAGAAACTGCGCGCAATCAAGGGCGTCACCCGGATCACGCGACTCAGGGCCTGAGTTTCGTCCCGCAAGGCACCGGAGCCGCCAACTCGCACGTCATCGCCGACGGTGGCTGCGGTTGTCACAAGCCATTATGCTGATCGGCCAATTGCCTATTCCGCAGAGGAGTTTCCATGAGCAAGACCGTCATCAACACCGACAAGGCCCCCGCTGCCATCGGCACCTACTCCCAGGCGATCAAGGCCGGCAATACCGTTTACCTGTCCGGCCAGATTCCGCTGGACCCCAAGACGATGGAGCTGGTCGAGGGCTTCGAGGCCCAGGCGGTGCAGGTCTTCGAGAACCTCAAGGCCGTGGCCGAAGCCGCTGGCGGTTCGCTGAAGGATGTCGTCAAGCTCAACATCTTCCTCACTGATCTGGGCAACTTCGCGACCGTCAACGAGGTAATGGGCCGTTACTTCCAGCAACCCTATCCGGCGCGCGCCGCCATTGGCATCGCTGCGCTGCCCAAGGGTTCGCAGGTGGAAATGGACGCGATCCTGGTCATCGACTGACCTGATTGGCGCACCGCCAGCCGGTGCGCCTCCTCCTTCAGCGCAGACCGCGCTCAGCGAATCAATACCTCGACCCGGCGATTGCGCGGCTCGGCGGTCGCATCCGGCGTCGCCACCAGCAGATTGCGCTCGCCGTGACTGGTCACCCGCAACTCCATCGTCTCCAGCCCACGGGCCTTCAACAGCTCGGCAACCGCCTGCGCGCGACGCAGGCCGACCCGCACATTGGCCGCCTCGGCGCCGAGCGTATCGGTATGGCCGATCACCGTAACCACCGGGTAATCGCGACGCCGTACGGCTTCCAGAATCTGCTGCACGACCACCTCGGCGGCGGCGTCGGCTTGGCCGTCGGCGCGCAGCTGGAGCATGTGGCGCTCCGGCAGTGCCGGTTGCGCCGCCAGTGTCCGCTGGAAGTCCCGCTCGCGACGCAACGCGCTCACGCTGAACGGGCGCGCATCGGCCAGCGTCATGCCCTGCCCGGCTTGCGTCAGCTGCGGTGGCTCCTGATCGGCGAGCGCCACGCTGCCGGCGCCAGGCAGCATCACGTAGGAGCGTCCACTGCAACCGGCGAGCACCGCCGCCAGCAGGACCAAGCCCCACCCACGCCAGCCGGTCATCATTCCACCACCTTCAGCAACATCTGGCCGCCGTGCAGCCGCACACGGCCGTCTGGGGTGTCCACGGCAATGGCGCCCGGTGCCAGACGGGCTATATCGCCGCCGAGCAGATTCAACGTGCCACGCTGCAGGCGCGCATCGAACCGCAACTGATCCTCGGCCGGGGCGAAGCGATAGTCGTCCAGCACCAGCTCGCTGTGCGGACCGAACGAAAGCACACTGCCGTCGCTGAGGATCACGCCCAGCGCGCCGCCTTCGCCGGTGCTCAGCGTTACCCCGGGGATGATCGCCTGGCCGACCCGGGCAGCATTGGTATAACCACGGCTACTGACATAGGCCGCGCCCTCGACGCGGGCCACATGCCCGCTGGGCTCGGGCAGGTCGGTTGCAGCGGCCGTGGCCAGCCACAGCGCCGGCAAACCGGCCACGCAGCGCAACAGCTTCAGGTGCGGATCGTTCATCGGTCTCTCGAATCGACAGCTAGCGGAACGGCAATGATTAAGCCGAACCACTAAGGCAGTTGAAATCGGCAAAAGATTCCGCAGCGCCGCATGCAATCGCACCGGCGCGAGCGGTGTCGGGTGTGCATACGCTCTTGCTCCCAAGAGCACGAAAGGGTTCCGTCGACGACCTGTCATTCGTCGCAAACCTGCCGTCCGTTCGTCGCGTGACGGTCCGGGCGACCTCGCTTGCCGTATCCTCGCCGCTGGCGGTTGATTAAAAACCGACCAGCGGTCTGGCACAGAACAGCATCCATAAGCTAGCGACCGCACGCACAGCGTGCTGTGCGCCGGCGGGTTTCGCCCGCATCAGAAAACTGTGGTCTGCCCTGTCGGGCAGTGTTTTTATCGACGCGTCGGGCCTGCCCCGATTGGATGTGAAATGAAGAAACCACGTTTGCACCAGGGCCGTCCGGGTCTTGCGCTGTCCATGTTCGCCCTGCTGCTGCTCGCAGTGCTGGCTTTCTGGGCGACTCGTCCCGCCACACCCGTGCAACCGCCGGCCGCCGGTTCCGCGGCCGCCATGCTGGCCGAACTGCAGACCTCGCGCGAAAGCTGGGAAGCCCATCGCGGCGACCTCTCCCGACTGCTCGCCGACCTGCGCGACGGCGCCATCGCCAGCGCCGCACTGGGCGCCGACGCGGTTTACATCAGCGCCCGCGACGGCCAGCGCTACTGGGTGCCGGAGCAGTCCGGGCAGGTCGCCGCACTGCTGCTCGACCACTACGCCAGCAGCGGCGAGCTGTTTCCATTGACGCTGTTCGAAACCGCGGCGGACAAGCCGTTCTACCTGTCCCTGCTGCCTTACTCGCCCATGGTCCTGCTGCTGCTCGGCGGCGCCCTGTTCTTCATCCTCAAGACCCGCGGCTTCGAGGTACAGCGCAAGGGCAGCGGCGTGACCTTCGCCGATGTCATCGGCGCCGCGGAGGCCAAGCAGGCGCTCGCCGATGTCACCGCTTACCTGCGCGATCCGGCCGCCTACGCGCGCCTCGGTGCACGGCCGCCCAAGGGCGTGCTGCTGACCGGCGAGCCCGGCACCGGCAAGACCCAGCTGGCCAAGGCACTGGCCAGCGAATCGAATGCCAGTTTCATCCAGGTGACCGGCAGCGACTTTTCCTCGATGTACTTCGGCGTCGGCATCCAGAAGGTCAAGGCGTTGTTCCGCACCGCGCGCAAGCAGGCGCCGTGCATCATCTTCATCGACGAGATCGACGGCATCGGCAAGCGCGCCGAACAGCAACGCTCCAGCGATGCCGAGAGCAACCGCATCATCAACCAGTTCCTCGCCGAGCTGGACGGCTTCGACGGCGCCAGCGGCGTGCTGGTGCTGGGCGCGACCAACTTCCCCAACTCGCTCGACCCGGCGCTGGTGCGCGAGGGCCGTTTCGACCGCAGCATCGCTGTCGGTCTGCCGGGACTGGACGACCGCGAGGCGCTGTTTCGCCTGTACGCCGGGCGGATCAGCGCCGCCAGCGATCTGGACTTCCCCCAGTTGGCACGCAACAGCGTAGGGCTGACGCCAGCGGCCATCGCCTACATCGTCAACCATGCCGCTCTGCTGGCGGCCCGCACGGGCGCCACGCAGGTCGACATGGGCCACTTCGTCGATGCCGTCGAAACCTGCCGCATCGGCGAGCAGCCGTCGGGCGTGACGCCGATGTCGCCGACCGACCGCAAGCGCATCGCCGTGCACGAGGCCGGACACGCGCTGGTGGCAGCCGAACTCAAGGTCGGCCGCGTAGAGAAGGTCACCATCCTGCCGCGCGGCCAGGCGCTGGGCGTGACCCTGGTGACGCCGGTGGAGGACAAGCGCCTGCACATGGAGTCCGAGCTGCGCGCGCGCATCCAGATGCTGCTGGCCGGGCGCTGCGCCGAGCAGCTGTACTTCCATGAGGTCTCGTCCGGTGCCGGGCAGGACCTGCAGGAGGCCTCGAAGATCGCCCTGTCGATGGTCGGCGCGCTGGGCATGGGGCCGAAAGGCTCGCTGCTCAGCCTGCAGGCGGTGCGTGATGCGCACATCGAGTTCGACTCGGGCGACACCATCCGCGCCGCCGATGATCTGCTCCGCCAGCTCGAACGTGACTGCCAGGCACTGCTGCAGCGGCTGCGGCCGGCGCTGGACGAGGTGTCCGCGCGGCTGCTGGCCAGCGAAACCGTGCCCGGCGAAGAGGTGCTGGCGGCTATCGAGCGGCTGCCCGCGCATCACCGCGACGCCAGCATCAGCAGCATCGGCGGCCAGATCGGCACCCTCGATCGCGTCGCCGCCAGCACGCTGGAGCATGCTGAGCACTTCGAGCTCTCGCCTGCGCCACAGGACAAGCCGTGCGACGACGGGCCGGGGATGGCCTGAGGCCGGCGCGAGGCGCACCTCGGGAACGGGTTCGGCGGAGCTGCGGTGGCCTCCTCGAACGCCGCTAGTCCAGCACCACCAGCCGATTGGGCAGCTCGTTGCGCGCATGGGTGGCCGGCACATGCCGCGCCAGCAGCGCGCCGGCCGACTCGATGCAGCCGAGGAAGCCCTCGAGCACCTGGCCCTGCTTCACCCGTTCGGTGAAGGCGGCGACAATCGTCTCCCAGGCGGCATTGTCGATACGGCTGGCGATGCCGCGGTCGACGAGGATCTCCACATAGCGCTCCGCCTCGCTGACGAAGATCAGCACGCCGGTATCGGCCTCGGTGTGATGCAGGTTCAGCTCGATGAACTGCCGTCGCGCCAGGTTGCAGGCCCGCCAGTTGCGCACCGCGCGCGGAATCAGCCGACTGGTCAGCGCCGGCGCGCGGAACGCCACGGCCAGCACGAGAAACGTCGCCCATTGCACCAGCAGCTGCTGCCAGGCATTCAGCCAGCCGCCGAAGAACAGCAACGCGCCGGGCAGCAGCAAGGCGATCAGGCTGGCCCAGAGCAGCGGAATGTAGCGGTAGTCGTCGGCCTGCGCGGCCAGCACGGTCACCACCTCGGCATCGGTGTCGCGCTCGATGCGCTCGATCGCCGCGGCTACCTGTTGCAGCTCGCTCTCGCTCAGTAAGGTCATTGCGCGTCCATCGTTCGATTACCAGCCACCAGAGGCACCGCCGCCGCCGAAGCCGCCGCCCCCTCCGCCAAAAACTCCACCGCCGCCGAAGCCGCCCCCACCGCCGCGACCCATGCCACCCAGCAACGCGCCGAGCAGCAGCGCGCGGCGACCACCGCGCCCGCCACGACCGCCGCCGATGAGGAAGATCGCCACCAGCATCAGGAAGAATCCGAGGATGCCCAGGCCGCCCGGCTCCTGCGAACCCATCGGCATTGCCGGGCGCAGTGCCGCGCTTTGCAGCGGATCGCCGCCGAGCACCTGGATCATCGCCTCGGCGCCGGCGCTGATGCCTCGCGCAAAATCGCCCTCGCGAAAGGCCGGCACGATGATGCCGTTGATGATCAGCGAAGACTGCGCATCGGTCAGCCGCCCTTCCAGGCCATAGCCGACCTCGATGCGCACTCGCCGTTCGTCGCGCGCCACGATCAGCAGCGCGCCGTTATCCTCGCCGCGCTGACCGATCCCCCAGGCGCGTCCCAGCGCCACGCCAAACTCCTCGATACTGCGGCCCTGCAGATCCGGCACGGTCACGACCACCACCTGCTCGGTGGTGGCCTGCTCGTGCGCGGCGAGCATGCGCGTCAGGCGCGCCTCGGTCGCGGCGTCGAGCAGCTCGGCGCCATCCACCACCCGACCGCTCAGCGCCGGCAACGCCAGCGGCTGCGCGGCGACGCCCGCAGCCCAGAACAGCAGGCCGAGCAGCAGAACCGACGCGAATCTCACTGGAATTTCACTTGCGGCGCCTGTTCGGCGTTCTGGGCGGTGGCCTCGAAGGTTTCGCGGATCGGCATGTCGCTGTACATCAGCGTGTGCCAGATGCGCCCGGGGAAGGTGCGAATCTCGGTGTTGTAGCGTTCGACCGCGGCAATGAAGTCACGCCGTGCCACGGCGATGCGGTTTTCGGTGCCCTCCAGCTGTGACTGCAGGGCCAGGAAGTTCTGGTTGGATTTCAGCTCCGGATAGCGCTCGGAAACCACCATCAGGCGACTCAGCGCACCGGTCAGCTGGTTCTGCGCCTGCTGGAACTGCTGCAGCTGCTCGGGGTTGTCCAGGGTGCTGGCGTCCACCTGGATGGAGGTGGCCTTGGCCCGCGCCTCGATCACTGCGGTCAGGGTTTCCTGCTCCTGGCGGGCGAAGCCCTTGACTGTCTCCACCAGGTTGGGGATCAGGTCGGCGCGGCGCTGATACTGGTTCTCCACCTGCGCCCAGGCGGATTTCACCTGCTCGTCGTACTGCGGAATGTTGTTGATGCCGCAGCCGCTGAGCAGCGCGGAGAAAAACAGCAAAATCGCCAGTTGCCAGGTAGATCTGAAGCGCTGCGTCTGCATGATCCGCTCGTCCATTTCAGTGGTGGGTTACTGCATAAGGATAGCCAAGCGCCGGCAGAGTTCAGGCGGACCGATTGCCGCTGCGCCTAGGCACCGGCCAGAACGTAAGCACCATTGCGCCAGGGCGCCTGCGCCAGCAGTGCCGAACAGCGCGTTTGCAGATAGTCGTGCAGCAGCCGTACCGGCTTGCCGAGCTGCGCGCGATGGGCGCAGAGCAGGCTGAGCGGCGCCGCCTCGCCGAGACAGTCTGGCAACAGCACCTGTAGACGGCCCGCGGCCACGTCGTCGGCGATGTCCAGCCAGGACTTGTAGGCCAGCCCACCGCCGGCCAGCGCCCAGCGCCGCACCACGTCGGCATCGTCGCTGACCCGATCACCGCTGACCTGCACGGTGAGCGCCCGCCGTCCCTCCTGAAAGCACCAGCGGTCGTGCACACGTCCGGCGAGCATGAAGCGCAGGCAGTTGTGCGCCGCCAGCTCGTCCAGCCGCCGTGGTTCGCCGTGGCGCTGCAGGTAGGCAGGCGAGGCGCACAGCACACGGCGGTTCTCGCCAGCGACCGGCAGCGCGACAAGGCTGGAATCCTCCGGCGCGCCATAGCGCAGGACCAGGTCCACCGGCTGACGGAACAGATCGGTCAGCCCGTCGCCCAGCAGCAGGCGCAGCTGCAACTGCGGATGACTCGCCTGGAATTCGTCGAGCCAGGGCAGCAGAACGTTGCGACCGAAGTCCGATGGCGCCGACAGCTGCAGCACACCACTGATCGCCTCACGCCCGCCAGCGAGCGCCTGGGCGCCCTCGTGCAGGCTGGCCAGTGCTGCCCGGGCATGCAGCAGATACGCCTCTCCCTCGGCGGTCAGACGCAGGCTGCGGGTGGAGCGCACGAACAGTCGCGCGCCCAGGCTCGCCTCCAGGCGCTTCAAGGCCGCACTGGCCACCGCCGGCGACACGTCGAGCCCGCGCGCGGCGGCGGAAAGGCTGCCACTGTCGGCGGTACGGACGAACAGCTGCAGGTCGTCGATACGCAGCATTTTCAAAATCCTGTTGAAAGAGCCTCGCTTATCGCC
This sequence comes from Pseudomonas phenolilytica, assembly GCF_021432765.1. Lineage (NCBI taxonomy): Bacteria > Pseudomonadati > Pseudomonadota > Gammaproteobacteria > Pseudomonadales > Pseudomonadaceae > Pseudomonas > Pseudomonas phenolilytica. Next base: position 611,697 of record NZ_CP058908.1, read on the forward strand.
CCGTTTTTCCGCCGCGTCAAATAGCTGAGCATGCCCCTCCACCGAATCCATACGGAGCAACAGCATGAAAGCGGTCGCCTACTCTGAATCCCTCGCCATCGACGATCCCCGCGCGCTGCAGGACGTGGAACTGCCCGAGCCGGTACCCGGCCCGCGCGATCTGCTGGTGGAGGTGCGCGCCATTTCGGTCAACCCGGTGGATACCAAGGTACGCCGCAACACGCAGCCCGAGGGCGGTCAGCCGAAGGTGCTGGGCTGGGACGTCGCCGGTGTGGTCGTCGGGGTGGGCAGCGAAGTCAGCCTGTTCAAGGTCGGCGACGAGGTGTTCTACGCAGGCTCCATCGCCCGCGCCGGCGGCAACAGCGAACGCCATCTGGTGGATGAGCGCATCGTCGGGCGCAAGCCGCGGAGCCTGAGCTTCGCCGAGGCCGCCGCACTGCCGCTGACCGCCATCACCGCCTGGGAGCTGCTGTTCGAACGCCTGCAACTGGTGGAAGGCCAGGGCGCCGGGCAGCAGTTGCTGATCGTCGGTGCCGCCGGCGGCGTCGGTTCGATCATGCTGCAGCTGGCCCGTCAGCTCACGAAGGTCAGCGTGATCGCCACCGCCTCGCGCCCGGAAACCCAGGCCTGGGCCCGCGAACTCGGCGCCCATCATGTCATCGACCATAGCCAGCCGCTGCACGCCGAGCTGCAGCGCGCCGGTTTCGCCAGCGTCAGCCATGTCGCCAGCCTGACCCAGACCGATCAGCATTTCGACCAGCTGGTCGAGGCACTGACGCCGCAGGGCCGCCTGGCGCTCATCGACGATCCGGCCCAGCCGCTGGACGTGATGAAGCTCAAGCGCAAGAGTCTGTCGCTGCACTGGGAGCTGATGTTCACCCGCTCACTGTTCGAGACGCCGGACATGATCGAGCAGCACCACCTGCTGCAGCGCGTCAGCCAGCTGGTCGATCTGGGCGTGCTGCGCACCACCCTCGGCGAGCACTTCGGCACCATCAACGCGGCCAACCTGCGTCGCGCCCATGCCCTGCTGGAAAGCGGCAAGGCCAAGGGCAAGATCGTGCTGGAAGGCTTCTGAGCTAGATAGCCTCCAGGCTAGATCACTCCGGCCGCGCGCAGGCCGGCGATCTGCTCGTCGTTCATGCCCAGCAGCCGCTGCAACAGCGCCTCGCTGTGCTCGCCGAGCAGTGGTGGCGGGTTGCGGTACGCCACTGGCGAAGCGGACAGCCGCAGCGGGCTGGCCACCTGCGGCACGCTACCGGCCAGCGGGTGCGGCATGTCGACCTTGAGGCCACGATGCCGTACCTGCGGGTCGGCAAACACCTGGGCAAGGTCGTTGACCGGCCCGCAAGGCACTCCAGCCCGCTCCAGCGCCGCCAGCCATTCGGCGGTGGTGCGGAACACCGTGGCCTGGCGAATCAGCGGAATCAGCTCGGTACGATGAGCGACCCGCGCCTTGTTGCTGGCGAAACGCGGGTCAGCGGCCCATTCGGGATGACCGGCGACTTCGCAGAACTTGCGAAACTGACCGTCGTTGCCGACGGTGAGGATGATGTCGCCGTCGGCAGTGGGGAAATCCTGATAGGGAACGATGTTCGGATGGGCATTGCCCATGCGCCTGGGCGCCACGCCGGTGGTGAGATAGTTGAGCGCCTGGTTGCCGAGGCAGGCGACCTGCACGTCGAGCAGCGCCGTGTCGATATGCTGGCCCTCGCCGCTGCGTTCGCGATGTGCCAGCGCAGCGAGCACGCCAACGGTGGCGTACAGACCGGTGAGGATATCGGTCAGCGCCACGCCGACCTTCACCGGCCCGGCGCCCTCCTCCGCATCGCTGCGGCCGGTCAGGCTCATCAGCCCGCCGAGCCCCTGGATCATGAAGTCGTAGCCGGCGCGTGTGGCGTAGGGGCCGTCCTGGCCGAAACCGGTGATCGAGCAGTAGATCAGCCGCGGATTGATCGCCTTCAGGCTTTCGTAATCCAACCCGTAGGCGGCCAGCCCACCGACCTTGAAATTCTCCAGCAGCACATCGCACTGCGCCACCAGCTCGCGGATGACGCGTTGGCCCTCGGGCCGGGTGAAGTCGGCGGTCAGCGACTGCTTGTTGCGGTTGGCGGTCAGGTAATAGGCCGCCTCCGAGGTGTTCTCGCCGTGCTGGTCCTTGAGATAGGGCGGGCCCCAATGGCGGGTATCGTCGCCCGTGCCGGGGCGCTCGACTTTGATCACCTCGGCGCCGAGATCACCGAGGATCTGCCCGCACCAGGGCCCGGCGAGCACGCGCGACAGGTCGAGAACGCGGATATGGGACAGGGCGCCGGGCATCGCGACTTCCTTCGTGGGTAGGGTGGAAAATGACCGCAGGTCTTTTCCACCAATGGATACGGGACCGGGAGCAAAGGTGGAAAACGCTGGCGCGGTTTTCCACCCTACGAACCGTCAGAAGAACGCCTGGATGCCGGTCTGCGCGCGGCCGAGGATCAGTGCATGCACATCGTGGGTGCCCTCGTAGGTGTTCACCACCTCCAGGTTGACCAGGTGCCGGGCCACGCCGAACTCGTCGCTGATGCCATTGCCGCCCATCATGTCGCGCGCCATGCGCGCCACGTCGAGTGCCTTGCCGCAGCTGTTGCGCTTCATGATCGAGGTGATTTCCACCGCGGCGGTGCCCTCGTCCTTCATGCGGCCGAGGCGCAGGCAACCCTGCAGGGCCAGGGTGATCTCGGTCTGCATGTCGGCCAGCTTCTTCTGGATCAGCTGGTTGGCCGCCAGCGGCCGACCGAACTGCTGGCGGTCGAGCACGTACTGGCGCGCGGTGTACCAGCAGAACTCGGCGGCGCCCAGTGCACCCCAGCTGATGCCGTAGCGGGCACTGTTCAGGCAGGTGAACGGCCCCTTCAGCCCGCGCACATCGGGGAAGGCGTTCTCTTCCGGGCAGAACACGTTGTCCATGACGATCTCGCCGGTGATCGAGGCGCGCAGGCCGACTTTTCCGTGAATCGTCGGGGCGGACAGCCCTTCCCAGCCCTTTTCCAGCACGAAGCCGCGAATCTCGCCGGCGTCATCCTTGGCCCAGACCACGAAGACATCGGCGATCGGGCTGTTGGTGATCCACATCTTGCTGCCGGACAGGCGATAGCCGCCGTCGACCTTTTTCGCCCGGGTGACCATCGAGCCAGGGTCGGAGCCGTGGTTCGGCTCGGTGAGGCCGAAGCAGCCGATGTATTCGCCGCTGGCCAGCTTGGGCAGGTACTTCTGCCTGGTCGCCTCGTTGCCGAACTCGAAGATCGGCACCATCACCAGCGAGGACTGCACACTCATCATCGAGCGGTAGCCCGAATCGATGCGCTCGACCTCGCGGGCGATCAGACCGTAGCACACGTAGTTCAGCCCGCTGCCGCCGTAGGCTTCGGGAATGGTCGCGCCGAGCAGGCCGGTCTCGCCCATCTCGCGAAAGATCGCCGGATCGGTGCGCTCATGGCGGAAGGCTTCCAGCACCCGCGGCGCCAGCTTGTCGGCGGCGAACTGCGCGGCGCTGGTCTGCACCATGCGCTCTTCCTCGGTCAGCTGCTGGTCGAGCAGCAGCGGGTCGATCCAGTTGAAGCTTGCTTTGCCGGCCATTCGGGAGGCTCCTCTTGTTGTCTTCGGCACCGCGGGCGCGCGGGCGGGATGAGCTGATCCTAGGCGCCGCGACGGTGCGTCGCAAACGAGGATTTCGCACCAAGCTGTGCGTTTTGATCACTCCGAGATAAGCTCCGGGTCCATTATCAGGCTTATCCCGTGAGGTCTTTGCATAATGCGCCGCAAGATCCCTAGTACCGCCGCGCTGATCGCCTTCGAGGCCGCCGCCCGCCACGAGAGCTTCACCCGCGCGGCCGACGAGCTGGCGCTGACCCAGAGCGCCATCTGCCGGCAGATCGGCGGGCTGGAGGAATTCCTCGGCCTGGCGCTGTTCCGCCGTTCGCGGCGCGGCGTGAAGCTCACCGCCGCCGGCCAGTCCTACGCCCGCCGCATCGCCGCGCAGCTGGACGCGGTGGAGCGCGACACGCTGTCGGTGATGGGCCAGCAGGGCGCCATGAGCCTGGAGCTGGCCGTGGTGCCGACCTTCGGCACTCAGTGGCTGGTGCCGCGCCTCAGGCATTTCCAGGCGCTGCATCCGGAAATCACGGTGAACCTGACCAACCGCACCCGGCCCTTTCTCTTTGCCGATACCGAGTTCGATGCTGCCATCTACTTCGGCGATGCCGACTGGTCCGGTACCGAGGCGCACTACCTGATGCCCGAGGACCTGCAGCCAGTCTGCAGTTCGGCCCTGCTATGCGACGGTCAGCCGTTCACGACCCAGGCCCTGGCCGAAATGCCGCTGCTGCAGCAGACCACCCGACCTTATGCCTGGCGCCAGTGGTTCGATTCGTTGGGGTTGAAAGTCGCCCGCGACATGACCGGACCGCGGCTGGAGCTGTTCTCCATGCTGGCGCAGGCGGCCGAGCATGGCATGGGGGTGGCGCTGATCCCGCCGTTCCTGATCCAGCGGGAACTGGCCGAGGGACGGCTGGTGCTGGCGCATCCGCACGCCTATCGCAGCGAGACGCGGGCGTACTACCTGATGATTCCGGAGCGCAAGGTGGAGTCGGCGAGTTTGGTGGCGTTTCGCGATTGGTTGAAGGAGGAGGCGAGGGTTTGGCGGGAGCAGGACGGGGCATAGTCCCGCGGACCGGCTTATCGGCGAATGCTGGAGCCTGCGCTTCGGTCGTGCCGAGGAAAGCGCGGCGTCGTCCGCCGGCAGGGACGCCCTACGAGGTGGAAAACGCTACGCGGTTCTCCACCCTACGGTTCTTGAAGGTGACGCGGCAGAGTCACTTCTTCTTACGAGGCGTCAGGTATTTGGTCAGACCCTGAAACCACATCACCAGCGCCGGATTCCCCTGAATCTGAATGTTCTTGTCCTGAATCCCCTGCATGAACGCCAGTTGCTTGTTCTTTGCCGTCATGGTCTCAAACCCATAGACCGCGTCCCTGAAACCCAGCGAAAACGCCGGCTCGCTCGCCGGGCCGCTTTTGCTGGTGACACGCTGGTCGCGCACGACGAACTGCCGCGCCACCTTGCCGTCGAGCGTATGCAGCTGGAAGGTCAGGTTCTTGTCGCCCAGCTGCTGCTGGAACTCGGGGTTGGTACGGCTGGCCTTGGCCATCAGGCGGCCCAGCATCCAAAGCAGGAAACGGAATTTCATGGTGACGTCCGACCGATTCGAGGAGAAGGCCGCATTGTAGAGGCTGGATCGGCGGACGAAAGTGCGGGTACGGCGGGGTCGGCGGCCGACCGGGCGGTCAGTTGACCCGGAGCCGCTGGGGCTCCGGGTAACGCACGTCAGCTGACGGCGTCCTTGAGCATCTTGCCGGGCTTGAATGCCACGGTGTTGCTGGCCTTGATGGTGACCGGCTCGCCGGTCTGCGGGTTCTTGCCGGTGCGGGCGCCGCGATGGCGCGGTACGAAGGTGCCGAAGCCGACCAGGGTCACGCTGTCCTTGCGGTGCAGCGCATTGGTGATTTCATCGAGCACGGCGTTGAGTACACGATTGGCCTGATCCCTGGAAAGGTCGGCCTTCTCGGCGATGGCTGCGGCGAGTTCCGGTTTGCGCATTGGAAGCCTCTGAGACTTTGTTGTTGTTGTGTCCTGCTGCTCCGAGGAGCAGCGTTCTAAGGCGCTGCGACGGCTCTAGACCGGGCAGACGCGTCGAGAATGGCATGCTGCTAGCACCTGCGCCAGTCTTCTACGACTCAAGTCCGATCCCGGCTCAGGCCTTTAGCGACAGAACTTGCGGCAGTTCCGCCAATACCGGCGGAAGCTGCCGATTCAGCGCCATCCGCTCCTGCGTTGCCGCGCCTGTCAGAGCATAGCCGAGCAGCTGGCCGGAGGGCGCCAGATAGCGTGCACGCACGTCGGCTCCCTGGGCCTCCACGGACCAGTGGCCCTCGGCACCAACGGCCGGCGGCGAGACCACCAGCGGGCATACCGGCGTCTTGACCGTGACCGGCATGGCACCGTAGCTGACCATCGTCGGGGTGCCCGCCAGCGTCCTGGCCAGTGCGCGCACGCCGCTCATCAGCGGCATCACGTAGAGCAGGCTGAGCCCTTCCACTTCGGCGCAGTCGCCCAGTGCGTAGATGTGCGGCTGCGAGGTCTGCAGCAGCCGATCGACGACGATGCCGCGCGCCACCTGCAGACCGGCCTCGGCGGCCAGTTCGGTGCGCGGTCGCAGGCCGACGGCGCTCACCACCAGGTCGCAGCTCAGCGTCTGCCCATCCGAGAGACGCGCCTGCAGACCGTCGCCCGTGCGATCGAGGCGTTGCAGTACCGGCCCCAGGTGAAAGCGCGCGCCGAGCTGCTGCAGTCCGCCCTGCACCGCGGTGGCGGCCTCGAGCGGCAGCAGCCCGGGCATGATCTGCGTGCTCGGCGCAACCACGTCGACCTGATAGCCGCCGGTCAGCAGGTCGTTGGCGAATTCGCAGCCGATCAGCCCGGCGCCGAGAATCAGCACACGCCGCTTGCCCTGCGCCGCCGTGCGGAAACGGCGGTAGTCGTGCAGGTCGTTGATCGGGAAGATCGCGTCCTGCGCATCGCCCTCGACCGGCACGCGAATGGTCTGCGCGCCCCAGGCCAGCACCAGATCGCGATAGGCCACCGGCTCGTTGTCGATCCAGATGCGGCGCGCCGCGGGCTCGAGGCGGGTGACCCGGGTGTGGGTGCGGATTTCGGCATTGAGCTTCTCGGCCATCTCGCCGGCATCGGCCTGGCCCAGGCCGTCGGCGTCCTTACCCATGGCGAAGCCGGTGGACAGCAGCGGTTTGGAATAGGATCGCCCGTCATCGCTGGTGATCAGCAGCAGCGGCGTCGCGCTGTCGAGCTTGCGCAGCTCGCGCGCCAGGTTGTAGCCGGCCAGGCCGGTGCCGATGATCACGATAGGTGCTGTCACGTTGTCCTCCTCGTTGTAGTGCGAAGCGTGGCTCAGGCGACCACGACCATCTCGAAATCCACCTTGCCGACGCCGCAGTCGGGGCAGGTCCAGTCTTCCGGTACGTCTTCCCAGCGGGTGCCCGGCGCGATGCCCTCCTCGGGCAACCCCGCCGCTTCGTCATAGATGAATCCGCATACCACGCATTGCCATTTGTTCATTCCGGACCTCGATACCGTATTCATCGAACCGCACGCTATACGAGCACGCACGGACTTGCCATCCACGAACGAAACGGGCGGCCAAGGCCGCCCGTCGTTCAGGGTTGCTGCGTACTCAGCGGGCGACGCCCACCAGCGGATCGGTGATGCCCAGTACGTAGAAGCCTAGCAGGCCGATGCTGCCGGCCAGGACGAGGTAGTACAGCGTCGGCAGCATGGTCTTGCGCAAGGTGATGCCTTCGCGCCCGAGCAGGCCCACGGTAGCCGAAGCCGCGACCACGTTGTGGATGGCGATCATGTTGCCCGCCGCCGCGCCCACCGACTGCAGCGCCACCATCAGCGCACCGGACAGACCCAGCAGGCCCGCGGTGTTGAACTGGAACTGCGAGAGCATCAGGTTCGACACGGTGTTGGAACCGGCGATGAAGGCCCCCAGTGCACCCACCGCTGGCGCGAAGAACGGATACACCGAACCCACGCTGTCGGCCACCAGCTGCGCCATCGCCACCGGCATCGACACCAGATCGGAGCCGTTGACCCCCGAGTTGATCAGGATACGCACCATCGGAATGGTGAAGATCAGCACGAAGCCCGCGCCGAGCAGCGTCCGGCTCGACTCGTTGATCGCCGCCCCCAGCTCGCGCGCGCTCATGCGATGCAGGAAGAAGGTGATCGCCACGACGATGCAGAGGATGCCACCGGGCAGGTACAGCGGCTCCAGCGTACCGGAGACGCCGGCTTCACCGAGGATGTCCTTCCAGCCGAAGGAGAGCGACATCAACGCCGCCTTGACGTCCGGGAACACCCGCGAGATCACCAGGAATGCCGCCAGCAGCAGGTACGGCGCCCAGGCCATCGGCACGGAGATCGGCGTCTTGCCGGCGATGTCCTCGATCTTCATCTCGATCTTGCCCATCCACTCCGCCGGCCATTCGCTGGCCGGGGCAAAGTCCCAGCTCTGCTTGGGCAGCAGGAAGCCGGCCTTGGCCGCCGGTACGACGATGGCCAGACCGACCAGAGCACCGATGATCGAGGGGAATTCCGGACCGAGGAACACGCCGGCAGCGGCATACGGAATCACGAAGCAGAGGCCGGTGAAGATGGCGAACGGCGCCACCACCAGCCCTTCGGACCAGGACTTATTGCGGCCGAAGAAGCGCGTCATGATGCTGATCATGATCAGCGGCATGAGGATGCCGCACAGCGCATGGATGATCGCCACCCGCGAGAAGATCAGGTGGAAGAACACCTCCCAGTTACTGCCCACGGTCGCCAGCTGCGCGCTGATGCCGGTCTTGTCCAGACCCGCGCCGACACCGACCAGAATCGGCGTACCCACGGCACCGAAGGACACCGGCGTGGATTGCACCATCATGCCCAGCACCACCGCGGCCAGCGCCGGGAAGCCCAGCGCCACCAGCAACGGCGCCGCCACCGCCGCAGGCGTACCGAAGCCGGAGGCCCCTTCGATGAAGCAACCGAACAGCCAGGCCACGATCAGCGCCTGCACGCGACGGTCGGGGCTGATGTCGGAGAAGCCGCGCCGGATCGCCGAGATGCCACCGGAGTGTTTGAGGGTATTGAGCAGCAGGATCGCACCGAAGATGATCCAGAGGATCGCCGCGGTGAGGATCAACCCTTGCAAGGTAGAAGCGATGACCCGGTTGAGGGTCATGTCCCAGGCCAGCAGGCCGATCAGCGCAGTGAGGACGAAAACCAGCGGCATCGCGTACTTGGCCGGCCAACGAAAGCCGATCAGCAGGACACCCGCCAGCACCAGCGGCACGAAGGCCAGTATGGACAGTAGTGTTTGACTCATTAGTAGTCCCTGTTTTTGTTGTGAACCGCTTTTCTTATGTCCGGGCAAGCCCGGTGCCTTGCATGGAACCCCGCGCCGTCACGGCCTACGGCCGTCTGTTGCGGACCCCCCGGGTGCCTGCCGTACCGCGTGGCAGATCCCCATGCTCGAAAGCCCCGAACGCGAAAGCGGCGTCCGGGGCTCCTGTCTTGTACCGGCGGGAGACAAGCTCCCGCCTTGCCGTTCATGGCTCGCTTCAGGCCGGGTTGGCCGCCTTGAAGCGCTGGCGCCACTGGTGCAGCAGCGGCTCGGTATACCCGGCCGGCTGCTCGCGGCCCTTGAACACCAGGTCGCTGGCCGCCTGGAAGGCGATGGACTTGGCGTAGTCCGGCGCCATCGGGCGGTACAGCGGGTCGCCGGCGTTCTGCTGGTCGACCACCTTGGCCATGCGCTCCAGGGTTTCCTGCACCTGCCCGCGGCTGACCACGCCGTGGTGCAGCCAGTTGGCGATGTGCTGGCTGGAGATGCGCAGGGTGGCGCGGTCTTCCATCAGGCCGACATCGTGGATGTCCGGCACCTTGGAGCAACCGACGCCCTGCTCCACCCAGCGCACCACGTAACCGAGGATGCCCTGGCAGTTGTTGTCCAGCTCCTGCTGCTTCTCTTCGGCGCTCCACTTGTCCTCGGCGACCACCGGGATGGTCAGCAGGTCGCTGAGCAGTTGCTCGCGCTCGGCGGCCAGGTCGACCTTCTCCAGTTCGCGCTGCACCGCCTGCACGTCTACCTGATGGTAGTGCAGTGCGTGCAGAGTCGCGCCGGTGGGCGACGGCACCCAGGCGGTGTTGGCGCCGGATTTCGGATGGCCGATCTTCTGTTCGAGCATGGCGGCCATCAGATCCGGCATGGCCCACATGCCCTTTCCGATCTGCGCGCGCCCGGCGAGACCGCAGGCCAGGCCGACCAGCACGTTGTTGCGCTCGTAGGACTTGATCCACGGGGTGTTCTTCATGTCGCCCTTGCGCAGCACCGGGCCGGCTTCCATGCAGGTGTGCATCTCGTCGCCGGTACGGTCGAGGAAACCGGTGTTGATGAACGCCACACGGCTCTTGGCCGCCGCGATGCAGGCCTTGAGGTTGGCGCTGGTACGGCGCTCCTCGTCCATGATGCCCATCTTCAGGGTGAAGCGCGGCACGCCGATCAGGTCCTCGACGCGGCCGAACAGCTCGTCGGCGAAGGCGACTTCGGCCGGGCCGTGCATCTTCGGCTTGACGATGTAGAAGCTGCCGGTGCGCGAGTTGCCCTTGCGCGCCAGGTCATGCTTGGCGATCAGGCTGGTGAACACGCCGTCCATGATGCCTTCGGGGATCTCGCTGCCGTCTTCGAGCAGGATCGCCGGGTTGGTCATCAGGTGGCCGACGTTGCGGATGAACAGCAGCGAACGGCCGTGCAGCTTCAGCGTGCCGCCGTTCGGCGCGCTGTACTCGCGGTCCGGGTTGAGGCGGCGGACGAAGCTGGAATTGCCCTTGGCGACTTCCTCGCTGAGGGTGCCCTGCACGATGCCCAGCCAGTTGCGGTAGGCCAGCACCTTGTCGTCGGCATCCACCGCGGCGACCGAGTCCTCGCAGTCGAGGATGGTCGAGACCGCGGCTTCTATCAGCAGGTCTTTCACGCCGGCCGGGTCGGTCTGGCCGATCGGGCTGTTCGGGTCGATCTGGATCTCGATGTGCAAGCCGTTGTTCTTCAGCAGCACGGCGCGCGGCTCGACCGCTTCGCCCTGGAAGCCGACGAACTTCTCCGGTTGCTTGAGGCCGGTGACGGTGCCGTTTTCCAGGGTGATCTTCAGCTGGCCGTCCTGCACGCGGTAAGCGGTGGCGTCGGCGTGGCTGCCTTCAGCCAGCGGCGCGGCCTGGTCGAGCACGTTGCGCGCGTAGGCGATGACCTTGGCCCCGCGCACTTCGTTGTAGCCCGGCCCCTTCTGCGCGCCGCCTTCTTCGGAGATGGCGTCGGTGCCGTAGAGCGCGTCGTACAGCGAGCCCCAGCGGGCGTTGGCGGCGTTCAGCGCGTAGCGCGCGTTCATGATCGGCACCACCAGCTGCGGGCCGGCCTGGGTGGCGATCTCGCTGTCGACATTGGCGGTGTCGATCTTCACCTCGCCCGGCACCGGCAGCAGGTAGCCGATGGACTCGAGGAAGGCGCGGTAGGCGGCCATGTCCTTGATCGGGCCCGGGTTGGCCTTGTGCCAGGCGTCCAGTTCGAGCTGCAGCCGATCGCGCTCGGCGAGCAGGGCGCGGTTCTTCGGCGCCAGGTCGTGGGCCAGCTGGTCCAGGCCCCGCCAGAACGCGGTGGCGTCGATACCGGTGCCCGGCAGGACTTCGTCTTCGACAAAACGCTTGAGGTTGGCCGCGACCTGCAGGCGGCCCAGGGTTACACGCTCGGACATCTATTGTTCTCCTTGTGCCTGAATCAGTGAGCGAGGGCGGCAACGCCCGCCTTGGCGATCTGCGCGTCCTGCGCGGCAGTCACGCCGGACACGCCAACCGAACCGATGACCTGGCCGTCGACCACCAGCGGCACGCCGCCCTCCAGCGAGCAAACCACCGGCGCGGAGAGGAAGGCATTGCGGCCGTTGTTGACCATGTCCTCGTAGCCCTTGGTTTCGCGGCGACCGACGGCCGCGCTGCGGGCCTTCTCGGTAGCGATGTAGGAGGCGATCGGCGCGCAGCCGTCCAGACGCTCCAGCGCCAGCGGATGGCCGCCGTCGTCGGCGACGACGATGGTCACGGCCCAGCCGTTGGCCTGCGCTTCGGCACGGGCGGCGGCGAGGATGGCGGTCACTTCGGTCTGGCTCAGTACGGCTTTGCTTTTCATCTCGATTCTCCTGTCTGCGTATTTCGATTGTTCGGTTGGCGCGCGGCGGGCGGGCCGGAGTGGCTCGGTGGACATGCGCTGCGCGAGATGTCCACCCTACGGCTCGCGCGTCGTAGGGTGGAAAACGGCGCAGCCTTTTCCACGGTTAGCCCATCGATTCCTCGACCACTTCGATCCAGTGCTTGACCGGCGTGCGGCCGGCGCCATCGAGGTGGGTCTGGCAGCCGATGTTGGCGGTGACGATCACCTCCGGCTTGCCGCTCTCCAGTGCATGGAGTTTGTTGTCGCGCAGCTGGTGGGAAATCTCCGGCTGGGTGATCGAATAGCTGCCGGCCGAGCCACAGCACAGGTGCGCATCGGGCACCGCGGTGAGCTGGAAGCCCAGGCGGGTGAGCACGTCTTCGACCGCGCCGCCGAGCTTCTGCGCGTGCTGCAGGGTGCACGGGCAGTGGAAGGCCATGCGCTTGTCGGCGCGCACATCGAGCTTTTCCAGCTCGGCGCTGCGCAGCACCTCGACCAGATCCTTGGCCAGTTCGCTGACACGCGCGGCCTTGGCCGCGTAGGCCGGGTCATCCTTGAGCAGGTGGCCGTATTCCTTGACGAAGGCGCCACAGCCGCTGGCGGTCTGCACGATGGCTTCGGCACCGGCTTCGATGGCCGGCCACCAGGCGTCGATGTTGCGCCGCGCGCGGTCCAGGCCGGCCTCCTGGGCGTTGAGGTGGTAATCCACCGCGCCGCAGCAACCGGCCTCACGCGCCGGACTGACGCTGATGCCGAGGCGATCGAGCACCCGCGCGGCGGCGGCGTTGGTGGCCGGCGACAGGCTCGGCTGCACGCAGCCTTCGAGCATCAACACGCGACGGCTGTGCATCACCTGCGGGCGCGGCTTGGCCGGGCGGATCTCGCGCGGCAGGTGGTCCTTCAGCGAGGCCGGCATCAGCGGTTTCAGCGCATTGCCGGCACTGAGCAGCGCCTTGAACAGGCCAGGACGCGGGATCACCGTGCGCAGACCGCTACGCAGCAGGCGCTCGCCGCTGGAACGCGGCACCTGGCGCTCGATGAAGTCGCGGCCGATGTCCAGCAGGTTGTGGTACTTCACCCCGGACGGGCAGGTGGTCTCGCAGTTGCGGCAGGTCAGGCAGCGGTCCAGGTGCAACTGGGTGCTCTCGGTCACCTCGCCGCCTTCGAGCATCTGCTTCATCAGGTAGATGCGCCCGCGCGGGCCGTCCAGCTCGTCACCGAGCAACTGATAGGTCGGGCAGGTGGCGTTGCAGAAACCGCAGTGCACGCAGGAGCGCAGGATGCTCTCGGCTTCCTCGGCGCGCGGCAGTTGCTTGGCGGCTTCGCTCAGATTCGTTTGCATACGTCGTCAGACCTCGGAATACATGCGGCCGGGGTTGAAGATCCCCTGCGGGTCGAGCGCGGCCTTGAGCTGGCGGTGATAGCGCAGCAGCGGTGCGGACAGCGGCTGGAACGGATTGGCCGTCGCGCCCGCGGTGAAGCAGCTGGCGTGGCCGCCGACCTCGACGGCGATGCCGCGTACGGTCACCGCATCGGCATCGGTCTTTAGCCAGCGCTGGGCGCCGGCCCAGTCCACCAGATGCTCGCCCGGCAGGTTGAGCGCCGGCGTGTTGTTCGGCAGCGACAGCCGCCACAGCGGCCGTGCGTCGGCAAAGAACGCCAGGCGCTGCTCGCGCAGCTCGCTCCAGTAACCGGCGTCCAGATCGTCGCCACCGATGCGCTCGCGCGCGGCGTTGACCGAACCTTCGCCGCCTTCCAGGCGCAGGTTGAGGAATCGCCCGTCATGGCTGGCCGCGCTGATCGGCACCGGCTGCTGGCCCCACTCGGCGAGCTTGAGCAGCGCGCGCTCCAGATCGATCTCGAGACGCAGGCTGGTGCACTGGCGCGGCTTGGGCAGCACCTTGAGCGAAACTTCGGTGAGCACGCCGAGGCAGCCGAAGCTGCCGGCCATCAGGCGCGACAGGTCGTAGCCGGCGACGTTCTTCATCACCTCACCACCGAAGCGCAGGTGCTTGCCCTGCCCGGTGATGATCCGCGTGCCGAGGACAAAATCGCGGACCGAACCGCTCCACGGCCGGCGCGGGCCGGACAGCCCGGCAGCGATCATGCCGCCGACCGTGGCGCCTTCGCCGAAATGCGGCGGCTCACAGGGCAGCATCTGCCCGGCGGCATCCAGCGCGGCTTCCAGCTCGGCCAGCGGGGTGCCGGCACGCGCGGTGATCACCAGTTCGGTGGGGTCGTAGCTGACGATGCCGCGATGGGCGCGCACGTCGAGCAACTGGCCCTCGACCGCGCGACCGAGGAAGGCCTTGCTGCCGCTGCCCTGGATGCGCAGCGGGGTCTTGCTCGCCAGCGCCTGGTTGACCTGTTCCAGCAACTGCTCGCTGGCATCGAATGAAACCGTCATCAAAAGCGCTCCAGTTCGGGGAAGGGCAGTTCGCCGTTGTGGATATGCATGCGGCCGAACTCGGCGCAGCGGTGCAGGGTCGGGATGTTCTTGCCAGGGTTGAGCAGGCCACTCGGGTCGAAGGCCGCCTTCACCGCGTGGAACAGGGTCAGTTCGTCGCTGTTGAACTGCGCGCACATCTGGTTGATCTTCTCGCGCCCGACGCCGTGCTCGCCGGTGATGCTGCCGCCGACCTTGACGCAGAGTTCGAGGATCTTGCCGCCGAGGTCCTCGGCACGCTCCAGCTCACCGGGCTGGTTGGCATCGAAGAGGATCAGCGGGTGCATGTTGCCGTCGCCGGCGTGAAACACGTTGGCCACGCGCAGACCGAACTGCTCGGACAGCTCGGCGATGCCACGCAGCACGCCCGGCAGCTCGCGCCGCGGGATGGTGCCGTCCATGCAGTAGTAGTCCGGCGAAATGCGCCCGACCGCCGGGAAGGCGTTCTTGCGTCCGGCCCAGAAACGCACGCGCTCGGCTTCGTCTTTCGCCAGGCGCACTTCGGTGGCGCCGGCCAGCTTGAGCACTTCGCTGACGCGCGCGCAGTCGTCGTGCACGTCGGCTTCGACGCCGTCCAGCTCGCAGAGCAGGATCGCCTCGGCATCCACCGGGTAGCCGGCGTGGATGAAGTCTTCGGCAGCGCGGATCGACAGGTTGTCCATCATCTCCAGCCCGCCGGGGATGATGCCGGCGGCGATGATGTCGCCCACCGCACGCCCGGCCTTCTCCACCGAGTCGAACGCGGCCAGCAGCACCTTGGCCACCTGCGGCTTGGGCAGCAGCTTGACGGTCACCTCGGTGACGATGCCGAGCATGCCCTCGGAGCCGGTGAACAGCGCCAGCAGGTCGAAGCCCGGCGAGTCCAGCGCGTCCGAGCCGAGCACCATGCGCTCGCCTTCGACGGTGAGGATTTCCACCTTGAGCAGGTTGTGCACAGTCAGGCCGTACTTCAGGCAGTGCACGCCGCCGGCGTTCTCGGCGACGTTGCCGCCGATCGAGCAGGCGATCTGCGACGACGGGTCCGGCGCGTAGTACAGCTCGTAGGGCGCGGCGGCCTGGGAAATCGCCAGGTTGCGCACGCCGGGCTGAACGCGGGCGAAGCGCCCGGCCGGATCGACTTCGAGAATCTTGTTGAAGCGCGCCATCACCAGCAGGATGCCCTGCTCCAGCGGCAGCGCACCGCCGGACAGACCGGTACCGGCGCCGCGGGCGACCACCGGCACGCCGCGCTGGTGGCAGAGCTTGAGCAGCGTTTCGACCTGCTCGACGCGCTCGGGCAGCACCACCAGCATCGGCGTGGTGCGGTAGGCCGACAGGCCGTCGCATTCGTACGGCTTGAGGTCTTCGCCGCGATGGAGGATTTCCAGGTCCGGCAGCGTGCGCTGCAGCTCGGCCAGCAGGGCGGCCTTGTCGACCTTGGGCAACGCGCCGTCGACGCGTTCGTCGTAGAGGATATTCATGCAGATTCGCCGCTCTCGTACGGTCACCCCAGCACGGCCGCTGCGGTGAGATGCCGCATGTTTAGCCTGCGCGACGCCGACACGTCCATGCCGGCGCCAACTGGTCCTACCAGTTTCTGTAGTGATAGCCGCTCAAGCACTACCTGAATACCAGGCAAGCCGCCATTTCTGCACGCAGGAAGCTACTCGGGGTAAACTGTCCGCAAACTGGTCCTACCAGCAGTGAGAGCACCTGCATGTTGAGCGAAAAGAACAATGACCGTCGTCAAGTCGCTGACGTGGTCGCCGAGCGGATCGAGCGCCTGATCGTCGATGGCGTGCTCAAAGCCGGCCAGGCACTGCCTTCGGAGCGGCGCCTGTGCGAGAAACTCGGCATCTCACGCTCGGCCCTGCGCGAGGGCCTGCGCGTGCTGCGCGGGCGCGGGATCATCGAGACGGCGCAGGGTCGCGGCTCCTTCGTTGCGCAGCTGTCGGACAAGCGCGATGCCAGTCCGCTGATGCACCTGTTCAATTCGCAGCCGCGCACGTTGTACGACCTGCTGGAAGTGCGCGCGCTACTGGAAGGCGAATCGGCGCGGCTCGCCGCGCTGCGCGGCACCGATGCCGATTTCGTGCTGCTGCGCCGGCGCTACGAGGAAATGCTCGCCGCCCATTCCGACGTGCAGGACGCCGACCCGCGCGAGCACGCGCGCCTGGACCATGCCTTTCACCTGGCCATCTGCGAGGCCTCGCACAATCCGGTGCTGGTACACACCCTGCAGTCGCTCACCGACCTGATGCTGTCCACCGTGTTCGCCTCGGTGAACAACCTCTATCACCGCCCGGTGCAGAAGCGGCAGATCGACCGCCAGCACTCGCGGCTGTTCCACGCGGTCACCGAACGCCTGCCCGACCAGGCGCAACGCGCCGCGCGCGACCACGTGCACGGCATTCGCGACAACCTGCGGGAGATCGAACAGGAAGAACAACGCCTGGTGCGAGCCACCATGCGCCTGGAAGGCTGGGCGTAAACCCGAACTGGAACGGATGGACGTAGGGTGAATGTCGTTTTACATCCACCCTGGCGCGCTGGGCGAGTCGCCTTCGGGCTAAGCCAGTACCGCCTGGTTGCGCCCCTGATGCTTGGCCTTGTAGAGCAGGCGATCCACCCTTTCGAGAAAGGCCTGGGGCTGGTCGAGCGGGCCCGGGATGAGGGTACCCACGCCGAGACTGATCGTCAGCAGCGGTGCGACCTGGGAGTGGGCGTGCTGGATGTTCTGCCCGCGAATCAGCTGGCGACAGCGCTCGGCAACCTGGGCCGCGGCCTGGGCATCGGTCTCTGGCAGCAACAGGACAAACTCTTCACCGCCATAACGGGCCAGCAGATCACGCGGGCGCACGGCGGCCCCGCTCAGGGCTTGGCCAACGCTTTTCAGGCAATCGTCGCCGCGCACATGACCATAGTGATCGTTGTACTGCTTGAAGTAGTCGATATCCAACAGGATCAGCGACAGCGGCAGTCTGTTGCGCTGGGCGTTGCTCCACTCCATCTGCAAGCGGTTGTCGAACATGCGCCGGTTGGCCACGCCGGTAAGGCCATCCTGATAGGAGAGTTCTTCCAGCTGTTTCTGCAGCTGCAACAGCTGTTGCTCGGTCTGCTTGCGCTCGCTGATGTCGAACATGAAGCCGACCAGCGCTTCGACCTCGCCCGCGGCATTGCGCAGCACATGCACCACATCGCGAATCCACACATAGCGGCCGTCGCGGGTCAGAGCGCGATAGTCGGCCTCGTGGTCGAGGCCTGACTGGGACTGCGCCACACAGAAATTCACCACCCACTCGCGGTCTTCCGGGTGCATGCGCTCGGCCCAGTCATTGGCGCTCAGCCAACTGCCCTGCGGCCAGCCCAGCAGGGCTTCGATCTGCGGGCCGATATAGGCAAACGTCATGGTGGCCCAGTCGATCTTCCAGGGAATGGCCTTGGTCGATTCGAGCAGTGTCTTGTACACCGCACTATCGTTGATCATCGAGCCGTTCATCATCGAGTCGTGCATGGCGGACCTTCCGGGCGGGGCATGCGCAGGGTTGTAACCAACATCGGCAACCCGTGCAACCGGCGCAGTCAGCGCGCTTGCCGGCTTTCTTGTTAGACTCCCCGCCTTTCCTGAATCGCACCCTCTATCGCCCGTGCCCGAACTCCACACCTGGCTGACCGCCAACCAACTGCCGACGCCGCTCGATCCGCTGCAGCATGACTGGCTCTATGTCGACAAGGGCTCGCTGACCCGTCGCCTGACCGAGCTGGCCGCCGGCGCCTTCAGCGTGATCCCGCTGCACCAGGCCTGGGAGCCGTTGCGCGACGACGAGTGTGTCGCGCTCGGAGTGGCGCCCGGCAGCCAGGGCTGGGTGCGCGAAGTCTACCTGTGCGGCCACGGCCGGCCCTGGGTATTCGCCCGCAGCGTCGCCGCGCGCGCCGCGCTGGAGCGTTCCGGCATGGACCTGCAGGGCCTCGGCAGTCGCTCGCTCGGCGAACTGCTGTTCAGCGATCCGGCGTTCGCCCGCGGCACGCTAGAAGCCTGCCGCTACCCCGCCGCCTGGCTGCCGCCGGAGCATCGCCAGCCCGACCTGTGGGCGCGCCGCTCGCGCTTCAGCCGCGAGCACCTCGGCGTGCTGGTGGCGGAGGTATTCCTGCCCGAACTCTGGCAAGCCGCCGGCATCGCGCCATGAGCCGCGCTGCCCGCGCCTGATTCGTCATCTTCCGCACGGAGACCGCCGATGTATCTGAAACTCCTGCAATCGTGCAATCGCCTGCACCCACGCGCCTGGGACTTCATCCAGCTGACACGCATGGACAAGCCGATCGGCATCTACCTGCTGCTGTGGCCGACCCTCACCGCGCTGTGGATCGCCGCCGAGGGCGTGCCGAGTCTCAAGCATCTGTTCATCTTCAGCGCCGGCGTGGTGCTGATGCGCGCCGCCGGCTGCGTGATCAACGATTTCGCCGACCGCAATTTCGACGGCCACGTGCAGCGCACCAGCAACCGCCCGCTGGCCACCGGGCGCATCCGCGTGCGCGAGGCCTGGATACTGTTCGCCGTGCTGGTGACACTGGCCTTCGGCCTGGTGCTGCTGACCAACGCACTCACGGTCTGGCTGTCGTTCGGCGCGCTGGCGGTCGCCTCGCTGTATCCGTTCATGAAGCGCTACACCTACTACCCGCAGGTGGTGCTCGGTGCGGCGTACTCGTGGGGCATCCTGATGTGCTTCACCGCCACCCGCGGCACGCTGCCGCCGGAGGCCTGGCTGCTGTTCATCGCCAACGTGGTGTGGACGGTGGCCTACGACACCTACTACGCCATGGCCGACCGCGAGGACGATCTGAAGATCGGCATCCGCTCCACCGCCATCCTGTTCGGCGATGCCGACCGGGTGATCATCCTCGGCCTGCAGGGCCTGATGCTGTTCTGTCTGCTGCTGGCTGGCGCGCGCTTCGAGCTGGGGCAATGGTTCCACCTCGGCCTGGCGCTCGCCGCCGCCTGCTACCTGTGGGAATTCCATTACACCCGCTCACGCGACCGGCAGCGCTGTTTCGCCGCCTTCCTGCACAACCACTGGGCCGGCCTGGCGATCTTCGCCGGCATCGTGGCGGATTACGCGCTCAAGGCCGGCTGAACTGCGCTGAGTCAACGTGCGCGATTTTGTGGGCAACAGGCAGCTATCGCGCAAAAAACAGCCAGCCAATGGCGCTTTGATGGCACGCCGGCCGACCTCGCCAGCCGCTGCCCTCGTGCTGTCACATCGCTGCAATAATTCCGTTATCTAATGCCGAACGACAGAATGACCGAGGCGTGACCATGAACGGCAAGAGCATACTGATCGTCGACGACGAAGCGCCGATCCGCGAGATGATCGTCGTCGCCCTGGAAATGGCCGGCTACGAATGCCTGGAGGCGGAAAACAGCCAGCAGGCCCATGCGCTGATCATCGATCGCCAGCCCGATCTGATCCTGCTCGACTGGATGCTGCCCGGTACCTCTGGCATCGAGCTGGCGCGGCGCCTCAAGCGCGACGAGCTGACCGCCGACACCCCGATCATCATGCTCACCGCCAAGGGCGAAGAGGACAACAAGATCCAGGGCCTGGAAGTCGGCGCCGACGACTACATCACCAAGCCGTTCTCCCCCCGCGAGCTGGTAGCGCGCCTGAAGGCCGTGCTGCGCCGCGCCGCGCCGACCGACAGCGAGGCGCCCATCGAGGTTGGCGGCCTGCTGCTGGACCCGATCAGCCACCGCGTCACCATCGACGGCAAGCCGGCCGAGATGGGCCCGACCGAATACCGTCTGTTGCAGTTCTTCATGACGCACCAGGAGCGCGCCTATACTCGCGGCCAACTGCTGGATCAGGTCTGGGGCGGCAACGTCTATGTCGAGGAGCGCACCGTCGACGTGCATATCCGCCGACTGCGCAAGGCGCTTGGCGAGGCTTACGAGAACCTGGTCCAGACCGTACGCGGCACCGGCTATCGCTTCTCCAGCAAGGTCTGACACCTCACCGCCACCCTACCGTCCGCATGGAGCTTCTCGGTTGAACCAGAACTGGCAAGGCACGCTCGTCCGCCGTCTCCTGCTCCTGCTGGGCGCCTGCCTGCTGCTCGGGCTGGTCACTGGCGAATACGCCTGGATGCTCGTGCTCGGTCTGGGCGGCTATCTGGGCTGGACCTTCCATCAGCTGCGCCGCCTGCAGCACTGGCTGCAGCGCAAGGATGCCGACCAGCCACCCCCCGATGCCGCCGGCGTCTGGGGCGAGGTGTTCGACAACCTCTACCAGCTGCAACGCCGCGACCTGCGCCTGCGCGGCCAGCTGCAGGCGGTGATCGACCGCGTGCAGGGCTCCACCGCGGCACTGAAGGACGCGGTGATCATGCTCGACAGCGACGGCAACCTGGAATGGTGGAACATCGCCGCCGACCGCCTGCTCGGCCTGAAGAAACCGCAGGACATCGGCCACCCGATCACCAACCTGGTACGCCATCCGCGCTTCAAGGACTACTTCGAGGGCGGCCAGTACGACGAGCCGCTGGAGCTGCCGGCGCCGGTCAACGACCGCCTGCGCCTGCAGATCACCATCACCCGCTACGGCAACAGCGAACGCCTGCTGGTGGTGCGTGACGTCACGCGGGTGCATCAGCTCGAGCAGATGCGCAAGGACTTCGTCGCCAACGTTTCCCATGAGCTGCGCACGCCGCTGACGGTGATCGCCGGCTATCTGGAGACGTTGCTGGACAACCCGGAGCAGATCAATCCGCGCCTGCTGCGCGCGCTGCAGCAGATGAACCAGCAGACCGATCGCATGCAACACCTGATCAATGACCTGCTGCTGCTGGCCAAGCTCGAAGCCAGCAACCGGCCGACCGACAACCAGCCGATCGCCGTCGCGCCGCTGCTGCAATCGATAACCAGCGACGCGCGCGCCCTTTCCGGCAGCCACGCGCACCGCATCAGCCTCGACGCCGACGCCGCGCTGTGGCTCAAGGGCAGCGAGACCGAGCTGCGCAGTGCGTTCTCCAATCTGGTGTTCAACGCGGTGAAATACACGCCTGGCGGCGGCGATATTCACATCCGCTGGTGGAGCAACGAGGCCGGCGCGCACCTGAGCGTGGAGGATTCCGGCCTGGGTATCGAGCCCAAGCACCTGCCGCGGCTGACCGAGCGCTTCTATCGCGTCGACTCCAGCCGCGCGAGCAATACCGGCGGCACCGGTCTCGGCCTGGCGATCGTCAAGCACGTGCTGCTGCGCCATCAGGGTCGGCTGGACATCAACAGCTCGCCGGGCAAAGGCAGCACCTTTACTTGCCATTTTCCGACGTCACAGATCGCGCAGCGCTGACGACCGGGGCGCCGGCGGATCCCACGGCGCAACCACGCGATCGTCGGATGGTTGCTTGAAAAGCCCGCGCGCCGCCCCCATTCTGAGCGCTCCATTGCCATCCAGAACACCCCATGGACCCTTCCCCCAGTTACGTTGCACCCTCCTATTTCGCTGATTTCGGCCTGATTCTGTTTGCCCTTTTCCTCGTCCTGCTCAACGGCTTCTTCGTCGCCGCCGAGTTCGCCATGGTCAAGCTGCGCGCCACCAAGGTAGAGGCGATCGCCAGTCAGCACGGCTGGCGCGGGCACATCCTGCGCACCGTACATAACCAGCTGGATGCCTACCTGTCGGCCTGCCAGCTGGGTATCACCCTGGCGTCGCTGGGGCTTGGCTGGGTGGGCGAGCCGGCATTTGCCCACCTGCTCGAACCGCTGCTGGCGCTGGTCGGCATCGACAACCAAGCGCTGGTGCACGGCATTGCCTTCTTCACCGCGTTCTTCATCATCTCCTACCTGCACATCGTGGTCGGCGAGCTGGCGCCCAAGTCCTGGGCAATCCGCAAGCCCGAACTGCTGTCGCTGTGGACGGCCGTGCCGCTGTACCTGTTCTACTGGTTGATGTACCCGGCGATCTACCTGCTCAACGCCAGCGCCAACGCCATCCTGCGCCTGGCCGGCCAGGGCGAGCCGGGCGCGCACCACGAGCACCACTACAGCCGCGAGGAGCTGAAGCTGATCCTGCACTCCAACCGCGCGCTGAACCCGAGCGACCAGCAGATTCAGGTACTGGCTTCGGCGGTGGAGATGAGCGAGCTGGAGGTGGTCGACTGGGCCAACTCCCGCGAGGATCTGCTGCAGCTGGAGCACGACGCACCGCTCGGCGACATCCTCGACACCATCCGCCGCCACAAGTACAGCCGCTACCCGGTGTACGACAGCAGCCAGGGCGAGTACGTCGGCCTGCTGCACATCAAGGACCTGCTGCTGGCGCTGGCCGAGGACGAACGACTGGCCGAGCACTTCGACCTGCACGATCTGCTGCGGCCGCTGGAACGTGTCTCCAAGCACATGCCGCTCAACGTGCTGCTCAACCAATTCCGCCAGGGGGGCGCGCATTTCGTGCTGGTGGAGGAAGGCGATCACAAGGTGATTGGCTTCCTGACCATGGAAGACGTGCTCGAGGTGCTGGTCGGCGACATCCAGGACGAGCACCGCAAGACCGAGCGCGGCATCCTCGCCTACCAGCCCGGCAAGTTGCTGGTGCGCGGCGACACGCCACTGTTCAAGGTCGAGCGTCTGCTGAATGTCGACCTCGACCATGTCGAGGCCGAAACGCTGGCTGGCCTGATCTACGAAACCCTCAAGCGGGTTCCCGAGGAAAACGAGGAGCTGCAGGTCGAAGGCCTGCAGATCGTGGTCAAGAAGATGCGCGGGCCGAAGATCGTGCTGGCCAAGGTACTTCGCCAGGAGTCCTAGCAACCGCAGCGGCGTCGGTTACTCGCCGCCCACCGCGAAATTCGGCAGGCTGTCGACCGGCTGGGAGAAGGCGAAGGGAATCGACTCGACCGCCAGGCCGACGTTGCGTTGCACGACGAAATGCAGGTGCGGCCCGGTGCTGTTGCCGGTATTGCCGGAGCGTGCCAGGCGCGTGCCGGTGGCCACCCGCTGACCTTCCTGCACCGTCACCGAGCCCTTCATCAGGTGCAGGTAGACGCCCATCGTGCCGTCGTCGTGCAGGATGCGCACGAAGTTGCCGGCCGGGTTGGTACCACGCCCGCTCTGCTGATTTTCCACCTTCACCACCATGCCGCCACGCGCCGCGATGATCGGCGTGCCCTCGGGCATGGCGATATCCACCGCATGCCGCCCCTTGGGCGTGAAGTGGCTGTACTGGCCGTTGGCGCCCTGGGTCAGGCGGAACGGCCCGCCACGCCAGGGCAGCGGATACTTATAGGGCTTGGGCAGCAGTCGCGGATCGCCCAGCGCATGACGCAGCTTGGGCGTGTAGCGGAGCGGCTTGCTGGCATCGCGCGGCGCCAGCGTGGCCAGGCGAATCTGGCTGCGCGGCGGCAGCACCCAGCGGATCGGCTCGGCCGGGGCACCCACCGCATTGCTGACCCCCTCCAGCTTCAGCTCGATATCCACCGGGGCGAACAGGTCGTTGCGCACCACCAGCGTTTCACCGGCCGCATGCTTGCGGGTTTCCAGCTTCACCTGATTGTCGAGCTTCTCCACCATGCGGTCGCGGAAGACGAACACCTGCGAACCGGGCGCAGCCTGGTCGCTGTAGGTCACCACGCCATTGGCATCGGTGTACTTGTAGATGGTCAGAGCCAGCGCGGGCGAGGCCAGCAGCGACAGCCCGAGCAAAGGAAGAAGACGCCCCAGCATAACGGCAGTTCTAGTCGTGAAGTCTGTTGGAGGGCGAAGACTAGCAGCGCCGCCAGGACGCCGCGAGCCACCGACCGTCGGGGTGTGAAGCCGGTCAGCTTGTGCACGGCGCCTGCCGACGAACTGTGCGCGACGTGCTCAGGCGCCGGGCACGAAGTGCTTCTGCGCGGTGCCGCGCGCGATCAGTCGCGACAGGTAATCGAGCTTCTGCGCATCGCGGTCGACGAAGCGGAACGACAGCTGCAGCCACTCGCTGTCGGGCTTGGGCTCCAGCGCGGCCACTGCGTGCAGGTAGCCGTTCAGCCGAGCGATCTCGCCGCCCTCGCCCTGCTCCAGATCGAGCACGGCGCTTTCCAGCACCTGCGGCAGCAGCTCGCCGCGACGCACCACCAGCAGCGCCTCCTTCAAGCTCAGCGCCTTGATCACGCACGCCAGCGTACCGGCCGCCAGACGCAGTTGGCCTTGCCCGCGGCCGCCGGTTGCCGCGGCCGGCTTGCTCGCGGCTGGCGCGGCGGCTGGCTGCAGCAGCGGAGAAGCGGCAATCGGCGCAGCGGCCGGCGCGGGACGCACCACCTCGGCCTTGCCACCGGTCAGCGCGGCCAGCGAGTCGTTGGCCATCCCGGGCGACAGCGCGCGCACCGGCGCACTGGCGGCCAGCGCGTCGAGCTTGCCGGCGCGGCCGAGTGCCTTGCGCACCTTGCTGGTCAGTTGCTCGTTGGTGAACGGCTTGCCGATGTAGTCCGAAACCCCGGCCTGGATCGCCTGCACGACGTTCTCCTTGTCGCCGCGGCTGGTCACCATGATGAACGGAGTGGTCTTCAGTGCCTCCTGCGCGCGGCACCAGGTGAGCAGCTCGAGGCCGGACATTTCCGGCATTTCCCAATCACAGAGGATCAGGTCGAAGCGCTCGCGACCGAGCATCTGCTGCGCCTTGCGGCCGTTGACGGCCTCCTCGATGCCGATGCCGGGAAAGTGTCCGCGCAGCCCCTTCTTCACCAGATCGCGAATGAACGGCGCATCATCCACTATCAACACACTGACCTTGCTCATCCATCCCCTCCTGCGAATGCCGGCAAGCATAGCCGCAGCGTACCTACCAACAAAAGCACGGCGTCCTTCGCCGCACCTGTCCGTTGCGCCGGATCAGCGAGCGAGGCACCGCGATTGACGCAGCGCACCGCGGGACAGCGCCCGCCGGGCGCGGCATACTCGGGCTTTCCGTCACCGCGAGGCCAGCATGGTTCAGCACATTCTCGTCGCCCACGATCTCAGCCCCGAAGCCGACCTCGCCCTGCGCCGCGCCGCGCAGCTGGCGCAGCAGAGCGGTGCCCGGCTGAGCCTGCTGCATGTGCTCGACAGTCGGGGCGAGCCGCAGGACGAAGCCCTCGTGCGCGCCGATCTGCAGGCGCGCCTGCAAGCCAATGGCGCGGCGACGGCGCAACTGTGGCTGCGACACGGCCAGCCGGTGGAAGAGGTACTGACCCAGGCACAGGGGTTGGAAGCCGACCTGCTGGTCCTGGGCCGCCACCATCGCCACTCCAGCCTGGGCTTCGCCGGCACCACGCTGGAACGCATCCTGCTGGCCAGCCCGGCGCCGCTGCTGCTGGCAGCCCATCCGGCAGTCGAGCCGTACAGTTGCGCGCTCGCCGCGCTGGACTTCTCACCCTGCGCCAACCGCGCGCTGCAGATCGCCTGGCGACTGCTGCCGGCCAGCGGCGAGCTGCACGCCCTGCATATCCACGAAGTGGCCGAGATTCACGGTGCGGATGCCGATGCGCTGGCGCTGGAGCACGAACTGTTCGAGCAACTGGTCGAGGATGTTCAGGCCACGCTGCCGGACAGCGGCGCCACGCTGAGCTACAGCCTGCATCAGGGCGAGCGCAACAACTGCCTGGAGGCGGCACTGGACGAACTGCATCCGCAGTTGCTGGCGCTGGGCGGGCACAGTCGCGGCGAACTCAGCAGCGCCCTGCTCGGCAGCCTGACGCGGCAGTTCCTCGACCAACCGCCGTGCGACGTGCTGGTGGCGCGCTAGCTTTCGATCAGATCATGCAGCTCGACGAACTGCAGGCTCAGCTTGTGCCGCGGGTCGAAGTGGATCAGCGGCATGCACGCCTGGTGCGATTCGCGCATGCGCACCGAACTCATCAGGTTGACCGGTAGCACCGGCAGGCCCTCCTCCAGCAGCTCGGCGATCATCTGCTGCGGCAGCGCGGCACGCGGCTGGAACTGATTGACCACGATGCCTTCGACCTCCAGCGCCTCGTTGTGGTCCTCACGCAGGTCTTCGATCTCATCCAGCAGGCCGTACAGCGCCTGGCGCGAGAAACTGTCGCAGTCGAAGGGAATCAGGCAGCGGTCGGCGGCGATCAGCGCCGAAACGGTGTAGAAGTTCAGGGCCGGCGGCGTATCGAGATAAATCCGCTCGTAGTCGTCGGCGAGGTTGTCGAGCAGTTTGCGCAGCTTGTTGATCTTGTGCTTGGCCTCCAGCTTAGGTTGCAGGTCGGCCAGCTCGGCGGTCGCGGTGATCAGGTGCAAGTTGTCGAACGGCGTTTCGAAGATGGGCGGTCGCGCCTTCTTGCCGGCCGGGCCGCTGGCCAGCACCTGCTTGAAGAAATCGGCGATCCCGGTCGGCACGTCCTCGCCCGTCAGGCCCGTCAGGTAGTGCGTCGAATTGCCCTGTGCATCGAGATCCACCAGCAGCGTGCGATAACCCTGGGCCGCGCTCACCGCCGCCAGATTGCAGGCGATGCTGGATTTGCCGACGCCGCCTTTCTGATTGAACACCACCCTGCGCATGTCGCACCTCCCTAACCTGACCGGTCGAGTCTATACGGCAAAGATGACAAACAGATGAGCGTTCGGAAAAAACCCTAGCCGGTGGCGGCGCGATACGCGCCACACGTCCTGCCCGGTTGCGCCCGTGCGTTCCCCTGCTACGGTTAGCTCTACCGAATAAGAACAACAAGGGATCGCCGATGCGCCTCGTCAGGGCCGGCACCGCCACCCCCTGCGCAGCGTCGCGAATGCCGACGCGCCGCACCGACGCGCCGCCTCCGAGCGAGCGCTGCCGCGCTATTACGTCACCCACCCGTTCCAGGCTGCGCCCCAATCGCGCCGTCCTCCATGGACCTGCGCGGCCGCCGCTGGGCACCCGTCCGCTTGCCGCTTCGATTCTCTTCCCTGCCGGGCCAGTGAACCACTGCGCCGCGGCTCCGCACGTAAGGAGACCTGCATGAGACTTTCCGCCATCGCAACAGCAACCCTCGCGGCCGCACTCGCCACCCCGGCATCCGCCGCCGAGATTTCCGACGGCAAGGTGAAGATCGGCATCCTCAACGACCAGTCGGGGGTGTATGCCGACTTCGGCGGCAAATGGTCGTACGAGGCGGCGAAGATGGCCGCCGAGGACTTCGGCGGCAAGGTGCAGGGCATGCCGATCGAGATCGTCACCGCCGACCACCAGAACAAGCCGGACATCGCCTCCAACATCGCGCGACAGTGGTACGACCGCGAGCAGGTGGACGCGATCATGGAGCTGACCACCTCCTCCGTGGCGCTGGCGGTGCAGGGCATTTCCAAGAGCAAGAAGAAGATCAACCTGGTCACCGGCGCCGCCACCACCGAGCTGACCGGCAAGCAGTGCTCGCCCTACGGCTTCCACTGGGCCTACGACACCCATGCGCTGGCGGTCGGCACCGGCGGCGCGCTGGTGTCCCAGGGCGGCGACAGCTGGTACTTCCTCACCGCCGACTACGCCTTCGGCTACTCGTTGGAGGAGCAGACCGCCAAGTTCGTCAAATCCAAGGGCGGCGAGGTCAAGGGCGCAGTGCGCCACCCGCTGGCCACCACAGATTATTCGTCCTTCCTGCTGCAGGCGCAGTCGTCCGGCGCCAAGGTCATCGGTCTGGCCAACGCCGGCCTGGATACCGCCAACAGCATCAAGCAGGCCGCGGAGTTCGGCATCGTCGCCGGCGGCCAGCGCCTCGCCGCGCTGCTGTTCACCCTCGCCGAGGTACACGGCCTGGGCCTCGACGCCGCGCAGGGGCTGACCCTTACCGAGAGCTTCTACTGGGACCGTGACGACCAATCCCGCGAGTTCGGCGAGCGCTTCTTCAAGCGCACCGGGCGCATGCCCAACATGATCCATGCCGGCACCTACTCCGGGGTCATGCAGTATCTCAAGGCGATCGACAAGGTCGGCAGCGACGCCACCGAGCCGGTGGCCAAGGCGATGCACGAGATGCCGGTCGACGACGTCTTCGCACGCAACGCCAAGGTCGGCGCCAACGGCCGGCTGATCAGCGACGTCTACCTGATGGAGGTGAAAAAGCCGGAGGAAAGCAAGCGCGACTGGGACTATTACAAGGTGCTGGCCACCGTGCCGGGCGACGAGGCCTACCTCAAGCCGGCCGACAGCGGCTGCGAGCTGGTCGGGCAATGAGCGCAGCGGCGGCACGGCCAGAGGCGCCCGCGACGCCGCAAGCGCATCCGGTGCTGCTTGCGGCGCGTGGCCTACGCAAGGAGTTCGGCGGCTTTGTCGCGGTCAACAACGTCGACCTCGACGTGCGCCATGCGCGGGTGCATGCGCTGATCGGCCCCAACGGCGCAGGCAAGACCACGGTGTTCAACCTGCTGACCAAGTTCCTGCAGCCCACCGCCGGCAGCATCCATCTGCTCGATCAGGACATCACCCGCACCGATCCGGCCAAGGTGGCGCGCATGGGGCTGGTGCGCTCGTTCCAGATCTCCGCGGTGTTCCCGCACCTCTCGGTGCTGGACAACGTGCGCGTGGCGTTGCAGCGCCCAAACGGGCTGGCCAGCCAGTGCTGGCTGCCGCTGCGCTCGCTCAACCGGCTCAACGGCCGCGCCATGCAGCTGCTCGAATCCGTGGGACTGGCTGACCGCCGTCACGAGCCGGCGGCCGATCTGTCCTACGGGCGCAAGCGCGTGCTGGAGCTGGCCACCACGCTGGCGCTGGAGCCCAAGGTGCTGCTGCTCGACGAGCCGCTGGCCGGCATGGGCCACGAGGATGTGCACGTGGTGGCCGACATCATCCGCGAGGTGGCCACCGAGCGCGCGGTGCTGATGGTCGAGCACAACCTCAAGGTGGTTGCCGATCTCTGCCATCAGGTGACCGTGCTGCAACGCGGCGAAATTCTCACCTCCGGCGATTACCGCAGCGTCAGTCAGGACGAGCGCGTGCGGGTGGCCTACATGGGGACCGAAGATGACTGAAGCGCTGCTCAGCGTGCGCGATCTCAACGCCTGGTATGGCGAGAGCCATGCGCTGCACGGCATCGACCTGGACGTGCAGCAGGGCGAAACCGTGACCCTGCTCGGGCGCAACGGTGTGGGCAAGACCACCGCGCTGCGCGCCATCGTCGGCATTATCCGCAAGCGCAGCGGCAGCATCCGCTTCGACGGCAAGGACATGCTGCACGTGCCGCTGCATCGCACCGCGCGCCACGGCATCGGCTACGTGCCGGAGGAGCGCGGCATCTTTTCCACGCTGACGGTGGAGGAGAACCTCACCCTGCCGCCGGTGATCGCCAAGGGCGGCATGACGCTGGCGGAGATCTACCAGTTGTTCCCCAACCTCGAGGAGCGCCGCAAGAGCCCCGGCACCAAGCTCTCCGGCGGTGAGCAACAGATGCTGGCGATGGCGCGCATCCTGCGCACCGGCGCGCGCCTGTTGCTGCTCGACGAGCCCACCGAAGGCCTGGCGCCGGTGATTGTCCAGCGCATCGGCGAGGTGCTGCAGACGCTCAAGCAGCGCGGCATGACCATCCTGCTGGTGGAACAGAATTTTCGCTTCGCCAGCAAGGTCGCCGATCGCTTCTACGTGGTCGACCACGGCACGGTGATCGACCGCTTCGCCGTCGCCGAACTGCCCGGCCGCATGGCGACGCTCAACGACGCCCTGGGGGTCTGATGACGACGATCTTCGATGTACCGATCCAGGCGTTTCTCGGCCAGCTGCTGATCGGCCTGATCAACGGTTCGTTCTACGCCATGCTCAGCCTCGGCCTGGCGATCATCTTCGGCATGCTGAAGATCATCAACTTCGCCCACGGCGCGCAGTACATGATCGGCGCCTTCGCCGGCTACCTGCTGTTGGCCACGTTGGGTATCGGCTACTGGCCGGCATTGATCCTCGCGCCGCTGATCGTCGGCCTGGGCAGCGCGCTGGTCGAGCGGCTGGCACTGTCGCGGCTATACAACCTCGATCACCTCTACGGGCTGCTGTTCACCTTCGGCCTGGCGCTGGCGCTGGAAGGCGCGTTCCGCTATTTCTACGGCTCGTCCGGGCAACCCTATGCGGTGCCGAAGGAGCTGGCCGGCGGCTACAACCTGGGCTTCATGTTCCTGCCCAAGTACCGCGCCTGGGTGGTGCTGGCATCCTTGGTGATCTGCATCGCCAGCTGGCTGCTGATCGAGAAAACCAAGCTGGGCGCCTACCTGCGCGCGGCCACGGAGAACCCCACGCTGGTGCGCACCTTCGGCATCAACGTGCCGCTGCTGCTGACCTTCACCTATGGCATGGGCGCGGCGCTGGCCGGCCTCGCGGGCATGCTCGCCGCGCCGATCTACCAGGTCAGCCCGCTGATGGGCTCGAACCTGATCATCGTGGTGTTCGCCGTGGTGGTGGTCGGCGGCATGGGCTCGATCCTCGGCGCGATCCTTACCGGCTACATGCTCGGCATCCTCGAGGGGCTGACCAAGGTGTTCTACCCCGAAGCCTCCAACATCGTGATCTTCGTGATCATGGCGATCGTACTGCTGGTCCGCCCCGCCGGCCTGATGGGGAGGGACGCCGGATGAACAGTCAAACCCGCATCGTCACGACCAAGCGCCCGGCGCTGCGTCTGGAAACCCTGCTGATCGGCGTCGGGGTGCTGGCGCTGGTGCTGGCGCCGTTCTATTTCTATCCGATCTTCATCATGAAGGTGCTGTGCTTCGCGCTGTTCGCCTGCGCCTTCAACCTGCTGCTCGGCTATACCGGCATCCTCTCGTTCGGGCACGCGGCGTTCTTCGGCGGCGGAGCGTATTTCACCGCTCATGCGGTGAAGGAGTGGGGGCTGACGCCGGAACTGGGCATCCTGGTCGGCGTTGCTGGCGCCGCGCTGCTCGGGCTGGTGATCGGCTTCCTGGCGATTCGCCGCCAGGGCATCTACTCGACGATGATCACCCTGGCGCTGTCGCAGATGTTCTTCTTCTTCTGCCTGCAGGCGCCGTTCACCCACGGCGAGGACGGCATCCAGAACATCCCCCGCGGCCGGCTGTTCGGCCTGCTCGATCTCGCCGAGCCGCTGTACATGTACTTCTTCGTGCTGACGGTGTTCCTCGCCGGCCTGCTGGTGATCTGGCGGGTGATCCACTCGCCGTACGGCATGATCCTGCGCTCGATCCGCGAGAACGAGAACCGCGCGATCTCGCTCGGCTACTCGGTGGCGCGCTACAAGCTCGGCGCGTTCGTCATGTCGGCGGCGCTGGCGGGGCTGGCCGGCGGGCTCAAGGCGCTGGTGTTCCAGTTCGCCACGCTCACCGACGTCAGCTGGCAGATGTCCGGCGAGGTGGTGCTGATGACCCTGCTCGGCGGCATCGGCACGCTGATCGGCCCGGCATTCGGCGCGGCGCTGGTCACGGGGCTGGGCAACTACTTCGCCACGTCGGAGCTGCCGGTGACGCTGGTCACCGGGGTCATCTTCATGATCTGCGTGCTGGTGTTCCGCCGCGGCATGATCGGCGAGTTCTATGCCTCGCGCTTCGGCCGCCGGCTAACCCGGCGCGACGACGAGGACTGAGGCGTCCGCCACGCACGTCAGACGGCGACTGGCGCCTTGATGTGCGGATGGCTCTGGTAGCCGACCAGCTCGAAATCCTCGAAGCGGAAGGCGAACAGGTCCTGCACGGCGGGGTTGAGCTTCATCGTCGGCAACGGCAGCGGCTCGCGCGACAGCTGCAGGTCGGCCTGCTCCAGATGGTTGACGTAGAGGTGGCAGTCGCCGCCGCTCCAGATGAACTCGCCGGGCTGCAGACCACAGACCTGGGCGATCATCAGCGTCAGCAGCGCGTAGCTGGCGATGTTGAAGGGCACGCCGAGGAAGATGTCAGCCGAGCGCTGGTACAGCTGGCAGCTCAACTTGCCGTCGGCGACGTAGAACTGGAACAGCGCATGACAGGGCGGCAGCGCGGCCTGCTCGACCAGGGCCGGGTTCCAGGCCGAGACGATCAGCCGGCGCGAATCCGGATTCTTTTTGATCATCTGCAGCAGGTTGGCGATCTGGTCGACCGACTCGCCGTTCGGCCCCGGCCAGCTGCGCCACTGATAACCGTAGACCGGGCCGAGGTCGCCGTTCTCGTCGGCCCACTCGTCCCAGATCGATACGCCGTTTTCCTTCAGGTAGCCGATGTTGGTGTCGCCCTTCAGGAACCACAGCAGTTCGTGAATGATCGAGCGCAGGTGGCACTTCTTGGTGGTCACCAGCGGGAAGCCGTCGGCCAGGTTGAAACGCATCTGGTAGCCGAACACCGAATAGGTGCCGGTGCCGGTGCGGTCGCTCTTGAAGGTGCCGTGCTCGCGCACGTGGCGCATGAGGTCGAGGTACTGTTTCATCGCGGGCTCGGAACTGGAAAAAGGGGCAATGGTAAGAGGCCCCGCCGCGCTTGTCGCGCCGGCGGAGCCGGACGGTCAGGCGATGGCCTTGCGCGGGTTGTGCTTGTAGGCCCAGGCAATCATGCCGACGCCCAGCAGAATCATCGGCACGCAGAGCACCTGCCCCATCGTCAGCCAGCCGAAGGCCAGGTAGCCGAGCTGCGCATCCGGCACGCGGACGAACTCGACGATGAAACGGAAGATGCCGTAGCACACCGCGAACAGGCCGGACACCGCCATGGTCGGGCGCGGCTTGCGCGAGTAGATCCAGAGGATGACGAACAGCGCCACGCCCTCCAGGGCGAACTGGTAGAGCTGCGACGGATGCCGCGCCAGCTGTTGCGGATCGGTCGGGAAGACCATCGCCCAGGGCACGTCGGTCGCCTTGCCCCACAGCTCGGCGTTGATGAAGTTGCCGATGCGCCCGGCGCCCAGGCCGATCGGCACCAGCGGCGCGATGAAGTCCATCAGCTCGAAGAAGCTCTTGCCGTTGCGCCGGGCGAAGATCCAGGTGCACAGCAGCACGCCGAGCAACCCGCCGTGGAACGACATGCCGCCCTTCCATACTTGCAGAATCAGGCTTGGCTGATTGAGGTAAGCGGCCAGGTCGTAGAACAGCACATAACCCAGGCGGCCACCGACGATCACCCCCATCGCCACCCAGAACACCAGGTCGGAAAGCTTGTCCTTCGGCCACTCGGGGGCGAAGCGCGCGACGCGCCCGGAGGCCAGCCACCAGGCGCCGCCGATGCCGATCAGATACATCAGCCCGTACCAGTGAATCTGCAACGGGCCGATGGCAACCGCCACCGGATCAATCTGCGGGTAAGCCAGCATGGTGATTCCTCAAATCAAGAAATGGGTACCGACACTCAGCAGCAGCAGCGCGAACAGCAGCCGCAACACGCGCGGCGAAAGGCGATGCGCCAGCCGAGCACCGAGGCGGGCGAAGAACATGCTCGTCGCTGCAATACCGAGCACGGCCGGCAGATAGACGAAGCCCAGACTCCACTCGGGAAGGTCGGGCGTCTGCCAGCCGACAACGATGAAACTCACAGCCCCAGCCAGAGCGATCGGCAGGCCGCAGGCCGCCGAGGTCGCCACCGCCTGCTGCATCGGCAGGCCGCGCCAGGACAGGTAGGGCACCGACAGCGAACCGCCGCCGATACCGAAGATCGCCGACGCCCAGCCGATCACCACGCCGGCGAGCGACAACCCGGGCTTGCCGGGCTGGCCGGTGCTGGCCTTGGGACGCAGGTCAAAGGCCATCTGCACCGCCATCACGATGGCAAAGATGCCGATGATGCGCTGCAGCATCGCGCCCTGCAGCGCCGCGGCCGTCAGGCTGCCGAGCGCCGCGCCGAGCAGGATGCCGATGGTCATCCACAGCACCATCGGCCAGCGCACCGCGCCCTTGCGGTGGTGGGTGAGAATCGAATTGATCGAGGTAAAGACGATGGTGGCCAGCGACGTACCGACCGCCAGATGCGTCAGCACCTCCGGCGAGAACCCCTGGGCACCGAAGCTGAGCACCAGCACCGGCACGATGATCAGCCCGCCGCCCACGCCGAACAGCCCGGCCAGCACGCCGGCACCGCTTCCCAACAGCAGATACAGCAGAAACTCCATCGCTTCTGTCCCGGCGCAACGAAAGCGGCATGGTAGCGGAAACCGCTGCAAAACGGAGGCGGCGGTAGCGCAAACGCCCGTCACGGCAGCGAGTGCGGCGCGCATGCCCCGGCGCGGCGAATCCGGCAGGTGGGCACGGCGGTACCCAGCCGGTGGCTGCGCCAATGCCGTCGCCAGTTATACTGCCGCCCTGTTTTCCTGCGAGGTCGCGCCATGTCCGAATCCCTCAGCACCGACGTCCTCATCGTCGGCGGCGGTGTCGCCGGTCTCTGGCTCAATGCCCGCCTGCGCCGCCTGGGCTTCGCCACTCTGCTCGTCGACAAAGGCGCACTGGGCGGCGGGCAGAGCGTGAAATCCCAGGGCATCATCCACGGCGGCACCAAGTATGCGCTGCACGGCGCGCTGACCGGCGCCTCGGAAGCCATCGCCGACATGCCACGCCGCTGGCGCGAGGCGCTCGACGGCCAGGGCGAGCTGGATCTGACCGGCGTGCGGCTGCTGTCCGATGCGCACTACCTGTGGTCGCCGGGCACGCTGGCCGGCAATCTCACCAGCTTCTTCGCCAGCAAGGCGGTGCGCTCGCGGGTCGGCCAGGTCAAGGGCGATGCGCTGCCGCCGGCACTGCAGCATGCGCAGTTCAAGGGCAAGGTGTACCGCCTCAGCGAGCTGGTGCTCGACGTGCCGAGCCTGATCGCGCGCCTGGCGGAACTGGCCGGCGACAGCCTGCTGGCCGGTGAGCGGATCGAGCCGCTGCACGAGGACGGCGAGCTGGTCGGCCTGCGCGTCGACGGCCGCGCCATCCGCGCACAACGCATCGTCTTCAGCGCCGGCGGCGGCACCGCCGAGCTGCTCGCCGCCGTCGGCCTGCAGCAGCCGGCCATGCAGCGCCGACCGCTACACATGGTCATGCTCAAGGCGCCGACGCTCAAACCGCTCTACGCGCATTGCCTGGGCGGCGGCAGCAAGCCGCGGCTCACCGTGACCAGCCATCCGGCCGCAGACGGCGAATGGGTCTGGTATCTCGGCGGCGACCTGGCCGAAGCCGCCGGCGTGGCGCGCGACGAGGCCGCGCAGATCGCCGCAGCACAACAGGAACTGGCCGAACTGGTGCCGTGGATCGACCTGTCCACCGCGCGCTGGGCCACGCTGCGGATCGACCGTGCCGAGCCGGCACAGTCCAGCCTGGCGCGCCCGGACAACGCCTTCCTTGCCGAACAGGGCCGACTTTTGGTCGGCTGGCCGACCAAGCTGGCACTGTCACCGGACTTCTCCGACCGCGTCGAAGCTGCCCTCGCCCGCGACGGCATCCGCCCGGGCAACCATCCGCCCCTGCCGGCGCTGCCGCGACCGCCGGTCAGCGGTCCGTTCTGGGAGGGTCTGCTATGAGCGCCACGCTGCATGACCTGCATCGGCCGCTCGGCAGCACCGGACTGACGATCTCCCCGCTGGGCCTGGGCACGGTCAAGCTGGGCCGCGATCAGGGCGTGAAATATCCCAGCGGCTTCGCTATTCCCGACGACGCGCAGGCCCGCCGACTGCTGGCGCTGGCCCGCGAGCTGGGCATCAACCTGATCGACACCGCTCCGGCCTACGGCGTCAGCGAGGAGCGCCTGGGCCCGTTGCTGGCCGGCCAGCGCGACGACTGGGTGATCGTCAGCAAGGTCGGCGAGGAGTTCGACAACGGCCAGTCGCGCTTCGATTTCTCCGCCGCGCACACGCGCTTCTCGGTGGACCGCAGCCTCGCGCGCCTGCGCACCGACCGCATCGACCTGGTGCTGGTGCACTCGGACGGCAACGACGTGGATATCCTGCGCCACACCGAGGTCTACCAGACACTCGCCGAGCTCAAGCGCGAGGGCAAGATTCTCGCCTACGGGCTCTCCGGCAAGACCGTCGAGGGCGGCCTGCTGGCGCTGCAGGACGGCGATTGCGCGATGGTCACCTACAACCTTAACGAGCAGGCCGAACGCCCGGTGCTCGACTACGCCGCCGCCCACGCCAAGGGCATCCTGATCAAGAAGGCGCTGGCCAGCGGCCACGCCTGCCTACGGCCAGGCGAGGACCCGGTGCGACGCAGCTTCGAGCTGCTGTTCGGCCACCCCGGCGTCGGCGCGGCGATCATCGGCACCATCAACCCGCAGCATCTGATCGACAACGTGCGCACCGCCGCCGCCGTACTGACGGGCAACTGAGGCACGCCTGGGCTAGGCTGTTTCCTCCGCCCAAGGCTGCTACTGCCGAATTCGCCGCCAGGAGGAACCGCATGCCGACCGTTCTGCTGCGCAAGAGCCCCACCGCCTTCAAGACGCTGCCGCTGTACGTCGAGGCCAACCCGGACCGCCTCAATTACCAGAGCCTGGGCCGGCCGCTGAACTTCGGCGAAGTCATCGAGCGTCGGCGCCCGGTCGAGGTCCCCAGCACCCACCGCTTCGCCCTCGAGCTGGCCAATCTGGGCGTTTCGGTGCGCCTCACCCTCGGCTGGCAGGATCGCGAATACTGGGTGCTGGTACGCCAGCAACGGCTGGATCGCGGCGACGTGGTACTCAAGCTGATCTCCGGCTACGTGCCGGCTCACGAACTCAACCTGCCGCTGCTCACCGCCATTCAGGAAATTGCCGAGGAGTGCCTGCTGGAAACCCCGGAAGGCTGGCTGAGCGGTCGCTTCGGCGATACCTGGCTGCCGGCGCCATACGAAGGCCCGCTGCAGTACCGCGAAACACCGCACTTCTCACTCGCCTCGCTGACCGGCGCCACACGACCCGTGCACTGCAGCGAGCGGGTGCTGATGGAGCGCCCACGTGCCTATGTGCACTTGCCCACGGCCTCATTGCAGCTGGTTTACGACATGCGTCTGGAAGTGCCGAAGGACGTGCATCGGCCAAGCCTGTTCCATGTCGACGAGCGCCTCGAGGACGGCGAACTGGTCGCCCGACTGGATCGCAGTCAGGCCGATCTCTACCTGATTCCGCTGCAGCATGGCGAGCCGCAGGAGCAGCTGCTACAGCTGCACAACGGCCGTCTGAGCCCGGTGGCGACCCGCGGACTGTGGCTGTCGGAAAGTTTCGCGCCGCAGGACGGCTGGGTGGTGCGCGACGAGCGCATTCGCTGGAAGGACTGGTGGATCGGCCGCGCCCTGGCCGTCGCGCGCTGAGTGGCGACGGCCGGGCGCGGCAGCTAGGCCTTGCGGATCTTCTCGACGATGGCGGTGGTCGAGCTGTTCTCTACCAGCCCCAGCACACGCACCTCGCCGCCATAGGCGCGGACCAGCTCGGCGCCGACCACCTGATCGACACCGTAGTCGCCCCCCTTGACCAGCACATCGGGGCGTACCTGAGCCAGCAGCGCCTCGGGGGTGTCCTCAGCGAAGCACACCACCCAATCCACCGCCTCCAGACCGGCGAGCACCGCCATGCGCCGGTCGACGCTGTTGATCGGCCGGCCCGGCCCCTTCAGGCGGCTGACCGAGGCGTCGTCGTTGACCGCGACGATCAGCCGGTCGCCCTGGGCACGCGCCTGCTCCAGATAGGTCACGTGACCGGCGTGCAGAATGTCGAAGCAGCCGTTGGTGAAGACGATCTTCTCGCCCTGGGCGCGGGCATCCTCGACCACGGTGAGCAGTTGCTCCACCGTCATCATGCCGCGCCCGGAGCCTTCCTCGCGCTGGATCGCGCGGCGTAGCTCAGGCGCGCTGACACAGGCGGTGCCCAGCTTGGCGACCACGATGCTGGCGGCCAGGTTGGCCAACGCAACGGCCTGCGGCAGCTCGGCACCGGCGGCCAGCGCAGCGGCCAGTGTGGAAATCACGGTATCGCCGGCGCCGGTCACATCGAACACCTCGCGCGCCCGCGCCGGCAGATGCAGCGCGGCGTGTTCGGGACGCAGCAGGGTCATGCCGTGCTCGCCGCGGGTCACCAGCAGGGCGTCCAGCTGCAGGCGGCGCATCAGCTCGGCGCCCTTGGCGACCAGCTCGGCCTCATCGGCGCAATGCCCGACGATCGCCTCGAATTCGCCGAGGTTCGGCGTGATCAACGACGCACCACGATAGATCTCGAAATCCTTGCCCTTGGGATCGGCCAATACCGGAATCCCGCGCCGCCGAGCGGCCTGGATCAGCGCCTGATGATTCTTCAGCGCGCCCTTGCCGTAGTCGGACAGCACCAGCACCTTGACCCCGGCCAGCAGCGCCTCGACCTCGGCCAGGATCGCGGCCGGATCGGTATCGAACGGCTCCTCGAAATCCATGCGCAGCAATTGCTGATGACGGCTCATGACGCGCAGCTTGACGATGGTCGGCTGGTGCTCGATGCATTGGAAATGCGCTTCAACGCCGGCGGCAGCGAGGCTGTCGACCAGGCTC
Source organism: Pseudomonas phenolilytica (assembly GCF_021432765.1). Lineage (NCBI taxonomy): Bacteria > Pseudomonadati > Pseudomonadota > Gammaproteobacteria > Pseudomonadales > Pseudomonadaceae > Pseudomonas > Pseudomonas phenolilytica. The sequence continues at coordinate 650,340 of NZ_CP058908.1, forward strand.
TGACGCGCTTCATCCTGGCCGGTCACTCCGATCAGCCGGGCAGGCGCGCCCAGCGCGGCGATGTTCAACGCAACGTTCGCCGCACCACCGGGGCGATCCTCGATCTGCTCGACCTTGACCACCGGCACCGGCGCCTCCGGTGAAATGCGCGACGTGCCGCCATGCCAGTAGCGATCGAGCATGACGTCACCCACCACCAGGACGGGGGCTTGGTCGAAACGGGGCATGGACAGCTTCATTGAGAGGGCTCCGGGGCGCTGGAAAACGCCGCGGATCATAGCATGCCGGCGCGCCGCGGCTCGCGCGGCCCAGCAGACACGCGGATCACGCCGGCTCGTCGTCCTTGAACTGCTTCTCGTGCAAACGAGCATAAGCACCGTTGGCCGCCAGCAGCTGCGCATGGTTGCCGCGCTCGACGATACGCCCCTGCTCCATCACCAGAATCAGATCAGCTTTCTCGATGGTGCTTAGACGATGGGCGATGACCAGCGTGGTGCGGCCACTCATGGCGTGGTCCAACGCGCTCTGGATATGTCGCTCGGATTCGGTGTCCAGCGCCGAAGTCGCCTCGTCGAGGATCAGTACCGGCGCGTTCTTCAACAGCGCGCGGGCGATCGCCAGACGCTGGCGCTGACCGCCGGAAAGCAACACACCATTCTCGCCAACCAGCGTCTGGTAGCCTTGCGGCATCTGCTGGATGAACTCGTCCGCATAGGCATCGCGAGCCGCGCGCTGGATGTTTTCCAACGGGGCACCAGCCAGATCGCCGTAGGCGATGTTGTTAGCGACAGTGTCGTTGAACAAGGTCACCTGCTGAGTCACCAGAGCGATATGCCGGCGCAGGTTGCGCAGCGTGTAGTCCTCAATATCCACACCGTCGAGCAGAATCTGCCCTTGATCGTGGTGGTAGAACCGCGGAATAAGATTGGCCAGGGTGGATTTGCCACTGCCCGAACGGCCGACCAGCGCAACCATCTGCCCCGGCTCGACATTGAAGCTGATGTCGTGCAGCACCTGCTTATCGGTGCCCGGATAGACGAAGCTCAGCCCGGTGATTTCCAGACGCCCCGCCACTCGCTCACGCTCCAACGTACCGCCATCGACTTCCGAGGCTTCGTCCAGCTGCTCGAAAATGCTTTCGGCACCGGAAACACCCTTTTGTATGGTGGAACTGACCTCGGAGAGCTGCCGAATTGGTTTCGGCAGCAGGCCGGCCAGGGTGATGTAAGCAACCAGATCGCCGGCAGAAGCATCGCCGCGCATGTACAGCACCAGAAACATCAGCACTGCCATCGCGCTGTAGATCACCAGCTGCAGCGTCGGCGTATAAACTGCGTTGGTCTTGACCATGCGCAGCTGCTTGCCGGTGTTGTCCTGACTCGCCCCGAGAAAACGCGCCTGCTCGTAGGCCTCGCCACCGAAACTGCGCACTACCCGGTAACCTTGAATGGTCTCCGAGGCCACATGGGTGACATCGCCCATCGCGACCTGGATTTTCTTGCTCTGCTTGCGAAATTTCTTGCTGGCACTGGACACCATCACACCAATCACCGGCAGGATCGCCACCATCACCAGCGTCAGCTTCCAGTTCATCCACAGCAGCGTCGCGAACAGAAAGATCACCGTCATACCCTCGCGCACCACCACCTTGATCGCATCGGTCGCCGCTCCGGTGACCATGGTCACGTTGTAGGTGATGCGCGAGATCAGATGCCCGGAGTTGTGGCTGTCGAAGTAGCGATTGGGGAGCGTCAGCAGGTTGTTGAACAGCGCTACACGCAGGTCATGTACCAATCCCAGCGAGACGCGGGCGAGGAAATAGTTGCCAAGAAACGAACCGACACCCTGCAACAGCGCGATGACCACGATCAGCAAGGGCACCGCGTGCAGCAGCTTCAGCCCGGCCAGCCACTCCAGCTCGTTGAGATGAGGTACCTGGGCAAAAAAACTGGCGTCCGGGTTGTTCAGCCCATCGACGAAGAACTTGAGGATGTAGCCCAGCATGGGCTGGGTGGAGGCGAAGAGCAGGAAGCCGAGGATGCTGATTGCGAACAGGCCCGAATAGGGGAGTACGTAGCGCAGCAACCTCAGATACACCTTTACGCTGGATTGCTGGGTAGAATTGGCCATTCGGCAAGCCCCATGAAATGGCTAGAGGAACAAGATGCGGATTGTATCAGCGCAGGAGCTGGAAGATTGGTTGGCCAGTGGTGAGGTTCTGGAGAAGGACGCTCGTGGGCCGAAGGTAATCGCGCTGGAGGATGGTCTGTTCCTAAAGATATTTCATACTCGGCGACAACCTTGGTTAGCACGTTTGCGTCCTGCAGCCTCACGTTTCGCCCACAATGCCGAGCGGCTACGTCTGGCTGGCATACCAGTTCCCGAGGTACGGGAGCAGCTCTGGTTGAGTCGGCAAGCAGGACTCAGTGCCTGCCTATATCGACCCCTTCCCGGACAATCCATCGAACAGCTTTATCTTCAAGCCCCCCAAAATGCGGAACAGCTGCTGCCTGCACTCGCCAGTTTTATCTATCAACTTCACCGTAGCGGCATCTACTTCCGCTCCCTGCATTTGGGCAACATCTTGCTGTTACCGGATGGCGGCCACGGCTTGATCGACATCTTGGATTTGCAGTGTAAACGCCAGCCTCTCAGTCCCTGGCTGGTGCAGCGAAATTTCCAGCATCTGAAGCATTATCTGGGCCGGCGCAAGTTGACTGAATTCCCCATCGACAGCCTGATCGCACATTATCAACTCTGCGCTGAGCGCTGAATATAGCGTGATTGAAAATATTCCCGTACCGCACCTCGCTGACTATCCACCACAGCCATAAACACTGGCAGCCAAAAATAAATCCATAACGGTTGCGGTGAAGTCAGCACACCATTACTGGTTGTCAGCAAGCAGCCCCAGCCAAGCAGTGCAAGTAGTAGCCAACGCGATCGGAAACGCCATGCGCAATGTAGCCACAGCAATGCAAAAAGACTGAACAACAAGCCACCTAACAGGCCATTGCGGTAGAGCATGGCAAAGTAACCACTATGTGGATGTTCAAACCTACCCAGGAACCGATACCCATCGATACCACAGCCGAACCAGACACCACATTGATTGACCAAGCGCGACCCAGCATCCAGCCATATATCCAAGCGATAGCTGAAACCACGACGCAGCAGCAACTCGTCACCGCCCAAGGCATATAACAGAGCCACCAATAGAAGAAGCACCGCCAATCCCAGCAGAAACATGCGCCGATATAGTAAATAACCGAAAAAGAACAAGATGAAGCCTGCCACTGCCGAGCGAGATTGAAATATAGTAGCGCACAACAAAATGACAGAACCCAGCAACAGCAACCCGACTGCCAAGATCAACGGCGAGCGCCGTTCAAATAAATCCGCTACTCGAAAAAGCCAAAGAAAAATCAGTGCATTACTGATCAGCAATGAGAAGTGCACCGGATTAATCGGCACGCCAAGAAAGTGACCATAGCGCACCCATTTTCCAGTCTGCAACCAGATCCATAGCCAGTCGAGGGCAATGAATACCAAAATGCCCAAACTGATCCAGGCGCATAGATCGTAAATCGCCTGCACATCCCAGCGTCGGCCCTGCAATAACAGGCAGCTGGCGCAAAAAAGCAGCAGATACAGTGCTTTCTTCAGGCCAGCCGCATCGCCCGCATCCAGCGCAACTAATGCCACCAGCAGTATCACCAGCCAGCCAAAAGGACGGACCAGTACGATCAAGGCAGCCGGTCGCAATAGCAACCACCCAAGGCAGGGTAAGGCCAAGCCAGCATAGAAGATATTATTGATTGCCTTGGAAGACAGCGGTAGATAGAACGCTAAGCAGAACAATCCGAACAGTGTGGCATACAACCAAGGACCGTAGCGCAGCCACTCCTTGCCAAACCACGTCATTAGAAAACCTCAAAAAAAAGGAAAAGAGCGCAGCAGGCCAGCCTGCAAGCCAGATAACCCCGGACGCACATATTCGCCAATCAACTCAGCCACATCCTGTCGTATAAGACGCTCTAGTGCAGAAGAGCATAAGGGTTCGGGCTCGTTCAGCGAGAAGGCCGAGTAGTAGTCAACAAATTTGAAATCAGAAATCAGCCCGCTCGACAGACGCAGACGTCGATTAGGCACCTCGAATGCATCCGCCACGATCAGTCCGTGCATGCTTGAAGAAAGCACGAAATCACAAGCCTGTATCGAACGTAGCACTTCCTCCACGGGCCAGAAAACATCAATTAGCAACACTCCGGGCTGCTTCGATGCATCAATTATGGCGGGATGCTGGCGATCGACATAATGCGGAATGATGCCCACCTTGTGAGTCTTGGCCGGCCTGGCCTTGCCGCCCCACCAGTGATTGGCCAGCAACCCCGGATCGCCCAGGGCTGGGCTGCCACGCAAACCAATTACCTGCTCACAGCTTTTGACACCCCGTAGCGCATGATAATGATGTCGCGCGGAGAAGCTTAGCCCTGGCGCATCCGTGCCGGCCCCCCAGATATGCAAGCGATGCGGTAAGAAAAAACGCTTGGCCTTACGCTCCCTCGGCAAGATTGAGCCAATAGCCATCATCTCTGCCCGATTTATCGGTGCGTAAACCACCGGCTTACCTGCCAACATCTCAACCAGCAGCGGAGACAGATAATCACCAAAATTTTGCTGGCTAGGATCGCTACGCCCCTTGCCACGGCACCAGTAAAGTTTAATTGCCATTCTAGATTCTCAATCCATATCGAATGCGCACCCAGGTCCGTTGCCAGAAGGTCAATCCTGGCCAAGGCCGCATGGGCTCGATAATTGCCCTCGCCAGATCTCGTCCGACACGAGTGAAGGTATACCGCTGGCGGGCAAACGCCTGTCCCGATCTGGCGATGCGTTCCACTAGAGCGGGGTCCTCCTTGAGGCGTTCAAGCTTTGCTATTCCCTCCTCGACAGAGCGATAGAGCATGACATTATCGCCATCCCTAAAGCCCATAGCCGCATCTTCTTCCTCGCCCTGACTCCAGGCAAGCAGCGCACAGCCGCAAGCCATGGCTTCGAAATTCTTAATCATATATTCGCCCATACCCACATCAGCACTGACGAAGATACGGATACGATTAAGCAACTCCACATATTGCTGACCTGAGTCGGTACGCGTTATCAACAGTTCGCTCCTTGCGGCGATAGAGTTCAGCATTTCCCTGCGTCCCTCATAGGAATGGCCATTTACGCTACCAAGGAAAGCAGCCGTAATATCGCGCTCAGTACCTTTATCCAGCACCAATTGCTCGTCGTAGCCTTTAGAAATGAAATGCGCATCCACACCTTCGCTACGCAGGCGCTTAGCAACTCCCAAGCCAGAGCTAAGGACCCTCGCCCAAGGCAACTTTCGATAAAAGAGAGAATAAAGGCGATAGTATTTACTTCCCGGCATGTAATTCTGGCAAGCGTCATGTTCCAGAAATACTAGACCAGGAACGCACCGCAGCACATCAACTTGACGTCGTAGACGCTTCAAGCGTGAGAAAATCACTACACGGTCATAGGTCGAACTGTTGCAATGGCGAAGTACCCGTCCTATTTTTTTTTGCTGCGACTTACTCAAGCGGATGATGTCGCAATCACCAAGAGCCAAGCGAGTTGAGTCATACAGATGATCGAGATTGATGCGCTGCTCATCCATCACAAGCATCAAAACTTTCACAGACTTTTCATCTCCAAAAAGAACTAAATCGCAAATAGCACCCTTGAAAAAACTTTATACGACTCTATAAAAATCGCTGAAGCTATATGTATTAGGTATCACTGGCGCATGATGGTGCCTACCTACTGGGCCACAGCATCATCGAAACACGGCACCATCGGCTCCTGGGTAAGAAAATTAACAGCCCCTACCACTGCATCGATGTCGGCCTAGGAGATTAAATATTCCCGATCTTTTCGCGATTGGCCTCGATCCAGGCTTGCAGTTCACTGTCGCTCATCCACTCGCTATTGTTGTTGCTGGCATAGACGAAGCCCTCCGGGACCTTCTTGCCGGCCTTGATACGCTTCAGACAGGTGGCCCAACTGTGAATGGACGGCAGAATTTTGAAATGCTCGGGATACTCGTAGGTGTAGTAAGCATCCTCGGCACTGATCATCTGCTCGTGCAGTTTCTCACCAGGGCGGATACCGATGATTTCCTGGCGAGCCTCGGGGGCAACGACGCGGGCTAGGTCGGTGACCTTCATCGAGGGGATCTTCTTCACATAGATCTCACCGCCTTCCATGTCGTTGAAGGCATGCCAGACCAGCTCCACGCCCTCCTCCAGGGAGATCATGAAGCGTGTCATGCGCTCGTCAGTGATCGGCAGCACCCCTTTGTCCTTGATGGACATGAAGAACGGAATCACCGAACCGCGTGACCCCATGACGTTGCCATAGCGCACCACCGAAAAGCGGGTACCGTGCTCGCCGGAATATGAGTTGCCAGCAACGAACAGCTTGTCAGAAGCCAGTTTGGTGGCGCCATACAGGTTGATCGGACTGCTGGCCTTGTCGGTGGACAGCGCAACCACGCCCTTGATGCCCTTGTCGATACAGGCATCGATCAGGTTGATGGCGCCGTCAACGTTGGTCTTGACGCACTCGAAGGGGTTGTATTCGGCGGTCGGCACGATTTTAGTGGCGGCAGCATGCACCACATAATCGACCCCATCCAAGGCTCGGTAGAGGCGATCCTTGTCTCGCACGTCGCCAATGAAGAAACGCACACGGCTGTCGCCCTCGAACTTCTTGGCCATGTCCCACTGCTTCATCTCGTCACGGGAAAAGATGATGATTTTCTTTGGGTTGTACTTGGCCAGGGTCATCGGCACAAATGTGTTGCCAAACGAGCCGGTCCCACCGGTAACAAGGACGACCTTATCTCTCAACATACTGTTCACCTAACAAGAAGACTGGCGGATATGGCTTCAGCAACCCGTTGATTTGCCAAACGATCCCGTTGGCCAAAAACCCAGGAAAAATACTCCTGACGCCGCTGTGCACGATCATCTCGCTCCAGCAAAGCTCTTTCGATAGGAACGGAAAGATCCACTCCCTCTTCTTTTACAAATACCGAGGGCCCACACTCGTAAAGCGTCAACAGCTGCGCCATGTCGTCAGGGTGCATCCCCTCATCACGCCCCATTTGGGCCATTACGTCCCGCGAAAGTTGGGGGGTCTCGATCAACAGTTGCGGCACATCGTAGAAAAGTGACTCCTCGGCCGGAGAGTTGGCATCCGACACCACCAAATCCGCCACGGATAGCAGCGCCGAGAGAGGATAAGACGTTAAGTCCAGCAGCGTATGCGGGCGCCGTTGAACCAACGCAGCCACTCGCCGAAAGCTATCACGATCCTTCGCGCGCGAGGTCAGCGCCTGGCTGGGATGGGGGCGCAAGATGAGATTGAAATGCGACGGGACGTTCTGCACCAGGCTTTCTGCCAGCAGATCCCACGAACCAACGCCACGCCGACTCGGCGTAAAAAGTATGGTTTGCCGGTCCGCTGCCAATCCCAAACCAACCAGCACAGACTCGCGTTGAGCCGGCGACTGCTCGGGAAACTCGCAAAAAGGGAGAAACCCTGTCGCAGCGGTATTGACCCTAACTTGGTCGGAAAACCGGTCGATCATCTGCTGCATACGCGGCCCAATCACACAGAGCAGATCGAAATGTGCATTGCTGAGCAACGCATCCTTGCTCAGCAACATGTAGGTGCCATGAAAAACCGTACACTTCTTCGCCGCATAGGGCTTCAGGAAACTGCGATAAGGCGATCCAGTAACGATCACATCGGCGTTGTTCAACATCCGGTTACCCATTGCCAACCGCCCCAGCCACCTCGAATACCGAGCCTGTTCAAGCTGAGGGTAGAGCTTGCGAGCAGCCATCAACGTCGAGCGCCGGCTTGAAACAAAGGTGCCGGGTAGCAGGGCAGCTACCTGCGCCAGGTGAGGAACAGCCTGAAACATCTTCGAGAAATAAACGATACGGCCCATCTCACCTGTCCCTGATGCAACTCAAAATAGCCGAAGCCGGCAGGTGCCATACGCACCCAATCGTCTAATGCAACTCATACCTCCCCCCTTCCTTCACCACCAACACATCCTCCATGATCAGATACTGCAGATCCGACCCATAGAACATATTCAGCGCATCGGTCGGCGAGCAGATCATCGGTTCGCCGCGGCGATTGAGGGAAGTATTCAAAGACACGCCGTTGCCGGTGAGCTTTTCCAGTTCGAGCATCAGGTCATACCAACGCGGATTGTATTCGCGCTTCAGGACTTGGGCGCGGGAGGTGCCGTCCTCGTGGACGACTTCGCCGACGCGCTCTTTCCAGCCTTCGTTGACTTCGAAGGTAAAGGTCATGAACGGGCTCGGGTGGTCGACCTTGAGCATCTGCGGCGCGACGGTGTCGAGCATCGACGGGCAGAACGGCCGCCAGCGTTCGCGGAACTTGATTTGCTCGTTGATCCGGTCGGCCACGCCCGGCACGCTGGGACAGCCGATTATGGAGCGACCGCCGAGGGCACGCGGGCCAAACTCCATGCGGCCTTGGAACCAGGCGACCGGATTGCCGTCGACCATGATCTTGGCGATGCGCTCGGGCACGTTGTCGATCTTCTGCCATACGGGCTTGTTAGGGTGGCGCGCGCAGGCCGCGATAATGTCCTCGTTGCTGAAGCTCGGACCGAGATAGACGTGCTCCATCTTTTCCACCGGCACGCCGCGCTGATGGGAGATGTAGGCAGCAGCACCGACCGCAGTACCAGCGTCGCCAGAGGCAGGCTGGACGAACAGCTCCTTCACTTCGGGGCGGGCAATGATCTTCTGGTTCAGCTTGACGTTCAGCGCGCAGCCGCCAGCGAAAGCGATCTTGCCGGTTTCGCGGATGATGTCGCCCAGGTAGTAGTCCATCATCTCCAGCGCCAGCTTCTCGAACAGCGCCTGCATGCTGGCGGCGTAGTGGATGTAAGGATCGTCAGCGATGTCGCCTTCGCGCTTGGGACCGAGCCAGTCGATCAGCTTGGGCGAGAAGTAGTAGCCCTTGCCGTTTTCCTTGTAGCGACGGAAACCGATAACGTTGGCGTAATCGGTGTTGATGATCAGCTCGCCGTTCTCAAATTTCGCCAAGCGAGAGAAATCGTACTTGGCCGCGTCGCCGTAGGGCGCCATGCCCATGACTTTGAATTCGCCATCGAGCATCTCGAAGCCGAGGTATTCGGTGATCGCTCCGTACAGACCGCCCAGCGAGTCCGGATCGTAGAATTCCTTGATCTTGTGGATCCTGCCGTTCTCGCCCCAGCCGAAGAACGTGGTGGCGTACTCACCCTTGCCGTCGATGCCCATGATCGCGGTCTTCTCGGTGAAGCCGGAGCAGTGGTAGGCACTAGAGGCGTGGGCCAAGTGGTGCTCGACCGGCTGCAGCTTGACCTTTTTCAGATCGAAGCCAAGCTGCTGCAGGCACCACTGGATGCGCTTCTTGTAGCGATAATAGCGACGGTTGCCCATGAGAATGGCGTCGAGCGCGCGGTCCGGGGCGTACCAGTAGCGCTTGGCATAGTGCCAGCGGGCTTTCTCGAAAATACTGATGGGCGCGAAGGGAATCGCCACCACGTCGACGTCGCTCGGCTTGATACCGGCCTGCTCCAGGCAGAACTTGGCGGATTCGTAAGGCATGCGGTTCTTGGCATGCTTGTCACGCACGAAGCGCTCCTCCTCGGCAGCAGCGATGAGCTTGCCGTCGATGTAGAGGGCAGCGGAAGGATCATGGCTGAGGGCGCCGGAAAGGCCGAGAATCGTCAATGCCACGGATGAAAGCCTCTTGAAAAGCGAGCTGAACGCCTGAAGCCGGAGGCTTGAAGCAACAGCGGATGTTTAGTTCAGCTCCGCAGAGCGTGTTCTTCCAGCTTCAAGCATCGGGCTCCAAGCTGTCCTTCGGTATTCGTTCGGCCAGTAGCCGATGCAGCGCAGAATCTGACGGCCAGTTGCGCAGAAAACGTGCGCGATCACGCGTATAGGCGCGCCTGAAGCCCGCCTCGCTGCGGTGCTGCTGCGCAGCATCCAGATCGATCAGCGTCCAACGCCCCTGATTCCAGAGCAGGTTGGTGCCCTTAAGATCACCGTGGCTGATGCGCTCGCGACGTAGCGCGGCGAACAACTGATCAAGCGCCAGCAACTCGATTTCGGGCGGCGAACCGGCGAGGTATGGCTGGAAACGCGCAATTATATCCTCGCCGCCGCTGTATTCGGTAATCAGATAGCTGCGTTGGCGCAGGCCCAGCCAACGGCGCTCCAGCATGGCCAGCGGTCGTGGCGTGGCGATGCCGAGAAAATCCAGGCGATTTCCCTCGACCCAGCTGTGCCAGGCACGACTGGGCCGCCAGCAGCGACGCAGCCAGTGGCCCAGGCCCTTGATGTTGTAGCGCTTGATCACCAGCGGCCGGCCGGCTGTCTCGATCAGCGCCACGCTGGCACTGCCGCCCCGCTTCATTGCACGCCCGGACTCGAGCGCCATATCCGGCGCGTCCAGCAGACTCTCCAGTACAGTCGCCTCACTGCGACGAACGATGCGTAGCTCACTCAGGCTGCGCCTTGCGCTGAACAGCGAGCAGTCGCGGCCAAGCTTGCCGAGATAGTCGCGCAGTCGCCAGCGACGTACGCCCGCGATCTCCCGCAGCAGAGCTTCCAACGGCAGAGCATGCTCACCATTGACCAAGATGTAGTGCACCAGCAGCTCTTCGATGTACGGTTCCAGGCCTGCCGGCAGCTGCGCGAAGAACACGCCGAGGTTAGCCAGTACCTTATCGCGTGCCAGCGGTTGGCCCGGAGTCTGCGCCTGAATGCCGCCGCCATCGATGATGAAGAGATGGCCATCATGTCGCAGCAGGTTGTCCAGGTGGAGATCATCCTGCCACAGGCCGCGCGCGTGTAATTGCGCGATGGCGCCCAGCGCGGCGCCCAGTACCGTCTGCTGGAGATCGGACAACGGCGGTTCGTGCTCCACTGCCCGCCAGGCCTGCTCCAGACTTTCGGCGCCGACGAGGAAGTCGAAGAGCAGCCAGCCACCCTGCCCGGCCTCGAAGCCCTCAGCGAGCAACGCCGGGGTGCTCATGCCCTGCTCGGCCAATAAGCGAGCGCCCTGGCGCTCGCGCTGGAAATGGCGCTCGGCCTTAGCGCCGACCAGCAGCTTGGCCAGCACAGTACGCCCCTGCCATTCGGCCCGACCTACATATCGCTGCCCCGGCAGTACACGCAGCCACTGCAGCACGCGCAGTTCGCCGACGGGGAGCAGAAGCGTCAGAGGCAATGTTGGCGAGCGGCCGCCACGGGTGAGTTCGTTCAGTTTCATGCACGCGCCTGCTTGCTGCGTCGGCGGCCGGCGATCCTTTCCAGCCAAGTGTCGATAAGCGGATCATCCTCATCTCGTTGCAGATAGCCCGCCAACAGATGCCGCACTTCGTTCTGGCTCCAGGTCGCGGCACGGCGCAACAGCGCTTCGAGATCGACGATACGATCATTACGCCCGGGCAGCAGCAGCCGGGTCTTTTCCAGATCGATAAGGCAGGCTTCGTAGCGCTCTCCGACCGGACGCAGAAAGATGTGCTTGGGATAGAAACAGCCATGGCGCTGACCGGCCGCATGCAGTGTGCGGGCGAGTTCAGCACAGGCTCGCAGCACGGCCGCCCGAGTTGCCAAAGGTTGCTCACTCCAACCGATCAGCCAGCTGTCGAGGTCCCGCCAGCCATCAAGAGCGCGGGTGAGCAGGATGGCACGATGCTCGCCGGCGACTCGCCGCGCGCCGAAGTACGCGGCCTGCAGCGCCGGTATACCCAGGCGCTGGTAGCGCTGAATGTTGCGAAACTCGCAAGCAAAGGTCGGCTCGCCGAACGGATGGCGCAGACTGTGGGTCAGGTAGTTGCTCTGTCGCTTCAGGTAATAGGTCGTATCGCCCAATTCCAAGCGGAACACGCTACTCCAGCCGCCGCGACTGGTATTGGGCATATCGACCGAATCGAGCTGCACGGCCCAGAGCGCATCGAAGCTGGCCAGCCCGTGCATGTCGAGCAAGAGCCGATCGGCGACGGAAAAAAACTCGCTCATTCGCGTCCCTCAAAATACTCAAGCACCTGCCCGATCAGCGCTCGATCGGCCGGTATCAGCCGCCCACGCCGCTGGTACTGCAGGTAGAAGCGCAGGCGCTGAGTGCGACTCAGATGGTACTTGGCGACCTTGTCCAGGCAGGCCAGGTCCTTGATGATGCGTCGACGCAAGAAAGGCCCCCACCAGAAGTTGCCCGAGGGGCAGTCAATCAGGAACAGCTCGCCGTCCTCATTGATCAGCAGGTTGCGCCATTTCAGGTCGTTGTGGGCGAAATGATGGTCATGCAGGGTGCGGGTGGCATGCGCCAGTTGGCGACTGATGCGCGCGACCCAGTGGCGATCGCCAAGACGCGGGTCGTTGTTCGTCGCCATTGCCGCCATGTCGACGGTATTGGGCACCTCCAGCGTGATCAGCGCCCCGCGCAGGAATGCACCTCCACGGCGCTCCATCCCCCAGGCCACGACTGGCGCGACGGGAATACCCCAGCGCGCAAAGTGCCGCAGGTTCTGCCATTCGGCCTTGACCCGCGGACGTCCGAGAAAGCGCCGCAAACCTTTCCCAGCCGCCCAATAACGTTTGACGTAATAGCGCAAGCCGCCGCACTCGACGCGGATCACCTCGGATAACGGATCGCGGGCAATCGCCTCGCCGGTCAGCGCGAACACCGTCGGCAGATCGGCGAACGCCGAGGCTGCCTCGACGGGCATGCCGGATGCGAGCTGCCAGCCACTCACGCCTGTGCGCCCGGTGCGTACTTGCGCGCATAGCGACTGGATAGCCGCTCGGCCTTGCGCTGCAGCCAGGCGAGCAGACGCGCCTCGTCGTGCAGGATGTCGCGCAAGGGCCGCTGAAAGTAGCCGCGCAGAAAGCGCAGCCTATCGCCGCGCGTCAGGCCGATGCCCAGCGCCGAGAAGTACAGCCCGGCCAGATCCTTGTCGCGCCAGCGGCGCGGTGTCTGCGCTCGGGTCTGGGCACGGTGCAGGTCGATCAGCGACAGCCGCAGGTCGTTGGCAGATACCGGACGCTCGGTGTGCAGCAGGAAATGGCAGATATAGAAGTCGCGATGGTTGACCCCTGCGCGGTGCATGGTGCCAGCCATGCGCGCCACCTCGGCAATCAGCGCACGCTTGAGGGTCGGCGCCGGCGGCTGCTCGCGCCAGTTCGCCGAGAAATCCTCAAGGCTGACGGTCGGTGCCAGCTCTTCGGTGATGATGAACGAATGCTGACTGGCTGGATTGGCGCCGCGCTCGCCGTAGGCCACGGCGGTCATGGTCGGTACGCCGACTTCGTGCAGGCGCTGGATCGCCCGCCACTCCTGGCCTGCACCGAGTACCGGAGCCTTGACGGTGAGCAGATTCTTGACTATCTCGCCCCAGCCGATACCGCGGTGAATCTTGACGAAGTAGCCGCGCCCCTCGACCTCGGTGCGCAGCGTGCGACGGCCTTCCAGTTCGCGGTAGACCTGGCCTTCGAGGCGCTCGACCTCCGCGAAGGCATCCTTGCCCCGCCACAGGGTCTTGAAGGGTTCGGCGAGGATCAGTTGCATGGCGGCCCCTCCGCCGGACGGGTAACGACGTAGCCTTGTCCACCGCAGGCGCGGTGCGACAGCGCCGACAGATAAGCGCTACGGGTCTCATCCAGCCTGCGGGACAGGCAGCGAGGCTGGATCATGCGCCCTCCCCGAGGATCACGTCGGCCGCCATCTGCGGCATGGAATACAGATCCGCGGTCTCGGCATAAGCCAGTGCGTTGCGCCGCCAGCGGGCACGCTGCTCGTCGTCCGCGAGCGTCTGCGCCAACAGTTGATCGAGCGTCGCCTGCTCGAACGGACTGGGCACCACGCAGCCGCAGGCGGCGTCTTCGATGTAGTGCGCGTAGCCACAGACGTCGGTAACCAGCACCGGCAATCCGGCGACCAACGCTTCCAGCAGCACAGTGCCGGTGTTCTCGTTGTAAGCCGGGTGGATCAGCAGGTCGGCGCCGAGCAGGAAGCGCGGGATGTCGCTGCGCCCCTTGAGGAACTCGACCATGCTGGAAACGCCCAGCGTCTTGGCCTGCAGCTTGAACGGCTTGGGATCGTCCTGGCCGATCACCAGTAGCCGCGTGCGCTGCTTCAGCTCGCGCGGCAATGCGGCGAGCGCCTTGAGGCTGCGGTCGACGCCCTTGGTCTTGAAGCCGGAGCCGATCTGCACGAGCAGCAGCTCGTCGGGGCGCAGCTCGAACTCCTCGCGAAACTCGGCGCGGATCGCTGCGGCATTGGCCGGCGCGCGGCGATCCGCGGCGATGCCCGGCGGCAGCAGATGAAAACGCTCGGCCGGTGTGCCGTAGTGCTTGACGAACAACGGCTGCTGCACCTCGGAGATCATCAGGATCTCGGTCTTCGCCTGGGGCGCGAACACCGCGCGCTCGTACTCGGCGAAGTGCTTGTAGCGGCCCCAACGGCGGTAGATCGGGTTGCGCAGCGTCTGCGCCTTATCCTCGAAGCAAGGATCGGCGGCGTAATAGACGTCGAGCCCCGGCATCTTGTTGAAACCGATCACGCGGTCCACGGGACGACGCGCCAGATCGGCCTCGACCCACGCGGTGAAGCGCTCGTTACGGGTGTGGTTGAACAACGCCTTGACCGGCGCAATCAGCACGTCGAAACCGGCCGGCACCTCGCCTTCCCAGATCATGGCGTAGACGCGGATGGCATGGCCGCGACGCTGGCATTCCAGGGCGATGCGCATGAAATCGCGCTGCAGCCCGCCGAAGGGGAAGTATTTGTAGAGGATGAACGCCAGTTGCATCAGTCGGACTCCGTGGCCCGCAGCAGGGCATTCAATTCAGCGACGACGCGCTCGGGGCGCAACTCGTCGAAACAGGGCCGGTGCCGGTCGCCGCTGCCGGCGTTCGGCCCGCTGGCGCACAGGTGCACCTGCGAGCGCCCGTAGGCGCCAACGCGCCCGGGCAGCGTCGGACCATAGAGCGAAATGCTCGGCACATCCAGCGCCGCCGCCAGATGACCGAGGCCGGTATCCACCGCCACGCACGCGCGCGCGCCGGCGATCACCCGGGCGATACCCGCCAGATTCAGTTTCGGCAGCACCGCCGCGTTGCCAATGCCGTCGGCGATGCGCTCGGCGCGGGCCTTCTCCTCGGCGCTGCCCCACGGCAGGCGGATCGCCCAGCCGGCACCGCTCATGCGCTCGGCCAGCGCGCGCCAGTAGGCTTCCGGCCAATGTTTGCTCGGCCAGGTGGTGCCGTGGAGGAACAGCAGGTACGGCTGCTCGCCCGACGCGGCCATCCGCGCGCGGTCCAGCCCGTAGTCGCCAATGCCGGCCGGCAGCGGATAACCGAGCGCCTGGGCGAACAGCTGGCGCACCCGCTCCAGCGCGTGCTGCTCGCGCGGCACGGCGTAACACCGGTCATAGAAGCGCGCGGCCAGCGGCTCGCGGGCCGAATCACGGTCCAGGCCAGCCACCGGTGCCTTGACGTAGCGGGTCAGCCAGGCGCTTTTCAGCAGCCCCTGGGCGTCGATCACCAGGTCGTAGCGCGTTTCGCGCAGGCGCGCCTTGAAGCGCCGCCATTCACCGGAACGCAGGGTCTGCCACGGGCTCTTGCGCCAGCGACGGATGGCCACCGGAATCACCTGATCCACCGCCGGATGCCAGGTGGGAATCTCGGCGAAGCCTTCCTCCACCACCCAGTCGAAGCGGATGCCGGGTATGGCCCGCTGTGCGTCGGTGAGCGCCGGTAGCGTATGCACGACGTCGCCCAACGAAGAGGTCTTGACCAGCAGCACCTTCAATCAGCGTACCTCGACCGGCTGCGGCAACAGCCGCCCCAGCGCCTCGATCACGCGAGCCGGGTCCAGCTCGCGCAGGCAGTTGGTATGGCCGAAGCGGCAGGTGCGCTCGAAGCACGGGCTGCACTCAAGGCCCAGACGCACGACCTCGACCTGCTCGGACAACGGCGGGGTGAACGCCGGTGAAGTCGAGCCGTACACCGCCACCAGCGGACGGCCAAGCGCGGCGGATACGTGCATCAGCCCCGAGTCGTTGGACACCACCGCCTCGGCGCAAGAGAGCAGGTCGATCGCCTCGGCCAGGCTGGTCTCGCCGGCCAGGTTCACAGCCTCCTCGCGCAGGCCGGGAATCAGCCGCGCGCGGATGTCTTCGCCGACCGCATGGTCGTTCTTCGAGCCGAACAGCCAGACCTGCCAGCCTTCGCGGATCTTCGCCTCGGCAACCTGGGCGAAGTGCTCGGCCGGCCAGCGCTTGGATTCGCCAAACTCGGCCCCCGGACACAGCGCCAGCACCGGCTGCTCGACATTCAGGCCGAAGCGCGCCAGCGCCGCCGCGCGCGTCGTCGCATCGATACGCAACGACGGATGCGGATAGGGCCGAGGCAGTTCGGCATCCGGCTCGAAGGCCAGCGCCATGAAACGCTCGATCATCAGCGGATAGCGCTGCTTGTCGAGCTTGCGGATATCGTTGAGCAGGCCGAAGCGCATCTCACCGCGCCAGCCGGTGCGCTTGGGAATCCCGGCAAGGAATGGTACCAGCGCGGACTTCAGCGAGTTGGGCAGCAGAATGGCCTGCTGATACTGGCCACGCAGGCCCTGAGCAACCTTGCGCCGGGTCGCCAGGTCGAGCACGCCGTGGCCGAGCGGAAAGCTCAGCGCCTGGCGCACTTCGGGCATGCGCTCGAGGATCGGCCGGCTCCACTCGGGCGCCAGCACGTCGATCTGGCAGTCGGGGTGGCGCTGTTTGAGGCAGACGAACAGCGTCTGCGCCATCACCATGTCGCCGACCCAGCTGGGACCTACGATCAGAATATTCATAAGCGGGGAGTCATCAGCGTGAAGCGGAAAGCCGGCGCTGGCGTGCTTGTCACGTCCAGGCGCCGGCTTACCGCCCTTGGCTTATTTGACCAGCGTGCGCCATTCGGCGTGGGCATCGGTCTTGCCGGTGACCAGGTCGAAATAGGCCTTCTGCAGCTTCTCGGTCACCGGGCCGCGGCGGCCGATACCGATCTGGCGGCCGTCGACTTCGCGGATCGGCGTAACTTCGGCGGCGGTGCCGGTGAAGAAGGCCTCGTCGGCGATGTACACCTCGTCACGGGTGATGCGCTTCTCGACGATTTCGATGCCCATCTCGCGCGCCAGGGTCAGCACGGTGCCACGGGTGATGCCGTTCAGGCATGCGGTGACTTCCGGGGTGTAGATCACGCCATTCTTGACGATGAAGATGTTCTCGCCCGAACCCTCGGCGACGTAGCCTTCCGGATCCAGCAGCAGCGCCTCGTCGGCGCCGCCGGAGACCGCTTCCTGCAGCGCCAGCATCGAGTTGACGTAGCTGCCGCTGGATTTCGCGCGGGTCATGGTGATGTTGACGTGGTGACGGGTAAAGGAGCTGGTGCGAATCTTGATGCCGTTCTCCAGCGCCTCGTCGCCCATGTACGCGCCCCAGTGCCAGGCGGCGACGATCACGTGCACCTTCAGGTTGTCGGCGCGGATACCCATGCCCTCCGAACCGTAGAAGGCCAGCGGGCGGATGTAGGCGCTCTCCAGGCCGTTCTCGCGCACCGCGGCACGGGTGGCTTCGTTGATCTCAGCCTTGGTGAACGGAATCTTCATGCCCATGATGTGGGCGGAGTCGAACAGGCGGTCGGTGTGCGCTTCCAGACGGAAGATCGCGGTGCCCTGCGGCGTGTTGTAGGCACGCACGCCCTCGAAGACGCCCATGCCGTAGTGCAGGCTGTGGGTCAGCACGTGAGTGGTCGCGTTGCGCCACTGCACCAGTTCACCGTCATACCAGATCACGCCATCACGATCGGCCATCGACATCGTTGCCAGCTCCTCAGAATTCGAAATTGCTTGGTAGCCCGACGAGGGGCTTCACTCGAGCCCCAGCTCGCGCCAGATACGCATGACCGCGCGGCGCTCGTCGTGGAATTGATCCCCACTCACCACTCCGGGCTGCTTCTGCAGTGATTGCCGGTGGGCGGCTGCACGGTAGGCCTTGTAGGCGTCCTGCAGCAGCCGAACCTCATCGCCGGTCATCAACCCGGCCTGCTCCAACCCATCGAGAATGCGGATGTTATCGGTATAGCGCAGCAGTTCAGGATGCTGGTGCGACCACGCCAAAGCGGCGTATTGCACCATAAATTCGATATCCACGATACCACCGGCATCCTGCTTGAGATTGAACTCCGCCGCGGCCTCGAACGCGTTGTCATCCACGCCGGCATGGCTGGAGCGGGTGCCGAGGTTGTCGCGCATTTTGGCGCGCATCTCGCTGACTTCGCGGCGCAGTGCGTCGAGATCGCGCGCCCGCCCGAGTACCGCGGCGCGCACTCGCTCGAAGTCGGCGGTCAGGCGCGCACAGCCGGCCAGTACCCGCGCGCGCACCAGCGCCTGATGCTCCCAGGTCCAGGCCTCCTGGCTCTGATAGCGCTCGAAGGCGGCCAGCGAGCCGACCAGCAGACCCGCCGCGCCGGATGGCCGCAGGCGCATGTCCACCTCATACAGCTGGCCGGAGGTGGTCTGGGTGGTCAGCAGATGAATGATGCGCTGGCCCAGGCGGGTGAAGAACTGCGCGCTGTCGATAGGCTTGGCGCCATCGGTTTCAACCGCCGGATCGCCGTCGTGAATGAACACCAGATCGAGGTCGGAGCCGTGCCCCAGCTCGATGCCGCCGACCTTGCCGTAGCCAACGATGACGAATCCCGGATCGCAGGGCGTGCCGTCGCTGCGCCGCGGTACGCCGTGGCGGGCGACCATGTAGCGCCAGGCGAGCATCAGCACCTCTTTCAGCACCGCCTCGGCCAGCCAGGTGAGGTAGTCGCTGACCTTCATCAGCGGCAGCGTGCCGGCGATCTCCGAGGCCGCAACGCGTAGCCGATGCGCCAGCTTGAAGTGGCGCAGCGCTTCCATCTGCTGCTCCAGATCGTCCTCGGGGATGCGCATCAACCGCTCGCGCAGCTCGGCCGCCAGTTCCGGGGCCTGCGGCGGGCTGTACAGGCGCCCGGCGTTGAGCAACTCATCGAGCAACAACGGAAAGCGCGCGATCTGTTCGGCTACCCAGGGACTCGCGGCGCACAGCTCGAGCAAACGCCGCAGCGCGTGCGGGTTCTCGCTGAGTAGCACCAGATAGGCCGAACGCCGCGCGACCGCCTCGACCAGCGGCAGCACGCGCTCGAGCACCAGATCGGGATCGTCCTGCTCGACGACCAGCCCCAGCAGGCGCGGGATGAAGGCATCCAGCCGTTCGCGACCGAGCCGCTGCATGGTGCGCACCTGCTTGCCGTCGCGCAGCAGCGCCAGACGCTGGCAGGCCGTCGGGCCGTCGCGGAAACCCGCCTCGCTCAGCTGACCGGCGGCGAAGTCCTCGTCCCAGTCCTGCTGCCACAGCGCCAGCCATTCGCCGCCGTCAGGCAGCTCGCCGTCCTCGCTGTCGTCCTCGTCAGGGTCGGCGATGACCTGGCGAAAATGCCAGTCGATACGCCCGCGCCAGTGCAGCAGGCGTTCATGGAATTCGGTCCAGCTATCGAAGCCCAGCATGAAGGCGACACGATCACAGTCGACCTCACTCTCCGGCAGCATCTGCGTCTGCCGGTCGGCGATCGCCTGCAGGGCATGCTCGGTGTAGCGCAGGAACTCATATCCCTCGCGCAGCTCGTCGACCGCAGCCGGCGGCATGTAACCCTGCGCGGCCAGCGTCGCCAGCACATCCAGCAACGGCCGCTGCTGCAGGCTGAGATCACGACCGCCGTGGATCAGCTGGAAGGCCTGGGCGACGAACTCCACTTCGCGGATACCGCCAGCTCCCAGCTTGATATTGCCGGCCATACCCTTGCGGCGGACTTCCTGCTGGATCAGTTGCTTCATGCCGCGCAGCGCTTCGATCGCGGAGAAATCCAGGTAGCGCCGGTAGACGAACGGCCGCAGCATTTTCAGCAGCTCCCGGCCCGCCTGCTGATCGCCGGCGACCACGCGCGCCTTGATCATCGCGTAGCGCTCCCAGTCGCGCCCCTGATCCTGGTAATACTGTTCCAGCGCGTTGAAGCTGAACACCAGTGGCCCGGACGAGCCGTAGGGGCGCAGGCGCATGTCGACGCGGAAGGCGAAGCCGTCGACGGTGATGGCATCCAGGGCTTTGATCAGGCGCTGGCCGAGCCGCACGAAGAACTCCTGATTGTCCAGCGAACGCTTGGCCCCGACGGTTTCACCGCCTTCCGGATAACCGAAGATCAGGTCGATGTCCGACGACAGATTGAGCTCGTGCGCGCCCAGCTTGCCCATGCCGAGCACGACGAGATGCTGCTGCCGGCCGGAGCGATTACCAGTCGGCACGCCGAACTGCTCGCAATGGCGGGCGTAGAGCCACTGGTAAGCGAGGTCGACACAGGCGTCGGCCATGTCCGACAGCTCGCGGCAGGTTTGCGCCAGGTCCGCCTGGCGCGCCAGATCACGCCAGACGATGCGTACCTGATGGCGATTGCGAAAGCGGCGCAGCGATACGGCCAGCGCATCCTCGCTGTCGCACTCGGCCAGCGCCGCCGTCAGCAGGTCGCGCATCTCGCCGGGCGCCAGGGCGCGCTCCAGCAGCCCGGTTTCGGCCAGCTCCAGCAGCATCTGCGGATCTCGGCTAACCTGTTCGCTGACAAAATCGCTGGCGGCACAAACGCGACCGAACGTTTCGCGCCGGGCAGCGGGCCACGCCGCCAGCACCTGTTCGGACGATTCGCCAAGGGCGCGCCGGAACGTCTCCTGCGCCCGGCTGACAAAAGGCTGAAGTGAAACAGGCAATGCAGCCAGTGGAGGCAGGCTCATGTAGGTCGTTTCCTTTTGTCACGTCGGAACAGCCGGATCGCGCGAGCTAGAGCCGCGCAAGCGCCACTTTGGAAGTATGGCCGCACCCTGTGATTGTAGTTTTACTACTAAAGAATGCTGCAGGGGGCTGATCGCCGCGCAGTTTTGTAGTAAAACTACAGACGACCGGCCTACCCCGGCATATCCAAGAACATATATACGCCCCCGCCCACAAAGCGGGTGCGCAGCAGGCAACCGATTCTGGAAGCCTTTCCGCCCTGGAGCAAGCCATGCAAGATCTCGATCCCGTCGAAACCCAGGAATGGCTGGACGCCTTGGAGTCCGTCCTCGACCGTGAGGGCGAACAACGCGCCCATTACCTGATGACCCGGAT
This sequence comes from Pseudomonas phenolilytica, assembly GCF_021432765.1. Taxonomy (NCBI): domain Bacteria; kingdom Pseudomonadati; phylum Pseudomonadota; class Gammaproteobacteria; order Pseudomonadales; family Pseudomonadaceae; genus Pseudomonas; species Pseudomonas phenolilytica. The sequence continues at coordinate 671,668 of NZ_CP058908.1, forward strand.
GGGCGAGCTGGCCACCCGCAGTGGTACCCAGCTGCCCTACGCGATCACCACGCCGTACCGCAACACCATCCCCGTCACCCACGAAGCACGCATGCCCGGCGACCTGTTCATGGAACGCCGCATCCGCTCGCTGGTACGCTGGAACGCCCTGGCGATGGTGATGCGCGCCAACGTCGCCGACCCGGATCTGGGCGGCCACATTTCCACCTTCGCCTCCAGCGCGACGCTGTATGACATCGGCTTCAACTACTTCTTCCAGGCCCCGACCGAAGAACACGGCGGCGACCTTATCTACTTCCAAGGCCACGCCTCGCCCGGCATCTACGCCCGCGCCTTCCTCGAAGGCCGCATCAGCGAGGAACAGCTGAACAACTTCCGTCGCGAAACCGACGGCGGCGGCCTGCCTTCCTACCCGCACCCGTGGCTGATGCCGGACTTCTGGCAGTTCCCCACCGTGTCGATGGGCCTAGGCCCGATCCAGGCGATCTACCAGGCCCGCTTCATGAAGTACCTGGAAAGCCGCGGCTTCATTCCGGCCGGCAAGCAGAAGGTCTGGTGCTTCCTCGGCGACGGCGAGACCGACGAGCCGGAATCGCTCGGCGCCATCTCCCTGGCCGGCCGCGAGAAGCTGGACAACCTCATCTTCGTCATCAACTGCAACCTGCAGCGCCTCGATGGCCCGGTGCGCGGCAACGGCAAGATCATCCAGGAGCTGGAAGGCAACTTCCGCGGCGCCGACTGGAACGTCATCAAGGTCATCTGGGGTCGCCTGTGGGACCCGCTGTTCGCCAAGGACGAAGCCGGCCTGCTGCAGGCGCGGATGGACGAAGTGGTCGACGGCGACTACCAGAACTACAAGGCCAACAACGGCGCGTTCGTGCGCAAGCACTTCTTCGGTGCACGCCCCGAGCTGCTGGAAATGGTCAGCGACATGTCCGATGACGAGGTCTGGAAGCTCAACCGCGGCGGCCATGATCCGTTCAAGGTGTACGCAGCCTACCACCAGGCGGTCCACCACAAGGGCCAGCCGACCGTCATCCTGGCCAAGACCATCAAGGGCTACGGCACCGGCTCGGGCGAAGCGCAGAACATCGCGCACAACGTCAAGAAGGTCGACGTCGAGAGCCTGAAGATCTTCCGCGACCGCTTCGGTGTACCGATCGCCGACGATCAGCTCAAGGACCTGCCGTTCTACAAGCCGGAGCCGGACAGCCCGGAAGCCAAGTACCTGCAGAAGAAGCGCGAGGCGCTCGGCGGCTTCGTACCGCAGCGGCGCACCAAGAGCTTCAGCATCCCGACGCCGCCGCTGGAAACCCTCAAGGCGATCCTCGACGGTTCCGGCGATCGCGAAATCTCCACCACCATGGCCTTCGTCCGCGTGCTGGCGCAGCTGATCAAGGACAAGGACCTGGGCAAGCGCATCGTCCCGATCATTCCCGACGAGGCGCGCACCTTCGGCATGGAGGGCATGTTCCGCCAGCTCGGCATCTACTCCTCGGTCGGCCAGCTGTATCAGCCGGTGGACAAGGATCAGGTGATGTTTTACCGCGAGGACAAGAAGGGTCAGATCCTCGAGGAAGGCATCAACGAAGCCGGCGCCATGTCCAGCTGGATCGCGGCGGCGACCGCCTACAGCAACCACAACCAGCCGATGCTGCCGTTCTACGTGTTCTACTCGATGTTCGGCTTCCAGCGCATCGGCGACCTCGCCTGGGCGGCCGGCGACAGCCAGGCGCGCGGCTTCCTGATCGGCGGAACCGCCGGTCGCACCACGCTCAACGGCGAAGGTCTGCAGCATGAGGATGGCCACAGCCACATTCTCGCGTCGACCATCCCCAACTGCCGCACCTATGACCCCACCTACGGCTACGAGCTGGCGGTGATCATCCGTGAAGGCATCCGGCAGATGACCGAAGAGCAGCAGAACATCTTCTATTACATCACCGTGATGAACGAGGCCTACCAGCAGCCAGCCATGCCTGAGGGTGTCGAGGAAGGCATCATCAAGGGCATGTACCTGCTCGAAGAAGACAAGATGGACGCCGCGCATCACGTCCAGCTGCTCGGCTCGGGCACCATCCTGCGCGAAGTGCGCGAGGCAGCGAAGATGCTGCGCGAAGACTACGGCGTCGCCGCCGACGTCTGGAGCGTACCGAGCTTCAACGAACTGCGCCGCGAAGGCCTCGCCGTGGATCGCTGGAACCTCCTGCACCCGCACGAGAAGCCGCGCCAGTCGTACGTCGAGCAGTGCCTGACCGGCCGCAAGGGTCCGGTGGTGGCCTCCACCGACTATATGAAGCTGTTCGCCGACCAGATCCGCCAGTGGGTTCCGTGCAAGGAATTCCGCGTGCTCGGCACCGACGGCTTCGGCCGCAGCGACACGCGCAAGAAGCTGCGCCATCACTTCGAAGTGGATCGCAACTGGGTCGTGCTGGCCACGCTGGAACAGCTGGTCGCACGCGGCGAGATGGAAGCCAAGGTACTGGCCGAAGCCATCGTCAAGTTCGGCATCGATGCCGATAAACCCAATCCGCTGGACTGCTGAGGAGCGAAGCCATGAGTGAATTGATTCGCGTACCCGATATCGGCAGCGGCGAAGGCGAAGTCATCGAACTGTTCGTCAAGGTCGGCGACCGCATCGAGGCCGAGCAGAGCCTGCTGACGCTCGAGTCGGACAAGGCCAGCATGGAGATCCCGGCACCCAAGGCCGGGGTGATCAAGGCGCTGAAGGTCAAGCTGGGCGATCGCCTGAAGGAAGGCGATGAGCTGCTCGAGCTGGAAAGCGACGGCGGCGAAGCCAGTGCCGAGGCGCCCGCCGAACCGGCCGCACAACCGGCCCAGGCACCCGATACCGCCGCAGCCAGCGCCCCGACCGCCAGTGCCGAACCGGCGCCGGTAGCGGCTGGCGGTGCAGAGCAGAGCCAGCAGGTCCATGTGCCGGACATCGGCTCGTCGGGCAAGGCCCGCGTGATCGAGCTGTACGTCAAGGCCGGCGACCACATCGAAGCCGATCAGAGCCTGCTGACCCTGGAGTCCGACAAGGCAAGCATGGAAATCCCCTCGCCGGCCACCGGCGTGGTGGAAAGCGTGGCGATCAAGCTGAACGACGAAGTCGGCACCGGTGACCTGATCCTGACCCTCAAGGTCCAGGGCGCCGTAGCGGCCCCGCCCGCTCCGGCAGCGGCACCGACCACCCCGACCGAGCCGACCAAGGCCGCCACGCCTGCCGAAGCCGATCGCAAGCCGGCCCCCACCGCGCAGACCGAAGCGGCCAAGCCGGTTGGTGCACCCAGCCGCGACGGCACCAAGGTCCATGCCGGACCGGCCGTGCGTCAACTGGCGCGTGAGTTCGGCGTCGAGCTGGCGGCGGTCACCGGCAGCGGTCCGAAAGGACGCATCCTCAAGGAAGACGTGCAGCAGTACGTCAAGAGCATGATGCAGCAGGGGCCGCAGACCGCGGCCGCGAGCGGTGGCGCCGGCATTCCGCCGATTCCGGCGGTGGACTTCAGCAAGTTCGGCGAGATCGAAGAAGTCGAGATGAGCCGCCTGATGCAGATCGGCGCGGCAAACCTGCATCGCAGCTGGCTGAACGTGCCGCACGTGACACAGTTCGAGTCGGCCGACATCACCGAGCTGGAAGCCTTCCGCGTGGCGCAGAAGGCTGCTGCGGAGAAGGCCGGCGTCAAGCTGACCGTGCTGCCACTGCTGCTCAAAGCCTGTGCGCACCTACTGCGTGAACTGCCGGACTTCAACAGCTCCCTGGCCCCCAGCGGCAAGGCGCTGATCCGCAAGAAGTACGTGCACGTGGGCTTCGCGGTGGATACCCCGGACGGCCTGATGGTCCCGGTGATCCGCAACGTCGACCAGAAGAGCTTGCTGCAGCTGGCCGGCGAGGCCGCCGAGCTGGCCGAGAAGGCGCGCACCAAGAAGCTCTCGCCGGATGCCATGCAGGGAGCCTGCTTCACCATCTCCAGCCTCGGCCACATCGGCGGTACCGGCTTCACGCCGATCGTCAATGCGCCGGAGGTGGCGATCCTCGGTGTCAGCAAGGCCACCATGCAGCCGGTGTGGGATGGTTCGGCCTTCCAGCCGCGCCTGATGCTGCCGCTATCGCTGTCCTACGATCACCGGGTGATCAACGGCGCCGCCGCCGCGCGCTTCACCAAGCGCCTGTCGGAACTGCTGGCGGATATCCGCACGCTGCTGCTGTAACTCGCGGAACGAAAAACGCCGCATCCCTCACAAGGATGCGGCGTTTTTGTTTGCCGTCCGATGGCTCTGCCGCCGCCGCTAACCCTTCTGCAGATTGCGGATGAGGAACGACAGCGCCTTGGCCAGTTCTTCGGCGCCCGCGGGATCGCGCAGGATCGTGACCAGCGGCGTACCGTCGGCAGGACTGTCGATGATGCACACCCGCCCTTGCGGCGGACAGCGGTAGCTCAGATAGGGATCGAGACCGAAGACCGACAGATTGCGATTGTGTACCGCGATGCCGTTGCCCGGGCCACGCACCTCTTCGCGAACCTGCAGTTCGCCGGATTCGCCGACGCTCAGGCGATAGCTGAGATCCTGCGGATTGGCGACACCGACCTGATAGGCAACCCGCAATGCGTAGCGGTCGAGCAGGCCGTTGCCATGCGCCAGCAGCGCTTCGCGCTCACCGGAAAGACCGTAGCGAGACTTCAGTTCGGAGAGGTAGCGCTCGGCTTCGCCGCCATTGAACTGCGCCGGTTCGACAGCGTGTGCATGCAGTGCGACATAGCTGCAGATCGACGCCGCCAATAACTTCAACCACCGACTTGTCAGCCTCTGTCGCATGATGCACCCTTGCCCGAAGTTAATATTATTTCGCCATCCTTGAAGTCCGCTGTAGCAGTGCAACAGCGCAACCAGCCGGTCCGGCCAGCATACTGGAAGCCAAGCGCTCGATGAAAATACATCCCGATGCCGCCAGCTGCCTGGCGCCCGAGGTTGTGATGCAGTTGCCAGTGCCCTCCCGGCTTGGAATGCTGCGTTTCGAGCGCCTGAACGAGGCCAGCTGGCTGCTGCTCTATCTGGATCCTGCCTGCGAGCGCCACTTCGACGTGGCGGCCAACGAGCTGTGTTCTCTGATCGACTCGCCCTACGCGAGCCTGATGGAGCCGTACGCCCGGCACCAGCTGCACGACGATATCCAGCAGCAGCTCCTGAACCAGCCGCACTATTGCGTCGAATATCAGCTGCACACTCCGCGTGGCACGCTCGCGCTGACCGAAGTGGGCGAGCGCTGCCGCAAATACGGACGCGAACTGCTGGCCGGCTACCTGATCGTCGGCAAATCGGCCGCTGCCGCGCCGCTCAATGGCACCACCTCCGGCATGCACACCCTGCTCGACCCGCCCGCACGCGATAAGCAGCTGGAACAGCTGGTGCGCTCGCGCGCGCAGCAGCAGCTGATCGTCCGCCTGGCCCGTCATCGCTACGCCTCCGACAACCCGCAACTCGAAGCCGCCGAACTCATCACCCAGGCCGCCTGCGAGGCCTACGAGGTCTGCCGGGCCGCTATCTGGCAGCTCAACGGCACGCAGCTGGAGGCAGTCGCCGCCTTCCGTCGCGACGACGACGGCTACGAGTATCCCGCCGTGGTCGATCTGGCCCCGTATCCGCATTACCTCGAGACGCTGCACAGCAGTCGCACCCTCGATGTCAGCGACGTCGCGCACGACCCGCGCACACATGAACTGGCGCAGAACCTGCTGATTCCGCGCGGGGTCAGCTCCATCCTCAGCGCAACGATCCGTATCGGCGGTGAAATGGTCGGCCTGCTCTGCCTGCAGCACGACGGCCCGCCGCGCCGCTGGCAGCCTGACGAAGTGGCGTTTGCCGGCGAGCTCGCCGACCAGTACGCGCAGGTCCTGGCCAACCAGCAGCGGGTCAGCGCAACCCACATGCTGCATCTGTTCCAGCGCGCGGTGGAGCAAAGCGCCAGCGCCTTCATCCTGGTCGACCGCGAGGGCCGGGTGGAATACGTCAACCCGAGTTTCAGCGCGATCACCCAGTTCTCCGCCGAGGAGGTGCGCGGGCAGCTGCTGACCGAGCTCACCAGCCTGGAGAACCTCGGGGCGCTGCTGTCGGATACGGCCTCCTCGCTGGCGCATGGCAACAGCTGGCAAGGCGAATTCCGCAGCCGACGCAAGAATCTGGAGCCGTACTGGGGCCAGCTGTCGATCTCCAAGGTACTCAACGATGCCGGCGAGCTGACGCACTACATCGGCATCTACGAGGACGTCACCCAGAGCAAGCTGGTGCAGCAGCACATCGAGCGCCTGGCCTACACCGACAACCTGACCAGTCTGGGCAACCGCCCGTACTTCATCCGCAGCCTGGAAGAGCGCTTCGCCAGCGACCGCTCACCCCAGCTGTGCCTGCTGCTGGTGGACATCGACAACTTCAAGCGGATCAACGACAGCCTGGGGCACCAGACCGGCGACCGACTGCTGACCAGCCTGGCACAGCGCCTGCGCAACGGCCTCAGTCGCGACGGCGTGCTGGCGCGCTTCGCCAGCAACGAGTTCGCCCTGCTGCTCGACGACATGGACCTCGAGGCCGGCCAGCGCCTGGCGCAGCAGGTCCTGCGCACACTCGACAAGCCGCTGTTCGTCGACAAGCAGCTGATCAGCGTCAGCGGCTCGATCGGCCTGGCCTGCGCGCCGCTGCACGGCAACGACCCGGAGACGCTGATGAAGCATGCCGGCCAGGCGCTGCACAAGGCCAAGGCCAACGGTAAGAACCAGCTCCAGGTGTTCACCGACGCACTGCACACCGAGGCCAACAACAAGCTGTTCGTCGAAAACAACCTGCGTCGCGCGCTCACCCACGACGAGCTGGAGCTGTTCTACCAACCCAAGCTCTGCCTGCGCACGGGGCGGCTGCAAGGCGTCGAGGCGCTGCTGCGCTGGAATCATCCCACCCGCGGCATGATCAGCCCGGACCAGTTCATCAGCGTGGCCGAAGAAACCGGGCTGATCATCCCGATCGGCAAATGGATCGCCCGCGAAGCCTGCCGCATGGGCGTACGGCTGTCCGAGCTGGGGCTGGGCCGGCCGCAGGTAGCGATCAACCTGTCACCCAAGCAGTTCTCCGACCCCGAGCTGATCGCCTCCCTGGCCGCCACCCTGCGCGAGGAACAGCTGCCGGCCGCGCAGCTGGAACTGGAGCTGACCGAAGGCCTGCTGCTCGATGCTACCGAACAGACTCGCCAGCAGCTGCTCGGCCTCAAGGCGCTGGGCGTGACGCTGGCGATGGACGATTTCGGTACCGGTTACTCGTCGCTCAGCTACCTGAAGAAATTTCCCATCGACGTGATCAAGATCGATCGCAGCTTCATCAAGGACATTCCCGACAACCAGGACGACATGGAGATCACCTCGGCGGTCATCGCGATGGCGCGCAACCTGCGCCTCAAAGTCGTCGCTGAAGGCATCGAGAGTCCCGCCCAGGCGGCCTTCCTGCGCCGCCAGCGCTGCGATATCGGCCAAGGCTACCTGTTCGACAAGCCGATCCCGTCGTCCCGCCTGCTCGAGGCCTTACAGCGCTATCCGCGCTGGGCCTGAACGCCGCAGCGACCGGACGGCGCCTGACGCTTCAAGACGCTGCCGACCTCCGGTAGCCTGACTGACGTCTTTCGCTCCGGCCGAGGTTGTCACCATGCCGCTACGCTCGCAGATTCTCGTGCATCAGAACGCGCTGCCCACCGCCGAACAGGCGCTGCCGGGCCGCTCCACGCCGATGGCGGTGCCTGAGGCCCATCACGTCAACGGCCACCCGCTGCAACCGCCGTTTCCCGCCGGCCTGCAGCAGGCGTTGTTCGCCCTCGGCTGCTTCTGGGGTGCCGAGCGGCGCTTCTGGGAACAGCCTGGGGTGTGGACGACCGCAGTGGGTTATGCCGGTGGCTTCACGCCGAATCCGACCTACGAGGAAGTCTGCTCGGGTCTGACCGGACACACCGAAGCCGTACTGGTGGTGTTCGATCCGCAGCAGATTGATTATCGGACGCTGCTCACCGTGTTCTGGGAGTCGCACAATCCCACTCAGGGCATGCGTCAGGGCAACGATGTCGGCAGCCAGTATCGCTCGGCAATCTACTGGCTGGACGACAGCCAGCGCGAGCAGGCACAGACCAGCCAGGCGGCGTTCCAGCGCCAGCTCAGCCAGGCCGGCTATGGCGCGATTACCACGGAGATTGCGCAGGCACCGACGTTCTATTACGCCGAGGGCTACCATCAACAGTACTTGGCAAAAAACCCTGGCGGCTATTGCGGCCTGGGCGGTACCGGTGTGCGCCTGCCCGGCTGACGCCGGCGCGGATACCGTTGCGCGCAAAAAGAAAAACCCCGCCGAGGCGGGGCTTTGCAGACTGTGAATCCTGACATCCGTGATCGTGCGCCATCCTGGCGCCACTCCGTTCTCGTCCTTATTTTCGATTGCGCTACCCTGCGCCGAGGTCCGAGTGCAGAAGAGTACTGACCGCCTCGCCGAGGCAGTAGTAGCCATTTTGCATCACGCGCTGTAAGCAATTTCCTACACGCGAGTCATCCTTGATTCGCTTTGTAGGTGATTGCTTACAGCGACGTGCTTTCTAGGACCGAAGTAGTGGCGCAAACGTTCCACGCACATGGCCGATTAATTTCATTAGGCCGCCAGATTAAGCCGGCGTTCAGAACTCCTCGGCCGCCAGTAGGTACAGCGACGCGCTGCCGGCGCGTACCGAGGCGGTCAGCGAATGGATGCGTGGCAGCAGACGGGCGAAGAAGAAACGCGCGGTGCCAAGCTTGCTGCGGTAGAAGACTTCGTCCTTGCCCAGCGCCGCGCGCGCCATCATCGCCCACATGTAGGCGTAGGCGGTGTAGCCGAACACGTGCAGGTATTCCACCGAGGCTGCGCCGATTTCGTTCGGATTCTGCTTGGCCTGCTCCAGCACCCAGGCGGTCAAGTCGTCCAGATTGTCCAGCGCGGCCTGCAGCGGCTCGACGAACTCGGCCAGTTCCTGCCCGGCAGAGGCAATGAAACCACGCACCTCGTCGGCAAAGTTGCGGTACAGCTCGCCACCGCTGCCCACCACCTTGCGGCCGACCAGATCGAGCGCCTGAATGCCGTTGGTGCCTTCGTAGATTTGCGTGATGCGGCAGTCTCGCACCAGCTGCTCCTGCCCCCATTCGCGGATGAAGCCGTGACCGCCGAACACCTGCTGGCCATGCACGGTGGCCTCCAGGCCCATATCCGTGAGGAAGGCTTTGGCTACCGGCGTCAGCAGGGCGACCTGCGCATCGGCACGCTGGCGAGCTTCGGCATCATCGCTGAACTTGGCAATATCCAGCTGCAGCGCCACATAGCTGGAGAATGCGCGGCCACCTTCGTTCAACGCTTTCATGGTCAGCAGCATGCGGCGCACGTCCGGATGCACGATGATCGGGTCGGCCGCCTTGTCCTGCGCCACCGGACCGCTCGGTGCGCGGCTCTGGATGCGCTCGCGGGCGTAGTCGATAGCGCTCTGGTAGGAACGCTCGCCGGTGGCCAGGCCCTGGATGCCGACGCCCAGACGCTCGTAGTTCATCATGGTGAACATCGCCGCCAGGCCTTTGTTCGGCTCGCCGACCATCCAGCCGGTGGCACCGTCGAAGTTCATCACGCAGGTGGCCGAGGCCTGGATACCCATTTTGTGCTCGATGGAACCACAGGACACGGCGTTGCGCGTCCCCAGCGAGCCGTCCTCGTTGACCAGCACCTTGGGCACCAGGAACAGCGAGATACCGCGCGAACCGGCCGGCGCGTCCGGCAGTTTGGCCAGCACCAGATGGATGATGTTCTCAGTCAGGTCGTGCTCACCGCCGGTGATGAAGATCTTCGTGCCACTGACCTTGTAGCTGCCGTCGGCCTGCGGCTCGGCGCGCGTGCGGATCATGCCCAGATCGGTTCCGGCGTGCGGCTCGGTCAGACACATGGAGCCGGCCCAGACGCCGCTATACATGTTCGGCAGATACTTCTGCTTCAGCGCCTCGCTGGCATGCGCGTGAATCGACAGGCAGGCGCCGGACGTCAGCATCGGGTACAGACCGAAAGCCAGGCTTGCGGAGTTCATCATCTCCTCCACCTGCGCCGAGATGACCTTGGGCATGCCCATGCCGCCGTAGGCCGGATCACCGCCAACTCCGACCCAGCCGCCCTCGGCGTACAGGCGATAGGCCTCGGGGTAGCCCGCCGGCGTGCTGACCTGCCCGGCGTCCCAGCGACAGCCTTCCTCGTCGCCGCTGCGATTCAGCGGGGCGATGGTACCGGCGGTAATCTTGCCGGCTTCTTCGAGAATGGCCTCAGCCGTCTCGGCATCCACCGCCTCGGCGAGCGCCGGCAGTGTTTGCCAGAGCTTCGGCGCCTCGAAGACTTCATTCAGGACGAAACGCATATCGCGCAGCGGCGCTTGGTAATCAGCCATGTGCAAATCCTCGCAAGACACGGATTGGCGGCCTCGGCGGGCCGTTTCCAGCGAGTCTAAACCAATAACGAATTCCGGACTAAGCGTCTTTTAGTGACCGATAAGTTTTGGCTGGTCACATTCGAAATACCCTTTTTCGGGCTCCAGAATGCAGAAAGCCGCTGCAAGAGCAGCGGCTTTCGGGTGCAGCACGGACGATCAGTAGCCGAGCGCGAAGTCTTCTTCGGCCATGTCCATCAGATTGTCGGCACCGGACAGCATGGCTTCCACATGCATGCGGGTGCGCGGCAGGATGCGAGCGAAGTAGAAGCGCGCGGTCTGCAGCTTGGCCTTGTAGAAAGCCTGCTCCTCGGTGCCGGCAGCCAGTTTCTCGGCAGCCAGTCGCGCCATGTCGGCCCAGAAGTAGGCCAGGCAGGCGTAGCCGGAGTACATCAGGTAGTCCACCGATGCGGCGCCGACTTCTTCGCGGTTCTTCATGGCGGCCATACCGACCTTCATGGTCAGTTCGCCCCACTCCTTGTTCAGCTTGGCCAGCGGCTCGACGAATTCCTTGACCGCGTCGTTGCCTTCGTTGGCCTGGCAGAACTTGTGCACGATCTTGGTGAAGCCCTTGAGCGCCTCGCCCTGGGTCATCAGCACCTTGCGGCCCAGCAGATCGAGTGCCTGCACGCCGGTGGTGCCTTCGTACAGGCAGGAGATACGGCTGTCACGCACGTTCTGCTCCATGCCCCATTCGGCGATGAAGCCGTGGCCACCGTAGATCTGCACGCCGTGGTTGGCGGCCTCGAAACCCACTTCGGTCATGAACGCCTTGGCGATCGGGGTGAGGAAGGCCAGCAGGGAATCGGCGGCTTTCTTCTGCTCCTCGTCCTGGCTGCGCTGAACGATGTCCACCTGCTTGGCGGCGAAGTACAGCATCGCGCGGTTACCCTCCGCGAAGGCCTTCATGGTCAGCAGCATACGACGCACGTCTGGATGCACGATGATCGGGTCGGCAGCTTTCTCCGGCGCCTTCGGGCCGGTCAGCGAACGCATCTGCAGCCGCTCGCGGGCATAAGCGATACCGCCCTGGAAGCCCACTTCCGCATGGGCCAGGCCCTGCAGCGCGGTACCCAGGCGGGCGGTGTTCATGAAGGTGAACATGCAGTTCAGGCCCTTGTTCGGCGGGCCGATCAGGAAGCCGGTGGCCGCGTCGAAGTTCATCACGCAGGTGGCGTTGCCGTGGATGCCCATCTTGTGCTCGAGGGAACCGCAGGAAACACCGTTGCGTTCGCCAACCTCACCCGAGGCCGTAGGCAGGAACTTCGGCACGATGAACAGCGAAATGCCCTTGGTGCCTTCCGGTGCATCGGGCAGACGGGCCAGCACGATATGGACGATGTTCTCGGCCATGTCATGCTCGCCAGCGGAAATGAAGATTTTGGTGCCGGTGACCTTGTAGCTGCCGTCAGCCTGCGGCTCGGCCTTGGTGCGCAGCATGCCCAGATCGGTACCGCAGTGCGGCTCGGTCAGGCACATGGTGCCGGTCCACTGGCCGGAAACCAGCTTGGTCAGGTAGGTCTGTTGCTGCTCGCTGGTGCCGTGGGCGTGCAGGGTGTTCATCGCGCCGTGCGACAGGCCCGGGTACATGCCCCAGGACCAGTTGGACTCGCCGACCATTTCGCTGATCGCCATGCCCAGCGACTCGGGCAGACCCTGACCGCCGTGCTCGACGTCATGGGCCAGGCTCGGCCAGCCGCCTTCGACGAACTGCTGGTAGGCCTCCTTGAAGCCAGTCGGAGTGGTCACGCCGGACTCGCTCCAGGTACAGCCTTCGATGTCGCCGACGCGGTTCAACGGAGCCAGCACCTGCTCGCAGAACTTCGCGCCTTCTTCGAGGATGGCATTGACCATGTCCGGGGTGGCGTCTTCACATCCCGGCAGGCTCTGGTAGTGCGCCTCGTAACCGAGCAGCTCGTCGCGGACGAAGCGGATATCGCGCAAGGGGGCCTTGTAGTCGGGCATAACGTAAACCTCAGCGGTGAGTTCTGGTTGCGGCGGTCGGCAGCGGCCGGCCGCGCGGATTCGATTCCGGCCGCCGATCGCAGGCGCGGAGAGTCAAACAGGCGTTTGAAACATACGTTTCGACCCAGGCGATGTCAAGCCGGTGCAAAGCAGCCGCTCATCGGCCGGCAATTCATGCTAGGCGATGCCGCAACGCGTGCAGAGGGACGAAACGGACAGTTGCGACGGCAGTCGCGACGCGCGCGCAGGGGCGGGCTCGGCGGTGAAATCAGCCGCGCCAGAAGAAACAAGAAGAGGGGAAACGACGCGGCCGGCGGGCCGCGCGGAATCAGGCCTGGGTATCGATCAGCGTGCCGAGTACTTCATCGGCGCTGCGAATCAGACGGGCGCCGAGTGCGGCGTTGTGCTCGCCAAGCTTCAGCTCGATCACCTGCTCGCTGATCTCGGTCAGCGCCTGGGAGCTGTCGACCGTCGGCAGACTGGCGGTGGCGATCGCCGAGGCAGCCTGATCGACTCGCTGCTGGGCACCCTGGTAGGCGCTCAGGCCAGCACCAAGAAGACTGTTGGAGATTTGCATGGTCGACTCCGAAGGCGGATTGCCAGCATTCAAGCAGATGGTGCCGTCAACGGCAAGGCGGATGCGCCAGCGCGGCCAGTCGCAGGTATGCGGCGACCCGCGCGGCCGACGCCTCCGCCAGGCGCGGCACGCGGCCCAGGCAGGACGCCGGCACCAGTTCGTCGAGCGTCGCGAGATTCTCTTTCAGCCGCGACATGGCGGGATCGATGATGTTGGCGACCCAGCCGGCCAGCACCAGACCGTCGTGCGCGATCGCCTCGGCGCTCAGCAGTGCGTGACTGATGCAACCCAGCCGCACGCCTACCACCAGAATCACCGGCAGTTGCAGGCGAATCGGCAAGGCGGCCAGCGTCTCCCGCGCGTTCAGCGGCACCCGCCAGCCGCCGGCCCCCTCGACAAGCGTGAAGTCGGCCCGCCGCTCCAGTACGCCCTGTACGGCGTCGGCCAGCGCCTCGGTGCTCAGTGTCACGCCGGCTTCGCGCGCGGCGATGTGCGGGGCGATGGCCGGCGCGAAGGCGAACGGGTTGACCTGTGCATAGTCCAGCGCCGGGCAGCACTCGGCCTGCAGCGCGAGCGCATCGGCATTGCGCAATCCCTGCGGCGTCGCCGTGCAGCCGGAAGCGATCGGCTTGACCGCCGCCGTCGACAGTCCGGCCGCACGCGCCGCATGCAGCAGGCCAGCGGCGATGGTGGTCTTGCCGACGTCGGTATCCGTGCCGGCAATGAAGAACGCGCGATTCAACTCATGACTCCTTGCGTAACACGCCGTAGACCACCTGATAGGTCGCCGGCAATCCCGCGGACTGGCGCAGCTGCTCGTAGGCGGCGACCAGCGCACGCAAACGCGCGCGACCGGTCAGCCCGCCGGGCCGTCCGGGGTTGAGGTTATGCGCACCGAGCGCCTTGAGCTCATGAGTCAGTTGGCGCAGATCGGCGAAATGCAGCACTTCTGGACGCACCTCCAGCGCCAGCGGGCGCAGACCGCTTTCATTGCACAGTGCCTGATAGGTGGCGAGGGGGCGAAAGCGATTGACATGGGCCAGGCCATCCACGGCCTGCCAGCTGTCGCGCAGCTCCTGCAGCGTGCCGCTGCACAGGCTGCTGAAGGCAAACGTACCGCCTGGCTGCAGGACGCGGCGGACTTCGCTGAGCACACCGGCGAAATCCTCGCACCACTGCAAAGCCAGACTGGAAAACACCAGCCCGACGCTGTCCTCGCGCAGCGGCAGATGCTCGGCGTCGCCGACGACGAACTGCCGCGCGCCGCCGGCCGGCCGCGCGTGGCGCAGCATGCCTTCGGCAATATCCAGCGCCACACCGTCGGCCTGCGGGAACCGCGCCGCCAGCGCGCGGGAGAAATAGCCGGTCCCGCTGCCCAGGTCGAGCCAGCGCGTCGGCGACGGCATGTCCGGCAATGCGGCCAGCAGATTGCCGCCGACCCGTCGCTGCAGGGCAGCGACGCTGTCGTAGCTGGCGGCGGCACGGGAAAAGGACGCCGCCACCTGGCGCTTGTCGGGCAGCACGCCCGTCGGGCGCTGGCCGGGGGAAGACTCAGTCATCCTCGCCCTCATCCATAAACGCCAGCATCGCCGTCGCCACGTCCTCGGCGCGCTCCAGCGGCAGGCCGTGACTGGCATTGGCCAGCACGTCGACTTCGACGTCCGGCAGCCAGGCCAGCAGCGCCTCGGCAGCGCTCGCCGGCACCAGCGCATCGCCGCCAGCGAACAGATGCAGCTGCGGCCCGACGTAGCGCTGCAACGCGGCGCGACCGTCCAGTTCGGCCAGCAGGCGCAGCCCGGCAGAGGCGATCGGCTGCGGCTGGTCGAGCAGACTGACCTGCAGCTGGCGCGCCAGCGTGCGCGGATCGTAGGCGCCGCGGCTGCAGAGCAGGCTGAAACGCTTGAGCGTGTCCTGCGGCCCCAGGCGGAAAGCTTCCTCGAAGGCATCGAAGACCTCGGCCGGCATGGCTGCCGCCCAGTCGTCGCGACTACGGAAACAGGGGTTGCTGCACAGCGTCATCAAGCCGGGGCAGTTGTCGCCGCGGCGTGCCGCCAGCTGCGTCGCCAGCATGCCGCCCAACGACCAGCCGGCCAGCCAGCAGTCGGCCGGCAGGCGAGCGTCCAGCTCGTCGAGCCAGGCGCTCGGCTGCTCCAGTGCCGGCAGCGGTGCGATCTCCACCTGCAGATGCGGCTGGCGCTCGCGCAGCACCCCGGCCAGCGGTTCGAGCGCCGCGGGGCCGAATGCCCAGCCCGGTAGCAGAATCAGTCGTTCACGCATCGTCGCGCTCCTCGGGCAGCAGTGCCCAGCAGTCGGCCAGCGCCTCCAGCAGGCGCTCGAGCTGCGCATCGCTATGGGTCGCGGTGAAGGTGATCCGCAACCGTGCGCTGCCGGCCGGAACGGTCGGCGGGCGGATGGCGCCGACCAGGATGCCGCGCTCGCGCAGCAACGCCGATAGCCTCAACGCCCGCTCGCTGCTGCCGACCAGCACTGGCTGGATCGGCGTCGGGCTGTCCATCAGCGTCAGGCCGATCTGCGCGGCGCCCTCGCGGAAACGCGCCACCAGACGCCGCAGATGCTCCCGTCGCCAGCCCTCGCTGCGCAGCAGTTCCAGGCTTTTCAGTGTGGCACAGGCCACCGCCGGCGGCTGGCTGGTGGTATAGATGTACGGGCGGGCGAACTGGATCAGCGTCTCGATCAGCTCCTCGCTGCCCGCAACGAACGCCCCTGCCGTGCCGAACGCCTTGCCGAGGGTGCCGACCAGCACCGGCACATCGTCGATGCCCAGACCGAATTGCTCAACGATGCCGCCGCCGCTCGCACCCAGCGGGCCGAAGCCGTGCGCATCATCGACCATCACCCAGGCGCCGTGCTGCCTGGCCGTGGCGCAGATCGCCGGCAGGTCGGCGAGGTCGCCGTCCATGCTGAACACGCCGTCGGTGACCACCAGGGTGTTGCCGGTGGCTTTCTCCAGGCGCTTGCCAAGGCTGGCAGCATCGCTGTGCAGGTAGCGCGAGAAGCGTGCCCCCGACAGCAGCCCGGCATCGAGCAGCGAGGCATGGTTGAGGCGATCCTCCAGCACCGTGTCGCCCTGTCCGAGCAGCGCGGTGACCGCCGCCAGGTTGGCCATGTAGCCGGTGGAGAACAGTAGCGCGCGCGGTCGTCCGGTGAATTCGGCGAGCGCTTCTTCCAGCCGGTGATGCGGCGTGCTGTGGCCGATCACCAGATGCGAGGCGCCGCCGCCGACACCCCAGGTCGCGGCGCCCTGCTGCATGGCGGCGATCACCTCGGGATGGTTGGCCAGCCCCAGGTAGTCGTTGGAACAGAACGCCAGCAGCCGCTCGCCATCGACGACCACTTCAGGCTGCTGCGGGGTCTGCAGCAATGGACGATGGCGATAGAGATGCGCGGCGCGGCGCTCGACGAGGCGGGAGGCGAGATCGAAGGTCATGGGCAGAACCGGTAACGGTGGATGGCCGCAAGCGGGCCATCCACCCTACGAATAAGTCGGCTTCGCGGTGAATGAGGCTCGGCTCATCCACCGCACCGCACATCAAACAGCCGCGTTGTAGAACAGCTTGGAATCGCGCTGCTCGATCAGCGCCTGCTCGATGGCGGCCTGATGCACCTCGTCGGCGTGCTCGTGGCGCTCTTCCGGCTGGATGCCCAGGCGCGCGAACAGCTGCATGTCCTTATCGGCCTGCGGGTTGGCGGTGGTCAGCAGCTTCTCGCCATAGAAGATCGAGTTGGCGCCAGCGAGGAAGGCCAGTGCCTGCATCTGTTCGTTCATCTGCTCGCGGCCGGCCGACAGACGCACATGGGACTTGGGCATCATGATCCGCGCAACGGCGAGCATGCGGATGAAGTCGAACGGATCGACGTCCTGCTCTTCGGCCAGCGGCGTGCCCTTGACCTTGACCAGCATGTTGATCGGCACCGACTCCGGGTGCTCCGGCAGGTTGGCCAGCTGGATCAGCAGGCCGGCGCGGTCGTCCAGCGACTCGCCCATGCCGAGGATGCCACCGGAGCAGATCTTCATCCCCGCCTCGCGCACGTAGCTCAGCGTTTCCAGACGCTCGGCGTAGGTGCGGGTGGTGATGATGTTGCCGTAGTACTCCGGCGAGGTGTCGAGGTTGTGGTTGTAGTAGTCCAGGCCGGCTGCGGCGAGAGCGCGGGTCTGCTCCTGATCGAGCTTGCCGAGCGTCATGCAGGTTTCCAGGCCCAGGGCCTTGACGCCCTCGACCATCTTCAGCACGTAGGGCATGTCCTTGGCCGACGGATGCTTCCAGGCCGCGCCCATGCAGAAGCGCGTCGAGCCGATGGCCTTGGCTTCGGCCGCGGCCTCCAGCACCTTCTGCACTTCCATCAGCTTCTCTTTATCGAGACCGGTGTTGTAGTGGCCGGACTGCGGGCAGTACTTGCAGTCTTCCGGACAGGCGCCGGTCTTGATCGACAGCAGCGTGGAAACCTGCACGCGGTTAGCGTCGAAGTGCTGGCGGTGCACGGTCTGCGCCTGGAACAGCAGATCGTTGAACGGCTGGGTGAAGAGTGCCTTGACCTCGGCGAGCGTCCAGTCGTGGCGGGTAACGGAAGCGGCGGTGGCGCTCATGGGTGATCCTTGTAATAAATAGCGGCTCGGCGGCCTGGCACGGATGCGGAATGGTTAGCCAAGCCCGATACGCTGTCAACCAGGAACGGAATCATGGTGAACAAGTGGCTATTTATCGAACAACACTGTCTGCTCTGCGACGAACCCTGCGCGGGCGATCCGCTGTGCAGTGCCTGCGAAGCCGATCTGCCCTGGCTCGACGCACGCTGCACGGTCTGCGCCGTGCCGCTGCCGGTGCGCGGACTGGTCTGCGGCGAATGCCTGAAGCGACCGCCTGCCTATGACCACGTCGAGGTGCCCTGGCGTTTCGCCTTTCCGGTCGACACGCTGATCACGCGCTTCAAGCACCAGGCGCACTGGCCGTACGGTCGACTGCTGGGCGAGCGACTGGCGCACCATCTGCGCCACGCCTACGCCGATGGCCTGCCGCGTCCGGACCTGTTGTTGCCGGTGCCCCTGGCCCGCCGCCGGTTGCGTCAGCGCGGCTTCAACCAGGCGCAGATGCTGGCCCGCTGGCTGAGCCGCGAGCTGGCCATCGTGTTCGATGACTGCGCGCTGGAACGGCTGCTCGACACACCGCCGCAACAGCAGCTGGACGCCGCCACGCGCCGACGCAACCTGCGCCAGGCGTTCGCCCTCAGGCCCGGCCGCGACTTGCGCGGGCTCCACCTGGCGCTGATCGACGACGTCCTGACCACCGGCGCCACCGCCGAAGCGCTCGCCCGCTTGCTCAAACGCGCGGGCGCGGCGCGGGTCGATGTCTACTGCCTGGCGCGCACGCCGAAGCCCGGCGACTGAGCGGCTCGACTCGCGGTGGAAATTCGCTGCGCGAGATTTCCACCCTACGACCTGATCGCGGCGGACCCGCGGTTGTTTAAAAGCCCGGGTGCAATACACTGAACGGTCTATCCTGCGGAGCCGGTCATGTCCCATCCCTTCGATACCCTCACGCCGGATCTGGTCCTCGACGCCGTGGAAAGCCTCGGCTATCTCAGCGACGCCCGCGTGCTGGCGCTCAACAGCTACGAAAACCGCGTCTATCAGGTGGGCATCGAGGGCGAAACGCCGTTGATCGCCAAGTTCTATCGCCCGGCGCGCTGGAGCGACGCAGCCATTCTCGAGGAACACCAATTCAGCCTGGAGCTGAGCGAACACGAGGTGCCGGTGGTGGCGCCGCTGGAGCGCGAGGGCAGGACGCTGTTCGCCCATGCCGGCTTTCGCTTCGCACTGTTTCCGCGGCGTGGCGGGCGCGCACCGGAGCCAGGCAATCTCGACCAACTCTATCGCCTCGGCCAACTGCTCGGGCGCCTGCACGCAATCGGTGCCAGCCGGCCGTTCGAGCACCGGGAAACGCTCGGGGTGCAGAACTTCGGTCACGACTCGCTGAACACCCTGCTCGACGGCGGCTTCGTGCCCCGTAGCCTGCTGCCGGCCTACGAGTCGGTGGCGCGCGACCTGCTCAAGCGGGTCGAGGACGTTTTCGCCAACACGAACTTCACGCCCATCCGCCTGCATGGCGACTGCCACCCGGGCAACATCCTGGCGCGCGACGACGCGTTCCATCTGGTCGATCTGGACGACTGCCGCATGGGCCCGGCCGTGCAGGACCTGTGGATGATGCTCGCCGGTGAGCGCCACGAGCGGCTCGGCCAACTGGCCGAACTGGTGGACGGCTACAACGAGTTCCACGACTTCGCCCCGCGCGAACTGCCGCTGATCGAGGCGCTGCGCGCGCTGCGGCTGATGCACTACAGCGCGTGGCTGGCGCGGCGCTGGGACGATCCGGCGTTTCCGATGAGCTTTCCCTGGTTCGGCAGCGAGCGCTATTGGGGCGATCAGGTGCTGATCCTGCGCGAGCAGCTGTCGGCGTTGCAGGAAGAGCCGCTCAGGTTGTTCTGAGGCATGGTGCGGCGGCGGCCGCGTGACGGTGGATGTGAAAAACGACATCCACCCTACGGTTGATCGGGCAGCAGGGTAGATCGCTCTTTATCGAGGCACCGGGTGGCGGTCCACCGGATGGCGATCTCGGCGGCTCAGGCCTCTTCGATCAGCCAATCCAGCCGCCAGCCGCCCCGGCTCTGCGCCAGCTGCTCGGCCAGCCACGGCAGCAGCTCGCGCAACTCGTCCGCCAACCCCCACGGCGGATTGGCGATGGCCAGGCCCGAACCGGCCAGGCGGCCGGCATCGTCCGCGGGGTGAACGAGCAGTTCGGCGCGCAGCAGTTTGGGCGCACCGCTACGGGAGAGGTCCTGGTAGAAGCGCTTGAGCTGGCGCTCGTCCTTGATCGGATACCAGATCACGCCGATGGTCTGACGCATACGCCCCAGCGCCTCCTTCAGCGCCGTCACGCAACGGCTCAGCTCGTCGGCCTGCTCGAACGGCGGGTCGATCAGCAACACCACGCGCTTCTCCTGCGTCGGCATCAACGCGCGCGGCACGAACCAGCCCTCGCCCAGATGCACCGCGACGCGATGGTCACCGGTCATATTGTCCTTGAGCAGCGCGCCGTCCTCGGGATGCTTCTCGTTGAGCTGCAGGCGGTCCTGCTCGCGCGTCAGCTGCCGCGCCAGTTCCGGCGAGCCGGGGTAGTAGCGTAGCGTGCCGTCCGGGTTGAGGGCGCGGATCACGCCGAGGTAGTCGTCGAGCAGCGCCGGGCGCGCCTCGGCCTGCCAGATGCGCGCGATGCCCTGCAGCCACTCGCCGGTGCGGCTGGCCTGATCGCCGGCCAGGTCATACAGCCCGACGCCCGCGTGGCTGTCCAGGTAGGCGAACGGCGCCTCCTTGCGCGACAGCAAAGCGAAGATCCGGCTCAGGACCAGATGTTTGAGCACGTCGGCGTGATTGCCGGCGTGGAAGGCGTGGCGGTAATTCATGTGATCGCTCCTCGGCAGCCGCGCAGTTTACCCGCGCTGCAGGCGCCGCACACCGGCGGCCGGGCCGAAGGTTTCCCCGTTATCGTCCCGGAGGACTAGAGTTACCTATCCCACTATGACTTCTATGGAGTTGCTCATGGACCTGCGCGATCTTCTCGCTATCGAACACCCACTCATCCAGGCACCTATGGCAGGCGCGCAGAATCATGCGCTAGCCGCTGCCGTCTGCGGTGCCGGCGGGCTGGGTTCGATTCCGGCGGGCATGCTCGATGCCCAGGCACTGGAACGCGAACTGAGCGCCATCGAAGCGCTGACCGACCGCCCGTACAACGTGAACTTCTTCTGCCACCAGACGCCCACCGCCGATCCGGCGCACATCGCCGCCTGGCACCAGCTGCTGGCGCCGTACTTCGCCGAGTTCGGCGTCGATCCGGCGCAGATTCCCAGCGGAGCGACCCGCCAGCCGTTCGATGCGACGATGGCTGCCGTACTGGAACAGCACCGTCCGGCACTGGTCAGCTTCCATTTCGGCCTGCCCACGCCCGATCTGCTGAAGCACGCCCGTGCCAGCGGAGCGAAGATCGCCGCCAGCGCCACGACCCTCGAAGAAGGTCTGTGGCTGCAGGAGCACGGCGTCGACGCGGTGATCGCCCAGGGCCTGGAAGCCGGCGGCCATCGCGGCATCTTCCTGGGCGAGGAGCTGACCACCCAGCTCGGCACCTTCGCCCTGCTGCCGCAGCTGGTCCAAGCGCTGAACGTGCCGGTGATCGCCGCCGGCGGGATCGCCGATGCGCGCGGCGTGGCAGCTGCGCAGGCGCTGGGCGCGGCTGGCGTACAGGTCGGCACGGCCTATCTGCTGTGCCCGGAAAGCCTCACCAATCCGCTGCACCGCGCCGCACTGAAGAGCGAGCGTGCCCGGCACACCGCGCTGACCACGCTATTCACCGGCCGCCCGGCACGCGGCATCGTCAACCGCATCATGCGCGAGCTTGGCCCGCTGCCCCATGGCGTGCCGGACTTCCCGCTGGCCGGCAATGCCATCAGCGCGCTACGCGCCAAGACCGAAAGCCTCGATCTGGATCACTGCACACCGCTGTGGGCCGGCCAGAATGCCAGCGGGTGCCGCGAGGTGCCGGCCGCCGAGCTGACCCGCGCGCTGGCCGCCGGCTGGCGCACCTGAGTCAGGCGGGAATGCGGACCAGCGGCGCCTGTGCCAGCGCGGCGAGGTCCGCCGAGCCGCTGCAGAAGCAGGCGATGCGCAGCTGCTCGATCAACACGCGAAAGTGCGCGACCACCGCCTCCGGCGACGCCAGCGCGCTGTCCAGCACGGCAGCGGCCTGCGCCACCAGATCGGCGCCGAGAGCGATGGCCTTCGCCGCGTCGATGCCGTCGCGGATACCACCGGAACCGATCAGCGTGGCCTGCGGACAGGCCCGGCGTACCGTCTGGATCGCCTCGGTGGTGGGAATGCCCCAGTCGGCGAACGCCTCGGCCACCGCGCGCTGATGCGCCGTGGTCGCCCGCGCCGCCTCCACCGCCGCCCAACTGGTGCCGCCGGCACCGGCCACGTCAAGCACCGCAACACCGGCATCCAGCAAGCGCTGCGCCACCGCGGCCGACAACCCGGCGCCGACCTCCTTGGCCACCAGCGGCACCTCCAGCGTGTGCGCCAGTCGTTCGATGGCGGCGAGCACGCCGCGCCAGTCGCGATCGCCGCCCGGCTGCACGGCCTCCTGCAGCGGATTGAGGTGGATGATCAGCGCGTCGGCCTCGATCATCTCCACCGCGCGCCGCGCCTCGTCGACGCCGTAGCCCTGCACCAGCTGCGCAGCACCGAGGTTGCCCAGCAGCGGAACGTCCGGCGCCAGCCGGCGCAGCTCGCCAGTGAGGCCGTGGCTGGACGCGCCGGATTCCAGCGCCACCCGCTGCGAGCCCACGGCCAGGGCGATCCCCAGTTCCTGCGCGGCCTCGGCCAGGTGCCGGTTGATCGTTTCCGCACGCCGGGCACCGCCGGTCATCGAACCGATCAGCAGCGGCGCGGCCAGCGGGCGGCCGAACAGACTGGCGGAGAGGTCCACCGCATCCAGATCCAGCTCCGGCAGCGCGCAGTGCTCGAAGCGCCACGCGGCAAAGCCGGCGCGCTGCACGCCGCGCGTGCGCAACGGGTCCAGCACGATATCCAGATGATCGTTCTTGCGGGTGGTCAGCTCGTTATCAGCCATTGCGTGCCCCTCTACTGCGCGTGCCTGCAGGATGCCAGAAGACGCTCGGTTTTATGCAGGCATCACCCATCTGTATGGAGCTAGGCAGCGACCGGCGGCGCTTCCTAGACTCGGTGGCATCTCAAGGAGGCCGTTCCATGACCGAAACCCTGCTCTGTCCGCGCAACCTGGCGTTCGAACTCTACGAGGTGCTGGATGCCGAGGCCCTGACCCGCCGCGAGCGCTTCGCCGATCACAGCCGCGAAACCTTCGACGCCGCTCTCGGTACCGCGCGCACCATCGCCGAAAAATACTTCGCGCCGCACAACCGCAAGTCCGACGAGCATGAGCCGCAGTACGTCAACGGCGAAGCGGTGCTGATTCCCGAGGTCAAGCCGGCCGTGGACGCCTTCATCGAGGCGGGCTTTCACAACGCCCAGCGCAGCTTCGACGACGGCGGCATGCAGCTACCGAACCTGCTGTCGCGGGCCTGCTTCGCGCATTTCCAGTCGGCCAACATCGCCACCAGCTCCTACCCGATGCTGAGCATGGGCGCCTCGCACCTGATCGAGGCCTTCGGTTCCGAGGAGCAGAAGCAGCGCTTCCTGCAGCCGATGCTCGAGGGCCGGTTCTTCGGCACCATGGCGCTCACCGAGCCGCATGCCGGCTCCTCGCTGTCGGACATCCGCACCCGCGCCGAACCGGCCGGTGACGGCAGCTACCGCCTCAAGGGCAACAAGATCTTCATTTCCGGCGGCGACCACCCGCTGTCGGAAAACATCGTGCACATGGTGCTGGCCAAGCTGCCGGACGCACCGCCCGGGGTTAAGGGCATCAGCCTTTTCATCGTGCCGAAGTTTCTGGTCAACGACGACGGCTCGCTGGGCGAACGCAACGACGTGCTGCTGGCCGGCCTGTTCCACAAGATGGGTTGGCGCGGCACCACCAGCACCGCGCTGAACTTCGGCGACAACGGCAACTGCGTCGGCTACCTGGTAGGCGAGCCGCATAAGGGCCTGGCCTACATGTTCCAGATGATGAACGAGGCGCGCATCGGCGTCGGCATGGGCGCGATCATGCTCGGCTACGCCGGCTACCTCTACTCGCTGAACTACGCCCGCGAGCGTCCGCAGGGCCGCCTGCCGGACGGCAAGGACCCGGCCGCCGCGCAGGTGCCGATCATCGAGCACACCGACGTCAAGCGCATGCTGCTGACGCAGAAGGCCTACGTCGAAGGCGCCTTCGATCTCGGCCTGTACGCCGCGCGCTTGGTGGACGACGAGCACACCGCCGAGAGCGACGAGGAGCGGCGCAACGCCGGCGAGCTGCTCGACCTGCTGACGCCGATCGTCAAGTCCTGGCCATCGGAGTACTGCCTGAAGGCCAACGAGCTGGCCATCCAGATTCTCGGCGGGCATGGCTACACCCGCGAATACCCGGTGGAACAGTACTACCGCGACAACCGCCTCAATCCGATCCACGAAGGCACCCACGGCATCCAGTCGCTGGACCTGCTCGGCCGCAAGCTGATGCAGAACAAGGGCGCCGGCCTGCGCCAGCTGCTCGGGTTGATCCAGGCCAGCTGCGCACGCGCCGCCGAATACGACTCGCTGACCGTACTGCGCCAGCCGCTGGAGCAGCACATCGCCCGCCTCACCCGCGTGACCCAGGCGCTGCTCGGCGATCTGGCGGCCGGCAAGGTGAACCAGGCGCTGGCCAACTCGGCGCTGTATCTGAAGGTGTTCGGCCATGCGGTGATCGGCTGGCGCTGGCTGGAACAGGCGCTGCGCGCCACGCACGGACTGACCGAAGGGCAGCCGGCCGATGCCGACTTCTACCGCGGCAAACTGCAAGCGGCGCGACTGTTCCTCACCTGGGAGCTACCGGGCTGCATGCACGAGCTGGCGCTGCTGGAGCGACGCGACGACACCTGTCTGAACATGGAGGGCGACTGGTTCTGAGCGAGGCGAACGCGCGCCGAGCGCGAGCGGGGTATTTTTGACAGACCGTCAAAACCTCGGGTTAGAATCCTGCTGGCACAGCCCATGCATATCGCGGCTGCATCTACAGGAGAACGCTTTTGGACGTCGGCAACATCAATCACCTGTTTTTCATTGGTGGCTTGCTGGTGGCCATTAGCATTCTCGTCAGTTCGTTATCGGCGCGTGTCGGCGTACCCATTCTGGTGATCTTCCTCGGCGTCGGCATGCTCGCCGGCGTCGATGGCATCGGCGGCATCGTCTTCGAGGATTACAGGCTCGCCTTCGTCATCAGCAACCTGGCACTGGCGGTGATCCTGCTCGACGGCGGCATGCGCACGCGCAAATCCACCTTCCGCGTCGCGCTGTGGCCGTCGATGTCGCTGGCGACCTTCGGCGTCGCCATCACCGCCGGCCTCACCGGCATCGCCGCCGCCTGGCTGTTCGACCTGGAGCTGATCGAGGGTCTGCTGATCGGCGCCATCGTCGGCTCCACCGATGCCGCGGTGGTATTCAACCTGCTCAACGGCAAAGGGCTGAACGAACGGGTCGGACCGACGCTGGAGATCGAGTCGGGCAGTAACGACCCGATGGCGATGTTCCTCACCGTGACCCTGATCGGCATGATCGCCTCGGGCCAGACCGAGTTCACCTGGATGGTGCTGGTGAGCCTGGTGCAGCAGTTCGGCATCGGCATCGCCCTCGGCCTGGGCGGCGGCTGGCTGCTGCTGCAGCTGATCAACCGGCTGTCGGTGGCCGACGGCCTCTACCCGCTGCTGGCGGTGGCCGGCGGCATCATGATCTACGCATTGTCCGGCGCGGTGGGCGGCAGCGGCATCATCGCCGTCTACGTCTGCGGGCTGATGCTGGGCAACCGGCCGATCCGCAACCGCCACGGCATCATGCACATGTTCGACGGCCTGGCCTGGCTCAGCCAGATCGGCATGTTCCTCGTGCTCGGCCTGCTGCTCACGCCCAGCGAACTGCTGCCCATCGCCGTGCCGGCGCTGCTGCTGTCGCTATGGATGATCCTGTTCGCGCGACCGATTTCGGTATTCCTCGGCCTGCTGCCGTTCAAGAGCTTCAACCTGCGCGAGCGCGTCTTCATCTCCTGGATCGGCCTGCGCGGCGCGGTGCCGGTGATCCTCGCGGTGTTTCCGCTGGTGGCCGGGCTGGACAACGCCCAGCTGTTCTTCAACGTCGCCTTCTTCATCGTGCTGGTGTCGCTGCTGCTGCAGGGCACCACGCTCACCTGGGCCGCGAAGAAAGCCCGGGTCGAGGTGCCACCCGCACCCTCGCCGATTTCGCGTACCGGCCTGCAGGTGCATACCACCAGCCAGTGGGAGATCTTCGTCTACCGCCTGTCGAGCAGCAAATGGTGCATCGGCGCCGCGCTGCGCGAGCTGAAGATGCCGCCCGGCACACGCATCGCCGCGCTGTTCCGCGGCAAGGAGCTGCTGCACCCGTCCGGCAGCACGCGGCTGCAGGTCGGCGACATCCTCTGCGTGATCGGCCACGAGGAGGATCTGCCCGCGCTCGGCCAGCTGTTCAGCCAGGCGCCCAAGCGTGGCCAGGACCTGCGTTTCTTCGGTGACTTCATCCTCGAAGGCGAAGCCGAGCTGGGCGCGATCGCCGCGCTCTATGGCCTCAAGCTGGACGGCATCGACGGCAGCCAGCCGATCGGCCAGTTCCTGGCTCAGCAGCTCGGCGGCCAGCCGGTGGTCGGCGACCATGTCGACTGGAACGGCCTGGCCTGGACGATCGCCGCGATGGAAGGCGGCGAAGTGCGCAAGGTCGGCCTGAAATTTCCCGAAGGCGCCAAGCCCGGCCCGCAGCTGATGTTCTGATCGCGGCGGGCGCGGCGCGCCCGTCTCGCGGACTCGCACTCGCCCGGCGCAGACCGTAGACTCAGCAGTCCCTTCGTTTGCGGCTGCATCCATGTTCTCCGTGCGCACCCTACTGCTGGCGGCCCTGGCCGCACTTTCCCTGAACGCGATGCCGGCGCTGGCTCAGGCGCTGGATATCACCGGCAGCAAACCGGCCGCCGAGGCCGAAGCCAAGCCCGCCGCCCCGTCGCTCGCCGAACAGATTCAGCAGCAGGCCGAGCAGACCGCGACCGCGCGCCAGCAGCTCGAAGAGCGCAGGACGCAATTCGCACAGGCGCCCAAGGAGATCGTCGAAGCCCGACGCGCACTCGATGCGCTCAAGGCCAAGCCGGACGAAGACCCGGCCAGGCGCTACGCCGGCCTGAACGTCGCGGCGCTCGATCAGCGCCTGGCCGAACGGATCGACGAGCTGGCCGAGTGGCAGAAACAGCTCAGCGCCGCCAACAGCCTGATCATCACCGCGCAGACCCGCCCGGAGCGTGCGCAGGCCGCCATCGGCAGCGCCCAGGCGCGCATCCAGGAGATCAACGCGCAGCTCAAGAGCGGGCGCGACGGCGGCAAGAGCCTCGGCGACGAGCAGCGCAGCCTGCTCAACGCGGAACTCGAGACCCTCGGCGCACAGATCGAACTGCGCCGCCAGGAGCTGGCCGGCAACAGCCTGATGCAGGACCTGGGCAAGGCACGCCGCGACCTGCTCGCCGAACGCATCGCCCGCGCCGAGCTGGAAACCCAGGCGCTGCAGGCGCTGATCAACGAGAAGCGCCGCGCCGAGTCCGAGCAGACCGTCGCCGAGCTGTCGGCCAAGGCCGAGCAGGCCGGCTCCGATACCCTCCTGGCCGCCGAAAGCGCGGAGAACCTCAAGCTCTCCGACTACCTGCTGCGCGCCACCGAGCGGCTGAACGACCTCAACCAGCAGAACCTGCGCACCCGCCAGCAACTCGACACGCTGACGCAGACCGACCAGGCGCTGGAAGAGCAGATCAGCGTGCTCGAAGGCAGTCTGTTGCTGTCGAAGATCCTCTACCAGCAGAAGCTGACCCTCCCCAAGGTGACGCTGGACAAGAACCTCGCCGACGAGATCGCCGACCTGCGGCTCTACCAGTTCGAGCTGAACCAGGCGCGCGAGAAGGCCGGCAACGCCCAGAGCTACGTCGATCAGCTGCTCGCCAGCCAGCCGGCCGAACAGGCGACAGCGGAGCTGCGCGCCGCGCTGCTGGAACTGCTCAACACCCGCAACGAGCTGCTCGACCGGCTGAACCGCACGCTCAACGCGCTGCTCAACGAATCGATCACCCTGCAGCTGAACCAGAAGCAGCTGCACGATACGGCGAGCGCCCTGAGCGCGACGCTCGACGAGCAGATGTTCTGGATTCCCAGCAACAAGCCGCTGGACCTGAGCTGGCTGGCCAGCGCGCCGCAGCGTCTGGAGCGCCAGCTCGCCAGCATTCCCTGGCGCTCGCTGCTGGGGGAGCTGGGCGCCGGCCTGAAGGAGCGTCCGCTGCTGTTCCTGCCGCTGCTGCTGGCAATTGCCGTACTGCTCTGGCGGCGCCCGGCGATCAACGCCAAGCTCGATGCGCTGAGCCGCGACGTCGGCCATTTCCGTAACGACAGCCAACTGCATACGCCTTTGGCGCTGTTGCTCAACCTGCTGCTGGCGCTGCCCGGTGCGCTGCTGCTGGCGCTGTGCGGCTATCTGCTGCAGATGGACGCGCGTGGGCAGAACCTCGGCCTCGGTGCCGCGCTGTACGAGATGGCCCAAGCCTGGCTGGTGTTCTACACCGCCTACCGCATGCTCTCGCCGGGGCGGGTGGCGGAGCTGCACTTTCGCTGGTCGAAACCGCAAGTGACCTTCCTGCGCGACGAGCTACGCCGCCTCGGGCTGGTGGTGCTCACCCTGGTGGTGGCGGTTAGCATCGCCGAGCAGCAGCCGGCCAATCTCGCCGACGACGTGCTCGGCCTACTGGTGATCATCGCCTGCTATGCGCTGATGAGCTGGCGCATGACGCGCATCCTGCGCAAGGGACCGGCCAGCGAGAATGCGCCGCACGGACGGCTGCTGCTCGGCATGCTGTTCAGCGTGCTGCCGCTGCTGCTGATCGGCGTGGTCGGCATGGGCTACTACTACACGGCGCTCAAGCTCACCGAGCGGCTGATCGACACGCTCTATCTGCTGATGCTCTGGGTCGCGCTGGAGGCCACGCTGGTCCGCGCGCTGACCATCGCCGCGCGGCGCCTGGCCTACCAGCGCGCGCTGGCCAAGCGCCAGAGCAGCGAGGAGAACGGCAACGCCGACACCGAGACGCTGGAGGAACCCGGCCTGGACATCGAGCAGGTCAACCAGCAGTCGCTGCGCCTGACCCGCCTGGCCACCTTCGGCCTGTTCGTCGTCGCGCTGTACTGGGTCTGGTCGGACCTGATCTCGGTGGTGTCCTACCTGGATAACGTCGCGCTCTACGAATTCACCAGCGGCAGCGGCGATACGCTGACAACCTCGGCGATCAGCCTGAACGACCTGCTCGGCGCGCTGGCCATCGTCGTCATCACCCTGGTGCTGGCGCGCAACCTGCCCGGCCTACTGGAGGTCGCGGTGCTGTCGCGGCTGAACCTGGCGCCCGGCAGCGCCTACGCCACCGGCACGCTGCTGTCGTACACGCTGGTGGGCACCGGCATCGTTTCCACGCTGTCGACCCTCGGCGTCAGCTGGGACAAGCTGCAGTGGCTGGTGGCCGCGCTGTCGGTGGGCCTGGGTTTCGGCCTGCAGGAAATCTTCGCCAACTTCGTCTCCGGCCTGATCATCCTGTTCGAGAAACCGGTGCGCATCGGCGACGTGGTGACCATCGGCAACCTCTCCGGAACGGTCAGCCGCATCCGCATCCGTGCCACCACCATCACCGATTTCGACCACAAGGAAATCATCGTTCCGAACAAGACCTTCGTCACCGACCAGCTGCTCAACTGGTCGCTGAGCGACACGGTCACCCGCGTCACCATCCGCATCGGCGTGGAATTCGGCTCGGACCTGGAGCAGGTTCGCGAGCTGCTGTTCCAGGCCGCGCGGGAGAATCCGCGCGTGCTCAAGGACCCGGAGCCGCAGGTGTTCTTCCTCAATTTTGGCGAGAGCCGCCTGGAACACGAGCTGCGCCTGCACGTGCGCGACCTCGGCGACCGCAACCCGGTGATCGACGAGATCAACCGCCGCGTCGACCGCGAGTTCCGCGAGCGCGGCATCGTCATCGCCTTCCGCCAGCTGGACGTGCATCTGAAGGACTACGCCGGACGTGAGCTGCTGCTGCCGAAGAGCCAGCCGGTCGTGACGGGCGGCCCGCTGATCAAGGATCCCGACCCAAGCTGAACCCCACTGCGCGGTAAGAGCCTAATCTGACTGAACGGGCCGCTGGTGCAGCGTGCCGCGAAACGCCGCGCCGCTCTGCCGCCGCACATTCACCGCCCCGCTGCCGGGCATACTTGCGGAGCCATCTTGAAGACCCTTACCGAGCTGCACTTCGACAATCGCTTCGCCCGCCTCGGCGACGCATTCTCGACAGCCGTCGAGCCACAGCCGCTGGCCGATCCGCGCCTGGTGGTGGTCAGCGAAGCCGCACTGGCGCTGCTCGATCTGGACCCAGCAGAGGCCGAGCAGCCGCTGTTCGTCGAGCTGTTTTCCGGGCACAAACTCTGGTCGACCGCCGAGCCGCGGGCGATGGTGTATTCCGGTCATCAGTTCGGCGTCTACAACCCGCAGCTGGGCGACGGCCGCGGCCTGCTGCTCGGCGAGGTGCGGAACGCCGCCGGCGAGCACTGGGACTTACACCTCAAGGGCGCCGGCCAGACGCCCTACTCGCGCATGGGCGATGGCCGCGCGGTGCTGCGCTCGTCGATCCGCGAGTTCCTCGCCAGCGAGCACCTGGCGGCGCTGGGCATCCCCAGCACGCGGGCGCTGTGCGTCACCGCCTCGGCCACGCCGGTCTACCGCGAGCGCCAGGAGCGCGGTGCCATGCTGCTGCGCCTGGCGCCCAGCCACCTGCGCTTCGGCCACTTCGAGTTTTTCTACTACACGCGCCAGCACGCCGAGTTGAAGCAGCTGCTCGACTACAGCCTCGAGGCGCACTTTGCGCAGCTGCGCGAACAGCCCGAACCGTACCTGGCGCTGTTCCGCGAGGTTCTCGAACGAACCGCCGCGCTCGTCGCGCGCTGGCAGGCCTACGGCTTCTGCCACGGCGTGATGAACACCGACAACATGTCGCTGCTGGGCATCACCCTGGACTTCGGCCCGTACGCCTTCCTCGACGATTTCGACGCACGTTTCATCTGCAACCACTCCGACGACCGCGGCCGCTACTCGTTCGAGAACCAGGTGCCGATCGCCCACTGGAACCTCGCCGCGCTGGCGCAGGCACTGACGCCGTTCGTCGAGGTGACGCGCCTGCGCGAGACGATGGAACTGTTCCTGCCACTCTACGAAGCCGAATGGCTGGACCTGATGCGCCGCCGGCTGGGCTTCACACGGGCCGAGGCGGACGACGAACGGCTGGTGCGCCGCCTGCTGCAACTGATGCAGGACAGCGCCGTGGACTACACGCGCTTCTTCCGCGAACTCGGCGACAGCCCGGCGCCGCAGGCCGTGCAACGCCTGCGCGAGGACTTCGTCGACCTGGCCGGCTTCGACGCCTGGGCCGCCGACTATTGCGCGCGCAGCGCCCGCGACGCCACCGAGACCGACCGGCAGGCGCGCATGCACGCGGTGAATCCGAAGTACATCCTGCGCAACTACCTGGCGCAGCAGGCCATCGAGGCCGCCGAACAGGGCGACTATGGCCCGGTGCGTGAGCTGCACGCGGTGCTCGGCCGGCCGTTCGACGAGCAGCCGGGCATGCAGCGCTATGCCGAGCGGCCGCCGGAATGGGGCAAGCATCTGGAAATCAGCTGTTCGTCGTAGGGCGCCGCTCACACCTGACTGCCACATCGCAACGGCAGGTTGCGCCAGCCCTACGGGGCTGAATGTCTTGCGTAGTGGCGATTGGTTTGGAAGCTGTACAGGCAAGAAGAGCCGTAGGGTGGAAAACACGCGCAGCGATGTTCCACCTCCTCGCCGGCAGCGAGGAACTCAGCCCTCCAACGCCGGGCTCTGCAACGGCAAGGTCACCCGAAACAACGCCCCCTGCCCCTCCTCGCTCTCGACCTGGATACGCCCGCCATGCGCGTTGACGATCTGCTCAGCGATGAACAGGCCAAGCCCCAGCCCGGCGCTGCTCTCGCTACCCTCGGCGCGCTCGAACTGGCAGAAGATGCGCGCCAGGCTTTCCGGCTTGATGCCGATACCATGGTCGCGCACCTCGATCCGCGCGCCCTCGGCGCAGGGCCCCACGCTCACCTGCACCGGATTGCCGGCGCCGTAGCGCATGGCGTTGGTGAGCAGGTTGGCCACCACCTGCTCGATGCGAAAGGCGTCCCAGACGCCGACGACCGACTCGGCCTGCTGCAGCTGCAACGTGCAGCCGCGTCCTTCCATTTGCGCGGCGAAGCTCTCCAGCACATGCGCGACCAGCTCGGCGAGGTCGATGCGGCTCGGGCGGATCGACAGCTTGCCGGTGCGGATGCGCGAAACATCCAGCATGTCGTCGATCAGGCGAATCAGGCTCTGCACCTGCCGCTCGTCCTTCTCGACCATGCTGCGCAAACGGTCCTCGCTGAAGGCGGCGAAATTACCGCGCGCCAGCTGCAGCTTGCGCAGCTGCACTTCGAGGATCAGCGTGTTGAGCGGGGTCTTCAGCTCGTGAGAGACGATGGACATGAAGTCGTCGCGCATGCGCACGGCATTCTCCAGTTCGGCCTGGGTGCTGCGCAGCTCGTCAAGCAGCACCTCCTGCTCGCGCCGGCTCTTTTCCAGCGCCTCCAGCTGACGCGCCATGCGCTTGCGGTTGCGATAGAGGTCGACGAACACGCTGGCCTTGCTGCGCACCGCGTGCGCATCCAGCGGCTTGTGCAGGAAGTCCACCGCACCGCTCTCGTAACCCTTGAAGGCGTAGTTGAGCTCGCGCCCGGCGGCGCTGACGAAGACGATGGGAATGTGCTTGGTGCGCTCGGTGCCGCGCATCAGCTCGGCCAGCTGGAAGCCATCCATACCGGGCATCTGCACGTCGAGGATCGCCAGCGCGAATTCGTGCTGCAGCAACAGTTCCAGCGCCTGCTCGGCCGATTCGGCCTCATGCACGCGGATGCCCGGTGCCTGCAACAGCGCGCCGAGCGCCAGCAGGTTCTCCGGTAGGTCGTCGACGATCAGCAGATTCGCCTCATCGGTTTGATAGGGCATGGCTCACTCCAGTTCGCGCAACAATCGGTGTATGTCGCGCAGAGGCAAAATGTAGTCCGGCGCGAAGCGCTGGAGTGCGGCGCGCGGCATGCTGTCGACTTCCGCCTCGTCCGGATCCTGGACGATGGTCAGACCACCGGCGCGATGAATCGCTTCGAGGCCGGCGGCGCCGTCCTCGTTGGCGCCGGTCAGCAGGATGCCGGCCACGCGCTCGCCCCAGGCGTCGGCGGCGGACTCGAACAGCACGTCGATCGACGGCCGGGAAAAATGCACGCTGTCGTCCTGACTCAGCGACAGGCTGGCGTCCTGCTCGACCAGCAGGTGATAGCCGGGCGCGGCAAAATACAGGGTGCCGCCGCGCACCGTCTCCTTCTCGTCGGCTTCCTTGACGTGCAGGCCGGTCTTGCGCCGGAAAATCTCCGCCAGCTGCGTCGGCACGCCTGACGGGATGTGCTGCACCACCAGCAGCGGCAGACGGAACGTCGCCGCCAGCCCGTCGACCAGCACGCTGAGCGCGGCCAGGCCGCCCGCCGAGGTGCCGATAACCACCGCCTCGATGGGCGGCTGCCGCTTGCCGGCCACGCGCCGGGGTGCCTGGCTGCTCATAGCTTGCGGAAGATCCGTTCCGATTTGTCGAAGGCCTCGAACTGCCCGGCGTAGGCGGAGAATTCCACCGTTTCCTTGGCGCCCAGGCCAAGGAAACCGCGATGGCAGAGCGAGTCGTGGAACAGTCCGAAGGCACGGTCCTGCAGCGACTTGTTGAAATAGATCAGCACGTTGCGGCAGGAGATCAGCTGGGTTTCGGCAAACACGCTGTCGGTCGCCAGGCTGTGATCGGCGAAAGTGACGTTCTGCTTGAGCGCCTTGTCCATCAGCACCGCGTCGTAGGCGACCGTGCAATAGTCGGCGAAGCTGGTCCGGCCGCCGGCCTGCTGATAGTTGTCGGTGTATTTGTTCAGGTGCTGGACGGGGAAGATGCCCCGGCGCGCCTGTGCCAGCGAGCGCGGGTTGATATCGGTGGCATAGATCAGCGAGCGCTCCAGCAGGCCTTCCTCCTTGAGCAGGATGGCCATCGAGTAGACCTCCTCGCCGGTACTGCAGCCGGCGATCCAGATCTTCAGCGACGGGTAGGTGCGCAGTACCGGCACCACCTGCTCGCGCAGTGCGCGAAAGTATCCGGGGTCGCGAAACATCTCGCTGACCGGGATGGTCAGGTACTGCAGCAGATCCATGAAGGCCCGCGCGTCATGGAGAATGCGGTGCTGCAGCGCCGAGATGTTCTCGCAGTCCAGCTGCTTGAGCGCAAGCGCCACCCGGCGCTTGAGCGAAGCGCCGGAATAGTCGCGAAAGTCGTAGCTGTACCTGAGGTAGATCGCCTCGATCAGCAGCTTCAGCTCGATATCGGTGCTGCGCTCGGGCATGTCACAGCAGCTCCACTTTCGGCAGCCAGACGCGGATCAGCGAGAACAGCCGGTCGAGGTCGATCGGCTTGGCCAGGTAATCGTTGGCACCGGCGCTCAGGCTGCGGTCCTGGTCGGTTTTCATCGCCTTGGCGGTGACGGCGATGATCGGCAGCTTGGCCAGACGCGGGTCCTTGCGGATTTCCTGCATGGCGGTGAAACCGTCCATCTCCGGCATCATGATGTCCATCAACACCAGATCGATGGTGCTGTCGTGCCGCAGCTTGGCGATGGCTTCCAGGCCGTTGCGGGCGATCTCCACCACGGCGCCCTTCTGTTCCAGCGCGCTGGTCAGGGCGAAGACGTTACGCACGTCGTCGTCGACCACCAGCAGCTTGCGTCCCTCGAAGGCCTTCTCGCGGCTGCGCGCGCTCTTGAGCATTCTCTGCCGCTCCGGCGGCATGTCCGACTCGACCTTGTGCAGGAACAGCGTGACCTCGTCGAGCAGCCGTTCCGGCGAGCGCGCGCCCTTGATGATGATCGAGCGCGAATACTTGAGCAGCGCCGCCTCCTCATCGCGGGTCAGGTTGCGCCCGGTGTAGACGATCACCGGCGGGAAAGAGCAGATGTCCTCCTTGGCCATGCGCTCGAGCAGCTCGCTGCCGTCCATGTCCGGCAGCTTGAGGTCGATGATCATGCAATCGAAGGCGGTGCTGCGCAGCAGCTCGAGCGCCTGCTCGCCGAACTCGACAGCGGTGATCTCGATATCCACATCCTCGATCAGCCGCGACACGCTCTCGCGCTGGCGGGCGTCGTCCTCGACCAGCAGGATGCGCTTGACCTTCTGCGCCAGCTTGGCCTCCAGACGGCTGAACACCTCCTTGAGCTCGTCGCGGGTGGTGGGCTTGAGCGCGTAGCCCACCGCGCCCATCTGCAGCGCGGCCTCCTTGCGATCCTCCACCGAGACCACGTGCACCGGGATGTGCCGGGTCGCCGGGTTCTCCTTCAGGCGTTCGAGCACGGTCAGCCCGGAATGGTCGGGCAGGCGCATGTCCAGCAGGATGGCATCTGGCTTGTACTGCACGGCGGTGTCGAAACCGTCGTCGGCGTTCTGCGCGATCAGGCAGCTGTACTGCAGCTCGTGCGCCAGCTCGCGCAGGATGCCGGCAAACTGCGGCTCGTCCTCGATGACCAGCACCGAGCGGGCGGTGAACGGATAGGCGTCGCGATCATCGGCAATCGACGCGACGACCGGCCTGGGCGCCGGTGCCGGTGCCGGTGCCGGTGCCGGTGCTTCGGCGCGCGACACGACGGGCGATGCGACAGGCAGTGGCGCAGGCGGCACCACGCGGCTGGGAGCGGCG
Organism: Pseudomonas phenolilytica; assembly: GCF_021432765.1. Lineage (NCBI taxonomy): Bacteria > Pseudomonadati > Pseudomonadota > Gammaproteobacteria > Pseudomonadales > Pseudomonadaceae > Pseudomonas > Pseudomonas phenolilytica. The sequence continues at coordinate 707,336 of NZ_CP058908.1, forward strand.
TAATGCTCCGGCAGCAGCAGGGTGAAGGTGCTGCCCATGCCGACCTCGCTCTGCACCTCGAGCGAGCCACCGAGCAACTGCGCCAGCTCGCGCGAGATCGACAGCCCCAGCCCGGTGCCGCCATAGCGTCGGTTGGTGGTGCCGTCGGCCTGGCGGAAGGCCTCGAAGATCGCCGCTTGATGCTCCGGCGCGATGCCGATGCCGGTGTCACTGACGCTGAAGGCGATCCGGCCGTCGCCGTGCGGTGCGATGCGCAGGCACACCGAGCCGCTCTCGGTGAACTTGAAGGCATTGGCCAGCAGGTTCTTGAGAATCTGCTCCAGACGCTGGCGATCGGTGTACAGGCTCGGCGGCAGGTCGTCGGCCAATTCGACGCGCAGCTCCAGCGCCTTCTCCAGCGACTGTGCCAGGAACAGGCTCTTCAGCCCGTCGGCCAGCCGGGCCAGAAGAGTTGCCTCGGGGTGCACGTCGAGCTTGCCGGCTTCGACCTTGGCGATGTCGAGGATATCGTTGATCAGCGTGAGCAGATCGTTGCCGGCCGAATAGATCGAGCGGGCGAACTGCACCTGATCGTCACTGAGGTTGCCCTGCGGATTGTCGGCCAGCAGCTTGGCGAGGATCAGCGAACTGTTCAGCGGCGTGCGCAGTTCGTGCGACATGTTGGCGAGGAATTCGGACTTGTAACGGCTGGCGCGCTGCAGTTCGTCGGCGCGCTCCTCGAGCAGCAGCTGCGCCTCGCGCAGACGCCCGTTCTTCTCGTCCATCTCGTCGCGCTGGCGGGCCAGGGTATCGGCCTGCTCGGCCAGCTGCTCATTGGTCTGCTCCAGCTCGACCTGCTGCTCCTCCAGATGCATCTGCGATTCGCGCAGGGCGCTGGACTGCTCCTCCAGCTCCTCGTTGGCGGCGCGCAGTTCTTCCTGTTGCACCTGCAGTTCTTCGTTGAGCTGCTGGGTTTCGGCGAGCACGCGCTGCAGCCGCTGACGATAACGCGCCGCCTCGATGGCCGCGCCGATGGCCGCGCCGACCCGGCGCAGCAACTCGCGATCCTGCTCGCGCAGGGGACGCAGGAAGCCGAGTTCGATCACCGCGTTGAGCATGCCGCTGTCTTCCACCGGCACGATCAGTACCGAGCTCGGCACGGTCGCGCCCAGTGCCGAGCTGACGCGCAGATAGTCGGCCGGCAGCTGTTCGAGGGCCAGTTCGCGCCGCTCCAGCGCGGCCTGGCCAACCAGCCCGGCGCCGAATTCGAGCACAAGGTTGTCGTCCAGCCGCTGCGGATCGTAGGCGAACTCGGCGACGCGCTGCAGCTTGCCGTCCTGCACCACGTAGAGCGCACCGACGGCGATGTCGAGATAGCGCGCAAGAAACTGCAGGATGCTCTGACCCAGCGCCGGCAGCGCCATCTCGCCGATGATCGCCTCGCCCAGCTGGCTTTGCCCGGTGCGGTACCAGGCCTGTTGTTCAAGCAAACGGGCGTGCGCCTGCTGCCCGGCGAGCAGCGTGCTGTAGGTGTTCGACAGGCCGAGCAGATCGCGGCGGCCGAACCAGGCCAGCAGGCCGCTGAAGATCAGGCTGAACAGCAGGAAACCGCCGATCAGCGCGGTGGTGGTCATCTCGCTGAAGTCGGTACGTTCGGCGCGAATCTGCCGCTCGGTGGCGATGAAATCGTTGAGGAATTGGCGAATCTTGCCGGACAGATTCAGCCCGCGCGCCGTGGCCACCAGCTCCTGGATCGATTCGCCATGATCACGCGCGGCAATGCCCTGCTCGGCGAACCGCACCCATTCGGCGAACACCGAGCGCGCCTGCTCGACCCGGCTGAGCTGCATCGGGTTGCCACGGGCGTAGCGCTGCAGGTCGTCCAGCTGCTGGCGCATCAGCGGCAGCTCGCGGTTGTAGGGCTCCAGGAAAACCGCCTCGCCGGTGATCAGGTAGCCACGCATGGAGGCTTCCAGGTCACCCATCATCTTCGCCGCCTCATGGGCGTGGGCGACGCCGCGCACCGATTCGTCGACCCAGTGGCTCACCTGGAGCAGGTAGTAGACGATGACGCTGAAGAAGAACGCGCTGAGAAATCCGAAGCCCAGTGGAACGGTCACGTTGCGGCTGAGGATGCGTTTGAAGTTGCTCTGCTCGACGAAGGAATCGCTCATCTGGTGTCCTTTCCGGCGGCCACTGGCATCGCGCGCGGCAACCGCTGTCCGCGCGTGACCCATCGGTCACGAAATTCCGTGATCTTCCGGCATGTTCTTGAGTGTTGCGCGACGCTAATAGGTTTCCGCGCAGCGAGCTGGGGACTGTACACAACCCGTTCTGGCAGCACAAAAGTAGCTGACGTCAGGTCCGCGCGCGGCTCAGCGTCGGGCGATGATCCACACGGCATGGATGATGCCCGGGATGTAGCCCAGCAGCGTGAGCAGGATGTTCAGCCAGAAGGCACCGGCGAACCCCACCTGCAGGAATACGCCGAGGGGCGGCAGAAGGATGGCAACAATGATGCGGATCAGGTCCATGTCGGGTCTCCGTCGGGTCTACAAGACGGCCTGGCGGCCTGTGCAGTCGACCGGAATGAGGTCTGACGGTTCCGTTTCGCGCGGAAGGGGAACGGCAACCGCCGCCGATTGGCAGCGGTTGGCAGCTCCGGGAGGCGTCCGGGTCGGACGCCAGGGTGCGCCAACAGGCGCAGGAGTGAGGGTGGACGCGACCGGCCAGTCGTGGAGCCGGTCTGTTGCGTCCGGCGCCATCCGCCTTGTGGGCGAACAGCGCGACCAAGCGGTTCGCTTAGTGTGCTAACTATTTCAAAGAAGAACTGCCTGGGCCATTGGCGGAAGGTCGAATCCCGGCCGGCTTGCGCGGCGCATCGTCTATCCTGCCGGGACGCTGGAATACCGGAACGTCTGGGCCGGGCGGCAGTCATCTGCTCGAGCGCCAGAAATTTCACAGGAACCGTCATGCCCAAGCCCCTGCTATCGCGCCTGCGCCTGCTTGCCCTCGCGCTGCTCGCCCTGAGCCTGTCCGCCTGTGCGCTGCTGCCCTCGCACGACCCGCTCGAGGTGCAGGTCGCCGGCATCCAGCCGCTGCCGGGCGAAGGGCTGGAGTTGCGCCTGCTGGTCAAGCTGCGCCTGCAGAATCCCAACGACGCCGCAGTGGACTACGACGGCGTGGCGCTGAGCCTCTCGGTCAACGACCGACGCCTGGCCAGCGGGGTCAGCGACCAGCGCGGCAGCGTGCCACGCTTCGGCGAGCGCGTAGTCAGCGTGCCGGTGACCATCTCGGCGCTGTCGGTTGCGCGGCAGGCGCTCGGGCTGGCCGATGGCAGCCGGCTCGATGCGCTGCCCTACGTGCTGCGCGGCAAGCTCGGCGGCGGGCTGTTCGGCACGCGGCGCTTCACCGACAAGGGCACGCTGGACCTGTCCGGCGTCGCCAATCCGTATCGCCCGCTGCCGTAGCGCTGGTTAGTCCGGCCGACAACGGCCGGCGCGGCAGCGGTTGGCTTGGTGCCCGGGGTCTTCCTGCATCAGCTTGCGGGTCACGCCGTTGGTCCAGCCGAAGCCGTCCTGACGCTGGTATTCGCCGCCGCTCGCGGCCTCGGTACAGGGCCGCAGCACGTACTTTTCAACCAGCTTGTTTTCGCGCTCGAACAGGTAGCTGACGATCTCCAGCCAGCGCCGTTCGATCTCCAGCGCCAGCGCTTGATGGCCGTAGTGCTGCAGGCCGCGAATGCCTATCCACTGCAGCGGCGCCCAGCCGTTGGGGCAGTCCCATTGCTCGCCGCTGCCATACACCTCGGTCGTGCGCAGGCCACCGGGTGCCAGCAGCCGCGTGCGCACCACCTCGGCCACACGTGCCGCCTGTCGCGGGTCGGCCAGCTGGACGAACAGCGGCATCAGGGTGGCGGCGGTGAGGTTGTCGCGCTGGCGCTGAATCGCCCAGTCATAGTCGAAGTAGGCGCCGCCGACGTCGTTCCACATATGGCGCTGCATCGCCGCGCGCCGCCGCTCAGCATAGTCGTGGAATTGCCCGGCATCGCGACGCAACCCCTCGACCGCACAAAGCCGGGCGATCTGCCGCTCCAGCTGGTAAAGCAGCGCATTGAGATCGACCGGCAGGATGCAGGTGGTGCGGATGCTTGCCAGGCGACACGGATCGTCCAGCCAGCGCGAGCTGAAATCCCAGCCGGACTCGGCCGCGGCACGCAGGTGGCGATATACCTCATGCGCCGGACGCGAGGAGTGCCGCGCGGTCTCGACGTCCTCGCGATAGGCCTCCTCGCGCGGCGTGTCGCGTTCGTCCCAGTAGCGGTTGAGCAGGCAGCCGTCGGCCAGGCGCACGCAGCGCCGATGCGCCTCGCCCGGACGCAGCTCGGCGCCGCCGTCCATCCAGAAGGCATATTCCTTGCGCAGCTGCGGCAGGTAGTCGGTGGCGGGATGCACGCCGGTCTGCTCGAACAGTTCGGTCATCAGGGCGAATACCGGCGGCTGCGAGCGGCCGAGGTAGTAGCTGCGATTGCCGTTGGGCACGTGGCCGTAGGTATCGATCAGGTAGGCGAAGTTATCGGCCATCGAGCGCAGCAGCTCGCAGTGGCCGCTCTCGTCGAGGCCGAGCATGGTGAAGTACGAGTCCCAGTAGTACAGCTCGGTGAAGCGTCCGCCCGGCACCACGTAAGGGTGCGGCAACGGCAGCAGCGAGGAGAACGGCGGATGCTCGCGCGGCTGGCGGGTCAGCACCGGCCACAGCCGATCGATGTGCGCCGCCAGGCTGTCGTCCGGGTTGGCGACGAACGCCTTCGGCGGTAACTCGTACGGGCTGAAGTTGGCGTGCACGAATGCGCCGAGGTCGAAGTTCGCGGCATCGCGCTGTGCGCGGTAGTCGTCGAGAATCGCCTGCGGCTCGCGGCACGGCACGCAGTCAACGAAGGTCTTGCTGTCGACGAACACGCGCTGCATCTGCACCGCGACGAACAGCTCCTCGTAGCGCTCGGCTGGGGTCAGGCTGTCGGCCATGCCGGCAAGCTCGACGGCGGGGGCGATGTCGGTCATTGCTCGTGATAGTTCCATAGCAGGCCGCCGTCGACCACCAGCGTCGTGCCGGTGATGTAATCGGCCTCGTCCGAGGCGAGAAAGGCCACCGCGCCGGCGATGTCGCGCGGCTGGCCGAGCCGGCGTGCGGGAATGTCCCGCAGCAGGCCGGCGAGCTTGTCCGGCTGCTGCAGCAGCTCGCGGTTGATCGGCGTTTCGATGGCGCCGGGCGCGACGTTGTTGACGGTGATGCCCAGCGGCGCCAGCTCGATGGCGAGGTTGCGCATGAGCATCTTCAGCCCGCCCTTGCTGGCGCAGTAGCTGGCGAAGTTGGGGTGCGGCAGCTCCTCGTGCACCGAACTGTTGTTGATGATGCGCCCGCCGTGGCCGGCCTCGCGCAGATGGCGGGCAAAAGCCTGGGCGAGGAAGAACGGCCCGCGCAGGTTGACCGCCAGCACCCGCTCGTAATCCTCCAGGCTCGCGTCGAGAAAGCCCGCCTGCGTCTGGATGCCGGCGTTATTGACCAGGATGTCCAGCCGCCCGAGCTGCGCCACGCTCTCGCGCACCAGCCGCTGGCAATCCTCCACGCGGGACACGTCGGCGGCGACGATGCAGGCACGGCGCCCGGTGGCGCGGACCTGCGCCGCGCTTTCGCGGGCGTCGGCATCGTCTTCGCGACCGTTGATGACGACATCGGCGCCGGCCTGCGCCAGACGCACGGCGATGCCGCGGCCGATGCCCTGGGTACTGCCGGTCACCAGTGCGACCCTGCCATGCAAATTCATGCGTGATCTCCACCGCGGGCGTTCGCCCATGCCGTTCTGACGCGCCCCGTCCCGGCATGTTCCGCCGTCCCGCCAGGCGGCGCGCGAGAGGCGGCCGCTGCGCTTTCTCGGACTGCGACAAAAGCGCACAATAGAGCGCTTTCCGCCGCCCCGAAGAAGGACTTCATGACCACCCCCGACCTGCGCAAAGGCTACCTGCTGGGGCTCGTCACCTTCGGCATCTGGGGCATGTTCCCGCTGTACTTCAAATCCATCGAACAGTTCGGCGCCCTGGAGATCGTCACCCAGCGCGCGATCTGGTCGGCGCTGTTCGGCACGCTGGTGCTGCTGGTCTGGCGCCACCCCGGCTGGCTGCGCGAGCTGCTCGAACACCCGCGGCGCATCGGCGTGCTGGCGATCTCCAGCCTGCTCATCGCCAGCAACTGGCTGATCTACGTCTGGGCGGTGAACCACGGTCACATGGTCGCGGCCAGCCTGGGCTACTACATCAATCCGCTGGTCAACGTGCTGCTCGGGCTGATCGTGCTGCGCGAGCGGCTGCGTCCGCTGCAGTGGCTGGCGGTGGCGATGGCAGCTGCCGGCGTGGCCTTGCAGCTGCTGACGCTGGGCGAGTTTCCGTGGATCTCCATCGCGCTGGCGCTGAGCTTCGGCAGCTATGGGCTGTTGCGCAAACAGGCGCCGGTGGCGGCGCTGCCCGGGCTGGTGGTGGAAACCTGGCTGCTGCTGCCGGTGGCGCTGATCTGGCTGTTCTTCTTCGGCAACGGCGCGAGCACCGAGCCGGCGCTGTGGACCACCCGCGAAGCGCTCTGGCTGATGGCCGCCGGGCCGGTGACGCTGATCCCGCTGCTGTGCTTCAACGCTGCCGCGCGCCACCTGCCCTACTCAACGCTCGGGTTTCTGCAGTACATCACCCCGACGCTGTTGCTGATTCTCGCCGTGCAGCTGTTCGACGAGCCCTTCCCGGCGGACAAGCAGCTGGCGTTCTTTTTCATCTGGGCGGGGCTGGCGGTGTACAGCGTCGATACCTGGCGGCTGATGCGCAAGACCGCAACGGCCTGACCGCGACCGCGCCGCTCACTCCGGCGCTTGCAGCTTGAGTTCCACCATCAGGTCGTCGGCCAGGGTTTCCAGGCGGCCTTGCAGGACTTCCAGCGACAGCTCGCTGGGCACCGCCAGCCGCGCCTCGGCACGGAACAGCGGCTCGCCGCTCATCGGCGCCGACAGCACGTCGGTGTCAAGACTCTCCAGGTTGACGCCATGCTCGGCGAGCAGGCGGGTGATGTCGCGCACGATGCCGGGACGGTCGTTGCCGACCAGCTCCAGCTCGATTTCCTGCCAGCTGGTCGGCGGCTCGCTGCCGCTGTGCGCCAGCAGTACGCGAATGCCCTGCGCCTGCAAACCCTGCAGCGCCGCGGTGAGTGCGGCATGGGCTTCGCTCGGCACCGCCACCCGCAGGATTCCGGCGAACTGCCCGGCCATGCGCGACATGCGGCTCTCCAGCCAGTTACCGCCATGTTCGGCGATGCACTGAGCCAGCCGCTCGACCAGCCCGGGCTGATCCTCGGCGATGACGGTGAGTACGAGGTGATCCATTGCCTGCTCCTTTGACGCTAAGCGGTTCGCATGAAAAGACGTTTTCTAGGTATAGCAGGCAGCGACGCAGCGGCCGGCGCCGGGCACAACCGGCCATCGCCGCGCGGCAGGAAAGCGCCACTTTCAGCGGACTGATTTTCCCCGGCGCTTCATGTAGTATCCGCCGACCCGGACTACAAGAAATTGCATCCGACAGTTTTGAAAGAAGAACCAAGTGAGGCGAGTAATGACTGAGCGCGTTCAAGTCGGTGGCCTGCAGGTCGCCAAAGTCCTGTACGACTTCGTGAACAACGAAGCGATTCCCGGTACTGGCGTCGATGCCGCGGCCTTCTGGGCCGGCGCTGATCGCGTCATCCACGACCTGGCGCCGAAGAACCGCGCGCTGCTCGCCAAGCGTGACGAACTGCAGGCCAAGATCGACGCCTGGCACCAGGCGCGTGCCGGTCAGGCTCACGATGCCGTCGCCTACAAGGCCTTCCTGCAGGAAATCGGCTACCTGCTGCCGGAAGCCGAAGACTTCCAGGCCACCACGCAGAACGTCGACGAAGAAATCGCCGCCATGGCCGGCCCGCAGCTGGTGGTGCCGATCATGAACGCGCGCTTCGCGCTGAACGCCGCCAACGCTCGCTGGGGCTCGCTGTACGACGCCCTCTACGGCACCGACGCGATCTCCGAAGAAGGCGGCGCGACCAAGGGCCCGGGCTACAACGAGATCCGCGGCAACAAGGTCATCGCCTACGCGCGCAACTTCCTCGATGAAGCCGCGCCGCTGGAAAGCGGCTCGCACGTCGATTCCACCGGCTACCGCATCGAAGGCGGCAAGCTGGTCGTCGCACTGAAGAACGGCAGCACCACCGGCCTGAAGAACCCGGCGCAGCTGCAGGGCTTCCAGGGCGAGGCCGGCGCACCGGTCGCCGTGCTGCTGAAGAACCACGGCATCCACTTCGAGATCCAGATCGACCCGTCCAGCCCGATCGGCCGGACCGACGCCGCCGGCGTGAAAGACATCCTGATGGAAGCGGCGCTGACCACCATCATGGACTGCGAAGACTCCATCGCCGCCGTCGACGCCGACGACAAGACCGTCGTCTACCGCAACTGGCTCGGCCTGATGAAGGGCGACCTGGTCGAGGAGCTGGAAAAGGGCGGCAAGCGCATCACCCGCGCGATGAATCCGGACCGCGTCTACACCAAGGCCGACGGCAACGGCGAGCTGACCCTGCACGGCCGTTCGCTGCTGTTCGTGCGTAACGTCGGCCACCTGATGACCAACGACGCCATCCTCGACAAGGACGGCAACGAAGTGCCGGAAGGCATCCTCGACGGTCTCTTCACCAGCCTGTGCGCGATGCACAACCTCAAGGGCAACACCACCCGCAAGAACACCCGCACCGGCTCGGTCTACATCGTCAAGCCGAAGATGCACGGCCCGGAAGAAGTCGCCTTCGCCACCGAGCTGTTCGGCCGTGTCGAGGACGTCCTTGGACTGCCGCGTAACACCCTGAAGGTCGGCATCATGGACGAGGAGCGTCGCACCACGATCAACCTCAAGGCGTGCATCAAGGAAGCGCGCGAGCGCGTGGTGTTCATCAACACCGGCTTCCTCGACCGCACCGGCGACGAAATCCACACTTCCATGGAAGCCGGCCCGGTGGTGCGCAAGGCCGCCATGAAGGCCGAGAAGTGGATCAGCGCCTACGAGAACAACAACGTCGACGTCGGTCTGGCCTGCGGCCTGCAGGGCAAGGCGCAGATCGGCAAGGGCATGTGGGCCATGCCCGACCTGATGGCGGCGATGCTCGAGCAGAAGGTCGGCCACCCCATGGCCGGCGCCAACACCGCCTGGGTCCCGTCGCCGACCGCCGCCACCCTGCACGCCATGCACTACCACAAGGTCGACGTGCAGGCACGCCAGGCCGAGCTGGCCAAGCGCGAGAAGGCGTCCATCGACGACATCCTCACCCTGCCGCTGGCGCAAGACACCAACTGGAGCGAGGAAGAGAAGCGCAACGAGCTGGACAACAACTCGCAGGGCATCCTCGGCTACATGGTCCGCTGGGTCGAACAGGGCGTCGGCTGCTCCAAGGTGCCGGACATCAACGACATCGCGCTGATGGAAGACCGCGCCACCCTGCGTATCTCCAGCCAGCACGTGGCCAACTGGATGCGCCATGGCGTGGTGACCCAGGAGCAGGTGGTCGAGAGCCTCAAGCGCATGGCCGCCGTGGTTGACCGCCAGAACGAAGGCGACCCGCTGTACCGCCCGATGGCGCCGAACTTCGACAACAGCGTGGCCTTCCAGGCGGCCCTGGAGTTGGTCCTCGAAGGCACCAAGCAGCCCAACGGCTACACCGAGCCAGTGCTGCATCGCCGCCGTCGCGAGTTCAAGGCCAAGAACGGCCTGTAACCCGCATCAACGCGACACAAGAACCGCCCCCCGGGGCGGTTTTTTTATGCCTGTCGGTTTCCCGGCGTTAAATATCAGGCGTTTTACAATCCGTAACGTGACCCGATTTGCCTCTTCAGTCACAATCTCGGCCAGGCTGGCTTTTGGCTATCACTTTCCACGGCCTGCACCGGAGTCGACGCATGCTGAAGAATTTCTCGCTGACCGCCAAATTGTCCCTGGTCCCCGCCGTGGCGCTGTTCGGGCTGGTGCTGTACGTTTTCTACACCTCGCTGCAACTCTCGGCGACCGACTCCCGGCTGGAGCGGCTGGAAACCCGCAGCTACCCGACGCTGGAAAAGACCGACGCAGTGATCTTCCAGTTCTCCCGCGTGCCGGCGTTGTTGAACAACGCCGTGGCCGCCGGCGAACCCGGCGTGCTCGACGAGGCGCGCCAGGTACTGCAGCAGATCGACACGCAACAGCAGTCGCTGGCCACGCTGCTGGCCGACCAGCGCGCCCAGCAACAGGCGCTGGAGGAGTGGCGCACGGCAGTGCGCGGCTATGCCGACAACGCCCTCGCCGCCTCCGGCAAGCTGATCGACGGCAGCGCCTCGTTCGACGATCTGCGCCCGAGCCTCGACCGCATGGCCAGCGAGCTGGCCCAGGCCCAGCAGCTGGGCAGCACCTTCCGCGCGCAGGCCTACGGCGACTTCCAGCAGACCCTGGCACAGACCCGCGAGACCAATGCGGCCACCACGCGCCTGGGCATCGTCATCAGCCTGGTGCTGGTGGTGCTGGTGGGGCTCGGCGCCTGGCTGGTGATCCGCAGCGTGATGGCCAACGTGCGCGGCGTGATCGCCTCGCTGCAATCGATCGCCCGCGGCGACGGCGACCTGAGCCAGCGCGTCAACGTCGAGTCGAACGACGAGATCGGCGCCATGATCGAGCTGTTCAACGGCTTTCTCGACAAGCTGCAGGGCACCATCCGCCAGATCATCGAGGCGGCCAACCCGCTCGGCCAGGTTTCCAAGGAGCTGTACCAGCTCACCCAGGGCGCGGAAGAGAACGCCAAGTCGCAGCAGCACCACACCGACTCGATCACTCGCGACATCCTCACCATGACCGGCAGCATCCAGGAAGTGGCGCAGCGTTCGCGGCAGGCCTCCGATCAGGCCAACGCCGCGGCGCGCCAGACCGCCAGCGCGCGCGAGCACGTCAGCAGCCTGTCGACCGGCATCAGCGACCTGGGCGACAGCGTGATGGGCGCGGTCAAGGCGATGGAGCAGCTGGAAGAAGAAACCCAGGAAGTCGGCTCGGTGCTGACCGTGATCCGCAGCATCGCCGAACAGACCAACCTGCTGGCGCTGAACGCCGCCATCGAAGCGGCCCGCGCCGGCGAGCAGGGCCGTGGCTTCGCCGTGGTCGCCGACGAGGTGCGCAACCTGGCGCAGAAAACCGCCGCGTCCACCGCCGAGATCCAGCAGATCATCCAGCGCCTGCAGAACAGCGCCAACACGGTGCTCAACGTGATGACCAGCAATGGCGAGAAGTCCCGCGCCAGCATCCAGCGCTCGGTCGAGGCCACCGAGCTGCTGCAGACCATCGCCCGCACGGTCAACCAGATCGACGAACTCAACGCCGGCATCGCCCAGTTCACTCAGGAGCAGATCGGCCTGTCGAGTTCCATCCAACAAGAAACCCAAGTGTTGCAGCAGGACGCACAAGCAACCGCCAACGGCGCCGAAGCCACCGCCCGCCTGGGCGAGCAGCTGGTGACGACCGGAGACCACCTGCGCGCCGCCACCAATCAATTCCGCGTTTAACCTTCTGGAGCATCACATGACTGCACTTCGTGTCGCCGGTCTGGCAGCCATCTGCCTGGCCGCCACCCCGGCCTTCGCCCTGGAACAGGGTGAACACCGTTTCAACGGTTTCGGGACCGTCGGCGTCACTCACCTGGGCGGTGAGGATGACGGCCGCAGCTACGGCATCAATGGCCAGACCAACGATTCCTGGCGCGGCGATCAGCTGTCCAAGTTCGGCGCGCAACTGAGCTATGGCCTCACCGACAGCGTCGGCGTGACCGTACAGGCCACCGCCAAGGCGCAGCAGGACGAGTGGAAAGCCAATCTGGAATGGGCCTACCTGTCCTGGCAGACCACCGACCAGCTGATGCTGCGCGCCGGCCGCCTGCGCAGCCCGGTGTACATGTATTCCGAAAGCCTCGACGTCGGCTACAGCTACCCGTGGCTGCGCCTGCCCGACGAGGTCTACAGCCAGGTGCAGGTGACCAACTACGAAGGTCTCGACGCGGTCTACACCGTGCCGTTGTCCTACGGTTCGGTGACCTTCCAGCTCGCCGGCGGCCAGGCCAAGAACCGTGACTATTACGCCTACGACGACCAGTTCGATATCGATTACGACAAGCTGTTCGGCGCCAGCGTCAGCCTGGCCACCAACCAGTTCGGCACGCTGCGCATCGGTTACGTCGAAGCGGATATCACCACCGATATCAACGGCACCGTGAACAACTACCTCACCGGCAATCCGAACGACAACCTTTCGCTGCTGGTGCTGGACAAGGAAAAGGGCAAGTTCACCTCGATCGGCTACCAGTACGACAACGGCACCTGGGTCAGCAACAACGAGTGGACCTCGCGCATGATCGAGAACGACGGTCTGGAAGCGATCGACTCGTTCTACCTGATGGGTGGTCGCCGCTTCGGCGATTTCCTGCCGCACGTCACCTATGCGCAGCTGGACGACAACGGCGGTCGCCAGAGTTCCTGGACGCTGGGCCTGAACTACCAGGCGGCGCCGACTGTGGTGGTGAAGGGCGAGTACAAGCGCGTCGACACCCAGAACGGCTACGACGGCGTGTTCACCCGTAACGCCCAGGAAGTCTTCGACAACGAAGTCCACAGCCGCTTCGGTGGTGCACTCGGCGGCGCTCCGGCCCGCAACTACGACGGCGACATCGTTTCCGTCGGCGTCGATTTCGTCTTCTGAGGAGCGTCCCGATGAAAGCATTCCTTCGCATCCTCACCGCCGCCACGCTGCTCGGCGCAGCTTCCCTGGCCCAGGCCGAGGTCGCGGTGATCGTCAATTCCGCCGCGGCCAAGACGCCGTCGCAGTCGGACGTCGCCAACATCTTCCTCGGCAAGGACAAGTCCATGAAGGGCGTCGACCAGGCCGGCTGGAATCCGGTCAAGGAAGCCTTCTACGCCGGTGTGACCAGCAAGAATGAGTCGCAGCTGAAGTCCTACTGGTCCGGGCTGATCTTCACCGGCAAGGGTCAGCCGCTGCCCAGCGTCGCCGACGATGCCGCCGTGGTGGCCAAGGTCGGCGCCGAAGCCGATGCCATCGGCTATGTCGACAGCGCCGCGGTCAACGGCTCGGTCAAGGTGCTGTTCACCCTGCCCTGATCCAGGCCGCAGCGAAAGCCGCCCCTCCGGGCGGCTTTTTCATCCCCGCCTCAATAAGCGCCGCGCGCGCCGCCTTCGCCGCCCGTGCCGGTGCTGCCCGGCTCGCCATGCCGCTTGCCGTCGGCGCCCTGGTCGATTTCCGTGGCCTTGGAGCCATCGTTGCCGGTGCCCTGGGTATCGGTACTGCCACCCTTGCCGGTGGCGGAATTCTGCGCCGCGCTGCCGAAGCCCTTGCCGCTGTAATCGCCTCCGTGGGCGCTTTCCTCCATCGCCTCCTGGCCGTTCTCCGAACGGCTATTGGCGTTGTCGGGAGCGGCCTGCACGCCAGCGGCCAGCAGGGCGGCAAACGCCAGTACGGTCATCTGAATCGGCTTCATGATCGTCACCTCTGTGAGGGGTTGCCTAAATTCGGGCAACGGCGAACGCACAAGGTTTCATCGCGCCGGGAACAACCGGGCGGTCGGCGCACGGCTTAAGCGCTCGCGCTCGTTGCTAGCAATCCTCCTACTGATTGCCATCACGTTGGCGACCGTTTCCCGCACCACAACTGAACTTCGCCACAGAGTGCTGGTCGCTTATTAACTTTTTCCACCACTCCCCGCTCGACTGACCAGGTACCGAACATGGATGAAGATCGTACGCAGGACGCCCACGCGCCGACCGTCACGCTGCTGACCGGCAATGAACTGCTGGGGCTGTTCTTCCGCCACTTTCTGGGCGAGCAGGCGCAACTGAACGTCCGTCTGGCCGATTTCCGCCAGGCGCCGGAGGCACGCGCGGATCTGATCCTCGTCGATGCCGGCCAGGCGCAGACCGAAGAGCTGTCCGGGCTGATCGATCAGCTCGACGAACGCGCGCCGCTGGCACTGGTGAACATCGTTCCGCAACAGGCCGAGCAGCTGCTCGACAAGCATCCGGGCATACGCGGCGTGTTCTACAGCCACGCCACCCGCGAGCACCTGCTCAAGGGCATCGGCACGCTGCTCGCCGGCGGCGACTGGCTGCCGCGCCTGCTGATGGAGCGCCTGCTCGGCCAGCTGCGGCGGATGCGCCGGCTGGCCGAGAGCAAGGCCACGCTGACACTGCGCGAGCGGGAAATTCTCACGCTGGCCGGCAAGGGCCTGTCGAATGCGGAAATCGCCGAGCAGCTGTGCCTGAGCCCGCACACCATCAAGAGTCACATCCACAACCTGCTGCGCAAGATCGGTGCATCCAACCGGGCCGAGGCGGCCTACCTGCTGCGCAGCCGCCTCGACTGGGACGAATGCCGCGCCTGACCACCCGTCGCCCGAGGAATCACCCATGTTCAGAACTTCGTCATTCGCCCTGCTCCTGCTGTTCGGTGCCACCGCTGCGCTCGCCGAAAACAGCGCGCGTCAGGAACAGGACGGCAGCGCCAACCTCGCCAGCGTGACGCAAAGCCAGGCCATAGACGCCCGCGCCGAGCAGCTGCAGTCCGGCGACGACAATACCAGCGACCTCCAGCAGAGCGGCGAAGGCAACAGTGCGCTGATTCGACAACTGGGCGAAGGCAACGACGCCCGCGTGCAGCAGGTCGCCGATAGCCATTTCAACCAAGCCGCCATCTACCAGCAGGGCGCCGGCAACGCCATCGAGGTGGAGCAGAGCGGGCGGGCCAACGTGCTGCAGGCACACAGCGTGGGCGAGGACAACCTCATCCGCGTGCAACAGACCGGCTTCGCCAACGCCGAGGTGAGCCAGATCGGCGTCGGCAATCTGCTGAGCGTCGTCCAGCAGGGCTTTTACGAAGGCTCGACCCTGGTCGTGGCGCAGGATGGCGAGGCCAACCTGGCGATGATCGAGCAAGGCGATGGCAATCGCCTGCGCCTCGAACAGAGCGGGGTGCTGAACAGCGCGGCGATCCGCCAGGACAGCTACCACAACGAACTCGACTTCGCCCAGCGTGGCAACGACAACCGCCTCGACGTGGCGCAGACCGGCTACGGCTCGCGCATCGAGGGCAGCACGAGCGGCAATCGCAACGCGGTAGAGATCAGCCAGTCGCATGCGCTGAACCGCGCCAGCGTGGTGCAGAACGGCGACGACAACCTGGCCCGCATCGAGCAGGCCTACGAGAACCATCAGGCCGAGATCAGCCAGCTCGGCAGCGCCAACGAAGCCGTCATCCGTCAGAGCATGGCGGCCGGCGTCTACACTGGTCACAGTGCCCTGATCCAGCAGAACGGCAACGGCAACCAGGCGACCATCGTCCAGCAGTGACGCCACGCCCGCCGCGCCACGGATTGGCTGCGCACCGCCCGGCGCTGTCGAGCGGTGCCTTTCGAGGAGGCAGAACGGATGCTCGACCTGATTTTCGCCCAGTGGCTCGCCGCCACGGCACCCGCAGTGGCACCCGCAGTGGATGCCAGCCTGGAGCTGCGCGGCGTCGCCGAGCAGCGCGTGGAGCTGGCGCTGTGCTTCCAGGGTAGCGGCCAGCACGTGCGTTACCGGCTGCAGGTCCGCTCGCGCAGTCAGGCCGGCACCTCGCGCAGCGACCAGGCCGGTGCGCTGGTGGCCGGCGCCACCCGTCAGTGCCCGCTGCGCAATCGTCTCGGCGTGGCGCAGGACGGCCAGATCAGCGCCGAACTGCACTGGTGGATCGACGATGTCGAACAGCCGTTGCTCGAACGCCGCTGGCCGCAGGAGGAAGACGAAGCCCCACCCGCGCTGCCGCCGCGCGAAGGCGAAGTGGTCGCCTGAGGCAGTGTCAGCCCGGCGCCGGCGCGCCACCGGCCAGATGCTCGATGAACCAGTCGCCAGCCAGCCGGGTCACTTCATCCAGCGTGCCCGGCTCGTCGAACAGGTGCGTCGCGCCGGCCACCACCTCCAGCCGACGCACACCCGGCAGATATTCGAGCGCTGCCCGGTTGAGCGCCAACACTTCGCCATCCCGGCCACCGACGATGAACAGCGTCGGCACGCCAACCTGCGCCAGCGAATGCTCGGCCAGATCGACCCGGCCGCCACGCGATACCACCGCCGCAATGTCCGCCGGGCGCGACGCCGCGGTGATCAGCGCCGCGGCGGCACCGGTACTGGCACCGAACAGGCCGATGCGCAGCGCGCGCAACGATTCGTCCTGACGCAGCTGGTCGATCACCCCGGTCAGGCGCTGGCTGAGCAGCGGAATATCGAAGCGCAGCTGGCGGGTGAGCTCGTCGAGCGGCTGTTCATGCTCGGTGAGCAGGTCGAACAGCAGCGTCGCCAGCCCGCGCGTGTTGAACGCCCGCGCCACGCGCTGGTTGCGCGGGCTGTGCCGGCTGCTGCCACTGCCGTGGACGAACACCACCAGGCCGCCGGCGTTCGCCGGCACGCAGAGCTCACCGTGCAGCCGCGCCTTGCCGAGGGTAAAGCGCATGGGTATCGCGCCAGCAGTATTCATGGGCGCTGCCCTCCCCGGTTCCAGGCGCGCTGCAGCAGCTCCACGACCTCGGCGTCCGAGGTCTGGTCGAAGTTCACATACCAGCGGCCGATCGCGTAGAGATCGTGCGGCTGGTGCACGCAGACGACCTGCTCGGCCAGCTGCGCGAGCTGCGCAACGCTCTCCGGTGCCGCCACCGGCACGGCCACCACCACGCGCCCGGCACCCATCGCGCGCACCGCCCGTACCGCCGCGCGCATGGTCGCGCCGGTGGCCAGACCGTCGTCCACCAGAATCACCGTGCGCCCCTCCACCGCCGGGCGCGGATGCTGGCCCCGATAGGCCTGTTCGCGACGCTGCAGTTCGTGGCTTTCGCGGGCGATGGTGCCGTCGATTTCGGCCTGCGAGGCCTGGGTATAACGCACGATGTCCTCGTTCATCACCCGCACGCCGCCGCTGGCGATGGCGCCCATCGCCAGTTCGCGATTGCCCGGTGCGCCGAGCTTGCGCACGACGAGGATGTCCAGCTCCAGGCCGAGCCGTTCAGCGACCTCGAAGGCGACCGGCACGCCACCGCGCGGCAGGGCGAGTACCAGCGCGTCGGGCCAGTCGCCGGATTGCGCCAGTTGCTCGGCCAGCGCCCGACCGGCCTCGACGCGATCGGGGAAGGGAATGGTCGGTGACATAAGCAGACCTCCTCGGCGGACAGACCTATTCAGTCTGGCTCAGGAATGCACGGCTGTCGGCAAATCCGCGGCACCCTGCGATCTGCCACGGACGAGCTGTACGATGGCGCCGCTGGACTACGCTGAAATAGCCCTTTCACACCGTGTTGAGACTTCGCCATGGACAAGCATCGTCAAAGCATCAGCGACAAGCTGCTCAAACCCGAACACCACGATCCCTACCTCAGACCCTGGCACCAGCGCAGCGACACGCTATGCCCACAGTGCGGCGCGGCCTACCAGGCCGGGCGCTGGACCTGGCACGGTCTGGTCGACGCGAGCAACGCGGAAGAGGCCACCTGCCCAGCCTGCCAGCGCATCGCCGAGAACGTGCCGGCCGGCACGGTCAGCCTGCGCGGAGCCTTCGTCAAGCAGCATGCCGATGAGCTGTGCGGGCTGGTCCGCAACACCGAGGAGCTGGAGAAGAGCGAGCATCCGCTGGAACGGCTGATCGCCATCAGCGACAGCGCCGACGGCCTGGATGTGACCACCACCGGCCTGCACCTGGCTCAGCGCATCGGCCACGCGCTGGAGGCGGCCTACGACGGTGAATTGCAAATCCACTACAACCACGAGGAGTACTACGTCGACATCCACTGGCAGCGCGACTGAGCGCGCTCAGCAGGGCTGCGGCGGCAGGCAGGTCGCCGCGACCTGGCCGCTGGCCGCCAGCAGCCGCAGGTACTCATCGTAGCGATAGGTCGGCCCGTCGACGCAGGCATAGCTGCTGCCGATGTAGCAGTGCCCGCACAGCCCCACACCGCAATGCATGCGCCGCTCCAGCGACAGCCAGATCCGGCTGGCCGCCAGGCCCTGGTCGATACAGCGGCGCGCTACCGCCAGCATCAGCGGCTCCGGCCCGCAGCAAAGCACCTTGGTCGGCACCTCGGCCTCATTCAGCGCCCACGCCAGCGCCTCCAGCGGACTGCCCTGGGGCAGGCCGTCATTGCCCTGGTCGAGCGTCTCGACCAGCCTCAGGCGCCCACACCAGCGCACCCGTTCGCGCGCCAGCACCTGATAGGAGCGGTTGCGCGCAGCGTAGATCAACTGCAGCTCGCCATCGGTACTGTCGATCAACCCGGCCAATGGCGCCAGCCCGCAGCCGCCGGCCACCAGCAGCAGCCGCTCGCCCGGTTCGACCGCAGGCCAACCGCGACCAAACGGCCCGCGATAGCCGAGCACGGCGCCCGGCGCGAGGGCGAACAGCGCCGCGGTAAGTGTGCCGGTCTGGCGGATCAGCGCGCTGAAGCGGCCGTCGGCATCCGGCGGGCTGACATAGGTGAAGACCGCCTCGCCCACGCCCGGCACGGCGAGCATGAAGAACTGCCCGGGCTGCACCACCGGCTCATCGGCCAGCGGCTCGATGGCGAAGCTGAAGTGCCGCGCCGCCTCGCCATCGTCGTAGTACTCCAGCAGGCGCATGGGCCGTGGCGTCAGGTCGATCATGGCTGGCCGATCCTCTTCATCACCTGGTGCACACCGATGCCGCCGGGGCACACCGCATCGCAGCGTCCGCAACCGACGCAGCCGTCGCGGCCGAAGCGCTGGCGGAAGTCGTCGCCGAACTTGTGGTACCAGAAGCGTTGCACGCGCTGGCCCGGTGTGGCGCTGGGGTTGTGCCCGCTAGCCTCCTTCTGGAAGCCCTGATACAGGCAGGAATCCCACACGCGCTCCTGCACCACGCCACCCGCGCTTGGCTGCTGCAGCGGCGCGAAGCAGGAACAGGTCGGGCACACCGAGGTGCACCCGGAGCAACCCAGACAGCGCAGGCCCAGTGCTTCCCAGGTCTGGCTATCGACGGTTTCGCCATTGAGCGCCGCGCAGCCGAGCGCGATCTCAGCCTGTTCGCCCTGCTCGACGGCCACCTGCATCGCCTGAGCGTCGCGCTGCTGCGCCCAGTCCGCCGGCGCGGGCGTAAGCGCCAGGCCCGTCAGCGCCCGCTCGCCCTGCTCGGAGGCGACCAGCAGCAGCCAGCGCTGCTCCAGCGGGCAGAGGATCAGATCGGCGGTGTGTGGCCGCACCTCAGGGCCGCTGTCCATCATCGCGCAGAAGCCGTGCCGGCAGCTGTGCGCGCAATCCACTCCGACCAGCAGGGTCGCCGCGCGGCGCGCCTGGTAATGCGGGTCGGCGGCGAAGAAGCGGTCCTGATAGGCCACCGCCGTCAGATCGCAGGCGGCGAGGCCGAACAGCACCTGCGGACGCACCGCCGGCGGCAGCGCGATGAACTGGCCATTCTCGTAGCGAAACAGCGCCTCGCGCTCGGCGAAGAAGAACGCCTTGGCGGAAAACACCGGCGGCTCGGCCGGCATCACGAAGGGTCGCTCGTCGTCAGCGTTCAGCCGTTGCCAGCGCAGCGTGCCCTGCCCGTCCGCCAGCGGTTGGTACAGCTGTCGCGCGCACGCCAGATGCGCACGCAGGCGCTCGGGACGATCCAGCTCATAGGCCTGCATGCTCGGCCTCCTGCGGACGTTCCAGCTCGCTGCGCGGCGCCTGGCCGGGCGGCAACGGCGTCAGCGCCACGGCGCAGGCCTTGAGTTCCGGCATGTGGCTGATCGGGTCCTGCGCACTGCTGGTCAGACGATTACAGGGCGCCTCGCGGAAGTGATAGGGCATGGCGACGGTGCCCGGCGGCACGTCGTCGGTCAGGTGCGCACGCGTTTCCAAGACGCCGCGGCGCGACGCCACGCGCACGCCCTGCGCCTCGTCCAGGCCCAGCCGCGCGGCGTCCTGCGGGTGGATGAACAGCAGGCCGGCGGGAATCTCCCGCTCCAGCAGCGGAGACTTGCGCGTCATCGCCCCGCCGCCGTAGTGGAAGTGCAGACGCTGGGTGGTGAAACAGAATGGGTAGTCGGCATCCGGGCATTCGTCCGGTTCGACCTGCGACACCGGGATCAGCTGCGCGCGGCCACGCGGGAAACAGTGCCGGTGGAGGATCGCCGTGCCGGCCGGGTGCGCCTCGTCGCACGGCCATTGCAGCCCGCCCGCCGGCGCCAGCCGCGCGTGGCTGATGGCGCTGAACAGCGGCGCCAGCGCGGCCATTTCGGCGAACACCTCCGCCGCGCTGGTCCAGCGCATGCCCTCGTAGCCCATGCGCTCGGCCAGCGCGGCGAGGATCTGCCAGTCCGCCCGCGCCTGCCCGGGCGGTTCGATGGCCTTGTGCAGCAGCTGCATGCGCCGCTCGCAGTTGCTGAAGGTGCCGTCCTTCTCGGCGAACGACGCGGCGGGCAACACCACGTCGGCGAAGCGCGCGGTCTCGCTCAGGGTCAGCTCGACCACCACCAGGAAATCCAGCGCCTGTAGCGCGCGGGCCAGCTTGTGCTGGTCCGGGTCGGTGACCACCAGTTCCTCGCCAAGCACCATGAGCGCGCGGAACTCGCCGCGCAGCGCCGCCTCGCTCATGCCCAGCGAGGCCAGCCCAGGCGCCGACGGCTGCTCCACGCCCCAGGCGCGGGCGAACTTCTCGCGCACCTCCGGGTCGCTGACCTTCTGGTAGCCGGGGTAGACGTCCGGCAGGCAGCCCATGTCGCAGGCGCCCTGCACGTTGTTCTGTCCGCGCAACGGATTGACCCCGGTGCCCGGCCGGCCGAGCTGGCCGCAGACCAGCGCCAGGTTGGCCACCGCGATGACGTTGTGGGTGCCGCTCTGGAACTGGGTGATGCCCATGCCGTAGGCGATGAAGGCGCGCCGCGCCTGGCTGTAGGCGCGCGCCAGCTCGATCAGCGCCAGCACCGGCACGCCGGTCTGCGCGCTGGTGATCTCCGGGGTGAGGTCGCGCACATGGGCGCGCAACGCCGCCTCGTTGTCGCAGCGGCAGGCGAGGAAGTCGCGGTCCTCCCAGCCGTTGGCGAAGATGATATGCAGCAACCCGTTGAGCAGCGCGATGTTGCTGCCCACGCGCAGCTGTACGTGCTGGTCGGCCAGCCGCGCCAAGCGCGTGCGTCGCGGGTCGACGACGATCAGCCGGGCGCCACGCGCCTGGGCCCGCAGCATGCGCGCGCCGATCATCGCGTGGTTCTCGCTGACGTCGGCGCCGATCACCAGGATCAAGTCAGCCTCGTCGATATCGGCGATGGAATTGGTCATCGCCCCGGAGCCCAGGGTGCGGCTCAGTCCGGCTACCGACGGGCTGTGACAGATGCGCGCGCAGTGGTCGATGTTGGCGGTGCCGAGCACCGCGCGGGCGAATTTCTGCGCGGCGTAGTTATCCTCATTGGTGGCGTGGGCGCAGCTGATCACCCCGACGCCGTCCGGCCCGACTGCTTCCAGCGCCGCACGGAACTCGCTGGCCACCAGCGCCAGCGCCTCGTCCCAGCTGGCTTCGCGAAACTGTCCGTGCTCCTTGATCAGCGGCATGCGCAGGCGGTTGCCGGTGTCGATGGCAAAACCGCTGGCCCAGCCCTTGGCACACAGCTGCCCGGCGCTCACCGGATGCCCCGGTTGCGGCTCGACGCCGACCACGCGGCCGTCCTCGACGCGCAGGCCCAGCCCGCAGCCGACGCCGCAGAAGGTGCAGATGCTCGCGATGGTCTGCATGACGGTGCCCGATGAGTCGTTCAACTCTCAGCATAGGCCAGTCAGGCCGGACGTCGACCGCGCCCGTCACCGGCGGCCGACGGGCGCTGGATCAGGCTGCGCGCTGCGCCAGGCCCTTGAGGACG
Organism: Pseudomonas phenolilytica; assembly: GCF_021432765.1. Taxonomy (NCBI): domain Bacteria; kingdom Pseudomonadati; phylum Pseudomonadota; class Gammaproteobacteria; order Pseudomonadales; family Pseudomonadaceae; genus Pseudomonas; species Pseudomonas phenolilytica. The sequence goes on from NZ_CP058908.1 coordinate 729,311, forward strand.
TTGCGCAACAGCTGGTCGCCGCAGACGCGATAGTTGCTATGCCCGGGCTTGCGGAACAGCGCGTTCAGCTCGGATTTGGACAGCGGCAAATCCACCGCCTGCAGAATCGCCTGCAGATCGTCGTCGCGCAGCTCGAAAGCCACGCGCAGTTTCTTCAGGATCTGGTTGTTGCTGACCGGCAGCTCCAGCGGCGGCGTCGGACGGCTGTCGTCCTTGCCGCGCTTGAAGTACACCAGGCCATCCAGAAAACGCGCCATCGCCGGGTCCGGGCATTCGGCGTAGCCGTCCTCGTCTTCGCGCTTGAGCCAGGCGCGCACCTCGCCTTCACTCGTGGCACAGCCGCCGAGCGCCGCAATCTCGCTCATCTGCGCATCGCTGGCGTTGAGGATGTAGCGCAGGCTGCGCAGCACATCGTTGTTGAGCATGAAAAATCCCTAGTTCGTTGAATGGCGAGCGCGGCGGCCCGCAAAAGCCGGGGAGTATAAAAAGGATAGCCGTGCGTTTCAGGAATTCGCCCCGGCCGGCCGCACAATGACCGCCCGCGAACCGCTCGCTAACCTGCGCGCCTTGCCGTTTCCACCTGCGAGGTCCGCATCACCGAACTGCAACTGCCGCTCGACCTCGTACCGAGGCGCTGCGCGCCACCATCGTCACGCGGGCTGAAGATCCGCGACGCCGAGCGGCTCGACTTCATGTTCAAACGCAGCCACGACGCACGCAGGATTTCGCACAGTAGTGAAGTCACCGCGCGGGTGAAACCCACGGCGTTTGTCGAGCTGGAATAAAAAAAGGCAGGCTCAAAGAGCCTGCCAAAAGGAGCACCACAACAACACAGGAGAAAACTTTGGATCGTGCAGCCAGCCGGGCCGCGCCTCAGCCAGGCAGCTGGCGCAGCAGGGCGAACGCATCCTGCAGGCGCCCTTCGCTGACCACGAAACCGCGCAGTTGCGCTTGCGCATCGAAAGCGCGGGCAAGCATGCCCAGTTCGTCGAAACTGAGCTGCCAGTCGAGGTGGTCGCCGGTGGTCTCGCCGGCCAGTTGCAGCGGCAGGCGCGGGGTCTTCACGCGGATCAGCATGGGCGGCAGCTGCAGCGCCTGCGGTTGACCGAGCAACTTTTTGGCAAGGGCACTGGCCGCCAGTTGCGTCGGCTGCAGGAACGGCAGCACGCGGCCGTCGATCTCGGCGCAGTCGCCGAGGGCATGGATATGCTCGACGCTGCTGCGCAGGAGGCGGTCGACCTGAATGCCGCGGCCCACTGCCAGCCCGCTGCGGCGCGCCAGCTCCACGTTGGGGCGCAGGCCGATGGCGGCGATCGCACTGTCGCAGTCGACCACATGACCGTCGTTCAGATAGGCGCGAATGCCGTCGCCGCTTCGCTCGAGGCGCTGCAGGCCGCTGCCCAGGCGCAGCTGAACACCGCTTCCGGCCAGGCAGGCCTGCAGCCGCGCGCTGACGGTCGCCGGCATCAGCGATGCCAGGACGCTGCTGGCCTGGTCGACCAGCACCACCTGCTTGCCGCTGCTGTGCAGGTCCATCGCCAGCTCGCTGCCGATCAGCCCGGCGCCCAGCACCAGCACGCGACGGGCGTCACGCAGCTGCGCCTCGGCAGCCTGGTACTCGCCCTGGCTGTTGAGCGTCAGCAGCAGCTCATGACCCGGCACGGGCGGCACCAGGGCATTGGCGCCGGTGGCGAGCACCAGTTGGCCGTAGGCATGGCTGGCGTCGGCGGTATGCACGCGGCGCGTCTGCGGGTCGATCGACTCGACCCGGGTGAAGGGCTGCACGGTCACCTGGTACTGCTCGGCGAAGCGTGCGGCGCTCAGACGGGTCAGGTCCGCGCTGCTGCGGCCCTGGCTGAATACATGGCTGATGTCCGGCTTGTTGTACTCGTCGCCGCTGTCGGCGGTGAGCATGCGGATGGGCACCTCCACGTCCAGTTTGCGCAGGCTCTTGACCAGTTGGCAGGCGGCGAACCCCGAGCCGATGATGAGGATTTCGCGGCTCATGCGGCTTTCTCCCGCAGCACGTCGAAGACATCCTTGCCCAGGCTGCAGTCGGGGCAGAGGAAATTGTCCGGCACCTCGCTCCAGGGGGTACCGGCAGCGACGCCTTGGATTGGTTCGCCGAGTTCAGGTCGGTAAACCCACTGGCAGACGCTGCACTGCATGGCCGGGCCGGCGTCGCCCGAAAGCACCACGGACGGCGGGATCGCCGCTTCGGGCGTGACGGGCGTGGCGCTCGGGTTGACCCCTGGCGGTGTGTTCAAGGCCCATTCGCGCGCCAGTTGCCGGCCATGCGCGCGGCAGGCTCCCAGGGCGCTGCCATCGGGGCGCCATTTGCTCTTGAGCGATAGCGAGGTGCTGAAGCCGGCATCCATCAGGCGGGTCTGGATGCGGTCTACGGCGCCGCCGTTCCAACCGTAGCTGCCGAAGGCGGCCGCCTTCTTGTTGCGAAAGCGCAGGCCGGTGATCTCCTCCAGCATGCCGGCGATCTTCGGCATCATCACATTGTTCATGGTCGAGGAGCCGACCAGGATGGCCTTGGAGCGGAACACCTGGGTGAGGATCTCGTTCTTGTCGTGGCGAGCGACGTTGAAGATCTTCACCGCCACGCTCGGATCGGCCTCGTGGATGCCCTGGGCCAAGGCATCGGCCATCATCCGGGTGTTGTTCGACATGCTGTCGTAGAACAGGGTGATGCGGTTTTCCTGGTAGTGATCGGCCCACTCCAGATACTTGCCGACGATCTGTGCCGGATCGGTGCGCCAGACCACGCCGTGGGCGGTGGCGATCATCGACAGCGGCAGATTGAAGCCGAGCACCTCGTTGATCTTGGCGGTGACCAGCGGGCTGAAAGGCGTGAGGATGTTGGCGTAGTAACGCAGGCACTGCTCCAGCAGCTCCTGCTGATCGACCTCGTCGTTGAACAGGTGCTCGTCGCAATAGTGCTGGCCGAAGGCGTCGTTGCTGAACAACACGGCGTCGCCGCTGAGATAGGTCATCATGCTGTCGGGCCAGTGCAGCATCGGCGTTTCGATGAACACCAGTTGCTTGCCATTGCCGATGTCCAGGCTGTCGCCGGTCTTCACCGGGATGAAGTTCCAGTGCGGCTGGTGGTGATGGCCGGTGATCGAATCGATGGCATTGGCGGTGCAGTAGATCGGTGTGCCCGGGATGTGCGCCATCAGCTCGGACAGCGCGCCGGCGTGGTCCTCTTCGGCATGGTTGATGACGATGTAATCGATGCTCGCCAGGTCGATCTGGCTGGCCAGGTTGAGGATGAACTCGCGGCTGAAGCGATGGTCGACGGTGTCGATCAGTACGGTCTTCTCCTCGCGGATCAGATAACTGTTGTAGCTGGTGCCCTTGAGGGTCTTGTATTCGGTGCCGTGAAAGTCACGAACCTCCCAATCGCGCTGACCGACCCAGTGGATGTTTTCTTTGAGCAAAATCGTCATGCGGAGGATTACCTTGCAGAGGTGGATAAAAAAGCCTGCCCACCCTCTATTGCAGGTGCCGTGCCATTACTTAAGCAATTGATATATATCGATTTTTAGCATTCTATTTGTCCTAATGACAAAGCCCTTGTATTGTCCGATCGACATATATGAGTCAAAAGGACAGAAGATGGCGCTTTCGATGGACAGCCTGGCCCGCATCGCACTCGACCTGCAGTGGGGCATCTCCAACCAGGACCGTTTCCAGCAACTGATCAACAGCCTGCGTCAGTTGCTGCTGTGCAATGCGCTGGCCCTGCTGCGCTACGAGGGGCAGATGTTCCGCCCGCTGGCGATCGAGGGGCTGGCCCCCGACGTGCTCGGGAGGCGCTTCCGCCTCGGCGAGCATCCGCGCCTGGAGGCCATCGCCCGCGCCGGTGACGTGGTGCGCTTTCCTGCCGACAGTCAGTTGCCCGACCCCTATGACAACTTGATCCTGCCGAGCCGCGAGCAGCTCAAGGTGCATGCCTGCATCGGCCTGCCCCTGTTCGCCAACCAGACGCTGATCGGCGCGCTGACCATCGACGGTTACGACCCCGCCCAGTTCGATCACTTCAACGACGAGGAACTGCGCCTGATCGGCGCGCTAGCCTCGGCGGCGCTGAGTAATGCGCTGCTGGTCGAGCGTCTGGAACAGCAGACTGTGGCACCCATCAGTAACGCACCGGCAAACAAACCCGGCGCCGACGAGATCGTCGGGCTGTCGACCAGCATGTTGCAGCTGAAGAGGGAGATCGGCGTGGTCGCCGGTTCCGACCTGAACGTGCTGATCACCGGCGAGACTGGGGTCGGCAAGGAGCTGGTGGCCAAGGCCATCCACCTCGCCTCGCCGCGCGCCGGCCATCCGCTGGTCTACCTGAACTGTGCCGCACTGCCCGAGTCGGTGGCCGAAAGCGAGCTGTTCGGCCACGTCAAGGGCGCCTTCACCGGAGCCATACACCACCGCGCCGGCAAGTTCGAGATGGCCGACAAGGGCACGCTGTTTCTCGACGAGATCGGCGAGCTGTCGCTGACCTTGCAGGCCAAGCTGCTGCGCGTGCTGCAGTACGGCGACCTGCAGCGCATCGGCGACGACCGCAGCCTCAAGGTCAACGTGCGCATCCTCGCCGCCACCAACCGTGACTTGAAAAGCGCGGTGCTGGCCGGGGAGTTTCGTGCCGACCTCTACCACCGCCTCAGCGTGTTCCCGATCAGGGTGCCGGCACTGCGCGAGCGGCAGGAAGACATCGCCCTGCTCAGCGGCTTCTTCTGCGAACGGTGCCGCAGCCAGCTGGGCCTCGGCGGACTGGCGCTGAGCAAGGCCGCGCTGACGCTGCTGCAGCGCTACCCCTGGCCTGGCAACGTGCGCGAACTGGAGCATGCCATCCACCGCGCGGCGGTACTGGCGCGGGCCGAACAGGGCACGGGGGAGGTGCTGCTCAAACCGTCCTATTTCTGCCTGGAAGGGCCGACTGCCACCGTCAGCCAGCTGCCACCGGCACCCGCCGGCCTGTCCGGCGTTGGTTTGCGCGAGGCACTCGACGAATTCCAGGCGCGCCTGATTCGCCAGACGCTGGAGAGCTTCAACGGCAACTGGTCGGCCACCGCCCGCGAGCTGCAACTCGATACCGGCAATCTGCATCGCCTGGCAAGGCGCCTGGGCATCAAGTAGCCGGACACGCAGTCTGGTCAGCCTCGCGTCGGCTGTCGTTTGCTCGCATACCGGCTCGCTCTGCCGGCCCAGGCGAGCGGCACTGCAGCGAGTCGCTGCCATTGCGGGTCTCCCGGTGGTAGACGTAGCGGGAAAAGAAGCGGCTATCCCCCGTCGGCTGGCCGCGCTGCCGACCTTCACAAATCAGCGATAGCTCCGCTTGCGATACGGCGCCATGAACGAACGTTCGATATCGCTCGCTCCGCTGCTGCGCAGTGTTCCCTAACGCCGGGTAGCAGGGATCGGCCACCATTGGTGCACGGACAGGGTTCAGTCGGAGACGCGCGAAGCGGTTTGTAGCGCGCGTGACGAACACGTCCGGAAAATAAATCCCTCCCCTTTTTGCTCACCGCGGTGCTAGCGCCGATGGGCCGGGCGCGTCAGATCGGCTCCTCGGCGGCCTTGCCCGCCGGGTTCGCCCGCGTCGGCATGGCGAGGATTTCCGGCACTACCTCGCGGGCAAACACCCGATGCAGCCGGCGCAGCTCCGTCAGCGGCTCGCGGTGATGATCGACGCGGATGTCCCACAGCGGATATTCCTCCTGATCCACCACATAGACGGTCGCCGAGGACTCGCCGCAGCGGTCGCCACCACCGGCGTCACCCGCCGCGAGCGCTTCCATCAGCCGCTCCACCAGCGGGCGCGCGCTGGCGCGGCGATAGGCCTCGGCCGCCGCCTCCAGCACCGTGCGCCCGGCCAGGCGGTTGCCCTGCACGCAGAACTGTTCGGCGGCGATGGCACCGGCCCAGGGCGGGCATTTCGCGCCGGTCCAGCAGGCCACCTCGCCGCGTCGGTCGATCACCGCGCACTGGCGCAGCTCCATGCACGGATCGATGTCCCTGAGCCGCTCGATCACCTCGGCCGCGGCACACCCCTCGCGCAACAGACGCAGGCCGTCGATGCCGAGGTAAGGGTTGATCTGCGCCTGCGTCGCTACCGCGCCAACGCGCGCGGCGGCATGGCTTAGCAGCTTGCCGACCGCCGGCATGGCGGTGGCCGCAGCCACCCCGAACTGCCCCGTGCGCGGGCAGCGGGCGATGATCGAAAAGGTCATGGGCTCGATTCCAGAAGGGGATGAAACTTGGAAGGCGCCTCGGCCCGCTTCGTTCCAGCCCCTCCGCCAATCAGCGCATGCGGCTGCGACCTGCCCGATCAGGCAGCGCGAAAATAGCCAACCTTGCGGTTGAGTTCCTGGGCGAGCTGGGTGAGGTCCGCGCTGGAGGAAGCGACCTGGTTCGACGCCGCCGAGCTGGCGACCGTCGAGTCATGGATGCGCGTCACGCTCTGGTTGACCTCTTCCGCCACGGCGCTCTGCTCCTCGGCGGCGGTGGCGATCTGCGCATTCATCTCGTTGATCGAGCCGACCTCCTGGCGAATCTTGGCCAGCGCGCTTTCCGCCTGCAGCGTCTGTTCGACGGTCTGTTGCGCCAGCTGCCGGCTCGACTGCATGACCTCCACCGCCCGGCCGGCGCCCGCTTGCAGCGAGGCGATCATGGCGCTGATCTCGCTGGACGACTGCTGCGTGCGATTGGCCAGCGAGCGCACCTCGTCAGCCACCACCGCAAAGCCGCGGCCATGCTCGCCGGCACGCGCCGCCTCGATGGCCGCATTGAGGGCCAGCAGGTTGGTCTGCTCGGCGATGGCGGTGATGACCTGCAGGATCTTCTCGATGTCGCCGCTTTCGGCCGACAGCTGGTTGACCGTATCGGTGGCAGTCTCCAGCACCTGGGCAAGGTTGTGGATCGACGACGCCGTCTCGCCCACGATGCGTGTGCCAGTCTCGACCTGCTCGTCCGCGCTCTTCGCTGCGGCCGCCGCCTGGGCCGCGAAGCTCGCGACCTCATTCACCGTCGCGGCCATCTGGTTGATCGCCGTGGCCACTTGCTCGGCCTCGGCAGATTGATGCTGGATCTGCTGATTGCTGCTCGCTGACGAGCTGAGCAATTCGCCCGACGCCGTACCGACGCCACTCGCCGCCGCGCGCACCTCGGCGATGATCGCCGTCAGCTGCGTGGCCATCTTCGCCGTCGCGCCCATGACACTATTGGGGAACGGCGTGACGATCACCTGTCCGAGGTCACCACTGGCCAGGTTGTTGATCACGCGGGCCACCTCGTCCGGCTCGGCGCCGAGCGTCGAGCGCAGCTTGCGGATGATCACCAGGGCGATGGCCGCGCCGAGCAACACGGCGATCCCGGTCACCGCGACGATCAAGGCGAGGAAGCCGCTGGCGGTGTCGCGCACGATGGTCACGTCCTCGTTGATGCTCGCTTCCTGATGGTCGATGAACGCGTTGATCAGGCGCAGCCACTCGGTGTAAGCGCCAGCGACGTTATCCAGCAGGAAGGCATGGGCGCGCTCCGAGCCTTCGGCGAAGCGCAGCTCGACCACCTGTTGCGTCAGCGCGTTGGTTTTCGCCTCGATGGCTTCGATCTGCCCCATCAGCTGCTTCTCCACAGCGTCGGCCGCGGACTGCGCGAGCATTGCCTTCATCGGCGCCGCCGAGTCCGCATAGAGCTGCGCCAGGCGCTCGATCTCGGCCACCTGGCTACGCGCGAATACCGGATCGGCGGCACTGACGGCATCGCGCACAGCGATTGCCCGGTCATGCACGCTGCCACGGAAGTTGATCGCGTAGCGCTGCTTCAGGCCTGCCTGGGTGCCGATCTGGTTCATGCTGCGGTCGATGATGCCGACCTTCACGGCACTGAGGACCGCCACCGCGACCATCAGCGCCAGGATCACGCAGAACCCCAGCCCCAGGCGCATGGATACCGACATCTGCCTGTTCATTCGCTGTTTCCCCTGTTAGCTACTTCAATCGTTACCGGCCGAACGAAGCTCGGCGGCCCTGAGGCAAAAAACCTGTACAAGGTACTGTCACCCTGCCACTACCTTGTACAAGTTTTTCCGCACGCCGTACACACGAACAAAAGCCGCATAGCGCCAGAAACCGTCAAGCGGGCGGCAAGCAGAAGGAAACAAAACTTTACGCCCTCAACATCTTGTACAGATTTCGAGCAATGCGTGGCGGCGCGGTAGGCGCTGGCACCCCGCGCGGCGGAAGGGTCGTACCGCGGCGCCCGGACAGCCGACCTGCAACCGACAGGCGAATGCCGATCGAAACGACACGTCCGACGAGGCGCGGCGTGCTCGCCAAGCATCCTCCCGGCATGACGCATGCCGCGATCATCGCGGTCGCATCGCCGCCGACAGCGTCCGCAACAGAACCCCGAAACAGGACGACTCGAAGGGCATATGTGACGAGAACCAACCGGTCAGGCGGTCAGGCGCAACGGGGCGGAATCGTCGCTGGTAGAGTCGGCGGCGCCTTCCCGATCACTGGAGAAATCATGCGTCCACTGTTCAATGCCCTGTTGCTGGCCCTGCCCCTTTCGCTCTCGTCACTGGCCTTCGCTGCCGAGTCGCCAGCCGGGCGCTGGCAGACCATCGACGACGAAACCGGCAAGCCCAAGTCCATCGTCGAGATTCAGCAGACTGCTGACGGCTCGCTGACCGGCAAGGTCGTGGAAATCCTGCATTCGGAGCACGGGCCGAACCCGCTGTGCGACGAGTGCGAAGGTGAGCGCAAGGGCCAGCCCATCACCGGCATGACCATCCTCTGGGACCTGAAACCGGACGGTGAGCAGGTCTGGAGCAACGGCACCATCCTCGACCCGGCCAATGGCAAGACCTACCGCTCCAAGGCCACATTGCTCGATGGCGGCGACAAGCTCGAAGTACGCGGCTACATCGGCATCGAGGCGCTGGGACGCAGCCAGACCTGGGTTCGTCAGTAACCCCGGCGAGCAGCCACCCGAGCCACCCCGCAGACAGCAAAAAGGCGCCCTTGGGCGCCTTTTTTATTGCGGTCAGCTACCTGCCGATCAGACCTTGCTGCGCTCGAAGCGCTTGCGGTCGTTCTCGTTGAGGTACTTTTTGCGCAGACGGATCGACTTCGGCGTCACTTCCACCAGCTCGTCGTCGGCGATGAATTCCAGCGCCTGCTCGAGGGTGAACTTGATCGGCGGCACCAGGGCGATGACCTCGTCCTTGCCGGAAGCGCGCATGTTGTCGAGCTTCTTGCCCTTGGTGGGGTTGATCACCAGGTCGTTGTCACGGCTGTTGATACCGCACAGCTGGCCTTCGTAGATCTCCTGGCCCGGCTCGAGGAACAGCTTGCCGCGGGCCTGCAGGGTTTCCAGCGAGTAGGTCAGCGCGGTGCCGGTGGCCATCGAGACCAGCACGCCGTTCTGGCGATTGGTGACTTCGCCGGCCTTGATCGGGCCGTAGTGGCTAAACGTCGAGGTCAGGATGCCGGTGCCGGAGGTCAGGGTCAGGAAGTTGTTGCGGAAGCCGATCAGGCCGCGCGCCGGAATGGTGTACTCCAGGCGCACGCGGCCCTTGCCGTCCGGGATCATGTTGGTCAGATCGCCCTTGCGCAGGCCCATCTGCTCCATCACCGGCCCCTGGTGCTGCTCCTCGATGTCGATGGTGACGTTCTCGTACGGTTCCTGCTTCTCGCCGGCCTCGTTCTCGATGATCACCACTTCCGGACGGCCGACGGCCAGCTCGAAGCCTTCGCGACGCATGGTTTCGATCAGCACCGACAGGTGCAGCTCGCCACGGCCGGAAACCTTGAACTTCTCGGGGCTCTCGCCCGGCTCGACGCGCAGCGCCACGTTATGCAGCAGCTCCTTGTCCAGACGGTCCTTGATGTTGCGGCTGGTGACGAACTTGCCTTCTTTGCCGGCGAATGGCGAGTCGTTGACCTGGAAGGTCATGCTCACGGTCGGCTGGTCGACGGTCAGCGGCGGCAGCGCCTCGACGGCGTTCTGGTCGCACAGGGTGTCGGAGATGTACAGCTCGTCCATACCGGACACGCAGACGATGTCACCGGCTTCGGCTTCGGCGACTTCGACGCGCTGCAGGCCGGAGTGACCCATGATCTTCAGGATGCGGCCGTTGCGCTTCTTGCCGTCGGCGCCGATGGCGGTGACCGGGCTGTTGGCCTTGATGGTGCCGCGGGCGATGCGGCCGATGCCGATCACGCCGAGGAAGCTGTTGTAGTCCAGCTGGGAGATCTGCATCTGGAACGGGCCGTCGAGGTCGACCTTGGGCGCCGGCACGTGATCGATGATGGCCTGGAACAGCGGGTCCATGTTGTCTTCCAGCTTCTCGTGGTCCAGACCGGCGATGCCGTTCAGGGCGCTGGCGTAGACGATCGGGAAGTCGAGCTGCTCGTCGGTGGCGCCGAGGTTGTCGAACAGGTCGAAGATCTGGTCGACAACCCAGTCCGGACGCGCGCCGGGACGGTCGATCTTGTTCACCACGACGATCGGACGCAGGCCGGCCTTGAACGCCTTCTGGGTCACGAAGCGGGTCTGCGGCATCGGGCCGTCCTGGGCGTCGACCACCAGCAGCACGGAGTCGACCATGCTCATCACGCGCTCGACTTCACCGCCGAAGTCGGCGTGGCCGGGGGTGTCGACGATGTTGATGTTGTAGCCGTTCCACTTCAGCGCGGTGTTCTTGGCCAGGATGGTGATGCCGCGTTCCTTTTCCTGGTCGTTGGAGTCCATCACGCGCTCGTTTTCGGCTTCCTTGCGGTCCAGGGTGCCGGACAGGCGCAGCAGCTTGTCGACGAGGGTGGTTTTGCCGTGGTCGACGTGGGCGATGATGGCGATGTTGCGAAGATTCTCGATCACTGATTCGTTTCTCTGTAGAGAGCTTCGAGCTGAGGCTGGAAGCTTGAAGTAGTCCGGACGAAGGCTGTCTGTCCGAGGTTGTAACGGCACTGCATTGCGATCAGTGCAGGTCGGGGGGGCGGTGGCGGATGCTGCCGCCCAGCAACCCCGGCTGCTTCACCGAAGGGTCAGGCCGGACGATAGACGCGCACATTCACATGCCCCTCGCTCAGCAGATGGTGAGCATGCAGGCGGCTCATGACACCTTTGTCGCAATACAGCAGGTACTGGCGGTTTTCATCCAGTTCCTTGAAACGATTGTTCAGCGCGTAGAACGGCAGCGTCTGTACTTCGATGCCCGTCAGTTCGAGCGGTTCGTCCTCGGCGGCATCCGGGTGACGAATGTCGAGGATGACCTGCCCGGCCATCGCCTCGTGGACCTCCTCGACCTTGATGTCCTCGCCCAGCTCGTCGATCACCCGGTCGATCGGCACCTGGCGCGCGCTGGCCAGGGCGCGCTCGAGGATGGCCATGTCGAACTGCTTCTCTTCATGCTCGACGCGGTAGCGCTTGGCCTTGGTGGTCGGGTTCTTGGAGATCACGCCGCAGTACTCGGGCATGTTCTTGGCGAACTCGGCGGTGCCGATCTCGAAAGCGGTGTCGATGATGTCCTGCTTGTGGCTGGCGACCAGCGGACGCAGCACCAGCATGTCGGTCGCCGAGTCGATCACCGAGAGGTTTGGCAGGGTCTGGCTGGACACTTGGGAGATCGCCTCGCCGGTAACCAGCGCGTCGATGTGCAGACGCTCGGCGATCTGCGTGGCGGCGCGCAGCATCATGCGCTTCAACACCACGCCCATCTGGCTGTTGTCGACCTTCTCGAGAATCTCGCCGACCACTTCCTCGAACGGCACGCTGATGAACAGCACCCGGTGCGAGCTGCCGTATTTCTTCCACAGATAGTGGGCGACTTCCATCACGCCCAGCTCGTGGGCGCGGCCGCCGAGGTTGAAGAAGCAGAAATGCGTCATCAGCCCGCGGCGCATCATCTGGTAGGCGGCGACTGTGGAGTCGAAACCGCCGGACATCAGCACCAGGGTCTGCTCCAGCGCGCCCAGCGGATAGCCGCCGATGCCGTCATGCTGCTCGTGCACGACGAACAGGCGCTGATCGCGGATTTCCATGCGCACTTCGATTTCCGGCGCTTTCAGCGAGATGCCGGCTGCGCCGCACTGCTGGCGCAGCTGGCTGCCGACATGGCGCTCGACATCCATGGAGCTGAACGGGTGCTTGCCGGCGCGCTTGCAGCGCACGGCGAAGATCTTGCCCGGCAGGCGCTCGGCGTAATGTGCCTTGCATTTGGCGACGATGTCGTCGAGATCGCCCAGCGGATACTCGTGCACTTCCAGGCAATGGGCGATGCCCGGCGTGCAGCGCAGGCGCTCGATCATCTCGCGCAGCAGCTTCGGCTCGGTCAGCGCGGTTTCCACCTCGATGTTGTCCCACACCCCCTCGACCCGCAGCTCCGGGTCGAGCTCGCGCAGCACGGTGCGGATGTTCTTCGCCAACTGGCGAATGAAGCCCTTGCGCACCGGCGGGCTCTTGATGGTGATTTCGGGGAAAACCTTGACGATCAGCTTCATGAGGAAACAGCGCGTGCGCCGACATGGCGGAAAAAGAGGGGCGCGGAGTATAGCGGAAACTGTTCAACATTTAGTCGGTTTTCTGCGCGACGCGTTATTGCACCAAAATAGTGCAATGCCTATTGTGCGCGCACCATCCAGGCGCGCCCGCCGGGAGGATTGCCTGCAATCTCCGAAGCCAAACTGCGTCGCCGCGCCATTTGGCGGCTGCAGGTCCATTTCGGAGCACTGGCATGCAATTTGCTCACTTGTGAGGCAGGTCGCCTTGGCGGAACATCGCCGCCGGCTCCGCCCTCGATTCGGAAGCGAACAGGCCGCTTCCACCATTTGGAGAACACCATGTCGAAGTCGCTTCAACTGATCAAAGATTACGATGTGAAGTGGATTGATCTGCGCTTCACCGACCCGAAGGGTCGCCAGCATCACATCACCATGCCGGCTCGCGACGCCGATGACGACTTCTTCGAAGTCGGCAAGATGTTCGACGGCTCCTCCATCGACGGCTGGAAGGGCATCGAGGCCTCCGACATGATCCTGCTGCCGGACGACGGCAGCGCCGTGCTGGACCCGTTCACCGAAGAGCCGACCCTGATCCTGGTTTGCGACGTGATCGAGCCGTCCACCATGCAGGGCTACGAGCGCGATCCGCGCGCCATCGCCCGCCGCGCCGAGGAATACCTGAAGTCGACCGGTATCGGCGACACCGTGTTCGTCGGCCCGGAGCCGGAGTTCTTCATCTTCGACGCGGTGAAGTTCAAGTCCGACATGTCCGGCTCGATGTTCAAGATCTTCTGCGAGCAGGCGTCCTGGAACAGCGACACCGACATGAACGGCGGCCAGGGCAACAACGGCCACCGCATCAGCGTCAAGGGCGGCTACCTGCCGACTCCGCCGAGCGATCCGGATCACGAGATCCGTACCGCCATGTGCAACGCCCTGGAAGAAATGGGCCAGGTCGTCGAAGTGCACCACCACGAAGTGGCCGCCGGGCAGAACGAGATCGGCGTGAAGTTCAACACGCTGGTGGCCAAGGCCGATGAAGTGCAGACCCTCAAGTACGTCGTGCACAACGTCGCCGAAGCCTATGGCAAGACCGCTACCTTCATGCCGAAGCCGCTGTACGGCGACAACGGTTCGGGCATGCACGTGCACATGTCGATCGCCAAAGACGGCAAGAACACCTTCGCTGGCGAAGGCTATGCCGGCCTGTCCGATACCGCCCTGTACTTCATCGGCGGCATCATCAAGCACGGCAAGGCGCTGAACGCCCTGACCAACCCGTCGACCAACTCCTACAAGCGTCTGGTCCCGGGCTTCGAGGCGCCGGTCATGCTGGCCTACTCGGCACGCAACCGCTCCGCGTCGATCCGCATCCCGTACGTGGCCAGCGCCCGCGGCCGCCGCATTGAGGCACGCTTCCCGGATCCGGCTGCCAACCCGTACCTGGCCTTCGCCGCGCTGCTGATGGCCGGCCTGGACGGTATCCAGAACAAGGTTCACCCAGGCGATGCCGCGGACAAGAACCTGTACGACCTGCCGCCGGAAGAGTCCAAGCTGATCCCGCAGGTATGCGGCAGCCTGAAGGAGGCACTGGAGGCGCTGGAAGCCGACCACGACTTCCTGCTCAAGGGCGGCGTGTTCACCAAGGACTTCCTCGATGCCTTCATCGAGCTGAAGGCCGCCGAGGAGATCAAGGTGCGCACCTTCGTGCATCCGCTGGAATACGACCTGTACTACAGCGTCTAAGCAGCACCGCCTGTACGCAGAGGCCGCCTTCGGGCGGCCTCTGTCGTTTGCGCCGCCGTCACCGCGCGCAGCTTGTGCCGGCTCGCAAATCCGCATGCCCGGGCTTGCCTGGCGTCGCCCGCGGTGCAAGGCTCTCGCTGTCCTTCACGCGGAGCTTCCCATGCGCCACGCACTGTTCGGCCTGCTGCTGATCCTCAGCGCCCCGGCGATCGCCGAGATCTATACCTACACCGACGCCCAGGGCAACACCGTCTACACCAACCAGCCACCGGAAGGCGTTGCTGCCGAGCGCGTCGAGCTGCCGCCGCCCAACACCGTCGACATCCAGACCCCCTCCGCACCGGCGTCCCTGCCGGCGGACGCAGAAGCCGGACAACCGTACCGCTCGCTCGCGCTCAGCGGCATTCCGGACGAAGCCGCGCTGCGCGCCAACAATGGCACGTTCGTGGTGAGTGCCGAGCTGGACCCGCCGCTACGACGCGGCCATCAGCTGCGCTTCGTCCTCGACGGCATTCCCCAGGCCGCCGCCAGCCAGGCCACCTCGCTGCAACTGAACAACGTCGAGCGCGGCGAACACCGTCTGCAGGTCGAGGTGCTCAGCAATGGCCGAGTGATCCAGCGCAGCGAGCCGGCGGTATTCACGGTGCAACGCGTGCATACCTCCAGCCCCGCCCTGCGCCACCGGGCGGCGCCATGATCCGCAGCGGCCGCTGGCTGACCGCACTGCTGCTGGCGCTGGCGGCACCGGCGAACGCGGGGATCTACAGCTACATCGACGCGGACGGTAACCGGGTGTTCACCGACCGCCCGGCCGGTCAGGCCGCCGAGCAGATCGAACTCAAGCCCACCAACGACATGCCGGCCCTGCCGCCCGTCGCGCCCGCGGCGCCAGTGCCGGCCGCAACGGCGGCGATCCGCTACCAGTTGCAGATTGTCAGTCCAGCCGAGGACGAGACCATCCGCAGCAACGCCGGCGACCTGCAGGTCAGCGCCAGCGGCAACCCGGCGCCGCAGGCCGGACACGGCTACCAGCTGCTGCTCGACGGCGAGGCGCTCAGCGCCGCCGGCCCCGAGACCCACTTCGAGCTGCACAACGTCGACCGCGGCACCCATCGGCTGCAGCTGCGCGTAATCGACGCCGAAGGCCGCGAGCTGGCGCGCAGCCCGGCGCGCACCTTTCACCTGATTCGCACCTCGCTGGCCCAGCGGCGCATGGTCAATCCGTGCCGCAAGAACGACTACGGCGTACGCCCCGAATGCCCGCTCAAGGACAAGCCGGCGGAAAAACGCGACATCCCCTTCATTCCTTTCCTATGATCATCATGTGCACCTTTTTGGTGCACATGAGTGGCGAATAATTTCACCGCTCACCCTTTTGGTTCACGCAGGCCGGGCGCCAGATGCCGCCAGCACGCCGATACGCGCCGTTTTGGCGCGTCTGGTTTGCTTCTTGCATTTACCGGCCTACCCAAAGGATGCAGACCCGCCATGTTGACCGAAGCCCTGCAACGCCTGCTGATCGAGAACCTGACCACTGCGACACTGCTGCTCGATGCGCGGTTGCGCCTGGAGTACATGAATCCGGCGGCAGAGATGCTGCTCGCCGTCAGCGGCCAGCGCAGCCACGGCCAATTCATCAGCGAGCTGTTCACCGAGTCGCCCGAAGCGCTGTCTGCCTTGCGCCAGGCGGTAGCCGAGGCACACCCGTTCACCAAGCGCGAGGCCACGCTAACCTCCGCCACCGGTCAGACGCTGACCGTCGACTACGCGGTGACGCCGATTCTCGGCAGCGGCGAAACCATGCTGCTGCTCGAAGTGCTGCCGCGTGACCGGCTGCTGCGCATCACCAAGGAGGAGGCGCAGCTGTCCAAGCAGGAAACCACGCGGATGCTGGTACGCGGCCTGGCCCACGAGATCAAGAATCCGCTGGGCGGCATCCGCGGCGCCGCGCAACTGCTGGCCCGCGAACTGCCGGACGAACACCTGCAGGATTACACCGAGGTGATCATCGAGGAGGCCGACCGCCTGCGTAACCTGGTCGACCGCATGCTCGGCTCGAACCGCCTGCCGCGGCTGGAGATGACCAACATCCATGAGGTGCTGGAACACGTCGCCAGCCTGATCGAGGCCGAATGTCAGGGCAGCCTGGTGCTGGTTCGCGACTACGACCCGAGCATCCCCGAGATCCTCATGGATCGCGAGCAGATGATCCAGGCCGTGCTCAACATCATGCGCAATGCCATGCAGGCGCTGGCCGGACAGACCGAACTGGGGCTGGGCCGCCTGACCCTGCGCAGCCGCACGGTGCGCCAGTTCACCATCGGCCACATCCGCCACCGGCTGGTGGCGCGCATCGAGATCATCGACAACGGCCCCGGCATCCCGGCCGAACTGCAGAACACCCTGTTCTACCCGATGGTCAGCGGCCGCCCGGACGGCACCGGGCTGGGCCTGGCAATCACCCAGAACATCATCAGTCAGCACCAGGGCCTGATCGAGTGCGAAAGCCATCCCGGGCATACCGCCTTCTCGATCTTCCTGCCGCTCGAACAAGGAGCCCCCTGCCCATGAACCGAAGCGAAACCGTCTGGATCGTCGATGACGACCGCTCCATCCGCTGGGTCCTGGAGAAAGCGCTGCAGCAGGAAGGCATCGCCACGCAGAGCTTCGAAACCGCCGACAGCGTGCTCGGCCGCCTGACGCAGCAGCAGCCGGACGTGATCATCTCCGACATCCGCATGCCCGGCACCAGCGGCCTCGATCTGCTGGCGCAGATCCGCGAGCGGCACCCGCGTTTGCCGGTGATCATCATGACCGCGCACTCGGACCTCGACAGCGCCGTGGCCTCCTATCAGGGCGGCGCGTTCGAGTACCTGCCCAAGCCGTTCGACGTCGACGATGCGGTCTCGCTGGTCAAGCGCGCCAACCAGCATGCCCAGGAGCAACAGGGCCTGCAGGCGCCGGCCAGCCAGGCCCACACGCCGGAGATCATCGGCGAAGCGCCGGCGATGCAGGAGGTGTTCCGCGCCATCGGCCGCCTCTCGCACTCCAACATCACCGTGCTGATCAACGGCGAGTCCGGCACCGGCAAGGAGCTGGTCGCCCATGCCTTGCACCGTCACAGTCCGCGTGCGGCCTCGCCGTTCATCGCCCTGAACATGGCGGCAATCCCCAAGGACCTGATGGAATCCGAGCTGTTCGGCCATGAGAAGGGTGCGTTCACCGGCGCGGCGAACCAGCGCCGCGGGCGCTTCGAGCAGGCCGACGGCGGCACGCTGTTCCTCGACGAGATCGGCGACATGCCCGCCGACACCCAGACGCGTCTGCTGCGCGTGCTCGCCGACGGCGAGTTCTACCGCGTCGGCGGGCACACGCCGGTGCGCGTGGACGTGCGCATCATCGCCGCCACCCACCAAGACCTCGAGGCGCTGGTGCAGGCCGGCAAGTTCCGCGAAGACCTGTTCCATCGCCTCAACGTGATCCGCATCCACATTCCACGGCTGGCCGATCGCCGCGAGGACATCCCTGCGCTGGCGCAGCATTTTCTCGCCGCCGCCGCCGAGGAACTGGCCGTCGAGACCAAGCTGCTCAAGAGCGAAACGGCGGCCTTCCTGCAGCAGCTGCCGTGGCCGGGCAACGTGCGCCAGCTGGAGAACACCTGTCGCTGGATCACCGTGATGGCGTCCGGGCGCGAGGTGCACATCAGCGACCTGCCGCCGGAGCTGCTCAGCCTGCCGGCCGATGCCCAACCGACGCACAACTGGGAACAGGCGCTGCGCAGCTGGGCCGACCAGGCGCTGACGCTCGGCCAGTCGAACCTGCTGGAAACCACCGTGCCGGCGTTCGAGCGGATCATGATCGAGACCGCGCTCAAGCACACCGCCGGTCGCCGCCGCGACGCCGCGCTGCTGCTGGGCTGGGGACGCAACACCCTGACCCGCAAGATCAAGGAGCTGGGCATGGGTGATGGCCGGGATGAAGAGGAGGAATAATCTGGCAGCGTCGTGCGTGGATGTCGCTTTTTACATCCAGCGCGACGCCGCGCGGCGGCTCAACCGCGGGATCGATGCGAAGACGTAATTCGAGACAGCCTCATGGAAGATCGTCCGCCGGCGCCAGCCGCAGCTCCAGCACCCAGTCAGCCTCCTCTTGCCGCTCGCTCGGCTGCACCCGCAGCGGCCTGAGCGCGACCAGATTCAGCAGCAGGTCCTGCCCGATGGCCTGGATGCGCCAGCGCACGCGCTGCCCGTCCACTTGCAACTGCCCGTCACGCTCTCCGCCCCGCGCCTGCAAGAGCAGCGCATAGGCGCCGTCGACCGTTTGTGCGCGGTACTGCGTCGGCGCACTGAAGCGCAGCAGCAGCCTTTCACCGATGCTCTCGACGGCGAGCAGCCGCGCCGGCTCGGGCGTCGTCAGCCGGCCGATCATCATCCCCACCAGCAGGCCGATCAGCACCAGCGAGGCGAAAAAGCGACGCCGCAGGCGCGGCCGCGGGTCCGGCGCAGTAGAATCGCCGCCGTCGTCCAATCGGGTGCTGCGCATGTTTCACGTGATCCTTTTCCAGCCGGAGATTCCACCGAACACCGGCAACATTATCAGGCTCTGCGCCAATGCCGGGTGCAGCCTGCACCTGATCGAGCCGCTGGGCTATGAACTGGACGACAAGCGCTTGCGCCGCGCCGGCCTGGATTACCACGAATACGCGCCGCTGCGCCGGCATGCCAGCCTCGACGCCTGCCTCGCCGAGCTGGGCATTGCGCCGCCCGGGCAGTCCGGCGCTGACGACGCCCCACGCCTGTTTGCCTTCACCACCAAGGGTTCGCAGCCGTTCCATCAGGTCGCATACCGCCGTGGCGACGCCTTCCTCTTCGGCCCCGAGAGCCGTGGCCTGCCGGACGCGGTACGCGACGCCTTCCCCGCCGAACGCCGCCTGCGCCTGCCGATGCGCCCGGACAGCCGCAGCCTGAATCTGTCCAACACCGTCGCCATCGCCGTCTACGAGGCCTGGCGCCAGCTCGGTTTCACCCTGGACTGAGGCGAGCGCTGCGCTAACCGATGGTCGAGCGGCGTTGAAAAGCCTGCGGCGGTGCCCCATATCACCCTGCATTCGGGCATTCATCGCCCCGCAGCGTGGAGATTTCCCTTGACCACCATCGTTTCAGTGCGCCGCAACGGCAAAGTCGTCATGGGCGGCGACGGCCAGGTTTCCCTCGGCAATACCGTCATGAAGGGCAACGCCAAGAAGGTCCGCCGCCTCTATCACGGTCAGGTGCTGGCCGGTTTCGCCGGCGCCACTGCTGACGCCTTCACCCTCTTCGAGCGCTTCGAGGGTCAGCTGGAGAAACACCAGGGCCATCTGGTGCGCGCCGCCGTCGAGCTGGCCAAAGACTGGCGCACCGACCGTTCGCTGAGCCGCCTGGAAGCCATGCTCGCGGTGGCCAACAAGGACGCCTCGCTGATCATCACCGGCAACGGCGACGTGGTCGAACCCGAGCTCGGGCTGATCGCCATGGGGTCCGGGGGCGGCTTCGCCCAGGCCGCCGCCATGGCCCTGCTGCAGAAGGCCGGCGACGACATGAGCGCCCGCGAAATCGCCGAGACCGCGCTGAACATCGCCGGCAGCATCTGCGTGTTCACCAACCAGAATCTGACCATCGAAGAGCTGGACTCGGCCATCTGAGCCGTGCCGCTGGAGTAATCGCATGTCCATGACGCCCCGCGAGATCGTCCACGAACTCAACCGCCACATCATCGGCCAGGACGACGCCAAGCGCGCCGTGGCCATCGCCCTGCGCAACCGCTGGCGGCGCATGCAGCTGCCGGCCGAGCTGCGCCAGGAAGTCACGCCGAAAAACATCCTGATGATCGGCCCGACCGGCGTCGGCAAGACCGAGATCGCCCGCCGCCTGGCCAAGCTGGCCAACGCGCCATTCCTGAAGGTGGAAGCGACCAAGTTCACCGAGGTCGGCTATGTCGGCCGCGACGTCGACTCGATCATCCGCGACCTGGCCGACGCCGCGCTGAAGATGCTGCGCGAGCAGGAGGTGCACAAGATGCGCCACCGCGCCGAGGACGCCGCCGAAGAGCGCATCCTCGACGCCCTGCTGCCGCCGGCACGTCCGGTGGGCTTCTCCGAGGAGCCGGTGCAGTCGGCCGATTCCAACACCCGCCAGCTGTTCCGCAAGCGCCTGCGCGAAGGCCAGCTGGACGACAAGGAAATCGACATCGAGGTCGCCGAAAACCCGGCGGGCGTGGAAATCATGGCGCCGCCCGGCATGGAAGAGATGACCAGCCAGCTGCAGAACCTCTTCGCCAACATGGGCAAGGGCAAAAAGAAGAGCCGCAAGCTGAAGATCAAGGAAGCGTTCAAGCTGATCCGCGACGAAGAAGCCGCGCGCCTGGTCAACGAAGAAGACCTCAAGGCACGCGCCCTGGAAGCGGTGGAACAGAACGGCATCGTCTTCATCGACGAGATCGACAAGGTCGCCAAGCGCGGCAATACCGGCGGCGCCGATGTCTCCCGCGAGGGCGTACAGCGCGACCTGCTGCCGCTGATCGAAGGCAGCACGGTCAACACCAAGCTCGGCATGGTCAAGACCGACCACATCCTGTTCATCGCCTCCGGCGCGTTCCACCTGTCCAAGCCCAGCGACCTGGTGCCCGAACTGCAGGGCCGCCTGCCGATCCGCGTCGAGCTCAAGGCGCTGTCGCCGGAAGACTTCGAGCGCATCCTCACCGAGCCGCACGCCTCGCTCACCGAGCAGTATCGCGAGCTGCTGAAGACCGAGGGCCTGCACGTGGAATTTCTCGACGACGGCATCAAGCGCATCGCCGAGATTGCCTGGCAGGTCAACGAGAAGACCGAGAACATCGGCGCGCGCCGGCTGCACACGCTGCTCGAACGCCTACTGGAGGAAGTCTCCTTCAGCGCAGGCGACCTGGCGGCCAAGCAGGACGGCGAGGCGATCCGCATCGATGCCGCCTACGTCAACCAGCACCTCGGCGAACTGGCGCAGGACGAAGATCTGTCGCGCTACATCCTTTAACTGCAGCCACGAGCCGCCCCGCGACGAGCCGCAGACAGGTACTGCCTTGGCTGGTCGCTCGCGGCTTGTCGCTTGGAGCTGACCCATGCGTATCCCCACCGCCATCAAGCTGCACAAGGCCTCGAAGACGCTCGAACTGGAGTACGGCGCCGACGAGCGCTACGTGTTGAGCGCGGAATTCCTGCGCGTGCATTCGCCTTCTGCCGAGGTGCAGGGCCATGGTAATCCGGTGCTGCAGACCGGCAAGCTCAATGTCGGTCTGGACAAGCTGGAACCGGCCGGCCAGTACGCACTGAAGCTGACCTTCAGCGACGGCCACGACAGCGGGCTGTTCACCTGGGATTACCTGGAGCGCTTGGCGCTCGACCAACAAGCGCTGTGGAACGACTACCTGCAGGCGCTGGAGAAGGCCGGCAAGTCGCGCGACCCAAACGAATCGGTGGTCAAGCTGATGCTGTAACAGCCGCTGCGACTGCCCGCCGGATCAGCTGCCAAGCGGGTGGTGAATTGAGTTCGCGAACCCGCGGCGGACGCGGCGGACGCGGCGTGGAGGGTGGCAAGCCGCATCCTTCTAGGCCCGGATGTTTCGCCGACTCACGCCAGCGCCTTGTCCAGCGCCCGCTCGATCTGGCCCTGGATGCTCGCCCCCATCGCCGACAGCAGCAGGCCCAGGTTGAGCTGCACCTTCACCCGGTCCTCGCCGACCTCGATCTGCCCATCGGCGCCACTGCGCCGCACTGCCAGCACGTCGCCCTGCCAGCGATAGCTGACGCCGTACTCGCTGGCCAGCCGACTGGCCAGCTGCTCGGCCTTTGCGCGAGCGGCTTCGCGACCGAGACTGTGGGAACGCTCGACGATGATTCGGGACATGCCGACTCCTGACTGCAGGCCGATGAAGGGCCGGCACTATACAGCAGCCAATGCACCGACGGACGGCAGCACCCGCACCGGACCCGACCGTAATCAAGTTTTCCTGCATTAGCGCGTCGGCGCGGCTTCGCACGTGAAGCGAGGTGCGGTCTTTTGGGTTTAGAATGCGCGGCACATTCTTCCGGTGACAGTGACATGACCGATCCACGCAAAGCGCATGACGCGGAACCGACCACCCATTTCGGCTACAAGAGCGTGCCAGAAAGCCAGAAGGCACAGAAGGTGGCCGAGGTGTTCCATTCCGTAGCCGCCAAGTACGACCTGATGAACGACCTCATGTCCGGTGGTATTCACCGGCTGTGGAAGCGCTTCACCATCGAGCTGTCCGGCGCCCGCCCGGGCAATCGTATCCTCGATATCGCCGGCGGCACCGGTGATCTGACCCGCCAGTTCTCGCGCATCGTCGGCCCCACCGGGGAAGTGGTACTGGCCGACATCAACGCCTCGATGCTCAAGGTCGGCCGCGACAAGCTGCTGGACAAGGGCGTGGCCGGCAACGTCAAGTTCGTTCAGGCCGACGCCGAGAAGCTGCCCTTCCCGGACAACCACTTCGATGTGGTCACCATCGCCTTCGGCCTGCGCAACGTCACCCACAAGGAAGACGCCATCGCCTCCATGCTGCGCGTGCTCAAGCCGGGTGGCCGCCTGCTGGTGCTGGAATTCTCCAAGCCGACCAACCAGCTGTTCTCCAAGGCTTACGACGCCTATTCGTTCAGCCTGCTGCCGATGATGGGCAAGCTGATCACCAATGACGCCGAGAGCTATCGCTACCTCGCCGAGTCGATCCGCATGCACCCCGATCAGGAAACCCTCAAGGGCATGATGCAGACCGCCGGTTTCGAGCGCGTGACCTACCACAACATGACCGGCGGTATCGTCGCGCTGCACCGGGGCATCAAGCCCTGATGCTGCGCACAGCCCTGCTGGCCAGCGCCGAGCGCGGCCTCAACGGCATCCTGCGCCTGGACCCGGCCGCACTGCCGCGGCTGGCCCGGCTTAGTGGCCGCATCATCGAGATCGAGTGCACGGCGCCGAACTGGCGTCTGTTCGTCCTTGCCGATGAAGAGGGCCTGCGCCTCGCCTCGAGCTGGGCCAGCGATGCCGATTGCCGCCTGCGCGCCCCGGCGAGCAGCCTGCTCCGGCTCGCCGTCAGTCGCAACAAGACCGCCGTGCTGCACGGTCCGGATGTCGAGATCGACGGCGACAGCGGCGTGCTGATGAATCTCGCCGAGGTGCTGCAGGACCTCGAGCTGGATTGGGAATACGAACTCTCGCGCTGGCTCGGCCCGGTCGCCAGCCAAGTGCTCGGCTCCAGCGTGCGCGCGCCGTTGCGCTGGGCGCGCGACAGCGCCGACTCGCTGCGCCTAGACCTGGCCGATTACCTCAGCGAGGAAAGTCGCACACTGGTCGGCCAGGCCGAAGCCGAAGCGCGCTTCGCCGAGCTGGACGCACTGAAACTGACCCTCGACCGACTCGAGGCACGCGTCGAACGCCTCGCTCTCCACCTGAAACCAGATCAAGCCGAATGAAGCTGTTCGCTGCCACCGCCCGCCTGTTCCGCATCCTGCTGGTGGTGATCCGTTACCGCCTGGATGACATTCTGCTCGACCTGCCGATGCCCTGGTGGCTGCGTACCACCAGCTACCTGCTGCCCTGGCGCTGGGTTCCGCGCCGCCAGAGCACGCTTTCGCGCGGCGCGCGCCTGCGCCTGGCGCTGGAAGGGCTGGGACCGATCTTCATCAAGTTCGGCCAGCTGCTGTCCACCCGTCGCGACCTGCTGCCGGCCGATATCGCCGACGAGCTGGCCATGCTGCAGGACCGCGTGCCGCCGTTCGATTCCGCACATGCCATCGAGCTGATCGAGCAGCAGCTCGGCGCGCCGGTCGGCGAGCTGTTCGCCCGCTTCGACAGCACTCCGCTGGCCTCCGCCTCGGTGGCCCAAGTGCATGCCGCGCGGCTGCACAGTGGCGAGGAAGTCATCGTCAAGGTGGTGCGCCCAAACCTGCGTCCGGTGATCGGCCAGGACCTGGCCTGGCTGTTCCTGCTGGCCAAGACCGCCGAGCGCGCCTCGATCGACGCCCGCCGGCTGCATCTGGTGGAAGTGGTCGAGGATTACGCCAAGACCATCTACGACGAACTCGACCTGCTGCGCGAGGCGGCCAACGCCAGCCAGCTGCGGCGCAATTTCGAGGGCTCGCCACTGCTCTACGTGCCGCAGGTGCATTGGGATTATTGCCGCTCGCAAGTGCTGGTGATGGAGCGCATCTACGGCGTGCCGGTCACCGACATGGCGGCGCTCGCGCGGCAGAACACCGACATGCGCCAGCTCGCCGAGCGCGGCGTGGAAATCTTCTTCACCCAGGTGTTCCGCGATAGTTTCTTCCACGCCGACATGCATCCCGGCAACATATTCGTCAGTACCCATCAGCCGTGGAGCCCGCAGTACATCGCGGTGGACTTCGGCATCGTCGGCAGCCTGACGCCCGAGGATCAGGACTACCTGGCGCGCAACCTGATGGCCTTCTTCAAGCGCGATTACCGCAAGGTGGCGCAGCTGCACATCGACTCGGGCTGGGTACCGGCGGAAACCAAGGTCAACGAATTCGAGGCTGCGATCCGCACGGTGTGCGAGCCGATCTTCGAGAAGCCGCTCAAGGACATCTCCTTCGGTCAGCTGCTGGTGCGCCTGTTCCAGGTTGCCCGGCGCTTTAACATGGAAGTACAGCCGCAGCTGGTGCTGCTGCAGAAAACCCTGCTGAACATCGAGGGGCTGGGCCGCGAGCTGTATCCGCAGCTCGACCTCTGGACCACCGGCCAGCCCTATCTGGAACGCTGGATGCGCGAGCGCATGAGCCCGCGCCAGCTGCTGAAGAACGTGCATGCGCAGATCGAGCAGGTTCCGCACCTGGCACACATGACGCGCGAGCTGCTCGAACGCATGGCCCATCCACACGCCGACAATCCGCCGCCGCCCTGGCGCGAGCGCAACCGCGGCTGGCCGCTGCGGCTGATCGGTGCGCTGCTGCTGGGTAGTGGCGCCACGCTCGCCGCCGGCGCCGAGCACCTCGTCGGGCTGCAAACCTGGCCGGCCTGGGTGATGCTGGTGGCCGGCACGTACATCGTCGTGCGCCGATAGCCAGGCTCGATAGGGGCTGGCACACTTGGCGCACTCAGCGGAGGTATCGATGAACTGGCTGGACGAGATCAACTGGAATAGCGACGGGCTGGTCCCGGCGATCGCCCAGGACCACAAGACCGGCCGCGTGCTGATGATGGCCTGGATGAACCGCGAGGCGCTGACGCTGACCGCCCGCGAGCAGCGCGCGATCTACTGGTCACGCTCGCGCGGCAAGCTATGGCGCAAGGGCGAGGAGTCCGGCCATGTGCAGAAGCTGCATGAGCTGCGCCTGGACTGCGATGCCGATGTGATCATCCTGCTGGTCGAGCAGATCGGTGGCATCGCCTGCCATACCGGCCGCGAGAGCTGCTTCTACCGGGTGTTCGAGAACGACGCCTGGAAGGTCGTCGAGCCGGTCCTGAAAGACCCGCACGCCATCTATGCGGAGCACAAGCATGAGTGACACCCTCACCCGTCTGGCCGAAGTGCTGGAAGCGCGCAAAGACGCCGCACCGGACAGCTCCTACGTGGCCAGCCTGTATCACAAGGGGCTGAACAAGATTCTCGAAAAGGTCGGCGAGGAATCGGTGGAAACCATCCTCGCCGCCAAGGACGCCGCCAGCAGCGGCGACTGCAGCGACCTCATCTACGAAACCGCCGACCTGTGGTTCCACAGCCTGGTCATGCTCGCCGCGCTCGGCCAGCATCCCCAGGCAGTGCTGGACGAGCTGGACCGGCGCTTCGGCCTCTCCGGACACGCGGAAAAAGCCGCGCGTCCACAAACCTGATCCACTCCGGAGTATCACATCATGGGTCTTGGCGGCATTAGCATCTGGCAACTCCTGATCATCCTGCTCATCGTCATCATGCTGTTCGGCACCAAGCGCCTCAAAGGCTTGGGTTCCGACCTCGGCGATGCGATCAAGGGCTTCCGCAAATCGATGGGCACCGACGACGACAAGCCAGGCGTCGAGGAAAAGCCCGGGCAGACCATCGATGCCCAGGCGCGCAAGGTCGAAGAACCTACCCGCAAAGACTAGTTGCCCGCGAACCGGCAGCCTGAGCTTCGCTCGGGCAGTCGGCGCGCACCTCCCCTGTTGATGAGCACGTCCTGATGTTCGATATCGGTTTTACCGAACTGCTTCTGGTCGGTCTGGTGGCCCTGGTGGTGCTGGGACCGGAGCGCCTTCCCGGAGCCGTTCGCACCGCCGGCCTGTGGGTCGGCCGCCTGAAACGCAGCTTCAACAACATCAAGGCCGAGGTCGAGCGCGAAATTGGCGCCGACGAGATTCGTCGCCAACTGCACAACGAACGCATCCTCGACCTCGAACGCGAGATGAAGCAGAGCATCATGCCGCCGGCTTCGACCACTAGCAGCCCCGCAGCATCCACACCGGCGACCACTCCCGCAGCCGTCAGCGCCGACAGCGCGCCCGCCACCGCGCCGGCGCCCGAGCCCGCCAAACCCGCCGAGCCGGCGCCCGATTCCCGTCCTGACAGATCGCCAGAGCCATGAGCAAGCCTTCCCTCGACGATCAGGAAATGCCGCTGATCGCCCACCTGACCGAACTGCGCAAGCGCCTGCTGCACTGCGTCATTGCGATACTGGTGCTGTTCGCCGGCCTGTTCTATTTCTCCCAGCAGATCTATTCGCTGGTCGCCGCACCGCTGCGCGCCTACCTACCCGAAGGCGCGACGATGATCGCCACCGGGGTCGCCTCGCCGTTCCTGACGCCGTTCAAGCTGACGCTGATGGTTGCGCTGTTCCTCTCGATGCCGATCATCCTGCACCAGATCTGGGGCTTCATCGCGCCTGGCCTGTACAAGCACGAGAAGCGCATCGCCGTGCCGCTGCTGATCTCCAGCATCCTGCTGTTCTACGCTGGCATGGCCTTCGCCTACTTCGTGGTGTTTCCGATCATGTTCGGTTTCTTCGCCAGCGTGACGCCCGAAGGCGTGGCGATGATGACCGACATCGGCCAGTACCTGGACTTCGTGCTCACGCTGTTCTTCGCCTTCGGCGTGGCGTTCGAGATTCCGGTGGCGACCTTCCTACTGATCTGGGTTGGCATTGTCGATGTCGCCACCCTGCGCAAGAGCCGTCCCTACGTGATCGTCGGCTGCTTCGTCGTCGGCATGGTGCTGACCCCGCCGGACGTGTTCTCGCAGACCCTGCTGGCGGTGCCGATGTGGCTGCTGTTCGAGGCCGGCGTGCTCTGCGGCAGCATGGTCAAGAAGCGTGAGCAGGAAGAGGCCGAGCTGGCAGACGAGCAACAATCGGACGCCGGCAGCCAGCCGCCCGCCCCGCGCCCGTGAACCTGCTGCTGCTCGAGCCGGCTGATTTCGTCGCCGAGCGCCGCGTATTGCTGCGCGACCGGCGGCTGACCCACCTGCAGGACGTGCACCGCGCCGAGCCCGGCGCGACGCTGCGGGTCGGCCTGCTGGGCGGTGCGATGGGACAAGGCCGGCTGCTGCGCCTGACGACCGCCGAGGCCGAACTCGAAGTCGAGTTCGACCAGCCGCCGCCCGCGAAGCTGCCACTCACCCTGCTGCTCGCACTGCCCCGACCGAAGATGCTCAAGCGCGTGCTGCAGACCGTGGCCAGCATGGGCGTGCCGCGGCTGGTGCTGCTCAACAGCTACCGGGTGGAGAAGAGCTTCTGGCAGACCCCCTTTCTCGAACCGGCGGCGATCCGCGAGCAGCTGATTCTCGGCCTGGAACAGGCGCGCGACACCGTGCTGCCGGAAGTCATCATCGAGAAACGCTTCAAGCCCTTCGTCGAGGACCGCCTGCCGCAGCTGGCTGCCGGCACCCGCGGGCTGGTCGGTCATCCCGGCGATTATCCGGCCTGCCCGCGCGCCGTCGAGGGACCGGTGACGCTCGCCATCGGGCCGGAGGGCGGCTGGATCCCCTACGAGGTGGACAAGCTCGCCGAAGCCGGCCTGCAGCCGGTGCAGTTGGGCGAGCGCATCCTGCGGGTGGAGACCGCGGTCAGCGCGCTGCTGGCCCGCCTGTTCTGAGCCCACGCTGGCGGCGCCGCCAGCGCACGGCGCACATTCTCCGATGAGCGTGACGCACCCACCCGGTGCCGGGTGGTCAGACGCTACAGGCTGTTTATGACGCCCCTCCCAAGCGGTTGATTTCCAGGCCCGCCAGGGCTCGACCGCATTCAGCTGCGCCAGCCGTTGCGGCGGCGCGTCCCACGATCACTGCACGAGAGCGGCCTTTTTCATGCGACCACTGACCATCGATATGCACCGTCTGGAATTCGCGCTGGATGGGCGCGACACCGCCGAGTACTACCTCGACCTGGAGAGTGGCGAGATTCGCGCAATTTTCCCTGGCGATCCGGCACCTGGCGTCATGGATAAATACGACATTCAGCAGGATCGCTACCTGCACATCGCGCCGCTGGAACTGGCGCAGGCCATCGCCATGCGCGAGGCCTTCCTGTTCACCCAGCACGACCCTATCGCGCACGCGGTGCTGAGCAATGCACTGAAGGGGCGCAAGCCGCTGCGCACCTTCGACTTCAAGCTCGAGGACTTTCCCGCGGTGCGCGAGGCGTGGTTGCGCTACCAGACGGTCCAGTTGCGCGAATATGCGGTCAGCTGGCTACGCGACAACGACCTGGAACCGGCGCGCTCCTGAACCCTCAGCTCTCCAGCAGAAAGGTTACCGGACCGTCGTTCTGCAGATGCACCTGCATCTCGGCACCGAAGCGCCCGCAGGCGACCTGTGGGTGCTGCCGACGGGCCTGCGCCAGCAGGTAATCATAGAGCGCCTCCCCCTGTGACGGCGGCGCCGCACTGGAGAAGCTGGGACGCAGGCCGCTGCGGGTATCGGCGGCGAGCGTGAACTGCGACACCAGCAGCAGACCGCCGCCGACGTCCTGCAGCGAGCGGTTCATGCGCCCTTCGGCATCGGCGAAAACGCGGTAGTTGAGCAGCTTGTGCAGGAGCTTGTCGGCGCGCGCCTGATCGTCCTCGCGCTCCACGCCGATCAGCACCAGCAGCCCCTGATCGATCGCGCCGACCACCTCACCCGCCACCTCGACCCGTGCGTGCCGTACACGCTGCAGCAGTGCCTTCATCAGGCGTCATCCGCCGGCGGTACGTTGGTCAGGCGCTGCGCAATGTCAGCAGCGGCGCGCACCAGCGCATCGGTGATGCCGCTCTCGGCAGCCGAATGGCCGGCGTCGCGGATGATCTGCAGCTCGCTCTCCGGCCACGCCTGGTGCAGTGCCCAGGCGTTGTCCAGCGGGCAGATGGCATCGTAGCGGCCATGCACGATGATGCCAGGCAGATGCGCCATCCGCGGCATGTCGCGCAGTAGCTGGTTCGGTTCGAGAAAGGCTTGATTGATGAAGTAGTGGCATTCGATGCGCGCCATCGACAGCGCGCGATGGGGATCACCGAAACGTTCCACCACCTGCGGATTGGGCCGCAGCGTGGCGGTGCGGCCTTCCCAGCACGACCAGGCCTTGGCCGCGTGCATCTGTGCGATCTGGTCGGTGCCGGTCAGACGTTGGTAGAACGCCTGCATCAGATCGCCGCGCTCTTCCGGCGGGATCGGTGCGACGAAGTCTTCCCAGTAATCGGGGAACAATCGGCTCGCACCTTCCTGATAGAACCAACTCAGGTCGTGCGGCCGACAGAGGAAGATGCCGCGCAGGATAAGCGCATGCACATGCGCGGGGTGCGCCTGGGCGTAGGCCAGCGACAGCGTCGAGCCCCAGGAGCCGCCGAACAGCACCCACTTGTCGATGCCGAGAAACTCGCGAATGCGCTGCATGTCGGCGATCAGGTGGGCGGTGGTGTTGTTCTCCAGGCTGGCGTGCGGTGTGGAGCGCCCGCAGCCGCGCTGATCGAAGGTGATGATGCGATAGACCGTGGGGTCGAAGAAGCGCCGGCTCAGCGCATCGCAGCCGCCGCCGGGGCCACCGTGCACGAACAGTACCGGCAGGCCATCCGGAGTACCGCTCTCGTCGACGTAGAGCACATGCGGTTCCTCCACCGCCAGCTCGTGTCGCGCATAGGGTTTGATCTCCGGATACAAGGTTTGCATGGCACACTCCCGATCTGCGTGGCCGGCGGTCGGCCCCTGGATATGTCCGGCATCATAGCGAGGATCACGCGCACGGGCATGCCGCTGCGTAAATTGACCCGCCTCGCCTCATGACGCTCGCAGGCGGGGCGCGTGAGGCGCGCTACTGCTGTTCGCCGCGCCAGATCAGCGATTCGGTGACGTAACCGCGGGCCTGCGCCTCCTGCAGCAGGCGGTCGCGTACCTGCGCGGAAACCTGTGGCGTACGCGCCATCAGCCAGAGGTATTCGCGATCGGGGCTGCCCACCAGCACGCTCTGGTAGTCGTCGTCGAGGAACAGGATCCAGTAGTGGCCGCGCGTCAGCTGCGGAAACAGGCGACTGAACCAGTTATCGAAGCGCACCCAAAGGCGATCGGTGCGCCCTGGCTCCTGTGCCACCGCCTGCCCGACCGCTTGCTGCCAGTCACCGTCGACGGTGCGGCAGCGGTTGATGACCGCGACGCTGGCGTCGTCCTGCAAACGGTAATTCGCCTCGGATTCCACGCAGTTGCGCTGAAAGAACATCGGCAGCCGCGCCAGCTCGTACCAGGTGCCCTGGTAGCGCTCGAGATCGACCTGGCCGGCAGTCGCCGGAGGCGCCTCGCCACTCGTCGCGCCGGCACAGCCCAGCAACAGTGCGCACGACAGCGCCGCCAGCATGCGCATGACCATCATTTGAGCCCCTTGCCGGAAAACATCATCACCTTGTCACCGGCGAACTGGATGCTGATGAAGCGATTCTTGTCGCCCCAAGTGCAACTGGACATGCCCAGCGCGCCGGCGCACTCCTCGGGCTTGCCGAGCAGCTGTTCGACCTCGACGCGCGGCATGCCGGGCTTGAGCTGGGCGAAATTGTCCTGGGTGATCTTGCTGCAGGCGCCAAGCAGCAAGGCGATGGCAATCAGGGCGGAAAAGCGCAGCGGCATGAGCAAACTCCTTGTCAGGTACGGAAAGACTAGCGCCTGGCCGGCAGCCGTGCCGGCCAGAGGCCGAACGGTGCGATCACTTAGAAGCTAGAAGCGCGATCCCGGTTCGGCGAGGAATGCGCGCTCGGCTTCGCTCGACTCGCGCCCGAGCATTGCATTGCGATGGGGAAAGCGGCCGAAGCGGGCGATCACAGCACGGTGGCGCCGGGCGTAATCGAGAAAGTCGTCGAACAGCGGCTGTTCATCCGCCGCGGCAATCTCGCACAGTTGCTCGAACTGCGCGACGGCCAGCTCCTGCTGCGCCAGGTCCTCGGCATGTTCCAGCACCAGGTAGATGAAAACCCGCTGGATTGGCGCCAGCAGCACATCGCCACCGTGCGCCAGCCCCTGGCGTACCAGTTGCTGCGCCCGCACATCGCCAGCGAAGGCCTGCGACGTACCGCGATGAATCATCCGGGGCAGCTGATCGAGCAGCAGGATAAGCGCCAGCCAGCCCTCGGGGCTGGCCGTCCAGGCATCGAGTTCGCCACGCAGCGCCTGCTCGCACAGCGGGCCGAAGCGCTCGCGCGCCTGGGCGTCCTGCGCACTCCGGTAGCCGAACCAGAGCGCATGCTTTTCGCCCGAGATCTCGCGCGCCGTGGTGCCCTGACCGAACCACCAGTCCAGCAGTTGCCGCCAGGGCACGGGCATCACATCAGGCCTGGTGATAGCCGGTGACGCGCTCGACTTCTTCCTTCGAGCCGAGGAACACCGGCACGCGCTGGTGCAGCGAGGTGGGCTCGATGTCGAGGATGCGTCGGGTGCCATCGGTGGCGGCGCCACCGGCCTGCTCGATGATGAACGACATCGGATTGGCTTCGTACATCAGCCGCAGCTTGCCGGGCTTCTCCGGCTCGCGGGCGTCCCACGGATACATGAACAGGCCGCCGCGGGTGAGGATACGGTGCACGTCGGCCACCATCGAGGCGATCCAGCGCATGTTGTAGTTCTTGCCCAGCGGCCCCTCCTTGCCGGCCAGCAGTTCTTCAACGTAGCGCTTGACCGGCGCCTGCCAATGGCGCTGGTTGGACATGTTGATGGCGAATTCGGCAGTGCTCTGCGGCACGCGGAGGTGTTCGTGGGTCAGCACGAAGCTGCCCAGCTCGCGGTCGAGGGTGAAGCCCATGACGCCGTGACCGAGCGTCAGCACGAGCATGGTCTGCGGGCCGTAGATCGCGTAACCCGCGGCCACCTGGCGGGTGCCCGGCTGGAGAAAGGCTTCCTCGCCGAGCGAGTCGTTCTGGCTGAAGCAGTCACCGGGGCAGCGCAGCACGGAGAAAATGGTGCCGACCGAGACGTTGACGTCGATGTTGCTGGAGCCGTCCAGCGGATCGAACAGCAGCAGGTAGGCGCCTTTGGGGTAGCGACCGGGAATCTGGTACGGCTTGTCCATTTCCTCGGACGCCATGCCGGCCAGGGTGCCGCCCCACTCGTTGGCTTCCAGCAGGATCTCGTTGGACAGCACGTCGAGCTTCTTCTGCACCTCGCCCTGCACGTTCTCGGTTTCCATGCTGCCGAGCACGCCGCCCAGCGCGCCCTTGGACACCTGATGGCTGATGGCCTTGCACGCGCGCGCCACCACCTCGACAAGGAAGCGCAGATCCGCGGGAGTGTTGTTGCTGCGGGTCTGCTCGATCAGGTAGCGACTCAGGGTTACGCGTGACATGGAAAAGGCTCCAGAGAGGGGAGAAAACCCGCGCAGTTTAGCAGGCCGGCAAAAAACTAACTCCCCTCAGACCGACACCGCCGCAGTGGAGTTCAGCGCAGCGGCATTGGCCGCCGCGCTGCACTCCGGCGCCGCGCTACATCACCTTCCAGATCTCGCTGGCGTATTCGCGAATGGTGCGGTCCGAAGAGAACCAGCCGGTGCGTGCGGTGTTGAGCACCGCCGAACGCCACCACTGCTCCGGATCGCGCCAGCGCGCCTCGACCTCCAGCTGCGCCTGCCAGTAGGCCTCGAAGTCGGCGCAGACGTGGTAGGTGTCGTGCCAGTAGAGCCCGTCGATCAGGCCCACGTAGCGCCCCGGATCGTCGGCCGAGAAGGCGCCGTCGCGAATCGCCGAAAGCACCTCGCTGAGGCGCCGCGAGCCGATGATGGTGGCCTCGGCGTTGAATTCGCCGGCACGCTTGCGCGCTTCGACCTGCTGCGCCGTGAGGCCAAAGATGAACATGTGCTCGCGACCGATCTGCTCGCTCATCTCGACGTTGGCGCCGTCCAGCGTGCCGATGGTCAGCGCGCCGTTGAGGGCGAACTTCATGTTGCTGGTGCCCGACGCCTCCAGTCCGGCGGTGGAAATCTGCTCGGAGAGG
Source organism: Pseudomonas phenolilytica (assembly GCF_021432765.1). Taxonomy (NCBI): domain Bacteria; kingdom Pseudomonadati; phylum Pseudomonadota; class Gammaproteobacteria; order Pseudomonadales; family Pseudomonadaceae; genus Pseudomonas; species Pseudomonas phenolilytica. Next base: position 763,030 of record NZ_CP058908.1, read on the forward strand.
TCGGCCGCCGGGATGATGTCCTCGGCCAGGCTGACGTTGTAGTTGGGCAGGAACACCACCTTGAGCAGGCCGCGCACGGTGGGGTCGTCGTTGATGGTGCGGGCGATGTCGTTGGTCAGTTTGATGATCAGCTTGGCCTGGTGATAGCTGGCGGCCGCCTTGCCGGCGAAGATCTTCACCCGAGGCACCCAGTCGCCGCCCGGATCGGCGCTGATCGCGTGGTACAGCGCCACGGTGTGCAGCAGGTTGAGCAGCTGACGCTTGTACTCGTGGATGCGCTTGACGTGCACATCGAACAGCGCCGCCGGATCGACGCTCACGCCCAGCCGCTCCTGGATCAACGCCGCCAGATGACGCTTGTTGGCCATGCGCTGCTCGGCGAACTGCAGGCGGAAGGCGGCCTGCTCGGCGAACGGCTCCAGATCGCGCAGGCGATGCTGCGGATCGTCCAGCAGCGCTTCGCCGAGGCTGCTCACCAGCAGCCCGGTGAGGTGCGGGTTGGCCTGGTACAGCCAGCGGCGGAAGGTGATTCCGTTGGTTTTATTGTTGATCCGCTCGGGATACAGCGCATGCAGGTCGGTGAACACCGTCTTGCGCATCAGCCCAGTGTGCAGCGCCGACACGCCGTTAACACTGGACGAGCCGAGAAACGCCAGGTTGCCCATGCGCACGCGGCGTCCGTGGTCCTCCTCGATCAGCGACACCGAGCGCAGCAGCTCGGCATCCTGCACGCCGCGCTGGCGCAGGCTGTCGAGGTGATGGGCGTTGATCAGGTAGATGATCTGCATGTGCCGCGGCAGCAGCCGCTCCATCAGCCCAACCGGCCAGGTTTCCAGCGCTTCGGGCAGCAGCGTGTGGTTGGTGTAGTTCAGCGTCGCGGTGGTCAGCTTCCAGGCGTGCGGCCATTGCAGGCCGTGCACGTCCACCAGGAGGCGCATCAGCTCGGCCACGGCGATCGCCGGGTGGGTGTCGTTGAGCTGGATCGCCGCGTAGTCCGGCAGGTTGTCCAGCGTGCCGCGCTGGTCGAGGTGGCGGCGCAGCAGGTCCTGCAGCGAGGCGGCAACGAAGAAGTACTCCTGGCGCAGGCGCAGTTCCTGGCCAGCCTCGGTGCTGTCGGCCGGGTAGAGCACCCGCGAGATGCTCTGCGCCTTGGCCTCCTCGGCCACCGCGCCGATGTGGTCGCCGGCGTTGAAGCGCTCCAGGTGGAAATCCGCCTCAGCCCGCGCGCGCCATAGGCGCAGGGTATTCACGCTGGCGCCGCGCCAGCCGACGATCGGCGTGTCGTAGGCGATCGCCCGCACACCCTCGGCCCAGTGCCAGAAGTGGCGGGACTCGCCGCCGCCCTCGCCCGGTATCGCCGTGACATGGCCGCCGAAGCCGATCAGGTAGCTGACTTCCGGCCGCTCGAACTCCCAGGGATTGCCGAAGTCGAGCCAGGTCTCGGTCTGCTCGTGCTGCCAGCCGTCAACGATGGCCTGACGGAACAGCCCGTGGTCGTAACGGATGCCGTAGCCATGCGCCGCCACCTGCAGCGTCGCCATGCTTTCCATGAAGCACGCCGCCAGCCGGCCGAGGCCGCCGTTGCCCAGCGCCGCATCGGGCTCGAGCAGGCGGATGCGCTCGATGTCGACGTCCAGCTCGGCCAGCGCCTCGCGCGCCACCTCAAACAGGCCGAGGTTGCTCAGGCTGTCGACCAGCAGACGGCCGATGAGAAATTCCAGCGAGAGGTAGTACACCCGCTTGCAACCGCCCTGGTAGGTCTGCCGGGTGCATTCCATCCAGTGGTCGATGATGTGGTCGCGTGCGGCAAGCGCCACCGCCTCGAACCAGTCGTAGTCGGATGCGCTTTCGGAGTCCTTGCCGACCGAATAGGTCAGCTTGCGCAAGACCTTCTCGCGGAACGCGCTGACTTCGTCGGAAGGGGAAACGCCGGATTCCTGCGTCATGGATAGTCCTCGCGGCTGGAAAACATACAAGAGGGACTCGTGGCGGGGCGGCCGGTTCACCTCATCGGGCAGTCCAGACAGGTTTGCAGGTTTCCTTTACATCTGCGCGACCGCCCGTCCGGCGTACGCCGCTGGCAATTGCCGCGCAGCCCGTTATGATCGCGCACCTTTTTTCATCGAAACGCGCGCCGTGAAACACTCGCTGATCGCCTCATCCGACCCGGAACGCCTGGAAACCTGGGCCCGCTACAGCAACGGGCTGTGCCGCGACTGCCACGCGACCTGCTGCACCCTGCCGGTGGAGGTGCGCATCGACGACCTGATCCGTCTGGGGCTGGTCGACGAGTTCGAGCGCGACGAACCGGCCAAGCAGGTCGCCCGGCGCCTGAGCCGCGAAGGGGTGGTCGAGCACTTCAACCACAAGCGCGAGATTTTCACCCTGACCCGCCTAGCCAACGGCGACTGCCTCTACCTCGACCGCCAGACGCGCCTGTGCACGGTCTACGCCAAGCGCCCAGACACCTGCCGCAACCACCCGCACGTCGGCCCGCGTCCGGGCTACTGCGCCTACCAGCGCAAGAGCGAGCGCCGCACCAGCCGCTGAAACCTGCGCCGCAGCGCCGGTTCACCGCCGGCGCAGGCAACCGGACGGCGCACTGCCGGCCGAGGTGAAGCATGACCAGGCTGGCAAAATCGTGACTCAACAGTCATGCTTGGCGTCTTTCCTGTCTCCGCCACGTTTTAGGAATCTCCCCGGCATGAGCCGCGATAGCCGCTACCTGGAAGCCATCCTCCATCACGACATTCCGCTGACGCGCTCGCTGGGCCTGCGCGTCGCGCAGTGGGAAAACCACGAACTGCGCCTGAACGTGCCGTTGCAGCCGAACATCAACCACAAGAGCAGCATGTTCGGCGGCAGTCTGTACTGCGCCGCGGTGTTGGCTGGCTGGGGCTGGCTGCATCTGCGTCTGCGCGAAGCCGGCATCGAGGATGGCCACATCGTCATCCATGAAGGCCAGATCGAATACCCGCTGCCAGTGGTCGATGATGCAATCGCCATCTGCTCCGCGCCGACGCCGGAAGCCTGGGAGCGCTTCGAAGCGATCTACCGCCGCCGCGGCCGCTCGCGTCTGGAACTGCACAGCCGCATCCTCGCCGCCGACGGCCGCGACGCGGTGCGTTTCACCGGGCAGTTCGTGCTGCACAAATAGCCCCGCCCGGGGCCTCGTGATCATCCCGCCTCTAGCGCAGCGCCGGCCTCACGGTTGCTGCGCGATGTCCAGCAGTTCGTCGCGCCAGTCGGCGCCGGCCGGCAGTGCCAGGAACGACGGATTCAGATAGCCCTCGCGCGCCTCGTAGGTCAGCGGCGCGCCGGCGACATCCAGCACTTCGCCGCCCGCCCCTTCGAGCACGCCCTGCGCGGCCGCGGTATCCCACTGCGAGGTCGGCGCCAGGCGCGGATAGCAGTCGGCGGAGCCCTCAGCGAGCAGGCAGAACTTCAGCGAGCTGCCGACGTTCGCCAGCTCGAGCTCGCCGAATCGCTGGCGCAGGCGTTCGAGCAACTGTTCCTGGGCCGGACTGCTGTGCCGCCGGCTGGCCACCACGGTGAAAGCGCCGACCGGCTGCCGGCGTGTGCGCAGCGGGCGGAGCGTGCCGTCCACCTCGCCACACCAGGCGCCCAGCGCGGCGCCACCGTAATAACAGCGCCCATTGGCGGGAATGCCCACTACGCCGAAGCACACCCGGCCGCGCTCGATCAGCGCCACGTTGACGGTGAACTCCTCGCTGCCGGCGATGAATTCCTTGGTGCCGTCCAGCGGATCGACCAGCCACCAGCGCGTCCAGCCGGCACGCTCGGCCAGCGGTAGCGCGCAGTCTTCTTCGGACAGTACCGGAATGCCGGGGTCCAGCGCCGTCAGGCCGTCGAACAGCAGCCGATGCGCGGCCATGTCCGCCGCTGTCACCGGCGATTCGTCGGCCTTGGTCTGCACTGCCAGTTCGCGGCGCCAGTACGGCAGGGTCGCCGCACCGGCCGCGCGCACCAGATCGATCACCGCCGGCAGGTAGCGATGAATCATTGGCCGAACTCCCCACGCTGGGTCAGCAGATCGCGCGCCAGGTACAGCGCGGCCAGCGCGCGGCCCTCGCTGAACTGCGGATGCTGGATCAGGCTCGACAGTTCGTTCAGCGAATACTGCTCGACGCGCATCGGCTCCGGCTCATCGCCCGGGAGGCGTTCGGGATAGAGGTCGCGCGCCAGCACCACCTGGATCTTCTGGCTCATGTAACCCGGCGACAGCGACAGCTCGGTCAGCAGTTCCAGGCGTCGCGCGCCGAAACCGGCTTCTTCCTTCAACTCGCGGTTGGCGGCCTCGAGCACATCCTCGCCGGGTTCGATCAGGCCCTTGGGCAGCGACAGCTCGTAGCTGTCGGTACCGCCGCAGTATTCCTCGATCAGCAGCACATTGTGCGCATCGGCCAGCGCCACGATCATCACCGCGCCGTAGCCGGTCCCCTTGCCGACCAGGCGCTCGTAGGTGCGCTCGACACCATTGGAGAAGCGCAGCTGCAGCTCCTCGACGCGGAACAGGCGGCTGCTCGCAACGATCTCACGGGCAAGCACGGTGGGTTTCTGGCGCATGGGACACTCCTGCAAACGCGAGCAGCTATGATAACCCGGCTTCTGGCGGCAGCCGTGAACGCTTTGCTGCACGCCACCGTCTCAACCCTATCCGACCATCAAGAGCCCGCCATGATCACCGCCCCGCCCTGGTCTACCATCGATACCGTCCTGCTCGACATGGACGGCACGCTGCTGGACCTGCATTTCGATAATCACTTCTGGCTCGAATTCCTGCCGCAGCGCTACGCCGAGCGCCACGGCATCAGCCGCACGATGGCCGAAATGGAGTTGACGCCGCTGTTCAACGAACACCAGGGCAAGCTGACCTGGTACTGCCTGGACTTCTGGACCCGCGAGCTCGACCTGCCGATCCGCGAGATGAAGCGCGAAATCGCCCATCTGATCGCCCTGCGCCCGGCCGCCGACCAGTTTCTCGCCGCACTGCGCGATGCCGGCAAACGCGTGGTCCTGATCACCAATGCCCATCGCGATTCGCTGTCGCTGAAGCTTGAGCGCGTCGAACTGGCACCCTGGTTCGACCGTCTGATCAGTTCGCACGATTATGGCTTCCCCAAGGAAGACCCGCAGTTCTGGCACGCCCTGCGCCAGGATCTGGAGCTGGCACCGGAGCGCGCGCTGTTCATTGACGACAGCCTGCCGATCCTGCGCAGCGCCCGCGCATTCGGCATTGCCCATCTGCTGGCCGTGCGCGAACCGGACAGCCGGCGCGGCCACAAGGACACCGAGGAGTTCGCCGCGGTCGAAAGCTATCCGGAGCTGATCCGCAGCTTGCAGGGGCGCGCTGCCTGACAAAGCGCGCTTTTCTACCGCGAGTAACCCCGTAGAATCGTCGCGCTGCGAGCGCCACGACCATGACGCGCCTCGCAGCGCCCTCTGCGCGTTGGCCGGCCCGCGCACAGGCTCATCTTCCGGCCACACAGCCGACCACGGTGCAAGGAATGGAACAGGTTATGCCGACAGCTGAGCGCTGGCCGCACAGCAGCAGCGAAATGGGCGAACGGATTCGCCGATACGACTGGCAGGTCACCCCGCTGGGTCCGCCCGCGGACTGGCCGGCGGCCCTGCGCCTGCTGGTCGATACGATCCTCGATGCCCCCGGGCCCATGTGCATCCTCTGGGGCGAGGACAACATCCAACTCTACAACGACGCCCACGCGCGGCTGATCGGCCGACGCCATCCGGCCGAGCTGGGCAGCCCGGCCTGCGGCACCTGGGGCGCCACTTGGGAACTGCTCGAACCCGCCTGCGACGGCGCGCGGCGGGGCGAGGCGCGCCTGCTGCACAACCGCCACATGCTGATCGAGCGCCACGACGAAGCGGAAGATGCCTGGTTCGACATGGCGCTGAGCCCGATCCGCGACAGCCGGGGCGCGATCGCCGGCCTGCTGCTGTGCCTCAACGAAACCAGCGAGCGCATGCGCAGCGATGCCCGCCTGTCGCAGACGGCGCTGCGCTACAAGCTCAGCGCCGAGGCCTACCGCCTCAGCGAACAACGCCTGCAGTTGGCGCTGGAAGCCAGCGACCTGATCGGCATCTGGGACTGGGACGTGCAGGGCGGAGCGACCTGCGAGCAGGTCGAGCTGCTCTGCCATGTGCCGGAGCAGGACTATACGACGCCCCAGCAGAGCCTCTCGGTCCAGCCGTTTGTCGAACACATCCACCCCGACGACCGCGCCCGCGTGCTCGCAGCGATGCAGCAATGCGTCGCCGGCAACGGCACCTTCGCCGAGCGTTACCGGCTGCACACTGACGATGAACAGCCGCGCTGGGCCTACGCGCGCGGGCGCTGCCACTATGGTGAAGACGGTCGCGTGCTGCGCTTTCCCGGCGCGGTGATGGACATCAGCCGTCAGCACGCCAGCGAACTGGCCCTGCGCCAGAGCGAGGCGGAGATCAAGATGATCACCGACGCACTGCCGCTGCTGATCGGCTACATCGACGATCAGGAACGTTTCCGCTTCAACAACCGCTACTACGAGGATTGGTTCGGCTATCCGCCGGAATGGCTGCGCGGCAAGACCGTGCGCGAGATCCTCGGCGAGGCCGGTTATCAGCTGCGGCGCGCCAACATCCGCGCCGCGCTGAACGGCGAAACGGTGACCTTCGAGGCCCACAGCCCGCACCGCGACGGCGGGCAGCGGCGCTCGCTGGTGCACTACCTGCCGCGCGTCGACGTCCACGGCAAGGTGATCGGCTTCTTCGTCATGGCACTGGACGTCACCGAGCGCTGGCGCGCCGAACAGGCCCTGCGCGAACTCAACGAGACGCTGGAAAGCCGCATTCAGGAGCGTACCCAGGCGCTGGCCGAGGTTTACGAACGCCTGCTCAAGGAAATGGCCAGCCGCGAACAGGCTCAGGACGCCCTACGCCAGGCGCAGAAGATGGAGGCCGTCGGCCAGCTCACCGGCGGCATCGCGCACGATTTCAACAATATGCTCACCGGCATCATCGGCGGGCTGGACCTGATCCAGCGCTACATTCAGTCCGGCCGCCACGGCGAAACCCAGCGTTTCATCGACGCCGCGGTTACCTCCGCCAATCGCGCCGCGGCACTCACCCATCGGCTGCTGGCCTTCGCGCGCCGTCAACCGCTGAACCTCAAGCGAGTCGAACTCAACGCGCTGATCGACTCGATGCACGACCTGCTGATCCGCACGCTCGGCAGTCATATCCAGATTGAAATGCAGCTGCAGGCCGATCTGTGGCCGGCCTACAGCGACGACAACCAGCTGGAAAGCGCGCTGCTCAACCTGGTGATCAACGCCCGCGACGCCATGCCCGACGGCGGCACGCTGCGCATCGGCACCGCCAACGTGATGCTCGAGCGCGCCCGCCAGGTCGGCGACCTGGCGCCCGGCGCCTACGTCACCCTGACAGTCGCCGACAGCGGCTGCGGCATGACACCCAAGGTCCTGGCCAGCGCCTTCGAGCCGTTCTTCACCACCAAACCCATCGGCCAGGGCACCGGCCTTGGGCTGTCGATGATCTACGGCTTCGCCCGGCAAGCGGGCGGGCATCTGCAGATCACCAGCGAGCCGGACGCCGGCACCGAAGTGTGCCTGTACCTGCCGACCCACGCCGAGGCGGTGCCCTGCGCCCCGGCTCCAAGCGCCGCTGCCGCGGTGCTGCGTGCGCAGCAGGGCGAATGCGTGCTGGTGGTCGAAGACGACCCGGCAGTACGCCTGCTGGTGCTCGATGTGCTGGATATGCTCGGTTATCAGGCCCTGGAAGCGGCCGAAGGCACCGCGGCGGTGGCAATCCTGGAATCGGAGCAGCGCATCGATCTACTGGTCACCGACGTCGGCCTGCCGGGCATGAACGGCCGGCAGCTGGCCGATATCGCCCGCCAGCAGCGCCCGCAGCTGCCGGTGCTGTTCATGACCGGTTATGCCGAGCGCGCTGCCAGCAGCGGGTTCCTCGACAGCGGCATGGACATGATCAGCAAGCCCTTCACCATCGACCAGTTGGTGCAACAGATCAGCGCCATCCTGGCCGAGACCGATCGCCAGCCGGACCGCGCGGAGCCCCTTCACAACCAGTCCTAGACCGCTTCGCTTGTTTGAAGTTCCTTTTGCAAAACAAATACTTGCGGAGTTTGCGCAAGCTCACACCTTTCATCGGAGGGCGCTTGCGCCGCTGCGGTTCGGCGGGTAAGGATCGCGGCGCCATCCACTCTGAGGTTGCGTCAATGAAGTATTCCTCGATTCTGCTGTTGTCCGCGAGCCTGCTCAGCAGTGCCGCATTTGCCGGAAGCAATACCGAAGCGGCCGTTGGCGGCGCGCTGGGCGGCGCGCTGGGCTCGGTGGTCGGTGAACATCTGGGCGGCTCCACCGGCGCCGCCATCGGAGCCGGTGTCGGCGGCGCGGCAGGCGGTGCAGTCGGCGCGGACCGGCGCAACCGTACCGAAGCGGCCATCGGCGGCGGCCTGGGCGCGGCCGGCGGCAACGTCATCGGCCAGCGAGTCGGCGGCAGCACCGGCGGCCTGATCGGTGCGGCGGTCGGTGGTGGTGCCGGCGGCGCGCTGGGCAACGCCTACGGCGATGACGACCGCGATTACCGTGATCGTGACCGGCGCTATTACCGCGACGGACATCGTCACCCTGGCAAGGGCCACTACAAGAAAAAGTGGCATAAGCACCATCACTAAGCACTGTCAGCGGGCAGCCACGCGGGCATGACCAAGAGGCCGGGCGGATCATCGATCCCCCGGCCTCTTCGTCGTTCAGGCCAGCGCTTCGAGCGCGCGGCGCAGACTATCCGGGATCGACGTCGGCCGGTTGTCGGCGCGACGCACGAAGACGTGGACGAAACGCCCGGCAGCGCAGGCTTCGTCTTCGCCACGGCGAAACACCGCCAGCTCGTACTGCACCGATGAACTACCCAGGCGGGCAACGCGCAGGCCGACTTCGAGGGCATCCGGGAAGGCGATGGAGGCGAAGTAGTCGCACGAGGAGCTGACCACGAAGCCGACAACCTCGCCGTCGTGGATATCCAGCCCGCCGTGGTGGATCAGGTAGGCATTCACTGCCGTATCGAAAAAGCTGTAGTAGGTCACGTTGTTGACATGGCCGTAGAGGTCGTTGTCGTGCCAGCGCGTGCTGATGGCATGGAAATGCCGGTAGTCGTCGCGCAGATGCCGGGCTTGCTCGGACATGCAGAGGCTCCTCAGTAGGCGGCACGGTAGATGGTTAGGGCGTCGGCCTCAGTGACCTCGCGCGGATTGTTCACCAGCAGGCGCTGCTGCAGCATCGCCTCCTTGGCCAGCTGCGGCAGCAACTCTTCCGGCACGCCGGCGTCGCGCAGGCGGGTCGGCAACCCCATGCGGGCACTCATCTGCTCGAACTCCTCGATCAGCTGCTCGGCGTAGGTGGACGGATCATCTGTGCGCAGCCGATCGCCCAACACGATGGGCGCCAGCTCACCGTAGTGCGTGGCCGCCGCGCTGACGTTGAAGCGCAGCACCTGCGGCAACACCAGGGCGTTGGACAGCCCATGGGGAATGTGGAAATTGCCTCCCAGCGGATAGGCCAGCGCGTGCACGGCGGCGACCGGCGCGTTGGCGAACGCCTGGCCGGCCAGGCAGGCGCCCAGCAGCATGGCCTGGCGTGCCTCGCGGTTGCTGCCGTTGTGCACCGCCTCGTCCAGATTGGCCGCCAAGAGGCGCAGCGCCTCGCGGGCCAGCAGGTCGGACATGGGATTCTTCTTCAGCGCGCTGGTGTAGGCCTCGATGGCATGCACCATGGCGTCGATGCCGGTGGCCGCGGTCACCGCCGGCGGCAGGCCGAGGGTGAGATCGGCGTCGAGCAGCGCCAGGTCCGGCAGCAGCAGGGGCGAAACCACGCCCATCTTGGTCGTCTCACCGGTGGTGATGATGGCGATCTGCGTGACTTCCGAGCCGGTGCCGGCGGTGGTCGGCACCTGGATCAGCGGCAGACGCTGGCCCTTGGCGTTGCCCACGCCATAGATGTCCTGCAGCGATTGCGCGCAATCAGGATGGGCCAACAGCGCGACCAGCTTGGCTACGTCCATGGAGCTGCCGCCGCCGAAGCCGATGATCAGATCCGCCCGGGACGCCCTGGCCTGCGCCACCGCCGCCAGGACGATGTGCTCGGGCGGGTCGGCAACGACCTGATCGTAAACCGCGACCTGCAGCCCTTCCGTCTCGAAGCCCGGCAGGACTTCGTCGAGCAGGCCGAAACGGGTGATGCCCGGGTCGGTCACCACCAGCACCGAGCGCGCCGCACGCTCCTTGCAGAGGCTGGCCAGCCGGCGCGACGAGCCGGGCTCGCAGATCAATTGAGCGGTTGTGGCAAAGCTGAACGGATGCATCGGTGCCTCCTGTGATCGATTAGCTCAAAACGCGAAGTCGCTTTCCGGCAGCGCCATCAAACAATCCGCGCCACCCTGAATGGCTTCCCGATGCGCACTCGCCCGCGGTAGCACACGGCGCAGATAGAAATCCGCACTGGCCAGCTTGGCCTGATAGAAAGCCTCCTCGCCGGCGCCCTGCTCCAGCGCATCCTGTGCACGCGCCGCGGCCTGCAGCCAGAGGCCGGCCAACAGGACATAGGCCGAGTACTGCAGGAAATCCACCGACACCGCGCCGATCTCCTGGGGATCGCGACCGGTGGCGGCGATGATCTCGGCGCTCAGCTCGCGCCACTCGCCAATCCGCGCCTGCACCTTGCTCGCCATCTCATGCAGCGCTGGTCGGTCGATCTGTCGGTCGCAAATCTCGCTGAATTCGGCCTGCAATGCGGACAGTTCCGCGCCGCCGTCACCGAGCAGCTTGCGACGGATGTAATCGAGCGCCTGAATGCCGTTGGTGCCCTCGTAGAGTTGGGTGATGCGGCTGTCGCGCATCAGCTGTTCCATGCCCCATTCGCGGATATAGCCGTGACCGCCGTAGACCTGCACGCCGAGGCTCGCCACCTCCTGACCCATGTCGGTGAAGAACGCCTTGACGATGGGGATCAGCAGCGCCGCGCGCTTGCCCGCCGCCTTGCGATAGCTCGGCTCGGGATGGCCGTGCTCGAGGTCCAGCTGCCGGGCGCAGTAGGCCGCCAGCATGCGGCTGCCTTCGACCAGCGTCTTTTGCGTCAGCAGCATGCGGCGCACGTCGGGGTGCACGATGATCGGGTCGGCTGGCTTGTCCGGATGCTGCGCGCCTGCCAACCCACGAGACTGCAAGCGCTCACGGGCATAGGCCAGCGAACCCTGATAAGCCTGTTCGGCAATGCCAAGCCCCTGCAAGCCGACCTGGAAGCGCGCGTCGTTCATCATGGTGAACATGCACGCCAGGCCCTGATTGGGCTCGCCGACGATCCAGCCGGTGGCGCCGTCGAAGTTCATCACGCAGGTCGCCGCGCCCTTGATGCCCATCTTGTGTTCGATGGCACCGCAGCTCAGCGCGTTGCGCGCGCCCGGCGTGCCGTCGGTATTGGCGATGAACTTGGGCACCAGCAGCAGGCTGATGCCTTTCACCCCGGCCGGCGCATCCGGCAGCCGTGCCAGCACCAGATGCACGATGTTCTCGCTCATGTCGTGCTCGCCGCCGGAGATGAAGATCTTGCTGCCGCTGACCTTGTAGCTGCCGTCCGCCTGCGGCTCGGCGCGGGTGCGCAGCAGGGCGAGATCGGTGCCGGCCTGCGGCTCGGTCAGGCACATGGTGCCGCTCCAGCGGCCGCTGACCAGCTTCTCCAGATAGGCATTCTTCAACGCGTCGCTGCCGTGCTTGTACAGCGCCAGCACCGCGCCCTCGGTCAGCCCCGAATAGATGCGGAACGACAGCGACGCTGCCATCAGCATCTCGTGAAAGTTGCACGCCACCAGCTGCGGGAAGCCCTGGCCGCCGTATTCGCTCGGCCCGGTCATGCTCGCCCAGCCGTTGTCGACGTACTGCTGGTAGGCCTCGACGAAGCCCTGCGGCGTGCGGACTTCGCCGTTTTCCAGGGTCACCCCTTCCTCGTCGCTGTTGCGATTGAGCGGGGCGATCTCGCCGCCGGTGTAGCGCGCCGCCTCTTCCAAAACGCCGTCGATCAGCTCGCGGTCCAGGCCGTTGCCGAGCAATTCGCAATGACTGGTGGCGTCGAACAGCTCGTGCAGCACGAAGCGCATGTCACGCAGCGGTGCCTTGTATTCCATGCTCAAGCCTCCTTCTGGTAGTCGGCGAAGCGCCCACCGAGTGTGGCCAGGCTGTCGATCAGCTCGGCCGGCTGCCAGTGCTCGCCGTGGCGCTCGGCCAATGCGTTGAGGCGCTCACGAATGGCCGGCAGACCCTGACGGTCGGCCCAGGTCATCGGCCCGCCGACTTCGGCCGGGAAGCCGTAACCGTAGAGGTAGACGGTGTCGATATCGGCGCTGGACTCGGCCATGCCTTCCTCGAGAATCTTGGCGCCCTCATTGACCAGCGCCAGCAGGCAGCGCTCGAGAATCTCCTCCGGGCCGATCTCGCGGCGCTCATAGCCGAGGCGCTCGGACTCGCGCTGCACCAGGGCGTCCACTTCCGGATCGTGCTCGGCCTGGCGGCTGCCTTCGGCGTAGCGGTAGTAGCCCATGCGCGACTTCTGGCCGAAGCGGCCCAGTTCGCAGAGACGGTTATCCACCTGCACCTCGGGCTCGTCCTGGCCCTTGCCGGCCAGCTCGCGGGCGCGCCATTCAAGGTCGATACCCACCACGTCATACATGCGGAACGGGCCCATGGCGAAGCCGAAGCCCTGCAGCGCGGCGTCCACCTGATGGGGGTAGGCACCTTCGAGCAGCATCATCCGCGCCTCGCGCACGTAGGTGGCGAGCATGCGGTTGCCGATGAAGCCCGGGCAGTTGCCGGCTACCACGCTGACCTTGCCCATGCGCTTGCCAAGTTCCTTGGCAGCCTCCAGCACGGCCTGGCTGGTTTGGGCACCGCGAACGATTTCCAGCAGCTTCATGATGTGCGCCGGGCTGAAGAAGTGCAGGCCCACGACCTGCTCCGGGCGCTTGGTGACCGCGGCGATGGCATCGATATCCAGCGCCGAGGTGTTGCTGGCGAGGATGCCGGTCGGCTTCACGATGCCGTCCAGCTCGCGGAAGATCTTCTGCTTGAGTTCGAGGTTCTCGTAGACCGCCTCGATCACCAGGTCCACGTCGGCCAGCGCCGGGTAATCCGCGGCCTTGCTGATGCGGGCCCGGCGCGCCGCCGCTTCGGCCTCGTCGATCCGCCCCTGACGCACGTTGTGTGCGTAGGTGTCGGCCACCACGCCCAGCGCCTGCTCGAGCATCTCGGGATTGTTGTCCAGCCACAGCACCTGCACGCCGGCGTTGGCCAGGCTCATGACGATACCGCGGCCCATGGTGCCCGCGCCGATCACGGCGGCGGTCTGGATATCGAAGCGGGGTTGGCTCATGTGAACGGTCCTCGTCGCAGGCTGGAAAAAGGTGGAGACCAACCATAGACGAAGACGCTACTATTTTTGAAATTTAGTCTTGTGATGTTTCGGATTCACCGAATGAATATCAACAGTTTCGATCTCAACCTGCTTCGCGTGCTCGACGCCCTGCTGCGTGAGCGCAATGTTTCGCGTGCCGCGCAACGGCTTTCGCTCAGCCAGCCGGCGGTCAGCAACGCGCTCAATCGTCTGCGCGAATTGCTCGACGACCCGCTGCTCGTACGTGTCGCCCGCACCATGCAGCCCACGCCGCGCGCCCTGAGCCTGGAAGCGCCGATTCGCGAGGCGTTGCAGCAGATCGAGCACACCCTCAACGCCGGCGACTTCTTCGACCCGGCGACCAGCCGCCAGCGCTTCGCCATTGCCGTCACCGACTACGTCGAGCTGATCTGCATGCCAGCGCTGATGGCGCAGTTGGCCAAAGTGGCACCCGGGATTCAGCTGGCGATCGAGCATCTGACGCCGACCTTGCCGACCGAAGCGCTGGAACACGGCGAGCTGGATCTGGCGCTGGGCCGCTTTCTCGAAGTGCCGACGCGTTTTCAGCGTCGTCGCTGGACCAGCGAGACGTTGCAGGTCGTGCTGCGCCGGGATCATCCGCTGGTGGGCGAGCGACTGGATCTGGACCGCTTCCTGCGCCTGCGCCATCTTTGGGTACATGGTGGGCAGACCCGCGGCATGGTCGATCAGTGGCTGGAAGAACAGGGTCTACAGCGCGAGGTGGTCTACACGACGCCGAACTACCTGCAAGCGGCGCATATCGTCGCCAGCAGCGACCTCGCGGCCGTGCTGCCGACCCAGCTCGCGCAGCATTTCGCCAAGCTGCTGCCGCTGCAGCTGTTCGACCTGCCGTTCGATCTCGGCCCCTTCCAGCTGGATATCGTCAGCGTCGCCCAGCGCGAAAAGGATGCGGCCTTGCAATGGCTGATCGAACAGATGATGGCGGTCGCGCGACACTGAGCGTCGCGGTTTACGGTGCTCCAGACAGCAGAAAGCCCGCCGAAGCGGGCTTTCTCTGACCATTTCATTCCTTGAGCTGCCGTCCTGGCGTGGCCGATCTTCCATGATCCCGAGCGCGTCCTGCGCTTCGGAGACGGGCATAGATTAAGCCGCTGACCGGGGCGGACAAAGCAGCCATCGGCGCGACGGCGTGTAAGCCTTTTGCCATAGCGGCTCGAATACCCCGTCGGCCTTCGTCGAGTATCAGCGGCGGTGAGGAAGATCGCGGCGACAGTAGCGGCGTGACTATACGCGTCACCGACAGATATAGAGGAGCGCCAGGCCGCCGAAGACGACACCAGACCATCGGTTCCGTATCGCGGGCTCTCCTCGTGAAGTCAGGACCGGCCTCGGTGGCCGGACATTCTCCTTCCGCCCCGTCGCGTGGCGGCCGACTATGCTCAGGGTTCGGCAAAACATGCACGCGGAGGAACGCCAGCCATGCTCGATGTGCAGCTGTACCGCTACAACCCGGAATGCGACGAGGTGCCCTACATGCAGGCACTGCAGATACCGGACGAGCTACGCCAGCGCATGGTGCTGGATGTCCTGGAATATCTGCGCGAGCAGGACCCGTCGCTGGCGTACCGCCGTTCCTGCCGCGAAGGCGTGTGCGGCTCGGATGGCATGAACATCGGCGGCAAGAACCGCCTGGCCTGCATCACTCCGGTCCCCGAGGCGCTGGACGGCGCCGGTCGCCTGGTGATCCGGCCCTTGCCCGGCATGCCGGTGATCCGCGACCTAGTGGTCGATCAGAGCCAGTTCTTCCGGCAATACGAGCGCATTCGTCCGTGGCTGATCAACGACCAGCCGGCACCGAGCATCGAGCGTCTGCAATCGCCGCAGGAGCGCGCGCGGCTCGACGGCCTGTACGAGTGCATCCTCTGCGGCTGCTGCTCGTCGCAATGCCCGTCGTGGTGGTGGAACCCGGAAAAGTACATCGGCCCGGCCGGTCTGCTGCAGGCCTGGCGTTTCATCGTCGACAGCCGCGACACCGCTGCCGCCGAGCGCCTGGCGGACCTGGACGATCCGTTCAGCGTGTTCCGCTGCCGCAGCATCGGCAACTGCAGCTGGGTTTGTCCGAAGGGACTCAACCCGATGGGCGCGATCGGCCATATCCGTCGCGAGCTGCTGGCGCGGGGCACCTGACCGAGCGGTCGAAACCAGTAGTGGCACTTTGCCTTAGCGATGTTTAATCTCTGCCACCGCCGCGGCCCCGCCGCTTCCGAGCTCAGCCGCCAGCCGTCATGGACCGCCACCGCCCCTCCGCCACTTCTGAAGCCTCGCCGCCGCCACGCCGGTCACGTGCGAACGCGCTGGTTTCGCTGGGCTATGTCCTCGGCCTGCTGCTGGTCTTCGCCCTCAGCCTCTATCTGCTGCCGGCACACACCGGGGTCGGCAAGCTCCTGTGGGGCAACTGAACCGCGCGAAGCCCGACCGGCGGTAGCTACTTTGGTAGCAGCCCCATAGTTGCATAGCCGCCCGCCTCGCATGCTCGTAACGTCGCCTTGAAAGCAGTGCATCCGTCCTGCAGCCCTCACGAGCGAAGCCGTCATGCTGTCAATTCTTCGATCCCGCTCCGGTGCCCGTCAGGGCGATGGTGTCACCAGCCTGCTCGGCAGCGCCGCGCAGTTGCCCGAACAACTGGCAGCGCTGCGTCTGGAGCCGACCTACATTGCCGGCTTCGTCTCACCGCATGTCGATCTCGATGCGGTCGCGCGCCTGATCCGCCAGCGCTTCCCGCAGGCGGTCATCAGCCTGTGCACCACCGCCGGCGAGCTGTCGAGCCAGAATACCCAGCTGTACTGCAGCACCGGCGCGCACTGGGATCGCGTGGCGCTGCAGCTGTTCGACGCGAGCGTGATCGCCGCCGCCGAGATCGTCCACGTACCGCTGGAATGCGAGGACATCCGCGGCCAGGGCACGCGCCTGAGCATGGCGCAACGCATCGCCCGGCTGACCGAGTCGCTGCGGCGGCTGCAGGTGAAGATGCCGATCGACTATCGCGACACCCTGGCGAACATCGTCTTCGACGGCCTCTCGGCGTCCGAATCGTTCTTCATGGAAGCACTCTACGAATCCGGCCGTTTCCCTTGCCTGTTCGTCGGCGGTTCGGCCGGCGGCAAGCTCGACTTCAAGGCCACCCAGCTGCATGACGGCACGCGCGCCTACCAGAACCATGCGCAGATCGTCTTCCTCAAATGCGCCCGCGACGTGCGCTTCGGCGTGTTCAAGAGCCAGAACTTCGAGCCGACCGCGCTCAGCCTCAGCGTCCTCAGCGCATCGCTGGAGGATCGCTACATCAGCCAGGTCGTTGACGCGCGCGGCAACATCCGATCGATGGTCGCCGCACTCTGCGAGGCGCTGCACTGTGCGCCGAGCGATCTGGAGGCGCGGCTGGCGGATTACTCCTTCGCCATCCGCGTGGGCGAGGAGGTGTTCGTGCGCTCGATCGCGCGGATCGATTTCGCCAACGAGCGCGTGCACCTGTTCTGCGACGTCGCCCCCGGCGAGGAACTGGTGATGGTCAAGCGCACACCACTGGTCGAAGCCACCCGCCGCGACTTTCAGCGCTTCATGCGCGACAAGCCCGGCCGACCGCTGGTCGGCATTCTCAACGACTGCATCCTGCGCCGGTTGAACAATGCCCAGGCGCTCGACGGCATGCACGCGGTCTTCGGCGACACGCCGGTGCTCGGCTACTCGACCTTCGGCGAGATCCTCGGGCTGAACCTGAACCAGACGCTGACGGCGGTATTCTTCTTCCGCACCAGCGATCAGGCGGCGTTTCGCGACGAGTACACCGACAACTTCATCGCCTACCACGGCGAGTTCAAGGCGTTCTTCCTGCGCCGGCAGATCAAGAAACTCACCGGCCTGAGCCAAGTGGTGGTCAAGCAGATCGACCAGTTCAAGCGCCAGGACTACCACAGCAGCCTCGACATCAACGGCCTCGACGAGCACATCCGCCCGGTATTCCGCGGCCTCGCCGATCTCGGCGCGGTGCTGCTCGATGCCGACCGCCAGCGCCAGCACATGGCCGACCAGTTGAGCCAATGCGCGACCGACCTGCACGGCTCGATGGACGAATTGGCGCTGACCATCGACCAGCAGGCGCAGGTGATCGACCAGGCCGGCACGTCGGTCAGTCAGATGGTCGACCAGGCCGATGCGGTGGTCGGCAGCGCACGCGCCCTCGCGCAGTCGAGCCAGCGCATCCAGTCGGTGGTGCAGACCATCCAGCAGATCGCCGGACAGACCAACCTGCTGGCGCTGAACGCGGCGATCGAAGCCGCGCGCGCCGGCGAGATGGGCCGCGGCTTTGCCGTGGTCGCCGACGAGGTGCGCAAGCTGGCCGAGATCACCCGCCGGAACGCCGAGGAGATCGGCACCGACATCGACCGCCTGGCCGATGCGATACGTGCGGTGGCACAGCACATCGAGAGCCAGTCGGCGGACGTCGGCTCGCTGACCGATGTACTCCAGGCGCTGCAGAGCACCAGCGAGGCGACCGCCGGCACGTCGCGGCGGACCAAGGGCGTCGCCGACCATCTGCTCGGCCTGACCACCCACTGAGCTTCCCTTCTGCAACGAAAAAGGGCGTGCCAAGGCACGCCCTTTTTTACTTTCCGGCCGCTCAGAAGCGGTCGCGCACCACCAGCTCGTCGAACGGCAACTTGCCAACACGTGGCTTGGGTTCGACCGTACGCTTGCCCACCGCGACCATCAGGCCGATCACATGGTTGGGCGGCAGGTTGATCAACCGCGCCACGGCATCGAAATCGAAGCCGTCCATCGGGCAGGAATCCAGTCCCTTGCCACGCGCCGCCAGCATCAGGGTCTGCGCCAGCAGGCCGCAACTGCGCATGGTTTCGTCGCGCTGCACCTGCGGCTTGCCGCGGTAATAGTTGTCGATGGCCCCCGCCATATAGTCCTGCACTTGCTCCGGCGCACCCTCCCAGACCCGGCGCACATCCGCTTCCCAGCGGTCGAGCTTGGCGCAGACCACCACCAGCATCGAGGCATCGGTCATCTGCGCCTGGTTCCAGCCCACTTGGCGGATCTGCGCGCGCAGCGCCGGATCGCTGACTTCGACCAGTCGCACGTGCTGCAGGTTGAACGCCGAGGGCGCGTGCAGCGCCAGGCGCAGCAGCTCGTCTTTCTCCTCGCGGCTGAGCTGGAAGTCAGAATCGTAGGCTTTGATCGCACGGCGGCTCTGGATGGCTTCTTCGATGGTCATGGGCCTCTCCCAAGTCAAGAATGGCCGCCATGCTAGCGGCGCAGAATGATCGAAACCACCGGTACTTTCCGATCAAACCGATCGAGCAGCACGATACTTTGCGCGGCGAACGCCCACGAAAAAGCCGCCCGCAGGCGGCTTTTGTTGAACGGCGGATCGCAGCTTAGAGTTGCGGGCCGGCGTTCTTGATGGCGTCGGAGACGTCGAACTTCTTGAAGTTCTCGACGAACTTGCCGGCCAGCTCCTTGGCCGCCAGATCGTAGGCGCTCGGGTCGGCCCAGGTGTTGCGCGGGTTGAGCAGCTGAGTTTCGACGCCCGCGACGGCCTTCGGCACGTCCAGGTTGATGATCGGCAGGTGCTCGGTTTCGGCACCGACCAGCGCGCCGCTCTGGATCGCCGCGATCACCGCACGGGTGGTCGGGATGTTGAAGCGCTTGCCGACGCCGTAGCCACCACCGGTCCAGCCGGTGTTGACCAGGTAGACCTTGGAGCCGAACGCGTTGATGCGCTTGATCAGCAGCTCAGCGTATTCGCCGGCCGGACGCGGGAAGAACGGCGCGCCGAAGCAGGTGGAGAAGGTCGACTTGATGCCGCTGCCCGAACCCATTTCGGTGGAGCCGACCAGCGCGGTGTAGCCGGACAGGAAGTGGTAGGCCGCCTGCTCGTTGTTGAGGATCGACACGGGTGGCAGCACGCCGGTCAGGTCGCAGGTCAGGAAGATCACCGCGTTCGGCTCGCCACCGAGGTTCTTCTCGGAACGCTTCTCGACGTGCTCCAGCGGGTAGGCGGCGCGGCTGTTCTGGGTCAGGCTGGCATCGGCGTAGTCGGGCAGGCGGGTCTGCTCGCTGAGCACGACGTTTTCCAGCACCGCGCCGAACTTGATGGCCTTCCAGATCACCGGCTCGTTCTTCTCGGACAGGTCGATGCACTTGGCGTAGCAACCGCCCTCGATGTTGAACACGCGGCCCACGCCCCAGCCGTGCTCGTCGTCGCCGATCAGGTAGCGGCTCTCGTCGGCCGACAGGGTGGTCTTGCCGGTGCCGGACAGACCGAAGAACAGGGTGGTGTCGCCGTCTTCGCCGATGTTGGCGGCGCAGTGCATCGGCAGCACGTCGACGTCCGGCAGCAGGTAATTCTGCACGGAGAACATGGCTTTCTTCATTTCACCGGCGTACTGCATGCCGGCGATCAGCACCTTCTTCTCGGCGAAGTTGATGATCACGCAGCCATCGGAATGGGTACCGTCGCGCTCCGGCTCGCACTGGAAGAACGGTGCGTTGAGAATGCGCCACTCGCTCTTGCCAGCCGGGTTGAAAGCGCTCGGTTCGATGAACAGGCAACGGCCGAACAGGTTGTGCCAGGCGGTTTCGGTGCTCATCTTCACCGGCAGGTAGTGCTCGGGATCGGCACCGACATGCACGTGGGAAACGAAGCTGTCACGCTCGCCGAGGTAGGCTTCGACGCGGTTCCACAGCGCCTCGAACTTGCCGGCCGGGAACGGGCGGTTGATCGGCCCCCAGGCGATGTGGTGCTGGGTGCTCGGCTCTTCGACGATGAAGCGGTCAGCCGGAGAACGACCTGTGCGGTGCCCGGTTTTAACCACCAGAGAGCCATTGGCAGCCAGCTCACCCTCACCGCGCTTAACGGCTTCTTCAATCAATTGCGCGATGCTGATGTCGGTGTACACGGCGTTGGTCGCTTGCGTCATGAGTGTCCCCGTCGGCCCTGGGCCGATTCCTCCATGCTGTTGTAGTGCACCAAACGGTGAACTACATCGAAAAAAGTGCGCGCGATTATGCCAGAAAACACGGCGCGCTGGGTATGAGCCCGTGATGGCCAAAAGGTTCACTGTGGCATCGCGCCATCAGTGACGGGTATCCGAGGCCGGCTGGGTGCCACCACCGGCGAACAGCTGGCCGATGTCGGCGGCATCGAAGACGTACCGTTCGTTGCAGAACTGGCAATCCACGGTGATGGTGCCGCCCTGCTCCTGCAGCAGCTGTTCGGAATCGTGCTGGCCCAGGCTGACCAGCGCATTGGCCGAGCGCTCGCGCGAGCAACTGCAGCAGAAGCGGATCGGCTGCGCCTCGAACAGCCGCAGCGGTTCCTCGTGGTAGAGCCGATGCAGCACCGTCTCGGTATCCAGCCCCAGCAGTTCCTCGGCGCTGAGCGTATCGGCCAGGGTGCGCAGGTGCTGCCAGCTGGCTTCGCGCTCTTCCGGATCGTGAATGCGGTCGGCGGGCAACTGCTGCAGCAGCAGGCCGCAAGCGCGGCGGCTGTCGGCGGCGAGCCAGAAACGGGTCGGCAGTTGCTCGGAGGCGGCGAAGTATTCCGACAGGCACGCGGCCAGGTCGACGCCTTCCAAGCCGACGATGCCCTGGTAGCGCTGGCCCTTGGCCGGATCGACGGTGATCGCCAACATGCCTTCGGGCATCAGCTCGCGCAGGGTTGCGTCCGGCGCGATCTGCTCGGCATGGTAACGGGCGATACCGCGCACCTCGCGGTCGCTGGAGCATTCGACCATCAGCAGCGGCACCGGCCCTTCGGAGCGCGCCTGCAGCGACAGCAGGCCGTCGAACTTCAGCGTGCCGACCAGCAGCGCCGCGGCAGCCAGCAGCTCGCCGAGCAGCTGGGCGACCGGCTCAGGGTAGGCGTGCTTAGCCAGCACGTGCTGGTAGCTTTCGGCGAGCGTGGCGGTTTCGCCGCGCACGTCGTTGTCGTCGAAGAGAAAGCGTTGGGTCTGGTCGGACATGCCGGATGCTCGCAAGGTGGCCGCGGAAAAAGTCGTGCATTTTACACGAAGCCCCGGCACCCCGAGGCACCCGCCGTCGATTCGGTGGACCGGTCGTGGAGTCGGCCGTTCCCTGCCGCTCAGCCCTTGAATGCGCGCAGTAGCTCGATCTGCCGACGCTGCTTCTTGCTCGGTCGGCCGTCGGTCTGCACGCCGAGCGCGCCGGCCTTGCGCTGCGCCGCTGCTTCTTCGCGGCGCGCCAGGCTGTCGGCGGTTTCCTCGTAGAGCAGCTGGGCCTGCGGCGCGCCCCGGCGCACCGCCGACAGCTCGCGGATAATCACCGTGCGCTCGTCGAAACCGATGCGGATCACCAGCTCGTCGCCGACCCGCGGTTCCTTGCTCGGCTTGCAGCGCTCGCCGCGACAGTGCACCTTGCCGCCCTCGATGGCTTCCTTGGCCAGCGCGCGGGTCTTGAAGAAGCGCGCGGCCCACAGCCACTTGTCCAGGCGCACCTTGTCGTCGTCTTTTTCGCTCATGTTCAACCTGCGTTTCGCCTTGTGGTCTCAGCCGTGTGCAGTTGTCATGCACGACGACTAGAATGCCCGCAAATCTCACGGATGCCACGCTTGAACTGTCTCGATCCCCACACGCTGATCGGCCTGCGCGAATGGGTCGCCCTGCCCGACCTGGGCGTGGTCGGCCTGCGCGCGAAGATCGATACCGGCGCCAGCACCTCGGCGCTGCACGCCACCGAGATCAGCGAATTCGAGCGCGACGGCAGGCCTTGGGTGCGTTTCACCGCGCATCTGGGCACGCTGGTACAGCGGCGCCATCGCTGCGAGGCGCCGCTGGTGGCGCACAAGACGATCAAGAGCTCCAACGGTCAGGTGCAGACACGCTACGTGGTGCGCACCCTGCTGGCGCTCGGCGACCATGTCTGGCCGGTCGAATTCACCCTGACCTGCCGCAAGACCATGCGCTACCGCCTGCTGCTCGGCTCCAAGGCGCTGGTCGACGGGCAATGGCTGATCGACCCGTCGCGCTCCTATATCCAGGACAAACCCCAGGTTCTCACTTCCCCCGGTGCCCAATGAAAATCGCCGTGCTGTCGCGCAATCCGCGCCTGTATTCCACCCACCGCCTGGTCGAAGCCGGCCAGCAGCGTGGCCATGAGGTGGTGGTGATCGACACCCTGCGCGCCTACATGAACATCGCCAGCCACAAGCCGCAGATTCATTACCGTGGCAAGCCGCTGGAGGGTTTCGACGCGGTGATCCCGCGCATCGGCGCCTCGGTGACCTTCTACGGCTGCGCGGTGCTGCGCCAGTTCGAGATGCAGGGCGTGTTTCCGCTCAACGAATCGGTGGCCATCGCCCGCTCGCGCGACAAGCTGCGCGCGCTGCAGCTGCTGTCGCGGCGCGGCGTCGGCCTGCCGGTGACCGGCTTCGCCCACTCGCCCGACGACATCCCCGACCTGATCCAGATGGTCAACGGCGCGCCGCTGGTGATCAAAGTGCTCGAGGGCACCCAGGGCATCGGCGTGGTGCTGTGCGAGACCGAGAAGGCCGCCGAATCGGTGATCGAGGCGTTCATGGGCCTCAAGCAGGACATCATGGTGCAGGAGTACATCAAGGAGGCCGGCGGCGCGGACATCCGCTGCTTCGTCGTCGGCGACAAGGTGATCGCCTCGATGAAGCGCCAGGCCAAGCCCGGCGAATTCCGCTCCAACCTGCATCGTGGCGGCACCGCCAGTCTGATCAAGATCACCCCGGAAGAACGCATGACCGCGATCCGCGCCGCCAAGGTGATGGGCCTGAACGTGGCCGGCGTCGACATCCTGCGCTCTAATCACGGCCCGCTGGTGATGGAGGTCAACTCCTCGCCGGGCCTGGCCGGCATCGAGGAAACCACCGGCAAGGACGTCGCCGGGCTGATCATCGAATACCTGGAGAAGAACGGCGGACCGCACCTGACGCGCACCAAGGGCAAGGGCTGAACGCCGCGCGCCGACCGCAGCGCCGCGTTCGCGTCAGGCCCTTATCGCATCCCTCGGCAGCAGCAGCCCCAGCGGCAGACTGACCCGCGCCTCCAGGCCGCCCCCCTCGCGGTTGCGCAGCTCGACGATGCCGCCGTGCTGGTTGGCGATGCGCTTGACGATCGCCAGCCCCAGGCCGGAGCCCTTGCCACCGCGCGCGCGGTCGCCGCGGATGAATGGGTTGAAGATGCCTTCCAGCTCGCTGGGCGCGATGCCCGGGCCGCGGTCGAGCACACTGAGCACCACGTATGGCGCATTGCTGTCACCGGTTACCGAGGCGGCGACCTCCACGCCTTCGCCGCCGTAGCGCCGGGCATTCTCGATCAGGTTGACCAGCAGGCGCTTGATCGACACGCGGCGCAGCGCCAGCTCCGGCATCGGCTCGACGCACAGGCGCACCGACTCCTCATGCTGGTTGTATGGTGCCACCACCTCGCGAATCAGCTCGCCCAGGTCGAGTTTCTCCACCGGCTCGTCGCTGCCGTCACGGACGAAGGCGAGGAACTGGTCGAGAATCGCGTCCATGTCCTCGACGTCGCGGATCATGTCCTCGGTCAGCTCGTCGTCGCCAGCCATCAGCTCCAGCGACAGGCGCAGGCGCGTCAGCGGCGTTCGCAGGTCATGCGACACCCCGGCGAGCATCAGCTCGCGCTCGCGCCCGGCCTGCTCGACGTCCTCGGCCATCTGGTTGAACGCGCGATACACCTCGGTCATCTCGCTCGGCGTATCGCCGATCGGCAGGCGCACGCTGCGACCCTTGCCGATCTGCCGCGCGGCGTAGACCAGCCGCTTGAGCGGCAGATTGAGCTGGTTGACGAAGATCCACGCCGCCGCCGTCGACAGCAAACCGATGCCGAGGAACCAGCCGAGCACGCTCCAGATGCGCTGGCCGCGTAGCGGATAGGCATACAGCGGCACCCGCACCCAGTCCGCGCCGAGCTCCGGCGCGCGCACCCAGATCGCGGTGGACGGCTGGATACGCACCCGTACCTCGGTCTCGGCGCCCAGCTCGGCGCGCATCTGCCGCTGGAAGATGTCGGTGTAGGGCCAGTGGTATTCGCCGCGCGGTACCTGCAGCTCCGGCACCGTCTGCAGACCGGCGGCGCGACCGATGCGTGCGCGGTCGGCAGCGTCCGCCGCCCAGTAGGCTCGCAGCGTCAGCGCCGCGCCGTGGCTGTACTGGCGGTCCACCAGCACGTCCTCGTTGGCCATCAGGTAGAACAGCGTCAGCACCTTGGAGAACAGCACCACCACCAGCACCATCCACAGGGTGCGGGCGAAGAAGCTTTGCGGGAACCACAGCGGCGCTTTCACCCGCGACGAGCCTCGCGCCGCGCGCTGCCAGTGGACGCGCAGGCCGCCCGCGTCACCTGCCGCCTGCCGCCTGCGTGAAGCGCGAATGTCACTTGTTGCCGTCCGGCACGAACACGTAGCCCACGCCCCACACGGTCTGGATGTAGCGCGGCTTGGACGGATCGGGTTCGATCAGCCGGCGCAGGCGCGAGATCTGCACGTCAATGGATCGCTCCAGCGCGTCCCACTCGCGACCACGGGCGAGGTTCATCAGCTTGTCGCGTGTCAGCGGCTCGCGGGCGTGCTGCACCAGCGCCTTGAGCACGGCGAACTCGCCGGTGGTGAGCATGTGCACCTGATCGCCGCGCGTCAGCTCGCGGGTCGCCAGCGACAGCTGGTAATCGCCGAAGGTGACGATCTCCTCCTCGCTGCCCGGCGCGCCCGGCACCTGCGGCGTCTGCCGGCGCAGCACGGCGCGGATGCGCGCCAGCAGCTCGCGCGGATTGAACGGCTTGGCCAGGTAATCGTCGGCGCCCTGCTCCAGACCCTGGATGCGGCTGGCCTCGTCGCCCTTGGCGGTGAGCATGATGATCGGAATCTGGTTGTTGCTCTCGCGCAGGCGCTGGCAGGCCGACAGACCATCCTCGCCGGGCATCATCAGATCGAGCACCACCAGCTGGAACAGCTCGCGGCTGAGCAGGCGGTCCATCTGCTCGGTGTTCTCCACGGTCCGCACGCGGTAGCCCTGCTCGTCGAGAAAGCGCTCGAGCAGGCGTCGCAGACGGGCGTCATCATCGACGATGAGGATCTTTTCACCTTCGTTGGCGGACGCAGTGCTGCTCATGGGAACTCCCGGATTTATCGACGGCGCATTATGCGCCTGCGGATGAAGAGGCATTCGTCAGCCATTGTTAGCAGATTTTGCGGGCGAAGCGGTCGTCGGCGCGCGGTGCTTTTTCATCCGCAGCGCCGCAGCAAGCCGGCCGCTGCCTTTATACTCCCGCGCTTTCGCGCAGGCCCGGCCTGCATGGTTCGACTGACCCAGGTAGCTTCATGGACAGCATTAACTCCCGTATCGCCAACGAGCTGGGCGTGCGCCCGCAACAAGTAGCCGCCGCCGTCGCGCTGCTCGACGAGGGCTCCACCGTGCCCTTCATCGCCCGTTACCGCAAGGAAGTCACCGGCAGCCTCGACGATACCCAGCTGCGCAATCTGGAGGAGCGCCTGCGCTACCTGCGCGAGCTGGACGAGCGTCGCGTCTCGATCCTCGCCAGCATCGAGGAACAGGGCAAGCTGACTCCCGAGCTCAAGCGCGAGATCGACCTCGCCGACACCAAGACCCGCCTCGAAGACCTCTACCTGCCCTACAAGCAGAAACGCCGCACCAAGGGCCAGATCGCCCTGGAAGCCGGTCTCGGCGAACTGGCCGATGCGCTGTTCGGCAACCCGGACCTTACGCCAGAGCAAGAAGCCGAGCGCTTCGTCGACGCCGAGAAGGGCTTTGCCGATGTGAAAGCCGTGCTCGAAGGCGCCAAGTACATCCTCATGGAGCGCTTCGCCGAAGATGCCGACCTGCTGGCCAAGCTGCGCGAGTTCCTCAAGCACAACGCCACCCTCAGCGCCCGCGTGGTGCCGGGCAAGGAAAGCGAAGGCGCCAAGTTCAGCGACTATTTCGAACACGACGAGGTGCTGAAGAACACCCCGTCGCACCGCGCGCTGGCGATCTTCCGCGGCCGCAACGAAGGCATCCTCAGCGTCAGCCTCAAGGTCGGTGACGAAACGCCCGGCAGCATGCACCCGGGCGAAGGCATGATCGGCGAGCGCTTCGGCATCGCCAACCGCGGTCGCGCCGCCGACAAGTGGTTGGGCGAAGTGGTGCGCTGGACCTGGAAGGTCAAGCTCTACACCCATCTGGAAACCGATCTGCTCGGTGAGCTGCGCGACAAGGCCGAGGACGAGGCGATCTCGGTGTTCGCCCGCAACCTGCACGACCTGCTGCTCGCCGCCCCGGCCGGCCCGCGCGCGACGCTGGCGCTCGACCCGGGCCTGCGCACCGGCTGCAAGGTCGCGGTGGTCGACGCCACCGGCAAGCTGCTGGAAACCGCCACCGTCTACCCGCACGCACCGCGCAACGACTGGGACGGCACCCTGGCGATCCTCGCCAAGCTGTGCGCCAAGCACGCGGTCGACCTGATCGCCATCGGCAATGGCACCGCCAGCCGCGAGTCGGACAAGCTGGCCGGCGAGCTGATCAAGAAAGTACCCGGTCTCAAGCTCACCAAGATCATGGTCAGCGAAGCCGGCGCCTCGGTGTATTCGGCCTCGGAACTGGCGGCCCGGGAATTCCCCGATCTGGACGTGTCCCTGCGCGGTGCCGTGTCCATCGCCCGCCGCCTGCAGGATCCGCTGGCCGAGCTGGTGAAGATCGACCCGAAATCCATCGGCGTCGGCCAGTACCAGCACGACGTGTCCCAGCTCAAGCTGGCGCGCTCGCTGGATGCGGTGGTGGAGGATTGCGTGAACGCCGTCGGCGTCGACGTGAATACCGCTTCCGCCGCCCTGCTGGCGCGCATCTCCGGGCTCAACGGCACCCTGGCGCAGAACATCGTCGCCTACCGCGATGCCAACGGTGCGTTCAAGTCGCGCAGCGAGCTGAAGAAGGTGCCGCGCCTGGGCGACAAGACCTTCGAGCAGGCCGCCGGCTTCCTGCGCGTGATGAACGGTGACAACCCGCTGGACGCCTCCGCGGTGCACCCGGAAACCTACCCGCTGGTCAAGCGCATCGCCGCCGACACCGGCCGCGACATCCGCTCACTGATCGGCGATTCGGCGTTCCTCAAGCGCCTGGACCCGGCGAAGTTCACCGACGAAACCTTCGGCCTGCCGACCGTCACCGACATCCTCAGCGAACTGGACAAGCCGGGCCGCGACCCGCGCCCGGAGTTCAAGACCGCCGAGTTCCAGGACGGCGTCGAGACGCTGGCCGATCTCAAGCCCGGCATGGTGCTGGAGGGCGTAGTGACCAACGTGACCAACTTCGGCGCCTTCGTCGACATCGGCGTGCATCAGGACGGCCTGGTGCACGTGTCGGCGCTCTCCGAGAAGTTCGTCAAGGACCCGTATGAGGTGGTCAAGGCCGGTGACATCGTCAAGGTCAAGGTCATGGAAGTGGACATCCCGCGCCAGCGCGTCGGCCTGTCCATGCGCATGAGCGATACCCCAGGCGAGAAGACCGACGGCCCGCGCGGCGGCAGCAAGCCACGCGGCAACGCCCCGCGCAGCGAACGCCACGCACGGGAAGACAAGCCCGCGCCGGCCAACGCGGCGATGGCCGCGCT
Source organism: Pseudomonas phenolilytica (assembly GCF_021432765.1). Classification (NCBI taxonomy): domain Bacteria; kingdom Pseudomonadati; phylum Pseudomonadota; class Gammaproteobacteria; order Pseudomonadales; family Pseudomonadaceae; genus Pseudomonas; species Pseudomonas phenolilytica. Next base: position 791,183 of record NZ_CP058908.1, read on the forward strand.
GTTCGCCAACGCCAAGCAGCTGAGGAAATAAGCATGAGCATGCAAGTCGAGGCGGTGGGCAACTCCAGCGCCTTCGGCCGTCTGCTCGGCCTGGAAATCCACCAGGTCGGTAATGGCGAGGCCGTGCTCGGCCTGACCATGCACGACGGTCTGCGCAACCTGCACGGCAAGCTGCACGGCGGCGCGCTGTTCTCGCTGATCGACACCGCCATGGGCCAGGCCAGCCACAGCCTCGGCGACGGCTCGCCGAACAGCGTGACGCTGGAATGCAAGGTCAACTACATCCGCCCGGTCACCGACGGCGAGCTACGCTGCCGGGCGTGGGTGGTGCATGGCGGCCGGCGCACCCAGGTGCTCGAAGCCGAGGTCCACCAGGGCGACAAGCTGATCGCCAAGGCGCAGGCCACCTTCGCCTGCCTGTAACGCCGCGCCCATCGTGTCCGCACGCAAACGCCGCTCTTGTGCAGCGGCGTTTGCGTCCCCATATTGGGCCGACTGTCGCGTGAAGGAATCCACAAGTTGAGCGATCTTCTCTCTCATCGTCTGGCACTGCTGGCCGAGCAAACCAACCTGCCGCTGCTCAGCCAATGCCTGCACGGGATCGAGCGCGAATGCCTGCGCGTCGATGCGAACGGCCAGCTGGCCCACACCGCGCATCCGCGTGCCCTTGGCTCGGCGCTGACGCACCCGCAGATCACCACCGACTATTCCGAGGCGCTGCTGGAATTCATCACCGGCACCGACCAGGACCCGCGCAATACGCTGGCCGAGCTGGAGACCATCCACCGGTTCACCTATGCCAAGCTCGACGGCGAGTTCCTCTGGAGCCCGTCGATGCCCTGTCCGCTGCCGGACGAGGCGGACATTCCCATCGCCGAATACGGCAGCTCCAACGTCGGCCGGCTCAAGCACGTCTACCGCCAGGGCCTGGCGCTGCGCTACGGCAAGACCATGCAGTGCATCGCCGGCATTCACTACAACTTCTCGCTGCCCGAGCAACTGTGGGCGGTGCTGCAGGCCGACGACGGTGATCAGCGCAGCGCGCAGGATTATCGCTCCAGCCGCTACATCAGCCTGATCCGCAACTTCCGTCGCTACAGCTGGCTGCTGATGTACCTGTTCGGCGCCTCGCCGGCGCTGGATGTCGGCTTCCTGCGCGGCCGCGCGCATCAGCTCGAACAGCTCGATGAGCACACGCTCTACCTGCCCTGGGCGACCAGCCTGCGCATGAGCGACCTGGGCTACCAGAACAACGCCCAGGCCGGCCTGACGCCCTGCTACGACGACCTGCCAAGCTATACCGAAAGCCTCTATCACGCGGTCTCCACGCCATATGCACCCTACGTGGCGCTGGGCACCAAGGACGCCGCCGGCAACTGGCAGCAGCTCAACACCAACGTGCTGCAGATCGAAAACGAGTACTACTCCAATATCCGCCCCAAGCGCGTCACTGCGGTCGGCGAGCGGCCGTTGCAGGCGCTGCGGGCGCGCGGCATCCAGTACATCGAAGTGCGCTGCCTGGACATCAATCCGTTCCTGCCGCTGGGTATCGACCTCGGCGAGGCACGCTTCCTCGATGCCTTCCTGCTGTTCTGCGCGCTGGATGACAGCCCCTGTCTGGCCGAAGGCGAATGCGGCACCGCCACCGACAACTTCCTCAAGGTGGTCAAGGAGGGCCGGCGCCCCGGCCTGGAACTGCGCCGCCGCGGCGAGAACCTGCCCCTCACCGTCTGGGCCGGCGAGCTGCTCGACGGCATTGGCCGTGTCGCCGCCCTGCTCGACCGCAGCCACGGCGACGCGCGGCATGCCGAGGCGCTCGCCGAACAGCGGGCCAAGGTCGCCGACAGCCGCCTGACCCCGTCGGCACGGGTGCTCGACGAGCTGCGCCGCAGCGGCGAGAGCTTCAGCCGGTTCGCCATGCGCCAGACGCTCCTCCATGCCGGGCATTTCCGCGCAGAGCCACTGCCCGCCGAGGTGATGGCCGGTTTCGAAACTGCGGCGCGGCAATCGCTGGAACAGCAGACCGCGATGGAAGCGGCCGATCGCCTGGATTTCGACAGTTTCGTCGCCGATTACCAGCGCAGCCTCGACGCCTGAGCATTGTCTGCGGCGGGCGCGCTGCCCGCCGCCAGCGCCTCAGAGCGCCTTTTCGAAGATCTTCGAGTTGCGCTGGAAGTTGTACAGCGAGGCGCGCGCCGCCGGCAGGTGCTCGACGCCGATCGGCTCGAAGCCACGCTCGCGGAACCAGTGCGCGGTGCGCGTGGTGAGCACGATGAGCTTCTTCAGTCCGAGCTTGCGCGCACGCTCCTCGATGCGTTCGAGCAGTTCGTCGCCGCGCCCGCCGTGGCGGTATTCCGGGTTGACCGCCAGACAGGCCAGCTCGCCGGCGTCCGAATCGGCGATCGGATAGAGCGCCGCGCACGCGATGATCAGCCCGTCGCGCTCGACGATGCTGAACTGCTCGACCTCGCGCTCCAGCACCTCGCGCGAGCGGCGCACGAGGATGCCCTGTTCCTCCAGCGGGGTGATCAGGTCAATCAGCCCACCGACGTCCTCGATGGTCGCCTCGCGCAGCTGCTCGAACTGCTCCTGAGTGACCAGGGTGCCGGCACCGTCGCGGGTGAACAGCTCGTTGAGCAGCGCGCCGTCGTCGGCGTAGCTGACCACGTGGCTGCGCCGCACACCGCCGCGGCAGGCCTGCGCGGCGGCGTCGAGCAGCTCGGCCTGGTACTGGCTGCCGAGGCGTTCGACGTAGGCCGGAATCTGCTGCGGGCGCAGCTCGCGCACCAGCCTGCCGCTCTCGTCGAGCAACCCGGTCTCGGCACCGTAGAGCACCAGCTTGTCAGCCTGCAGGTCGATGGCGGCGCGGGTGGCGACGTCCTCGCAGGCCAGGTTGAAGATCTCCCCGGTCGGCGAGTAGCCCAGCGGCGACAGCAGCACGATGGTGCGCTCGTCGAGCAGGCGGCCGATGCCCTTGCGGTCGATGCGCCGCACCTCACCGGTGTGGTGCAGGTCGACACCGTCAAGCACGCCAATCGGTCGCGCGGTGACAAAATTGCCGCTGGCCACGCGCAGCCGCGCGCCCTGCATCGGCGAGGCGGCCATGTCCATCGACAGCCGCGCTTCCAGCGCGATGCGCATCTGTCCGACCGCATCGATCACGCATTCCAGCGTCGCCGCATCGGTGATGCGCAGGTCGCGGTGATAGCGCGGCTCGATGCCGCGCGCCGCCAGTCGCGCCTCGATCTGCGGCCGCGAGCCGAACGCCAGCACCAGGCGCACGCCAAGGCTGTGCAGCAGCACCAGGTCGTGGACGATGTTGGCGAAGTTGGCATGCTCCAGGCCGTCGCCCGGCAGCATGACGACGAAGGTGCGGTCGCGGTGCGAATTGATGTAGGGCGAGGAGTCGCGAAGCCAGGTGACGTAGTCGTGCATGGATGAACCCGTGGGATTGACGAAGAGGCGCGGCGTCAGGCCCGCGCCGGTTGCAGACAGTAGTGGGCGATCATCCGCCGCAGCAGCTGCACGGTCGGCTCGATACGCGCCAGCTCAAGATACTCGTCCGGCTGATGCGCGCAGGCGATGTCGCCTGGCCCGAGGATCAGCGTCTGGCAGCCGAGCTGCTGAAGATAAGGCGCTTCGGTGGCGAACGCCACCGCGTGGGCGGCGTGACCGGTGAGGCGTTCGGCAAGCTGTACCAGCTCGCTGTCGGCGGCCTGCTCGAAGGCCGGCACGCTGGGGAAGATCGGCGCCAGCTCGATGCTCACCCGATGCTGCTCGGCCAGCGGCTGCAGGCGCTGGCGGATCGCCGTGCGCAACTTTGCCGGGTCCATGCCCGGCAGCGGACGCAGGTCAAATTCCAGCGCGCACTGGCCGCAAATGCGGTTGGGATTGTCGCCGCCGTGGATACAGCCGAGATTGAGCGTCGGCCCGGGCACGTCGAACAGCGGATTGTTGAACTCGGCCTGCCACTCGCGGCGCAGCGCCAGCAGCTCGCCCATCGCCGCGTGCATGGCCTCCAGCGCGCTGTGGCCGTAGGCCGGATTGGACGAATGGCCGCTCTGCCCGAGGATGTCCAGGCGCTCCATCATGATGCCCTTGTGCAGCCGCACCGGGCGCAGGCCGGTGGGCTCGCCGATCAGCGCAGCCCGCCCGAGCGGCTGGCCGGCCGCCGCCAGCGCGCGGGCGCCGGACATCGAGCTTTCCTCGTCGCAAGTGGCGAGAATCAGCAGGGGCTGGCGGAACGGTTGTTCGAGCAGCGTACGCACCGCCTCGATTACCAGTGCGAAGAAGCCCTTCATGTCGCAGCTGCCCAGCCCGTACCAGCGGTCGTCGGCCTCGCGCAGGCGCAGCGGGTCGGACGTCCACAGCCCGGCATCGTAGGGCACGGTATCGCTGTGTCCGGCCAGCACCAGGCCGCCCGGGCCGGAGCCGTAGACGGCCAGCAGGTTGAACTTGCCGGGGGCAATTTCGGGGGTCTCGCAGGCGAAGCCCAGCTCACCGAGCCAGCCGGCCAGCAGCTCGATCACGGCGCGGTTGCTCTGGTCCCAGCCGGGCTGAGTGCAGCTCACCGACGGCGCGGCGATCAGCGCGGCGAACTGCTCCTTGAGAGAGGGGATGGGCACGGACGGCTCCTCGGCATGGCGGACGACGCGTGCAGTGAAGCATGAAACCCGTCGCGATGCCGAAATCGCGCCGCCCAGCGACCAGCGGGCGGCGCCGCAATCAGCCGAACAGGCCCTGCAGGATGCTGAAGAACACGATCGACAGCAGTGCACCGGCCGGCAGCGTGACGATCCAGGAAACGAAGATCTTGCCGATCACGCCCAGATTCAGCGCGCCGATGCCGCGCGCGATGCCGATGCCGAGCACCGCGCCGACCAGCGTATGGGTGGTGGATACCGGCAGGCCGATGGCCGAAGCGCCGACCACGGTGGACGCTGTCGCCAGCTCGGCGGCAAAACCGCGGCTAGGCGTCAGCTCGGTGATTTCCTTGCCGACGGTGGCGATCACCTTGTAGCCGTAGGTGGCCAGACCGATAACGATCCCCAGCGCGCCGAGCAGCAGCACCCAGCCCGGCACGGCGGACTTGGCGGCGATGTCGCTGGCACCGCCGGACTCGATCACGCCGACGATGGCCGCCAGCGGACCGACTGCGTTGGCCACGTCGTTGGCGCCGTGGGCGAAGGCCATCGAGCAGGCGGTGAACACCATCAGTACGGCGAACACCTTCTCCACGCTGGCGAAGTGGAAGGTGCGATCCGCTTCCGCGTCGACCTTGATGCGCGACAGCAGCGCGATGCCGGCGAACATCACCAGCAGTCCGATGGCCACCGCCAGCAGCAGGCCCTGCGCGCCGGAGAGGTGCAGCCCGACATGCTTGAGGCCCTTGGTCACGGTCATCAGCGCGACCATGAAGCCGGTGGCGAACATGTACAGCGGTACATAGCGCTTGGCGTTACGGAACGGTTCGTCGGTATCCATGATCAGCCGCTGCACGCTCATGAACAGGCCGAAGGCCACCAGCCCGGAAAGGAACGGGGTGATCACCCAGCTGGCGACGATCGGGCCGATCGCGCCCCACTGCACGGCATCCATCGAGATGCCGACGGCGGCGAAACCGATCACCGCGCCGACGATCGAGTGCGTGGTCGATACCGGCCAGCCGCGCGAGGTCGCGATCAGCAGCCAGGTGCCGGCGGCCAGCAGCGCCGACATCATGCCCAGCACCATCAGGTCCGGCGTGATGATCTCCGCATCGACGATGCCGTTCTTGATCGTCTCGGTCACTTCGCCACCGGCCAGGTAGGCGCCGCAGAATTCGAAGATCATGGCGATGAAGATCGCCTGGCGGATGGTCAGTGCCTTGGAGCCGACCGAGGTGCCCATCGCATTGGCCACGTCATTGGCGCCCACGCCCCAGGCCATGAAAAAACCGAACATGCAGGCGAGCACGAGGAGTACGAAACCGTATTCCGAGAGAAGAGACATAAGGATTACCTGTTGAAGCCAGAAAGGATGCTGGCGCTCAGCGCGCCAGCAATTGTTCCAGTCGGTTGCCGACACGTTCGGCACGGTCGGCGATGTCGCCGACCCATTCGATGATCTTGTAGAGGAAGATCACATCCACGGGCGGAAGGTCCTTTTCCAGCTGATACAGGGCGCGCCGCACGGCAACCTGCATGCGGTCGGTGTCGCGCTCGATGTCTTCGAGCTCCTCGACCATTTTTTCCACGAGTACGGCTTCGCGGCCGCTGAAGCCGGTTTCCAGCAGGGCGTCGAGTTCCTTGAGCGCTTTGAGCGCCTGGGTGCTGGCGTCAACGCAACGCTGCACATAAGCCAGCATCTGCGGCTGCAGCTGCGCGGGAATGTTCATGCAGCGGCCGAGCATCAGGCCGGCGATGTCCTTGGCCCGGTTGGCAATCTTGTCCTGCACGCTCAACAGATCGAGTAGGTCCGAGCGCGGTACCGGCAGGAACAGGCTCTTGGGCAGGTGCTGGCGGACGCTCTTCTTCAGTTTGTCGGCCTCATTCTCCAGCTGAACCATTTCCTGCTGGATCTGTTCGACGCGTTCCCAGTCCTGCGCCATCACCGCCTGGAAGAACGGCACCAGGTTCGCCGCGCATTCGTGGGATTTGGCCATGTGCTGCTGCATCGGGCCGATGGGCGAACGGCCGAAGAGACTGACAAACGGATTGATTGGCATAGACAGCGCCTTTCGGTAAGGAAGCCGCAATTATAAAACTAATGTGACCGCCTGGCGGAAAAACCTTGGCCGAGCCGGGTGCCGGGCGTCGGTTACATATCCAAAAGGCCATGATGTGAACCTTCTGGCATAATCCCGCGCCTCCAAAGACCCCCCGCGGACACTTTCATGTTCGATCTCTTCAGCGGACTCGACTTCTGGGTCGCAGCCAGCCTCGTCCTCGCCCTGCTCTTCGTCCTCAGTTTCGAGTTCATCAACGGCTTCCACGACACCGCCAACGCGGTGGCGACGGTGATCTATACCAATGCGATGCCGCCGCATCTGGCAGTGGTCTTCTCCGGCATCTTCAACTTTCTCGGCGTCCTGCTCGGCGGCGTCGGGGTCGCCTACGCCATCGTCCACCTGCTGCCGGTGGAACTGCTGATCAATGTCGACACAGGGCGCGGCCTGGTGATGGTGTTCGCCCTGCTCACCGCGGCCATCGCCTGGAACCTCGGCACCTGGTACTTCGGCATCCCGGCCTCCAGCTCGCACACATTGATCGGCTCGATCCTCGGCGTCGGGCTGGCCAATGCCATGCTCACCGATATCTCGGTGGCCGACGGGGTCAACTGGAAGAAGGCCATCGATATCGGCCTGTCGCTGATCTTCTCGCCGCTGGCGGGTTTCCTGATCGGCGCGCTGCTGCTGTGGCTGCTGCGCAAGCGCTTCCCGGTCAACAAGATGCACGACACCCCGCACATCCGCTCGCAGCACAAGGGCAAGAAGCACCCGCCGTTCTGGAACCGCCTGGTGCTGATCGTCTCGGCCATGGCCATGAGCTTCGTGCATGGTTCCAACGACGGCCAGAAAGGCATCGGCCTGATCATGCTGGTGCTGATCGGCATCGTCCCGGCCAAGTTCGTGCTCGACCAGACCAGCACCGGCTACGAGATCGAACGGACCCGTCACGCCGCCGTCCACCTGCAGCAGTTCTATGCGCGCAACCACGACGCGCTGCAGGACTACCTGGCGCTCGGCAAGAACGGCCAGACCGAGCTGCCCCGCCACTTCCGTTGCGACCCGCAGCTCACCGAGCCAACCATCGATGCACTGCTGGGCAGCCTGGACGGAATCACGAACTACCGCGACATGCCGGCCGAACGCCGCATCGAGGTGCGCCGCTACCTGCTCTGCCTGGACGACACGGCGAAGAAGGTCGGCAAGCTGAAGGGCATCCCGAAGCGCGAGCAGGCCGACCTCGACAAGCTGCGCAAGGACCTCACCGCCACCACCGAATACGCGCCGTTCGGCGTGATCCTCGCCGTCGCCCTGGCGCTCGGCCTCGGCACCATGGTCGGCTGGCGGCGCGTGGTGCGCACCGTCGGCGAGAAGATCGGCAAGCAGGGCATGACCTACGCCCAGGGCATGTGCGCGCAGGTCACCGCGGTGTTCGCCATCGGCATGGCCAACCTCTACAGCCTGCCGGTTTCCACCACGCACATCCTCTCCTCCGGCGTCGCCGGTACCATGGTCGCCAACAACAGCGGGCTGCAGATCAACACCATCCGCACGATCCTGATGGCCTGGGTACTGACATTGCCGGCCACCATCGCGCTTTCCGCCGGCCTGTTCTGGCTGGGGACCAAGCTGTTCGTCTGACCCGGCCGCCCGTGCGTGCTACAAAGAGGGGACTTCGGTCCCCTCTGCCATTGGCAGCGGCACCCGAATCCACCCTATTGCGAGTCGAAGATGGCCAAGGAAACCGAAATCAAGCTGCGCGCCAGCCGTGAAACGCTGCTGGCCCTGCGCGAGCACCCGCTGCTGAAGAAGCGCAACAAGAGCGGCTGGGCGAGCCACGAGCTGCTCAACCAGTACTACGACAGCGCCGACCGCGCCCTCGCGCGCGCCCGGGTCGCCCTGCGCCTGCGCCGCGACGGCGAGCAGGTCATCCAGACGCTCAAGAGCCGCGGCCAGAGCGTTGCCGGGCTGTCCGAGCGTAACGAGTGGGATTGGCACCTGGACAAGGCCAAGCTGGACCTGAAGAAGCTCACCGACGACTGCTGGCCGGCCGAACTGGCCGAGCTGGACAAGAAGACCCTCAAGCCCATCTTCAGCACCGACTTCGTCCGCGAGAAGGCCGAGATCGCCTGGGGCCGCGGCAAGGCCAAGGTGGTCATCGAGGCCGCGCTCGACCTCGGCCAGGTCAAGGCCGGCAAGCGCGCCGAGGAAATCTGCGAGCTGGAGCTGGAACTGCGCCAGGGCGAGCCCGAAGCGCTGCTGGAGCTGGCCATCGAACTGGCCGCCGACCTGCCGCTGATGCCCTGCGACATCAGCAAGGCCGAGCGCGGCTACCGTCTCTACGATGCCGAAGGCTATGGCCTCAATCTGCCGGCACCGGTGCTGGACGCCAGCATGCCGCTGGACGACGCGGTGCCCGCGCTCGGCTGGCAGCTGCTCGGCAACAGCCAGCGGCTGGCCGAGCAATACCGCTTCAATGGTCACTGGAAGCTGCTGAACGACTGGCTGGCGCAACTGATCGAGCTGCGCGCGCTGCTCGGCAGCCTCGGCCAGGCCGCGCCGCGCGCCAGCAGCCGCGAGCTGCGCGAGCTGCTCGATGCCTTGATCGGCGACTGGCGCCCGCGCCTGGAAGCCGGCCAGGATGACGAGGCGATCCGCCAGGCCGCACCGGCAGAATTCGCCGCCGAACTCGGCCGCACTCGCTGGGGCCTGTTCTCGCTGAAGGCCTCGCAATGGCTGCTGCAGCGCGGCTGGACCGTCGGCCGCAATGCACGGGGCGATCGCCAAGGCGCTGCCGAGCTGGGCAAGTGGCTGATGCACCTGCTCGCCGAGGAAGCCAAGGCGCTGCAATTGCCGCGCTACCAGCGCCAGCCCGAAGACCTGGTCGAGCAGAGCCCGCGCATGGAGCGCCTGCTGGTCTGGCTGCACCTGGCCCGCGGCGTGCTGCTGGAACTGCCGGAAACCGATCGTCTGTATGGCGAACTGGCCAAGCTCCATGAGCTGGCACGCCAGCCGCTGACCGATGAGGCCCGCCAGCTGCGTGCCGAGCAGGCGCATATTGTGTGGACGCTCAAGGCCTGGAAACTGCTCGAGAAGTAAGCTGCGCAGCGCGGGTCGGGCCGGCGCCAACGGCGCCACCGACCCTGCGCCGCCGAAGCGGAGTCGGCCCACGGCCCGCCGCTGCCTTTGCCCAGGAGTCGCTTTTCATGTCCGCCTTCGCCCCGTCCCTCGCCGACCGACCGCTCGACCTCAACGACCTGCTGCGCGAGCTGGTCGCCCAGGGTCGCGTCGACCAGGAAAGCGCCGAGCAGTGCCTGGCGGTACGCCGCAGCGCGGTGAACAACCAGCAGCATCCGCTGGAATTTCTCGCCGCGCAGCATCTCGACGACCGCCAGCGCGCCGGCAAGAAGCTCGACCTGGAAACCCTCACCGCCTGGCTGGCGGAGCTGGCCGGCCAGGCTTACCTGCGCATCGACCCGCTGAAGATCGACGTCGCCGCCGTCACCCCGCTGATGTCCTACGCCTTCGCTCAGCGCCACAAGATTCTCGCCGTGGCGGTAGACGGTCATAGCGTGACCATCGCCAGCGCCCAGCCCTTCGTCAAAGGCTGGGAAGCCAACCTCACGCACGTGCTCAAGCGCCCGATCACGCGCGTGGTGGCCAACCCGGCAGACATCCAGCGCTTCACCGTGGAGTTCTACCGCCTGGCCAAGTCGGTCAGCGGCGCCACCGCCACGGACCAGAAGATCAGCGGCGTCGGCAACTTCGAGCAGCTGCTCAACCTCGGCGCCAGCGACCAGGAACCGGACGCCAACGACTCGCACATCGTCAACATCGTCGACTGGCTGTTCCAGTACGCTTTCCAGCAACGCGCCAGCGACATTCACATCGAACCGCGGCGCGAGCAGGGCACCGTGCGCTTTCGCATCGACGGCGTGCTGCACAACGTCTACCAGTTCCCGCCACAGGTGACGATGGCAGTGGTCAGCCGCCTGAAGACGCTCGGGCGGATGAACGTCGCCGAGAAGCGCAAGCCGCAGGATGGCCGGGTCAAGACCAAGACCCCGGATGGCGGTGAGGTGGAGCTGCGCCTGTCGACGCTGCCGACCGCCTTCGGCGAGAAGATGGTGATGCGCATCTTCGACCCCGAGGTGCTGCTCAAGGGCTTCGACCAGCTGGGCTTTTCCGCCGACGACCTGCGCCGCTGGCAAAGCATGACCTGCCAGCCCAACGGCATCATTCTGGTCACCGGGCCGACCGGCTCGGGCAAGACCACCACGCTCTACACCACGCTCAAGCAGTTGGCGACGCCCGAGGTGAACGTCTGCACCATCGAGGACCCGATCGAGATGATCGAGGGCGCCTTCAACCAGATGCAGGTGCAGCACAACATCGACCTGACCTTCGCCAGCGGCGTGCGTGCGCTGATGCGCCAGGACCCGGACATCATCATGGTCGGCGAGATCCGCGACCTGGAAACCGCCGAGATGGCCATCCAGGCCGCGCTCACCGGGCACCTGGTGCTCTCCACGCTGCACACCAACGACGCGCCCAGCGCCATCAGCCGCCTGCTCGAACTCGGCGTGCCGCACTATCTGCTCAAGGCCACCGTGCTCGGCGTGATGGCCCAGCGTCTGGTGCGCACGCTCTGCCCGCACTGCAGGACGCCGGTGCAGCTGGACGCCGACGACTGGGCCGCGCTGACCAAACCGTGGAACGCGCCGCTGCCCACCCATGCGCAGCAGGCAGTGGGCTGCCTGGAATGCCGCGACACCGGTTACCGTGGGCGCGCCGGCGTCTACGAAATCATGCTGCTCAACGATGCGATCAAGCCGCTGATCACCGCCGACACCGACCTCGTCGCCCTGCGCCGCCAGGCCTTCAAGGACGGCATGCGCAGTCTGCGCCTGTCCGGCGCACAGAAAGTCGCCGCCGGCCTCACCACCCTCGAGGAAGTGCTGCGGGTGACACCGCAGAGCGAGCAGCGCTGAGGCCCGCTCGGCAAGGCCGGAACGCCGCCGGCCGGGCGAGCTGCTACCCTGATCCGCCCGACCGCGAGGAGCACTGCAATGCGCATCGGCCTGATCGCCGACACCCACGGCCTGCTCCGCCCCGAAGCGCTGGCGGCATTGCAGGGTTGCGCGCAGATCATCCACGCCGGTGATATCGGCAAACCGGAGGTGCTCGACGGGCTGCGCGCGATTGCGCCGCTGGCGGCGATTCGCGGCAACGTCGACCACGGCGACTGGGCGCTGGCCCTGCCGGAACGACTGGACTTGCGCATCGCCGGGCTCGCCCTCCACGTGCTGCACGACCTCAAGCAGCTGGATCGCGACCCCGTCGCCGCCGGTATCGATGTGGTGATCGCCGGCCACTCGCACCAGCCGAAGGTCGAGCGGCGCGACGGCGTGCTCTACGTCAACCCGGGCAGCGCCGGGCCGAGACGCTTCAGCCTGCCGATCAGCCTCGCCGTGCTGGAGCTGGACGGCGGCCAAGCGCAGGTCGAGCTCATCAGCCTCAGCTGACGCCCATGTAGCGACCGGCGCGGTGGTTGATCGCCAGCACCAGATTCAGCGCCACCGCGCCCAGCACCGACAGCAGCACCCGCTCCGGCGCGACGACGAACACCGCCGCCAGCACGATCAGCGCATCGATGACCATCTGCACCTTGCCGGCGCGCAGGCCGAAGCGTTCCTGCAGGAACAGCGCAAGGATATTCACCCCGCCCAGGCTGGCGCGATGACGGAACAAGATGAGCAGGCCGACACCCATCGCGAAGCCGCCGAACACCGCGGCGTAGACCAGATTCAGCTCGGCGAAGCGCACCCACTGCGGGGTCAGCTCGGCGAACAGCGACACCAGCGCCACCGCACAGACCGTGCGCAGGGTGAATTTCCAGCCCATGCGCCAGATTGCCAGGGCGTAGAACGGCAGGTTGAGCAAAAAGAACGCCGGGCCGAACGACCAGTCGGCCAGGTATTTGAGCAGGAAGGCCAGCCCTACCGTGCCGCCGGTGAGCAGCCCGGCGTGGGCGTAGAAGGCGATGCCGAGGGCGACCAGCGCCGTGCCGGTGAGCAGCGCCAGGGCATCTTCCCAGAGCGGGTGGCGAACGAAGATCGCCGATACGCGCCCGGCTGGCGGTACGTCGGATTCGCGGGTCTGCATCGGATGGTCTCGCAATGATGGCTGCGCAAGGATAGAAGCTGGGCCGGCCGAGGACCTTGGCGCCGATCAAGCGAGCCCGAAAGTCAGCGCCGCGCCCAGGTCTCGAAGCGGTAGGCCGGCGCCTCGCCTTCGGCCGGATGGGCCTGGCTGTCGACGCATTGCCATTGGTTCTCGTCGAATGCCGGGAAGAAGGCATCGCCCTCCGGCTGCGCATCGATGCGGGTGAGGTAGAGCCGCTGCGCCCGGCCCAGCGCCTGCGCGTAGAGCTGCGCGCCGCCGATCAGCATCAGTTCGTCGGCGCCCTGCTCGCGCGCCCACTGCTCGGCACGCACCAGCGCGGCCTCGAGTTCGGTGAAAGTCTCCGCGCCATCGAGCTGCAGATCCGTCTGGCGGCTGACCACCAGATTGAGCCGTCCCGGCAGCGGCCGACCGAGCGAATCCCAGGTCTTGCGGCCCATGATGATCGGCTTGCCGAGGGTCATGGCCTTGAAATGCTTGAGATCGGCGGGCAGGTGCCAGGGCATGCGGTTGTCGAGACCGATCACGCGGTTGTGCGCGAATGCGGCGATCATGGCGAGGGGCAGGCGGGTCTGATTCATGGCGGCGAGCATAGCAGAGCGCCCCGGCGCGCTGCAGCGCCAACCGTTTGTCGGTTTCATGGTGCTGCAACAGGCGCGACCGCGAAGCGTCAAGCTACGGTCATTCGCGTCGCGCAGCCTGGGGTTTCCCATCCCGAGGAGATGCCACCCATGGCACGCACCATTGTTTCCCTTCGCCCCTGGCTGGCCGCCTGCGGCCTGCTGCTGCCGCTCGCCGGCGTCGCCGCGCCGGACGACCGTCAGGCACAACACCATGCCGAACGCGCCGAACCGGCACCGCTGGTGATCGCCCACCGCGGTGCCAGCGGCTATGTGCCCGAACACACCCTGGCCGCCTATGCGCTGGCGGTGCTGCAAGGCGCCGACTACATCGAGCCGGACCTGGTGATGACCCTCGACGGCCAGCTGGTCGCCCGCCACGACAACGAGCTGGGCCTGACCACCGATGTTTCCCAGCGCCCCGAGTTCGCCACGCGTAAGCGCACCCAGCAGGTCGATGGCGTGGCGCTCACCGGCTGGTTCAGCGAGGACTTCACTCTCGCCGAACTCAAGACCCTGCGCGCCATCGAGCGCATACCAGAGATCCGTCCGGGCAACGCCCGCCTCGACGGCGGCCTGGAGATTCCGACGCTGCAAGAGATCATCGATCTGGTGAAGACGCTGCAACTCAGCCAGGGGCGGCGCATCGGCCTGTACCCGGAAACCAAGCATCCGACCCACTTCCGGCAGCTCGGCCTGGCGATGGAGAAGCCGCTGGTACGTATTCTCGCGCGCAACGGCTACGTCGGCCGGCAGGCGCCGGTGTACATCCAGTCGTTCGAGGTGGACAACCTCAAGACGCTGAGCGGCCTCACCCGCCTGCGCCTGGTGCAGCTGTTCGGCTCCGGTCAGCCCTTCGACCAGCAGGTGCGCGGCAGCCAGCTGACCTACGCGCAGATGGCCACGCCGGCGGGCCTCAAGGCCATTGCCCGCTACGCCAGCGGCGTCGGCCCGGAGAAGGGCTACATCATCCCGCGCGACGCCGGCGGCAACCTCGGTGCGCCGACCCGCTTCGTCGCCGACGCCCACGCCGCTGGCCTCAAGGTGCACCCGTACACCTTCCGCGCCGAGAACGCCTTCCTGCCGACCAGCCTGCGCAGCAGCGACCAACCCCAGGCCCGCGGCGACGTCGAGGCGGAGATCCGCGCCTTCCTCGACGCCGGTATCGACGGGCTGTTCATCGACCAGCCGGACGTGGCCGTGCGTCTGCGTCAGACCCGCTAAGCGTTACGGGCGGCCACGCGGCCGCCCTTAACCGATCCGACCGCGCGTCGCTTTTCTCGCCCTCGGCGAATCTGCGCAGCTACCTGTAACGCCGTGCCGACGCGGGCCAGGCGAAAGCCCCGGCCTTCATCCGAATCTTCCAACAGAAAAGTTGTATACAACCACTGGCGTAACTCGCATCCAATTGTCTACAGTGGCCGACACAATAAAAACGAACGGGAGAAGCTACCCATGACTGTGTCCGCCCCCGAAAGACGGCCCGAGGACGAAAATCTCGGTGTCGGCGCCAACCTGGCCTACGGCCTGCAACACGTACTCACCATGTACGGCGGTATCGTCGCCGTGCCGCTGATCGTCGGCCAGGCCGCCGGCCTGTCGCCCGCCGACATCGGCCTGCTGATCGCCGCCTCGCTGTTCGCCGGCGGGCTGGCGACCCTGCTGCAGACGCTCGGTTTGCCGTTCTTCGGTTGCCAGTTGCCGCTGGTACAGGGCGTGTCCTTCGCTGGCGTGGCGACCATGATCGCCATCATCGGCAGCGACGGCGCCGGCGGCCTGCCGGTGGTGTTCGGCGCGGTGATCGCCGCCTCGCTGATCGGCCTGTTCATCACACCGGTGTTCTCGCGCATCACCAAGTTCTTTCCACCGCTGGTCACCGGCATCGTCATCACCACCATCGGTCTGACGCTGATGCCGGTGGCCGCGCGCTGGGCGATGGGCGGCAACAGCCAGGCGCCGGATTTCGGCAGCGTGGCCAACATCTGCCTGGCGGCCTTCACCCTGTTCACCGTGCTGGCACTGAGCAAGGTCGGCAATGCGAGCATCTCGCGCCTGTCGATCCTGCTGGCGATGGTCATCGGCACCGTGGTGGCGGTGTTCTTCGGCATGGCCGACTTCTCCCAGGTACTCGACGGTCCGCTGATGGCGCTGCCTTCGCCGCTGCATTTCGGTGCGCCAGAGTTCCAGCTGGCGGCGATCCTGTCGATGCTGATCGTGATCATCGTCACCCTGGTCGAAACCTCGGCGGACATCCTCGCCGTCGGCGAGATCATCGACACCAAGGTCGACTCCCGCCGCCTGGGCGACGGTCTGCGCGCCGACATGATTTCCAGCTCGCTGGCGCCGCTGTTCGGCTCCTTCACCCAGAGCGCCTTCGCGCAGAACGTCGGGCTGGTCGCGGTGACCGGCGTGAAGAGCCGCTACGTGGTCGCCACCGCCGGCCTGATCCTGGTCACCCTCGGCCTGCTGCCGGTGATGGGCCGGCTGATCGCCGCGGTACCCACCGCCGTGCTCGGTGGCGCCGGCGTGGTGCTGTTCGGCACCGTCGCGGCCAGCGGCATCCGCACCCTGGCGCAGGTCGACTATCGCAACAACATGAACCTGATCATCGTCGCCACCTCGATCGGCTTCGGCATGATTCCGATCGCCGCGCCGAGCTTCTACCACCACTTCCCGGCCTGGTTCGAGACCATCTTCCACTCCGGCATCAGCTCGGCGGCGATCATGGCGATCATCCTCAACCTGGCCTTCAACCATCTCAAGGCCGGCAACTCCGACCAGCAGTCGGTGTTCGTCGCCGGCAGCGAGCGCAGCCTGCGCTACCGCGACATCGCCGCGCTGCATGAGGGCGACTACTTCCGCAACGGCAAGCTGTACGACATCGATGGCAACGAGGTGGCGCTGGTCGACGCCCATCACCAGCCCGAACCGCCCGCGCCGCCGCGGATGCACGCCGCCAGCTCCGGCAGCAGCTGAGCACAGTGGCCGGGCGGCGCCGTGCACGGCCCGCCCGGCTGCGGTTATGCTCTGCGCTCATCCCCGGCCGCGGAGCCCCCGGTGAGCGATCCCCGCATTCCCCTCCCCTCGCTGTCCCGTGTCGATCGCCTCTGGCTCACCGAAGCCGTGCGCCTGCGCGAGGAACACGCCGGCCCGCTGGACGACGAGGAAGCCAACCGCCAGGCCCGCGCCGGCGGCGGCGACCTGTCCACCCTCATCGAACGCCGCGCGCTGTGGCTGGCGCGCCGCGACGGCCTGCTCGAAGCGCTGCGCCACTGGCGCCAGGGCGCGCGGCTCGGCGCCATCGCCCTCGCCGTGCTGGCGATTTTCACCGGCGCCGGTCTGGCCTTCGCCGCGCTGGGTGACGGCCAGCGCCCGGTCAACGTGTTCTGGGCGCTCGGCAGCCTGCTCGGGCTCAACCTGCTGACCCTGCTCGGCTGGCTACTCGGCCTGGCGCTGGCCGGTGACAGCGGCGGTGCGCTCGGCCGGCTATGGCTCTGGCTCAGCGAGAAGTTCGCCCGCGATGCGCGCGCCGCGCAGCTGGCGCCGGCGCTGCCGGTGCTGCTGCAGCGCCAGCGCCTCGGCCGCTGGCTGCTCGGCCTCGGCGTGCATGGCCTGTGGCTGCTGGCGATGACTTGCGCGCTACTCATGCTGCTCGCCCTGCTGGCGACCCGCCGCTACGGCTTCGTCTGGGAAACCACCATCCTCGGCGAGAGCGCCTTCGTCGGTCTGACCCAGGCGCTCGGCGCACTGCCCGCGCTGCTCGGCTTCGGCGTGCCGGATGGCGAGCAGATCCGCGCCAGCGGCACGCTCGCCGGCGATCTGGAAAGTGCGCGGCGGCAATGGGCCGGCTGGCTGGTCGGCGTGGTGCTGGTCTACGGCCTGCTGCCGCGCCTGCTGCTCGCTGCGTTGTGTCTGTGGCGCTGGCGCCGCGGCCGGGCCGCGCTGGCGATCGATCTCGAACAGCCGAGCTACCGCCTGCTGCGCGAACGTCTGCAGCCGCCCAGCGAACGCCTCGGCATCCGCGATGCCGCGCCGGCACAGCTGCACGCGCCGAGCGCCGGCGCGCAGCTCGAGGCCGGCGCCGGCGCCGTGCTGGTGGCCATCGAGCTGGACGGCAGCCGGCCGTGGCCGCCGCCGCTGCCCAAGGGCGTGGCCGATGCCGGCGTGCTCGACGATCGCGAAGGCCGCCGACGCCTGCTCGATCAGCTCACGCGCTTTCCGCCGGCGCGTCTGGCGATCGCCTGCGATCCGCGCCGGTCGCCGGATCGCGGCACCCTGGCGCTGCTCGGCGAGCTGTCGCGCTGCGCCGCCGCCACGCGCGTCTGGCTGCTGCAGGCGCCGGCCGGCGAGGCGCTGGACAGCGCGCGGCTGGACGCCTGGCATCAGGCGCTGGATGCGCTGGGCCTGGCACATTCGAGCGCTGCGCCGCTGAACTGGCTGGAGAACGGACATGACTGATGCGCTGAAGCTCGCCGTGGTCGGTCACACCAACGTCGGCAAGACCTCGCTGCTGCGTACGCTGACTCGCGACCGCGGTTTCGGCGAGGTGTCGCACCGCCCCAGCACCACCCGTCACGTCGAGGGCGCGCGGCTGTCGGTGGATGGCCAGGCGCTGCTCGAACTCTACGACACCCCCGGCCTGGAGGACGCCATCGCCCTGCTCGACTTCCTCGAGCGGCTGGAGCGCCCCGGTGAGCGCCTCGATGGCCCGGCGCGCACGGCGCGTTTTCTCGACGGCGCCGAGGCGCGCCAGCGTTTCGAGCAGGAAGCCAAGGTGCTGCGCCAGCTGCTGGCCAGCGACGCCGGGCTGTACGTGATCGACGCGCGCGAGCCGGTGCTGGCCAAGTACAAGGACGAGCTGGCGGTACTGGCCGGTTGCGGCAAGCCGCTGCTGCCGGTGCTCAATTTCGTCGCCCAGCCAGGACATCGCGAGGAGGAGTGGCGCCAGGCGCTGGCGCGGCTCGGCCTGCACGCGCTGGTGCGCTTCGACAGCGTGGCGCCGCCGGTGGACGGCGAGCGCCGCCTGTACGAAAGCCTGGCGCTGCTGCTGGAGCAGGCGCGGCCGCGGCTGCAGCGGCTGATCGAGGAGCACGAAGCGCAGGCCGCCGCACGCCGGGCCAGCGGCGAGCGGCTGATCGCCGAGCTGCTGGTGGATGTCGCCGCCTGCCGACGCAGCGTGGCGGCGCAGCCGGAACTGGAGCGCGGCGCCATCCGCGACCTGCACGATGCGGTGCGAGGCCGCGAACAACGTTGCGTCGAAGCACTGCTGCGCCTGTACGCCTTCGGCAAAGACGACGCGGCCGCCGGCGAACTGCCGCTGCTCGACGGCCGCTGGGGCGACGATCTGTTCAACCCCGAGACACTCAAACAGCTCGGCGTGAAGATCGGCGGCGGTATGGCGGCCGGTGCGGCGGCCGGGGCCGGGGTCGACCTGATGGTCGGCGGCATCACCCTCGGCGCCGCGGCGCTGCTCGGCGCGCTGGCCGGCGGCGGCGCGCAGACCGCACGGCACTATGGCAACCGCCTGCTGGGCAAGCTCAAGGGCCAGCGCGAACTGAGCGTCGACGATGCAGTGCTGCGTCTCCTCGCGCTGCGCCAGCGCCAGCTGCTCGCCGCCCTCGCCGCGCGCGGCCACGCCGCGCTGGACGCGATCCGTCTGAGCGGCCCGCAGGATCACGGCTGGCGCGAAGGCCGCCTGCCCGAGGCGCTGCAACGCTGCCGCGCGCACCCCGAGTGGTCGTCGCTCAACCCCGGCGCGCGTCTGCAGGATGCCGAGCGCCAGGCGACGCTGGACACGCTGCAAGCCGAGCTACGACACAGCTGAGACAGGCAGGCTGTTGGTCTGCGCATAAGCCTCTGGTGGGCTGAAGCCCACCCGAGTGGTGCGCAGACAGACGTTTAAGCCCACCCTACGAGCGGCGGCTCAACGCTCCTTGGTGCCTTCCACTTCCTCGGCCATGCGTGCCAGGCCAAGGTGCCGCACGTCCGTGCCGCGCACCAGGTAGATCACCAGTTCGGCGATGTTGCGTGCATGGTCGCCGATGCGTTCCAGCGAGCGCAGCGCCCAGATCACGCTGAGCACGCGGGAGATCGAGCGCGGGTCTTCCATCATGTAGGTGACCAGCTCGCGCAGCGCGGTCTTGTACTCGCGGTCGACAGTCTTGTCGTACTGCGCCACCGACAGCGCCAGGTCGGCGTCGAAGCGGGCGAAGGCGTCGAGCGCTTCCTGCACCATCTTGCGCACCTGGTCGCCGATGTGGCGCACCTCGACGTAGCCCTTGGGCGACTCGCCTTCCTCGCACAACTGGATGGCGCGGCGGGCGATCTTGGTCGCCTCGTCGCCGATGCGCTCGAGGTCGATCACCGACTTGGAGATGCTGATGATCAGGCGCAGGTCGGAGGCCGCCGGCTGGCGGCGGGCGAGGATGCGCACGCACTCCTCGTCGATGTTGCGCTCCATCTGGTTGATCTGGTCGTCGACCTCGCGCACTTGCTGGGCCAGGCCCGAATCGGCCTCGATCAGCGCGGTGACCGCGTCGTTGACCTGCTTCTCCACCAGGCCGCCCATCGCCAGCAAGTGGCTGCGCACTTCCTCCAGCTCGGCGTTGAACTGCTGGGAGATGTGTTGGGTGTGGTTGTCTTTGCTGATCATTGTTCTCGCTCCGAGGAGACTGCCGCTAGGCGGCTCTGGTGCGCAGCGCACCTGGAAATAGTCGAGTCGACATTGAGGCCCTTGGGAAATCTTCGCTGGCGCGGAGGGCGTGCGCCGACAGTACATCTAGTACGGCAAGCGCGCCCGACAAAGCCAGGGGAGATTTCCCCATGGCCTCAACCGTAGCGGCCGGTGATGTAGTCTTCGGTCTGCTTCTTCGCCGGGTTGGTGAACAGCGTATCGGTGTCGCCGTACTCGATCAGCTTGCCCATGTACATGAATGCCGTGTAGTCGGAGACGCGCGCGGCCTGCTGCATGTTGTGGGTAACGATGACGATGGTGTACTTGGACTTCAGCTCGTAGATCAGTTCCTCGACCTTCAGCGAAGAGATCGGGTCGAGCGCCGAACTCGGTTCGTCGAGCAGCAGCACTTCCGGCTGCACGGCGATGGTACGGGCGATCACCAGACGCTGCTGCTGACCACCGGACAGGCCGAGCGCCGACTCGTGCAGGCGATCCTTGACCTCGTCCCACAGCGCCGCGCCCTTGAGCGCCCACTCGACGGTCTCGTCGAGCACGCGCTTCTGCTTGATACCCTGGATGCGCAGGCCGTAGACCACGTTCTCGTAGATGCTCTTGGGGAACGGGTTGGGCTTCTGGAACACCATGCCGACGCGGCGACGCAGGTCGGCGACATCCTCGCCCTTGCGGTAGATGTTGTGGCCGTCGAGGTTGATCGCGCCTTCGATGCGGCAGCCGTCGACCAGATCGTTCATCCGGTTGAAGCAGCGCAGCAGCGTGGACTTGCCGCAACCGGACGGGCCGATGAAGGCCGTCACGCGCTGACGCGGGATGTTCATGCTGACGTTGAACAGCGCCTGCTTCTGCCCGTAGAACAGGCTCAGGTCGGGCACCTCGATAGCCACCGGCTCGGTGGCCAGGTCCAGCACGCGCTTGTCGCGGCCGAGCGAAGAAATATCGATGGAATGGGTGTTGCTTTGCATGTGCTCACTCCGTTCGCAGCTGCAAGCTGCAAGCTACCGCTGCACGCTTCGGCCGCGGCCCCGTTCCTCCGGAGGCTGGCCTGAAGCGTGCCGCTTCAATTAATGGTCGAGCGCCTTGTACTTCTCGCGCAGATGGTTGCGGATGACGACCGCACTGAAGTTCAGCACCGCGATGACCAGCACCAGCAGGAACGCGGTGGCGTAGACCAGCGGCCGCGCGGCCTCGACGTTGGGGCTCTGGAAACCGACGTCGTAGATGTGGAAGCCCAGGTGCATGATCTTCTGATCCAGGTGCAGATAGGGGTAGTTACCGTTGAGCGGCAGGTTCGGCGCCAGCTTGACCACGCCGACCAGCATCAGCGGCGCCACTTCACCGGCGGCCCGCGCCACGGCGAGGATCAGGCCGGTCATCATCGCCGGGCTGGCCATCGGCAGCACCACGCGCCACAGCGTCTCGGACTTGGTCGCGCCGAGGGCCAGCGAGCCTTCGCGGATCATCCGCGGGATGCGCGCCAGGCCTTCCTCGGTGGCGACGATCACCACCGGCAGGGTGAGGATCGCCAGGGTCAGCGAGGCCCACATCAGCCCCGGCGTGCCGAACACCGGTGCCGGTGCGGCTTCGGGGTAGAAGATGCGGTCCAGCGAGCCGCCCAGCACGTAGACGAAGAAGCCCAAGCCGAACACGCCGTAGACGATCGACGGTACGCCGGCCAGGTTGTTCACCGCGATGCGGATGATGCGGGTCAGCACGCCCTGCTTGGCGTATTCGCGCAGGTAGACGGCCGCGATCACGCCGAACGGGGTGACGATCACCGCCATGATCAGGGTCATCAGCACGGTACCGAAGATCGCCGGGAAGATGCCGCCTTCGGTGTTCGCCTCGCGCGGCTCGTCGCTGACGAACTCCCACAGCTTGGCCGCATAGAAGCCCAGCTTGTCGGTGGTGGACATGGCGTTCGGCCAGTAGGCGCGCACCACCTTGCCCATGCTGATCTGCTGCTCGCGGCCGTCGACGGTGCGCACGGTGATGCTGTCGCGGTTGAACTGCTGCTGCAGCGCGATCAGCTCCTGCTCCAGCACGCGGTACTCGGCGTCCCATTCGGCGCGCTCGGCGTCCAGCTCGGCCTGTGCCGCGGCATCCAGACGACCGTCCAGCTCCAGCTTGCGGGTCTTCAGGCGCAGGCGCTCGAGGCCGTGGTTGATCCGGCCGATCTCGACCTTCTCCACCTGACTGATCTGCCCGTGCAACTGCTCGACCCGTTCGAGGCGGCGCTGCAGCTCGGCCCAGGCGGCGTCGCCCTCGGCCACCAGCTGCCCGGCCTCCTTGACGTTGAGCAGCTCGCCGTAGAAGTTGCCCCACTCGCGGCGCTCCAGCACCACCATGTGGTGCGGCGTGCGCGGGTTGCTTAGCCATTCGCCGACCACCCAGGAGAAATCCGCACCGTAGACTTCACGGTTGCCGACCTTGAGCAGTTCGCGGGTCATGAACTCGCCACCCTCGACATTGACCGGCAGGCCGCTGGCCGCCAGCCGCGCGCGCGGCACTTCCTCGGCTTGCACCACCTCGCCGGCCAGCACGCGCGGTGCCTCGCCGGGAACCTGGTAGTCGGCGACCATCACGTCGGCCGGCCAGAAATGCGCCAGGCCGCGCACGCCAATCACGGCCAGCAGGCCCAGGGTCATGATCACCGCGATGGCCACCGCACCGGCGTTCATCCAGATCCACGGAGTGCCACTCTTGACCCAGGTGTTCAACGAATCCTTTTTCACGGATCGATACCTTTTCGAAAATCTCGGCGCAGCCGCCCGCGGGCGGCGCGTGCATTACAGGCTGGCGTACTTGCCGCGCAGGCGCTGACGGATCAGCTCGGCCAGGGTGTTCATCACGAAGGTGAACATCAGCAGCACCAGCGCGGCGAGGAACAGCACGCGGTAGTGGGTGCCACCGACCTCGGATTCGGGCATTTCCACCGCGACGTTGGCCGCCAGGGTGCGCATACCCTCGAAGATGTTGGCTTCCATGATCGGCGTGTTGCCGGTGGCCATCAGCACGATCATGGTTTCGCCCACGGCGCGGCCCATGCCGATCATCAGCGCCGAGAAGATGCCCGGGCTGGCGGTCAGCAGCACGACGCGGGTCAGCGTCTGCCAGGGCGTGGCGCCGAGCGCCAGCGAACCCAGGGTCAGGCTCTTCGGCACGCTGAACACCGCGTCCTCGGCGATCGAATAGATCGTCGGGATCACCGCGAAACCCATCGCCAGGCCGACCACCAGGGCGTTGCGCTGGTCGAACGGAATGCCGAGGTCATTGGACAGCCACAGGCGCATGTCGCCGCCGAACAGCCAGTTTTCCAGATGCCCGCTGATCGCCAGCGAGCCGACACCCACCAGCAGCACCACCGGAATCAGCAGCAGCGCTTCCCAGCCTTCCGGCACGCCCAGGCGCACGCGCTCGGGCAGGCGGCTCCAGCTCCAGGCAGCGAACAGGATGCCCAGCGGCATCAGCAGTAGCAGGCTGAAGATGCCCGGCAGGTGGTTCTCCAGGAACGGCGCGAGGAACAGGCCGGCGAAGAAACCGAGGATCACCGTCGGCAGCGCCTCCATCAGCTCGATCACCGGCTTGACCTTGCGGCGCAGCGCCGGGGCCATGAAGTAGGCGGTGTAGAACGCCGCGCAGATCGCCAGCGGCGCCGCCAGCAGCATCGCGTAGAAGGCCGCCTTGAGCGTGCCGAAGGCCAGCGGCGCGAGACTCAGCTTGGGCTCGAAATCGGTGTTGGCGGAGGTGGACTGCCAGACGTAGTCGGGCTTCGCGTAGCTTTCATACCAGACCTTGCCCCACAGCGAACTCCAGGAAATCTCCGGATGCGGGTTGTCGACCACGAAGCGCTGCAGGCCCTGCGGCGACTCCACCAGCAGGCGCGTGGCGCGCGGCGACAGCGCGGCCAGCGCGGCGCCGTCGGCCACCTGCTCCTTGAGCAGCGTGCGGTGCGCGGTGCTGTGGAAGATGCCCAGCGTGCCGGCGCGGTCGAGCGCGAGAAAGCCCTTGCGGCGCTCTTCCGGGAGGATCTGGCTGACCGGGCTGTCGGCCAGCGTGAAGTTGCGCACGTTGCGCAGCTCAGCCGAGCCGTCGGCGCCGCGCACCATGAACCACTGGCCGATGCCGCCTTTCGAGTCGCCGATCATCAGCGAGATACCGCCGAGCAGCGGGCTGACGGCGGTGATCTCGGCACCGTCGGCAACCAGCTTGTAGCGGCCGTTGAGCTGCTTGCGGCGCAGGTCGAAGACGTCGGCGCTGGCCTTGCCGCTGACCGCGTACAGCCACATGTGGCGCGGATCGATCTGCAGCGCGCGGATCGGCTCGGCGAGCTGCGGCAGGTCCAGGCGCTGCTGTTCCAGGGTGACCTCGCCGGTCAGCAGATTCTCGCTGCTGGCGATGCGCTGGGCATGCAGCGCGGTGCCGGTGGCACCGGCGACCAGCAGGGTCTTGCCGTTGAGGCTGACGGCCGCCTGCTCGATCGCGCGTCCCTCGGCGTCGAGCTGCAGCGGCTGCTCGCCGAATGGATAGACGATTCGCGGCGTGATGGTCTTTTGGTTGTTCGGGTAGGTGATCTGGTACTCGTGCTCGATGACCAGCGCCTGACCGTTGCTCAGGCCGAGCACCAGGCGGCGGGTGCCGGGGGTGTCCTGACCGACCGAGACGATGCGGCTGTCAGCCGGCAGCGCCAGCGCGATGTTCGCGAGCGGCGCGCCGTCGGCCAGCGCGAAGAAACGCACCTGGCCCTCGGCGTTCAGGCGCATCGCCACCTGGTTCTGCTCTTCGATCGCCAGCAGCAGTGCCTGGCTGTCCTCGGCCAGCCAGGCCGGGCGCTGGACTTCCCGTGCTTCGAGTTCGGCGCCCTGGAACATGGGCAGCACGACCTGCCCCAGGTAGAAGAAGATCAGGGTGATCGCGCCCAGCACCGCCAGGCCACCGATGGTGACGTACCAGCGCGCCAGGTGATCTTTCAGCGCGCGAATGCGGCGTTTACGCTGCAGGGCCGGCGTATTGAAATCCAGCCGTTGCACATCGGAGTTCGCGGTCATGGGCTCTATGTCGTTCATGCCAAGGTTCCTGGGCCGGGCGGCCCCGTCAGGGCGACTAATCTAATCAAGCCGTGTGACAGAAAAATTACAACCGGGTGACACGACGAAACCCGCCAGCGCGAAGTGCGTGGCGGGCATCGTGACGCAGGACCGGCGGGGTGGCCGCCGATCCTCCGTGCGGGTCGTTAGAGACCCAGGTCTTGCATGGTCTTGTCGACCACTTTCTTCGGCAGCGGGATGTAGCCGTCCTTGACCACGACCTCCTGGCCCTGCTTGGACAGCACCAGCTTGATGAACTCGGCATCGATCGGGCTCAGCGGCTTGTTCGGCGCCTTGTTCACGTAGACGTAGAAGAAGCGCGCCAGCGGGAACTTGCCGGCCAGGGCGTTTTCTTCGTTGGCCTCGAAGGCTTCGCCACCCTTGGACAGCGGCACGGCGCGCACGCTGGAGGTCTTGTAGCCGATGCCCGAGTAACCAATGGCGTTCAGGGTGCTGGAGATCGACTGCACCACCGAGGCCGAGCCCGGCTGCTCGTTGACGTTGGATTTGAAGTCGCCCTTACACAGCGCTTCTTCCTTGAAGTAGCCGTAGGTGCCGGATACCGAATTGCGTCCGAACAGCTGGATCGGCTTGGCCGCCCATTCGCCGGTCAGGCCCAGGTCACCCCAGGTCTTGATGTCCTGAGCGCCACCGCACAGGCGGGTGCTGGAGAAGATCGCGTCGACCTGTTCCATGTCCAGGCTCTTGATTGGGTTGTCCTTGTGCACGAACACGGCCAGGGCATCGATCGCGACCGGCACGGCGGTCGGCTTGTAGCCGTACTTCTGCTCGAAGGCCTGGATCTCGTTGTCCTTCATCGGGCGACTCATCGGCCCCATGTTGGCGGTGCCTTCGGTCAGCGCGGGCGGCGCGGTGGAGGAACCGGCGGCCTGGATCTGGATGTTGACGTTCGGGTAGCTGCGCTTGAATTCTTCGGCCCACAGGGTCATCAGGTTGGCCAGAGAATCGGAGCCGACGCTGGAAAGGTTGCCGGAAACACCGGAAGTCTTCTCGTAGCTCGGCAGAGCCGGATCGACTGCCGCAACCGCGCTCGCGGCACCCACACCAGCGGCCACGAAGGTCAGCGCCGCCATCAAACGATTCAGTTTCATACCTTGCTCCTAGCAGAGGTGTGTTCGAGTGTGTTGGAACGGGGGCCAGTATCTGCAGGCCGTATGAACACTCTATGAAGCGAGTGTGACAATCTTGTTACCGTCGGCAATCTTGACCGGGGGCGGTCGCTGCACCGTCTGAGTGCCGTTATACTGCGCGCTTCCCGCCCTAGCGCGGGGTTTTCGCGCCAGAACAACAATCGCGCCGCGAGTCCGACCGATGAAAGAATACGAACAGGAAGATCCGATTCCCCAGGGCGACCTGGCCCTGCAGCTGACCGCCCTGCCGCGCGAAACCAACGGCTTCGGCGATATCTATGGTGGCTGGCTGGTCTCGCAGATGGATCTGGCCGGCACCGCGATGGCCAGCCGCGTGGCCGGCGGGCGAGTGGCGACGGTGTCCATCGACCGCATGGCCTTCATGGTGCCGGTGGCGGTTGGCGCGCAGCTGTCCTTCTACACCCAGACGCTGGAAGTCGGGCGCAGCTCGATCCGCATGCTGGTGGAAGTCTGGAGCGACGATCCGCAGTCCAGCGAATGGCGCAAGGTCACCGAGGCGGTGTTCGTCTTCGTCGCCATCGACGACAGCGGCCGCACGCGCCCGGTAACGCCGCGGCGCTGAGCGCCGCTCAACCAGCGGCCGACAACTCGTCCGGCCCGGCGAAGCGGTTCTTGCCCGCCTGCTTGGCGCGGTAGAGTGCCGCGTCCGCCGCCGAATACAGCTGCCCGGCGTTCTGCCCGGGCTGCAGCGTCGCGATACCGATACTCACCCCGACCCGCCCCTGCGCCGATGCCGGGTGCGCGATGGCCTGTCGGCGCAGCGCGGCCAGCACCTGACTGGCGATCTGCTGCGCGGCATCCTCGGTGCAGTCGTAGAGCAGCAGGGCGAATTCCTCGCCACCGACGCGCGCCGCCTGGTCCAGCGGGCGTCGCGCGAAGCTGGCGAGCAGCCGGGCGAATTCACCGATCAGTGCATCGCCGGCAGGATGACCGAGGCGATCGTTGTAGGCCTTGAAATCATCCAGGTCGAGCAGCAACAGGCTCACCGGCACATCGTCGCGCCGCGCCTGCGCCAATCGCTGCCGCAACGCCTCGTCATGGCTGCGCCGGTTGGGCAGCTCGCTCAGCGCATCGTGCGCGGCGACCCAGCCCAGCAGCTTGCGCATCAGGAACTGCTGACGCTGCGAGTATTCGTGCACGTAACGGCTGATCGCACCGATCACCAGCAGCAGCAGGTAGTAGCTGACGGCAATCCAGTGCTCGGGCAGGCGATCCGAAGGCAGGATCTGGCTGGCCATGAACACGTCGATCGCCACGATCGACAGCGCGCAGAGCAGCGAATGCCAGAACGTCATGCCGAGGAAGAAGAACGAACTGATGATCAGCAGGCCGGCGCCATAGCGAAACGCATAGGGCTGCGCCGCCAGTTCGTACTGGATGTCGATGATCGCGGCGACCACGCCGATCAGCACCAGCAGCATCGGGAACAACTGGTTGGCGCGCGCCTGGTAGGTCTTGCTGAAAAAGCTCAGCAGCAGCACCAGCACCCCCGGCGACAGCTCCACCAGGCGCAGCACCGTGAGCCGGCTCAACCACTGCGGATCGTCATGCGGAAACAGCACACGTTCGGCATACAGGTAGCCGCCGACGGCGATGATTAGCAGCAGCGCGGCGACGCGCTGCGCGCCGCGCGCCTGGCGATCGAGGAAGCGGCGGAACTCGGCTTCCAGCTCGGGCTTGAACAACAGCAGGCGAAAGCCCCGCAGCAACTGCCGCCCGTAGGGGGTGTCGCTGAATTCGGCCGCCGATGAATGCTCGGTGATGCGCATGAAACAAGCCTGCTGTGGTGGCGCAGAATGATATCACTACGCCATTACTGGGACGCAAACAACCGCCCTCCGACGAGTCTGACTGACGAACGGAGCCGGTTCCAGCGCGGCAGGACGGCTTGCGGCACGCGGCAAGAGCCGCCAAGATCGGCCTTCCTATCGCCCGAACGCACCCCGTGACCGCTCTTCTGCTCGCCCTCTGGCCCCTGTTTGCCCTGATCGTCGCCGGATATGTCCTGCGACTGCGCGGCTTCCCCGACGACGCCTTCTGGCCGGGCGCCGAGCGGTTGAACTACTTCGTCCTGTTTCCGGCGTTATTGTTCAACAGCCTGGCGACCGCGCCACTGGACAACCCGGCCTTGCCGCGTCTGGGCGCAGCGGTGCTGCTCGCCCTCGGGTTAGCCTGGGGCGTCCTGCTGCTCGGCCGGCGTTTGCGCGGCTGGCCGGCGGCGCGCTTCGGTGCGCTCGCGCAGGGTGCGCTGCGCTTCAACACCTATCTGGGTCTGGCGGCCGTCGGTAGCCTGTTCGGCAAGGACGGCCTGGCGCTGGCGGCGCTGATGCTGGCGCTGATGGTGCCGACGGTAAATGTCATGTCGGTCTGGGCGCTGACCGCCGAACGCGGTATCAGCGCGCGCAGCCTGCTGCTGCCGATCGCGCGCAACCCGTTGATTCTCGCCTGCCTGGCCGGTGCGCTGGTCAACCTGGCCGGTTTCGGCCTGCCCGGCGGCAGTGACCGCCTGCTCGGCCTGCTGGCCGCCGCCAGCCTGCCGCTGGGGCTGCTGTGCGTAGGCGCGGCGCTGAAGCCCAAGGAACTGGGCGGGGAAATTCCGACGCTGGGCTGGAGCAGCGCCGTGCGCCTGCTGGCGGTGCCGTTGCTGGCGTATGGCGTTGCCGCCCTGTTCGCGCTGCCGGCGATGGAAACCACCATCCTCGTACTGTTCTTCGCCCTGCCGACCGCACCGACCGCCTACGTGCTGACTCGCCAGCTCGGCGGCGACAGTCACCTGATGGCCGGCATCATCACCCTGCAGACGCTGCTCGCCGCCGCCAGCCTGCCGCTGGTGCTGACCCTGCTGGAAGGCTGATCAGCGCACCACCTGCCGGCGCAGCAGACGCAGCAGCGCCAGTGCCAGGCCGATGCCCAGCGCGCAGAGCGCCAGCAGCGGCCCGAGATAGCCGAGTGCGTCCTGCAACCAGCCGAGCAGCTGGTGCAGCCAGGCGGTACGTCGCGACGTCGCCACTGCCACATAGCCACCCTGCTCCCAGATCCGATAGGCCGCATGCAGCGGAACCAGCGCCAGCGGCAGCAGGATCAGGCACAGCCAGTAGCCGCTGCGCCGATGCGGTCCCAGCAGCCCCCACGGCAGGTAGGCGGCGCGAATCAGCCCGCCGAAACAGAAGCTGTAGTAGCCGACCATGCCGAGGAACAGCAGATTGACCACACTCGCCTGCTGCCACACGGCGAACAGCGCCAGGCCGCCCAGCCCGAGGCTGACGGCTGCCCAGAGGAGATAAAAAAGCTTTTCCATACGTCCGATTCCGCGTGCGCTGACGAACACGCATCGGAGCAGAAACCCACCCGCGATATCGGCAACCGCTTCACGAAACCGTCGAACCACTGCCGAGAAAACCGCCGCAGCACGCAAGTTGCCCGCTTTTGGCAGACGATCAGAACAGACTGAGCTGACCCTGCGCGCCGCTCGCGCCTTCCGCCGGCTTCGCCGTCGCAGGCGGGTCGGCAGCCAGCCGTTCGGCCAGCCCGGCCGCGCGTTCGGCGCGGGTATTCACGGCCTCGGTCAGCCGCGCCGGCAATGCCCAGATTTCCACCGTGCGCTTGGCGCGGGTGATGCCGGTGTAGAACAGCGCGCGGGTCAGCAACGGGCCGGGCTGTTCGGGTAGCGCCAGCAGCACGTCGCCGAACTCCGAACCCTGGCTCTTGTGCACCGTCATGACGAAGGCGCTGTCGTGGCTCGGCAGGCGCGCCGGGGCGAACGCGCGATGGCCCTCGTCACCCTCGAAGAACACCCGCCAGCCGAATTCGGTCCACAGGCACAGGCCGATGTCGCCGTTGAACAGGCCGAGCGCGTAGTCGTTCTGCCGCACCATCACCGCGCGGCCGGCATACCAGCGCTCACGCACCGGCACACCGGCACGGCGCCGCAGCCGTGCCTCCAGCGCCTCGTTGAGGCCGTTGACGCCGAAGGCGCCTTCGCGCTGCGCGGTGAGTGCGCGGAAATCGTTGAACGCCGCGAACGCCTGTGCCGGATCGCCCTGCTGCGCGGCCTGCAAGTAGGGCCGATAACTCGCCTCCAGGCGCTCGACCAGCGCCGGCGCGGCGGGAGCCGCGTTCCAGCGCAGATCGGCCCGCGCCTCGTCCAGCAACGCCAGCGTGCCGCGCGCGTCGCCGCCGTTGATCCGCCGCGCCAGCTCGCCAATACCGCTGCCACCGGCGAAGCGATGACTGTGCGTCAGCAGCACCACCGCATCGCCGAGGCGCGAGTGCGGTGTCTCGACCGCCACGGCCTGACCGGTGATGCGCTCGAGATCGGCCGCCGCCTCGGCATCGAAGCCTCGCCCTTCGCAGAGTTCGGCGAACACCGCGCCGGCTTCCACGGCGGCGAGTTGGTCCTTGTCACCGAGCAGGATCAGCCGCGCCTTGGGCGGCAGCGCGGCGACCAGCTTGGCCATCAGCGCCAGATCGACCATCGACGCCTCATCCACCACCAGCACGTCGAGCGGCAGCGGATTGGCCGCGTCGTGGCGCACCCGCGGGCTGTCGCCGCGGCTGCCGAGCAGGCGATGCAGGGTGCGCGCTTCGTCCGGCAGCGCCGCCTTGACCGCGTCACTGACCGGCAGCTCGGCCTTGGCGTGGCGGATCGCCTCGGCCATGCGTGCCGCCGCCTTGCCGGTGGGCGCCGCCAGGCCGATGGCCAGCCGCTCGCCGCCGGGCTGTTCGAGCAATGCCGCGAGCAGGCGCACCACGGTGGTGGTCTTGCCGGTGCCGGGGCCGCCGGAGATCACCGCCAACCGCCGGCGTACCGCCTGCGCCGCGGCCAGCCGTTGCCAGTCCGGGCGCTGCTGATTGAAGGCGAACAGCCGCGTCAGGCTCTCGCCGAGCTGCGCTTCATCGACCGGCGACCGATCGCCGGCACGCGCCAGCAACTGTTCGGCCAGCTGCCGCTCGTAGGCCTGGTAACGGGCGAGGTAGAGCCGCTCGCCGTCGAGGATCAGCGGCGCGTAGGCGCCGGGCGCGCCGACCAGCGACGAGGCGCGCAGGCAGGCGCGCCAGTCGGCCAGCGCCGGCAGGCGGATATCGTGCTCCGGCCACGGCCTGCGCCCGGCCAGGCGCGCCAGCGGCAGGCAGACATCGCCTTTGCCCAGCGCCTCGCAGCACAGCGCGGCGGCCAGCAGGACCGGCACCGGCGCCGTCGGCTCGAGGCGCTGCAGGCTGGCGATGAAGGCGCGTTCCAGCGCACCCAGCAGCAGTTGCGCCAGCGTCGCGGCGGTGTCGGCCATCAGTGTCCCTCCTCGAACAGCCGGTCCAGCGCATCGAGCAACGCATCGTCGGGACGGGCGAAATACACCCCGGCCGCGGGCATGCCGCGCAGGAACAGATAGAAGGCGCCGCCCAGCTGCTCGTCGCGGAAATCCGCCAGGCGCTGGCGCAGGAAACGCCGCAGCGCCACCAGGTAGATCAGGTATTGCAGGTAGTAGTGTTCGCCGGCGAGCGCCTGCAACAGCCGCTCGCCGCCGTAGTAGCTGGCGTCCGGGCCGAGCCAGTTGGACTTGTAGTCGGCGATGTACCAGCGCCCGTCATGCTCGAAGGTGAGGTCGATGAAACCCTTGAGAAAGCCGCGCAGGGTGTCGAACTCCAGCCGCGCCGCCGCCTCGCGCAGCGGCGCCGGCAGCCCGCTGGCCGGATCGGCGAGCAGCGCGCGCAGGCGCGTGACGTCGAGCTGGCGCACCGGGAAGGTGAAACCCAGCTCCGGCAGGCGACGGGCGGCGTGCAGGCCGGCCAGCGTCAAGCCGGCGCCGTCGAGATCGGTGGTCAGCACCTGTTGCAGCTGGGCGATGGCGATGTCGCGCCATTCCAGCGGCAGGCCGAAGGCCTGTAGCGCCGGCTCGACCCGCTCGGCCAGCGCGCCCCGGCCACGCGCCCAGTCTTCAAGGATCGCGTGCAAGCAGGTACCGGCACGCGCGCCACGCGGGAAGGCGAAGAAACCGCTGCCCGGCTCGGCCGCGTCCGGCATGACCAGCGCGTCGCGGTCCGGGGCCTCCATATGCAGGCCGGCGGCCAGCCCGGAAAAGCTGCCGATACGCCAGGCGCTGTGCAGGCTGCGCTCAAGGCGCGCCAGCTGTCGCGGCGCAACGGCGCGCAGGCTGTCGGCGGTGCTCGCCTCACGGGTTTCCAGCGGCAGGCAGGCGGTGCTGCCGGCGCTCGCCTGCGTCAGCCGTTCGACCTCGCCGCGCAGGCCGGCGCCGTCCAGCGCAGCCAGATGGTTACCGAGTTCGCCGAGCGCATCCGCGCCGGCCAGCTCGCGGCCGTGTAGCAGCCAGGCCAGGGCACTGCTATGCAGACCTTCATCGGGCAGCTCGCCGTCCTTCTTCGCCTTGGGCAGCGCCACCGGCCCCCAGTGCAGCCACAGCCGATCCCGCGCGCGGGTCAGCGCCACGTAGGCCAGGCGCAGCTGCTCGGCGAACGTCTCGCGGCGCGCGCGCTGCAGATTGTCCGGCAGCTCGGCGCTGCCCAGGTCCAGCAGCGGCCGGCCGTGTTCGTCGTGGCAGCGCGCGCTGTCGAGATTCTTGCCCAGCAGCTTGCCGTCCCAGAGGAACGGGCAGAACACCAGTGGGTACTCCAGGCCCTTGCTGGTGTGGATGGTGACGATCTGCACCCGTTCGGCATCGCTTTCCAGGCGCAGCAGCGCCTCGTCGCCGGCGCCTTCGCCGCCACGCTGGGCGTTGAACCACGCCAGCAGCGGTTCCAGCCCCGGCCGCAGCAGGCTCTCGGCCTGCAGCAGCTCACCCAGGTGCAGCAGGTTGGTCAGCCGGCGCTCGCCGTCGAGGCGCGCCAGCAGCCGCTCGGCCACCGCCTGCTCGTCGAGCCAGGCGCGGAACACACGCATGAAGCCCTGCTGCTGCCAGAGCTGGTGGTAGCGCTCGGCCGCCTCACGCTCGCTGTCCCATTGCTGCTGATCGTCCTGGCAGCGCGCCAGATCGACGGCGCTCCGCCCCAGCAGGCGCGTGGCCAGGGCGTGGCGCAGCAGGCCTTCGCGGCCCGGCTCGGCGTAGGCGGCCAGCACCGCGGCCAGCTCGGCGGCCTCCTCGCTGGCCCAGACGCTGTCGCGCCCGCGGCGCACGCTGGGTACGCCGCGGGCAGCCAGCTGCTCGGCGATCAGCGCGGCCTGCCGGTGGTTGGCCACCAGCACGGCGATGTCGCCGCCCTTGAGCGGGCTGAACTGGCCGTCCTGCTCGAAGCCGGCGCGGCCCTCGGCAGCGGCGGCCAGTTGCCGCGCGATGCGCCGGGCACAGTCGCGGGCGGCGAGTTCGGCCGCCTCCGCCTTGCTCAGCGCATCGTCGCCGAGCCAGACCAGCGCCAGCGGCGCGCCGGCTTCGTCTTCCTGCAGACGCAGGGTGGCGCGTGACTTGTCGGCAGCGGTGACCGGCGGATAGTCCAGCCCGTCCTCGGAGAACGGCCGCGGGCGCGCGAACAAGCGATTCAGCGCATCAATCAGTTGCGGCGTCGAACGGTGGTTCACCGGCAGGTCATAGGCCGGCCGGTCGATCTGCTGGCGGGCCTGCAAATAGGTCGCCAGATCGGCGCCGCGGAAGGCGTAGATCGCCTGCTTGGGGTCGCCGACGAAGCACAGCGAGGCGCCGCTGCCGCGCGCGTAGATGCGATCGAAGATGGCGTACTGGATCGGATCGGTGTCCTGGAATTCGTCGATCAGCGCCAGCGGATACGTGCTGCGCAGCGCCGCAGCCAGGTCCTCGCCCACCGGCCCCTGCAGCGCCTGGTCGAGACGGTTGAGCAGGTCGTCGAAGGCCAGCAGGCGCTGCGCCGCCTTGCGCTCGGGAAGCTCGCGGTTGAGCCGTGCGAGCAGCGCCACCTGCAGCGCGACCAGCCGCTGGCGGCCGGCCGGCAGCGCCTCGGCGAGGTGGTCGGCGAGTTCATCCAGCGCCTGCGCCAACGCGCAGTCGGGGGCGTCGAAGCCCTTCTTGCAGGCCTTGGCCAGCGCCCGCGCGCCGAACTTGAGCAGGCCGTCCGGGGCGTCGTAGAGCGCCGCCGGATCGGCGAACCAGGCGTCCAGTTCGCTGCGCCAGAGCGGGAATTTCAGCGCCTTGTGGGTGCTCTGGCTCAGCCCGCGATGGGCGTCGAGTTCCTCCACCCAGGCGTTGCCGTTCTGCTGCCAGAGCGTCGCGGCGCGCTGCCAGGCGGCCTCGACGGCGCGGCTGTCAGCAGGCGCCGGCGGCTCGTGCGGCTCGACCCGCAGGTACGGCTTGCCCAGGTGCGCGCGCAGGCGCTGGCGCAGCCATTGCGGGGTGATCTTCTGCTTGGCCAGCAGGCGCGCCCAGGCCGGATCGGCGGCGGCCAGCTCGCCGCGCCAGGCATCGGCCAGCAGCGCGTCGATCAGTTCGCGGTCGTCGGCAGTGAGTTCGCTGTCGAAGTCGCCGCCGGCCTCGAACGCGGCATCCTGCAGCGCACGCTGGCAGAAGCCGTGGATGGTGAACACCGCAGCCTCGTCGAAGCCGTGCACGGCGAGCAGCAGGCGCCGGCGCGAGGCGTCGTCGGGGAAGCGCGCGTGCAGGCGGTTGAGGAAGTCGTCGTCGCTCGGCGTGCCGTCATAGACCGCCAGCAGCGTGGCCAGCCGCGCGCGGATGCGCTCGCGCAACTCGGCGGTGGCGGCGGTGGTGTAGGTGACCACCAGGATCTGCCCCACCGACAGCTGGCGCTCCAGCAGCAGGCGGGCGTAGAGCGCGGTGAGCGTCCAGGTCTTGCCGGTGCCGGCGCTGGCCTCGATCAGCGAGCGGCCGTCGAAGGGCGAATCGAGCAGGTCCAGGCTCATGCGTCTTGCTCCTCGTCCGGGGCCAGGGCATCCAGCGCCGGGCCGATCAGCTGCTCGGCCAGCGCCTCGAAACGCGCGTCCAGCGGATCGCGGTCGCGGAAGGCCAGCGCGTTCCAGGGGTCTTCGCACTCGCCGGCGATGGGGCTGAACTCGGCGCCCAGCCACGCCTCACGGGCACGCTTGCGCGCCGTTTCGATGGGTTCGCTGCCGCGTGCCGGGTTGCGATAGCCGCGGGCGAAGGCGTGGCTGCTACGCGCCAGCAGCGGCAGCGGCTCGCGGATCGCGCTGCGATAGGCGGCGAGCCAGGGTTCGAGCAATGCGGCGGCGTTTGCCAGCGGCCCCAGCTGCCAGTCGCCGGCCGGCGAGAGCAGCAGGCTGCGGCGCTCGATAGCCGGCGTGGCGGCCAGGTTGAGCAGCAGGTGGCGCAGCCAGAACGGCGCCAGGTCCCATTCGCCAAGGCGGCCGAGCTTCCAGCCGAACAGCCCACTCGGCGTCACGCCGTCCAGCCAGCCGTGGATGCGCACGCCGGCGAGGGTGATGTCGATCGCCAGCGGCTCGGGTACGGCCTGCGGGCGCTGCTCGAACAACCGCGGGGCGAAGGCGCGGACCGGCCCGCGCAGCCGCCCCCACAGCGCCTGGCCGAGTTCGCCGGGCGGCAGCCAACCGGCGGCGCTGGCCAGCCGACGCTCGTCGCGGTCGCTCCAACCGTGCTCGACGGCCTGCAACGACAGCTGACGCAGGCCATTCCAGGCGGGCAGCTCCAGCTCGAACGGCTCGTCGCTGGCCAGCGCTTGCTGGGCCTCGGCCAGGCGCAGGCCGAGGCGCTGCTCGAGCAGAAAGCGCGGCGGGTGGCGAAAGCACTGCAACAGCTGCGACGGCTCGATGGTGAGCCAGGCGGCGTCCGGCTCGGCGAGCAGGCTGGCGAACGGCACCACGTCCCGTGCGGGTGCCGCCAGTGCCTGGGCGGCGCGGAACCAGGCGGCGGCAAAGCCGGCATGCGCGCCGCCGGCAAAGTTGCCCGGGGCGAAGGGCTGCAGCGGATGGGCGATGACGATCCGCGCGCTGGGCTTGCCGCCGTCGGCCAGCACCGCGGTGAGGTCGACTGCCTCCAGCACCTCGCTGAGCAGCACCGAAGGCGGCAGCTCGGCATTGTCGCGCGGGTCGCGGCCGACGTAGGACAGGTACAGCGCCTCACGTGCCGAGAGCAGGGTTTCCAGCAGCAGGTAGCGGTCGTCCAGGCGCCGTGCACGGTCACCGCGGCGCGGATGGCGGGCAATCAGGTCGAAGCCGGCCGGCGGATTGCGCCGCGGGAAGGCACCGTCGTCGAGACCGAGCAGGCAGACCAGGCGGAACGGCAGGCTGCGCATCGGCACCATGGTGCAGAAGGTCACCGCGCCGGTGAGAAAGCCCGCCGCCCCGCCTCCCTGCTGCAGCGCCGCGCTGAGCTGTTGATGTACCAGCTCCACCTCGATCGGCCGGGCCAGGTCCGCCGCCTGCGCCTGCTCGCGCAGCGCCGCGCAGGCCTGCGACAGCAGCAACAGGGTATCGCCGGCCTCGCGCTCATCGAACAGCTCGTCGAGCAGCAGCTGCAGATCGTCGGCCCATTGCGCCAGCGATCGCGGGCGGGCGAGCCGGTCGGCCAGCTCGCCGAGGCGCTCGACGAATGCCACCAGCCGCCCGAGCAGCTGGCCGCGCGCGCCTTCCAGGGCATCCAGCGGCCAGTGCTCGCCGAGCAGTGGCGCGGCGTCGCCGGCCAGTTGCGGCGGCGCGGCAAAACCCAGCAGCAGGCGATCCAGCCCCTGGCGCCAGGTGAATGCGGCCTCGTCCGGCAGGCCGAGCGCGGCGCGCTGGCCGGCATCGCGGCCCCAGCGCACGCCGGCGTCACGCAACCAGTCGCGCAGCAGCGGCAGGTCTTCGTTGTCGATACCGGCGCGGCGGGCGATGGCCGGCTGCTCCAGCCAGGCAAGGACTTCCTCGGCGGTAAAGCGGCTCTGCGCCAGCAGCAGCAACTGCAGGAACGCCTCGATCAGCGGTACCTCGGCGCGCAGGCTGCGGTCGGCCAGGCTGTAGGGAATGCGCGGCACACCCTCGCGGGCGGCGAATACCGCCTCGATGAACGGCGCGTAACGCTCGATATCCGGCGTCAGCACCACCACCTGATCGGGGCTCAGCGCCGGGTCGGCGGCAAAGCGCGCCAGCAGCTGGTCATGGAGGATTTCCACCTCGCGCAGCGGTGAATGCGCAACGTGCACTTCCAGCGAACGGTCGTCGGCGGCCAGCGCCATGCGCTCCTCCGGCCGGCGCGTGCGCAGGCGCAGGATGTCGTGCTGCAGCGCGTGCAGCAGGCTGTCGTCACGCAGGTCCGCGTCCTCGGAGTACAGGCCGAACTCCGCGCCGTCGAGGGCGAACAGCGCATCGAAGAAGTCGCGGCCCTGCTTGCCGAGGCTGGCCAGCAGCGGGTGGCCGACGTCGAGGTACCAGTCGTCCGCAGCGCTTTCGGGCCGACGCGCCAGCTCGCGGATATCGCGGATCTCGCCCCAGGCCTCGCGGCTCGGGTTGAGCGCGCAGACCACCACGTCGATGTGCCGCGCCAGGCCGTCGAGCACGCGCAGGTGATGCGGCGGCAGGCTGCTGATGCCGAACACCAGCAACCGCTCGGGCAGTCCCGCCAGCGGCTCGTCGCGGTACAGCCGCTGCAGCAGGTCGCCGAGCAGACGTGCGCGGTGCGGGTGGCCGTTCTTGGTCAGTTCGCGCCAGAGCAGCGCCTGCCAGCTTTCATCGGCGCCGAGGTCGAGGGTTTCGCCGCGTTCCCAGGCGGCCAGCCAGTCGTCGCGGTAGAGCAGGTACTGGTCGAAGGTATCGGCGATCTTCGCCGCCAGGCTCAGCCGCCGGCGCTCGTCGCCACCCTCCAGGTACTGCGCCAGGCGGGGCGCCAACTGCAGATTGGCCGGCTCGCACAGCCAGCCGTACAGCCGCCAGGTCAGCGTCGACGGGGCGAACGCCGACTGCTCCGGCAAGCTGCCGAGCACCGTGCGGCTGAGGTCCCAGACGAAGGCGGCCGGTAGCTGCAGGTCGAGCTGCATGGCAATGCCCTGCTTGCGCGCCAGCTCCAGGGTCAGCCAGCGGCCCATGCCCTGGCTCGGCACCACGATCCGCGCTGGGGCGAACGGGTCGGCCAGCGGCTGGGCGAGCAGCGTGGTGGCCAGTTCGCCGAGGGTTTCCAGATCGGGGGCGTGGTAGAGGTTGAGCATGCGCGCACCACAGCAAGGTCGAGCGGGCAAGGTTACAGGCCACCCGCGCGAGTGGCGAGCCGGCCGGGCGCCGCGGCATGGCGTCGCAAGAGGTCGGCGGCGGGGGTTTTCTACTCCTTTCGCCTGCCACTTCCTGTTCCGACGACCAATATCATTTCCGCCGACGAACCCTAGGATGGGGTGCGATGGGGCGATCGAATACCGCCCATTACCCGCCAGGAGTCACCCATGAATCGCACGCACACTCTGCTCATGCTGTCTCTCACTGCCGCCCTGGGTGTCATGCCGCTGGCGCATGCCGCCACGCCCGCTGCACCGGCGACGGCCGTCGGCTCGCTGGAGCGCGCACAGGCCAAGCAGGCCAAGGCGCTGCTCGACAACGCCGCGCTCTACCTGCAGGCCAACGGCCCGGAACAGGCGCTGGCCGCGTTCAACGACCGAGATGGCGCCTTCGCCAAGGGCCAGTACTACATCTTCGTGCTCGGCACCGACGGCACCATGCGCGCCAGCGCCGGCACCTCGGCCAGCCTGGTCGGGCTGAACGTGCGCGACCTGAAGGACGCCAGCGGCAAGCCCTTCATCAACGACATCCTCGAAGCGGCCAAGCGTGACGACAGCGGCGCGGTGGCCTACCACTGGCTGAACCCGGCCGACAACAAGGTGGAGAACAAGCTCAGCCAGTTCCGCAAGGTCGGCGAGAACATCCTCTGCGTCGGCTACTACATCCCGCGCGCGACGGCGGAACAGGCCCAGGCGCTGCTGGACAAGGCGGTGGCACGACTGCGCGAAGTCGGCGGCGAGACGGCCTATCGCCAGTTCAACGAGCGCAACGGCGAATTCTTCGTCAACGACGAGTATGTGTTCGTCATCGGCCTGGAAGACGGCAAGTACCGCGCCAGCGGCGGTTCGCCGAA
Source organism: Pseudomonas phenolilytica (assembly GCF_021432765.1). Lineage (NCBI taxonomy): Bacteria > Pseudomonadati > Pseudomonadota > Gammaproteobacteria > Pseudomonadales > Pseudomonadaceae > Pseudomonas > Pseudomonas phenolilytica. The sequence goes on from NZ_CP058908.1 coordinate 830,640, forward strand.
CCTGGTCGGCGTCGACGTGCGCGCGGTGAACGACGCCGCCGGCAAGCCGCTGTTCCGCGAGATGATCGAGCTGGCCCGCAAGGACGGCACCGGCACGGTGGAATACGTCTGGCGCAACCCGGTGACCAATGCCGTGGAGCACAAGCGCACGCTGATCCAGCGGGTCGACGACGTGCTGCTCGGCGTGGGCTACTACACCCCGCGCTGACCGCACGGCTCTGCCTATCAGCCGGGCTGGCTGATCTGCGGTCTGTCAGCCCGCCCTCCTCCAGAAAGACCACTTCCCAACAAAAAACCCCAGCCATGCTCACGCATGGCTGGGGTCAGGCGATGCCGGCAAGCGCTTCGCTCAGCGCGTCTGACGGCGGCGCTGCAGCCAGACCACCAGGCCGAACAGCAGCAAGCCCGGCAGCCACATCAGCTCCTTCGGCCAGCGCTCGGTCGGTGCGCGCACCGTGAGGATCTCCTGGTCGAATTCCAGACCCGCCTCGGCGGCCAGACTGCCGAAGGTCACGCTGTCGACCAGCACCTTGCCGTCTTCCTCGTAGGTCATCAGGCCGATCTTCTCCAGCTTCTGCGCACCGGATGCAGCGTCCGGCACCGGCAGCAGCACGGCGAACTCGCGCGCATCACCCACCGCGTCCTCGCCGCGGATGCGCAGGCGCAGCTGGCTGTCCGGCTGCACCGCGTCGAGCGCCTCGACCAGCTGAGCCGGCGGAATGTCGCGGTACGGGTCGTGCACCATGTCCATCCAGAATCCCGGGCGGAACAGGGTGAACGCCACCAGCAGCAGCAGCACGTTCTCGTACCAGCGGCTGCGCACCAGGAAGAAGCCCTGGGTACCGGCGGCGAACAGCAGCATGGCCACCGTCGCCACCATGAAGATCAGCACGCCATGCCAGAAGCTCACGTCGATCAGCAGCAGGTCGGTGTTGAAGATGAACAGGAACGGCAGCGCCGCGGTACGCAGGCTGTAGTAGAACGCCGCGATACCGGTCTTGATCGGATCGCCCTTGGACACCGCTGCGGCGGCGAACGAGGCCAGTCCCACCGGCGGGGTGACGTCGGCCATGATGCCGAAGTAGAAGACGAACAGGTGCACCGCGATCAGCGGCACGATCAGGCCGTTCTGCTGCCCCAGCGAGACGATCACCGGCGCCAGCAGGCTGGACACGACGATGTAGTTGGCGGTGGTCGGCAGGCCCATGCCGAGGATCAGGCTGAACACCGCGGTCAGCATCAGCATCAGCAGCAGGTTGCCCATCGACAGCACTTCCACCACGTCGGCCAGTACCAGCCCGACGCCGGTCTGCGACACCGCGCCGACGATGATGCCCGCCGCTGCGGTGGCGATGCCGATGCCGATCATGTTGCGCGCACCGGCGATCATGCCCTCGCGCAGGTCGATCAACCCGTCCTTCGCCGTGCCGTGGGTCGCGCCGCCGTCGCCGCGCATCCAGGAGAGCAGCGGACGCTGGGTCAGCAGGATGATCACCAGCATCACCGAACCCCAGAACGCCGAGAGGCCGGGTGACAGCCGCTCGACCATCAGGCACCAGACCAGCACCACCACCGGCAGCAGGAAGTGCAGACCGGAGAGCAGCACGGCACGGGTGTTGGGCAGTTCATCGAGGGGCTTGTCCGGGTCTTCGGCCGGCAGCGGCGGATTGCTCGCGGCAATCTTCAGCAGTGCCAGGTAGGCCAGCGCCAGCAGCACCGAGATGCCCGGCAGCGCGTAGTCGCCAAGCACCGGCTTGAGCCAGCCGAGGCCGTAGTACACCGCCAGCGACAGCCCGGACACCAGTGCCGCGCCGAAGGCGAAGCCGGTCAGGCGGCGCAGCCAGGGCTTGGGCTGGTGGTTGCCGATCGGCTGCATGCCCTGCTTGAGCGCTTCCAGATGCACGATGTAGAGCAGCGCGATGTAGGAAATGGTCGCCGGCAGGAAGGCGTGCTTGATGATCTCGACGTACGACATGCCGACGTACTCGACCATCAGGAACGCCGCGGCGCCCATCACCGGCGGCATGATCTGGCCGTTGACCGACGAGGCCACTTCCACCGCGCCGGCCTTCTCCTTGGAAAAGCCGACCTTCTTCATCATCGGAATCGTGAAGGTGCCGGTGGTCACCACGTTGGCGATCGATGAGCCGGAGATCATCCCGGTCAGCGCCGAGGACACCACCGCGGCCTTAGCCGGGCCGCCGCGCATGTGGCCGAGCAGGCTGAACGCCAGCTGGATGAAGTAATGCCCGGCGCCGGCCCGTTCGAGCAGCGCGCCGAACAGCACGAAGAGGAAGACGAAGCTGGTGGAAACGCCGACGGCGATGCCGAACACACCTTCGGTGGTGATCCACTGGTGGTTGGCCATCGCGGTGAAGCTGACCCCGCGATGCGCCAGCAGCCCCGGCATCCATGGGCCGGCCAGGCTGTAGAGGATGAACACCAGGGCGATGATCGCCAGCGGCGGGCCGAGCGCCCGGCGGGTGGCTTCCAGCAGCAGCGGAATGCCGACGCAGGCGGTGATCAGGTCCAGCGTGGTGAGGTTGCCCGGCCGCTGCGCCAGCTGCTCGTAGAAGATGAACAGGTATGCGGCGCTGGCCGCGGCCACCAGCCCGAAGGCGATGTCCAGCAGCGGTACGCGATCGCGCGGCGAGCGCTTGAACGCCGGATAGGCGAGGAAGGCCAGCAGCAGCGCGAACGCCAGGTGGATCGAGCGGGTCTCGGTGTCGTTGAGCACGCCGATGCGGAAGATGAACGGCAGCGGCGAGGCGATCCACAGCTGGAACAGCGACCAGGCCAGCGCCAGCCCGGCGATGATCTGCGCCATCGCACCTTCGGGCAGGCGCGCACCGACGTCCTGGGCGATCAACTCCTCGGTGGACAGTTGTTTGTCTTGCATGAAATGAGGCCTGTTTTTTCAGGTGACGGAAACCACGAAAACCCGTGACCGAGCGGTGCACGGGTTTTCCGACTGAGCGAGGCAGGGGCAGGCGACCGCCGGAGCGGCCGCGCGACCCTTACATCCAGCCGCGTTCCTTGTAGTAGCGCTCGGCACCTTCATGCAGCGGCGCGCTCAGGCCGACCTTGATCATCTCCTCCGGCTTGAGGTCCTTGAACGCCGGGTGCAGGCGCTGGAAGCGCTCGATGTTGTCGAACACCGACTTGACCAGCTGGTAGACCACTTCGGCATCGACCTTGGCCGTGGTCGAGAGCACGGCCTTGCCGCCGATGGACGGCGTCGGCGCATCGCTGCCCTTGTAGATCCCGCCGGGGATCTCGGCCTTGGTGTAATAGCTCTTGGCGGCCAGCAGCTTGTCGATTTCCGGGCCGGTGATCGGTACCAGCACGGCGTCGACGGTGGTGGTGGCTTCCTGGATGGCGCCGTTGGGATGGCCGACGAAGTAGGTCATCGCGTCGATGTTGTTGTCGCCCAGCGCGCTGGCCTGCTCGGCCGGCTTCAGCTCGGCCGCCAGGGCGAACACCGACTTGTCCCAGCCCTTGACCTGCATGATCTCCTCGAGGGTGTCACGCTGGCCGGAGCCCGGGTTGCCGATGTTGACGCGCTTGCCCTTGAGGTCATCCAGGCCCTTGATGTTGGCATCGCGGCGCGCCAGCACGGTGAAGACCTCGCTCTGCAGCGAGAACACGGCGCGGATGTCATCCATCTTGCCTTCCTTCTCGAAGGGCGCGACACCTTCCATCGCCTTGTACTGGTGGTCGGACTGCATGATGCCGAAGTTGAATTCGCCGGTCCGCAGGCCGTTGACGTTGGCCACGCCGCCGCCGCTGGCCGGCGCGTTGCACTTGATGTTCTCGGCGTTACGGTTGACGAAGCGGCAGATCGACTGCCCCGCCACGTAGTAGACGCCGGTCTGGCCGCCGGTGCCGATGGTGACGAATTTCTCCTGGGCCTGTGCTGTGCCACCCAGGCCGCTACCCGCCAACGCGACGGTAAAGATCCATGCCAAGGATTTGCCTTTCATGGATGAACTCCTTTTGGTTGTTTTTGATGACCCGGCAGCCCTCTTGAGCCTGCCCGGAAGCCGGGAGTCTAGCAGGACCGGTTCGACTGCGCGGCCGGTACGCCGGAACACGGGCGCGAGTCCGCCTTTCATGGACTGCGCCGCCGCGAAAGCGTTTCCGCGGCGGCATCAACAAGCCGCTAGCAGCAACGACGCAATGCTGGCACACTGCCATACAAGTGTCATGAAACTGGCATAGAGTCCGCCGCAGCCGTCACTGGCGGTCCATCACGAGATGCTGCCGATCCTCCGATCAGAGCCGCACCACCACCCGCCTCGCGAAATCGTCACTCTGTTCCCACGGAAGAGATTCGCCCACATGCGAACCAACCTGCCTGTCACCGGCCGTGAAGTCAGCGTCCGCGAAAACGCCAACATCCTCTCCACCACCAACCTCAAAGGCCAGATCACCTACGCCAACGCGGATTTCATCGAGATCTGCGGCTACAGCGAGGCCGAACTGCTCGGCCAGCCACACAACCTGATCCGCCACCCGGACATGCCGCCGGCCGCCTACGCGGACATGTGGAGCACGCTGCAGGCCGGCCGGCCATGGATGGGGCTGGTCAAGAACCGCTGCAAGAACGGCGATCACTACTGGATCGACGCCTACGCCATGCCGATCAGCCGTGACGGCAAGGTGGTCGAGTACCAGTCCGTGCGCACCAAGGCGCAGCCCGAACAGATTCGCGCCGCCGAGGCGCTTTACGCCCGCGCCGGCACGCCCGGCGGTCTGGCGCAAAGCCGTTGGCGGCCCGGCTTCCAGGCCCGCGTCGCACTGTGCGCCGGCCTCGGCAGCCTGTTCGGCGCAGGGGCGACGGCGCTGCTCGCCGGCCTGACATGGCCGCTGGCCCTGCTCGCCGGCGCTGCCGGTGGGTTCGCCGCCGCGCTGCTCAGCCTGCTGGCGCTGGCGCCCCTGCGCACGCTGCGCAGCCAGGCGCGGCGCATCGGTTACAACCCGCTGAGCCAGCTGATCTACACCGGACGCAGCGATGAACTGGGCGAGATCGCCTTCGCCCTGCGCATGCTCGAAGCCGAGGCCGGCGCCGTGGTCGGCCGTATCGCCGACTCCAGCCGGCAGATCAGCGAACATGCCCACGAACTTGCCGACGCCCTGCAGGAAAGCACCGCCAGCGCGGCCTCCCAGCAACAGCAGACCGACCTCGTGGCGACCGCCATCGACCAGATGGTCGCCAGCGTGCGCGAGGTTGCCGCGAGCACCCAGCGCACGGCGCAGGCGGCGGCACTCGCCGATGACGATGCCGCCAATGGCCGTGGCATGGTCGGCGAGACCGGCAGCAGCATTGCTCGCCTGGCCGGCGAGATTCAGCGCGCCGCCGAGGTGATCCAGCTGCTCGAAGGCCACAGTCAGGACATCAGCCGAATGCTCGAAGTGATCCGCAGCATCGCCGAGCAGACCAACCTGCTGGCGCTCAACGCTGCCATCGAGGCGGCGCGCGCCGGCGAGCAGGGACGCGGCTTCGCGGTGGTGGCCGACGAAGTGCGCGGCCTGGCCTCGCGCACCGCCGAGGCCACCGCGGAGATCCAGGGCATTATCGGTACGCTGCAGGCCGGCTCGCGCGAGGCGGTAGAGGTCATGCAGCGCAGCCGCGAGCAGGCGCAGATCAGCGTCGACCGCGCCGAGCACGCCGAACGTTCGCTGCGCGACATCAACGATCAGGTCACCGACATCAGCGGCATGAGCACGCAGATCGCCGCCGCGGTCGACCAGCAGAGCGCCGCCGCCGCGCAGATCAACCAGAGCATCGTCAGCATCCGCGCCGGCGCCGAGCGTCACGCGGTGGCCGGGCTGCAGAGCCAGCAGAGCGCCGCCGGCGTCGCCGGCCTGGTGGTCGGCATGCAGCAGCTGGCGCAGCAGTTCTGGAGCCGCCGCCGCGCTTGAAAGGCGTGTCTTGACTAGGCCGCGCCGGGGAAGCGTACCCGCACCAGCAGACCGCCGAGCCGGCCCTGATCCAGGCTGATCTCGGCGCGATGGGCACGCACGATCTCGCCGACGATGGCCAGCCCGAGGCCGGCGCCGTGCCCACCGGTATCGCGGCGGTAGAAGCGCGCAAACACCCGCTCGCGCTCGTCGGCGGGAATACCCGGGCCGTCGTCCTCCACCTCCAGCACGGCGCCGGCGAGCACCCGCAGCACCACATTGCCGCCCTCGACAGTGTGTGCCAGCGCGTTGTCCAGCAGGTTGCTCAGCAGCTCGCTGATCAGCGTCGGCTCGCCGTCGATCCATACCGGCGCCTCGGCCTCCAGCGCCAGGGCGACACCGCGCTTATGCGCCAGCGCCGCCAAGGCCAGCCCCAGCTCGCGGGCCAGTTGCGACAGGTCCAGGCGCTGCGCGCCCCCCTCGGCGATGGACTGCGCACCGCTCTCGATGCGCGCCAGCGAGAGCAGCTGGTTGGCCAGGTGGATGAGCTTGTCGGTGCTCTGCCCGGCGTCTTCCAGGGTGTTGCGCCAGACACTCGGCTGCGCCGCGCGCAGGCCCAGTTCGATGCGCGCCTTGAGCGCCGCCAGCGGCGTGCGCAGCTCGTGGGAGGCATCGGCGATGAAGCGCGCCTGGCGCTCGAACTGCCCGCGCAGGCGCTCGGTGAACTGATTGAGCGCGCCCACCAGCGGCTTCAACTCGCGTTGCACGTCGACCAGCGGCAACGGCCGCAGATCATCCGGGGCGCGCTCCTGCACCGCCTCGCTGAGCCGAGCCAGCGGGCGCAGCGCGGCGCTGACCGCCAGCCACACCAGCAACAGCGCGGCCAGCGCCAGCAAGCCCAGGCGCCACAGCGTATCGTTCAACAGGCTGCGCGCCATGCGCTCGCGGGCGCCCAGGGTCTCGGCCACGCGAATTTCGGCGATGCCGTTCAGCTCAGGCTCGCTGACCGGCTGCAGCAGGCTGACCAGGCGCACGCCCTGGCCCTGGAACTCGCCGTCATAGAAGCGCGCCAGCGCCGGGTAGTCGTCGGTGCGACGGACCTCGGCGCCCGGCGCGGGCAGCTGTTCGTAGCCACTGACCAGACGCCCTTCGGTGTCCAGCACCTGGTAATAGATACGCCCCGCGCTGTCGTAGGCGAAGGTGTCCAGCGCGATGTACGGCACGTTGGCGCGCAGCCTACCGTCGTTGGCCACCAGCCCATCGGCGATGGCCCGGGCGGAGGCCAGCAGGGTGCGGTCGTAGGCGATGTCGGCGGCGGCGCGGCCGTTCCAGTAGGCACTCCAGGCCCCGTACAGCAGCAGCGGCGTGAGCAGGATGGTCAGCCGCAGCAGCAGCCGTGCACGCAGACTGCCGGCCGTCCCGCGCTCAGCCATCGAGCGCCTCGAGCATATAGCCCAGCCCGCGGAAGGTGACGATGCGTACCGGCCGTCCTTCGAGCTTCTTGCGCAGGCGATGGATGTATATCTCGATGGCATCGGCGCTGGCGTCCTCGTCGAGGCCGAACACCTGCGCGGCCAGCTGATCCTTGCTCATCACCCGGCCGGGACGGGCGATCAGCGCCTCCAGCACCGCCTGTTCGCGGGAAGTCAGGCTCAGCGGCTCGCCGGCGAGGCTGAACCGCCGCGCATCCAGATCGTGGACCAGCACGCCGCAGCGCTGCTGGCGCTCACCGCCGCCGACGCTGCGCCGCAGCAGCGCCTTGACCCGCGCCTCCAGCTCGGACAGCTCGAAGGGCTTGGCCAGGTAGTCGTCGGCACCGAGGTTGAGGCCGTGCACGCGGTCGCTGACCTCGCCACGCGCGGTGAGCATCAGCACCGGCAGGGTCTTGCCGCGCTCGCGCAGGCGCGCCAGCACGCCGAAGCCGTCCAGTCGCGGCAGGCCGACGTCGAGGATCGCCAGCGCATAGTCCTCGCTGGCCAGCGCCAGGTCGGCGGCGATGCCGTCGGCGAGCAGGTCCACCGTCCAGCCGGCGGCGCGCAGGGCCTGCGTCACGCTCTCGGCCAGCGGCGGGTGGTCCTCGACCAGGAGAATGCGCATTGCCTGTCCCTTCGTTCTGCCAACAGAGCGCCAGTGTAGCGGCAGAAATCAGCCCACGGCGCGCTGAAAGGCTGGCGAAAGCTTGACTGCCTAGGATCGCTCGCAGGTGGCTCGATCCACCTCCGCACGGCGCATGCGTCGTGACAACAAAAACAACAACTGGAGATACCCGATGCTGACTGTCGTCAGACCCACACCTGCTCGTCTCGCCGTTGCCGTTGCCGTTGCCTCGCTGGCGCCGTTCGCCCAGGCCGCCTTCATCGAGGACAGCAGCGCGACGCTGCAAACTCACAACATCTACCTGAACCGCGATTTCCGCGAAGGCGACGGCCAGTCCAAGCGCGCGGAATGGACCCAGGGCTTCATCCTCGACATGCGCTCCGGCTTCACCGAAGGCACCGTCGGCGTCGGCCTCGACGCCATGGGCATGCTCGGCGTCAAGCTCGACTCCGGCGGCGGGCGCGCCGGCACCGATCTGCTGCCGGTGCAGGACGACGGCGGCACCCCGGACGAATTCAGCCGCCTGGGCCTGACCGCCAAGGCGAAGATCGCCGAGACCGAACTGCGCTACGGCTCGCACATCCCGGAGCTGCCGATGGTCAAGGCCAGCGACAGCCGCACCCTGCCGCAGGTCTTCGAGGGCGCCACCGTCACCTCCACCGATATCGACGGCCTGACCCTCACCGGCGGCCGCCTGGACAAGGTCATCGACCGCGCCTCGACCAACTCCCAGGACCTGCAGCTGAACAACAAGAACAGCCGCTTCGCCAGCGCCGCCGAGGCCGACCACCTGACCTACGCCGGCGCCGAGTACGCCTTCAACCAGAACCTCACCGGGCGCTACTACTACGGCGAGCTGGATGACGTGTACCGCCAGCACTTCTTCGGCCTGCTGGCGAACAAGCCGCTGAGCGACAACTCCGCGCTGAGCGCCGACCTGCGCGTGATGCTCAGTGACGACACCGGCGCGGCGAATGCCGGCAAGATCGATAACCAGGCCTGGAACGGCATGCTCGGCTACAGCCTGGGCGGCCACAAGCTCAGCCTCGGCTACCAGCAGATGCGCGGCGACACCGGCTATGCCTACATCGATGGCGGCGACCCCTTCCTGGTCAACTTCGTGCAGATTAACGACTTCGCCAACGCCGACGAGCGCTCCTGGCAGGCCCGTTACGACTACAACTTCGCAGCCCTGGGCATCCCCGGGCTGACCTTCCTGACCCGCTACATCTCCGGCGACAACGCCGAATACTCCGGCGGCAGCAACGGCAGCGAGTGGGAGCGCGACTTCGAATTCAAGTACGTGGTGCAGAGCGGCCCGCTGAAGAACGTCGCGCTGCGCTGGCGCAACGCGATGTTCCGCTCCGATTTCGCCCGCGACGCCGACGAAAACCGCCTGATCGTCAGCTACAGCCTGCCGATCTGGTAAACAGAACAAGAAGAGGATCTTTCGATGAAAACCCGACTCAGCCGTTTCGCCCTGCTGTCGTCCTGCCTGCTGCTGTCGAGCCAGCTGCTGGCCGAACCCAAACGCCCCGAGTGCATCGCCCCGGCCAAGCCCGGCGGCGGGTTCGACCTGACCTGCAAGCTGGCCCAGAGCGGCCTGAAGGACGCCGGCCTGCTCGAGGCGCCGATGCGCGTCACCTACATGCCCGGCGGCGTCGGCGCGGTGGCCTACAACGCCGTGGTCGCCCAGCGTGCGGCGGAAGCCGGCACCATCACCGCCTTCTCCAGCGGCTCGCTGCTCAACCTCGCCCAGGGCAAGTTCGGCCGCTACGACGAGAACGCCGTGCGCTGGCTGGCGGCGGTCGGCACCGACTACGGCGCCATCTCGGTGCGCGCCGATGCGCCGTACCAGAACCTCGACGAGCTGATCGCCGCGGTGAAGAAGGACCCGGGCAGCGTGGTGTTCGGCGCCGGCGCCACCATCGGCGGGCAGGACTGGATGCAGACCGCGCTGATCGCCCGCGCTGCCGGGGTCGATCCGAAGAAGCTGCGCTACGTCGCCTTCGAGGGCGGCGGCGAGACGCTGACCGCCATGCTCGGCGGCCATGTGCAGGTGACTTCCAGCGGCCTGGGCGAAGTCACCCCGCAGCTCGACGCCGGCAAGATCCGCATCCTCGCCGTGCTCGCCGACGAGCGCCTGCCGGGCAAGCTGGCCGACATCCCCACCGCCAAGGAGCAGGGCTACGACATCAGCTGGCCGGTGATCCGCGGCTTCTACATGGGCCCGGAAGTCTCCGACGAGGACTTCAACTGGTGGAAGACCCGGTTCGACAGCCTGCTGGCCGACGAGGACTTCGCCAGGTTGCGCGAGCAGCGTGACCTGTTCCCGTTGTCGATGACCGGCGATGAGCTCAAGGCCTTCGTCGACAAGCAGGTGCAGGACTACAAGGCCTTGGCCGGCGAGTTCGGTCTGCTCAAGTAACGCGAACCGGCCCGCACCCGCGGGTCGCACGGCGGGCCCGGCAGCTGCCGGGTCGCCGACTCTCTGAGGTATCCCGTCATGTACGTACGTGTCTTCGCCGCGCTGTGGCTGCTCGCCTGCGCCGGCCTCGCCCTGCTCGCCTGGGGCTTCGAGGCGCCCTTCGCCTACGACCCGGTCGGCCCGCGCGCCTACCCGCTGCTGCTGCTGTTGCTGATGGGCTGCGGCGCTCTATGGCTGCTGCTCAAGCCGCACGGCGAGCCGACGCCGGCATTCGACCCTCCGGGCGCCGTGCGCGCGGTGCTCTGCGTGCTGGCGCTGCTGGCCTACGCGCTGCTGTTCGAAACCCTGGGTTTCGTCATCAGCACCGCGCTGACCGGTTTCGCCCTCGGCCTGCTGTTCAACGGTCGTCTGTGGTCCAGCCTGATCAGCGGCGCGCTGCTCGGCGTGCTGCTCTACGGGCTGTTCGATTACCTGCTGGACGTGCCGCTGCCGCTCGGCCTGCTGCGGTTGCTGGAGAGCTGATATGGAAACTTTGAATTTCTTGCTGCAGGGCTTCGATGTCGCCACCCGGCCGACCAACCTGCTGGTGGCGCTGTTCGGCGCCTTCGTCGGCACCGTGGTCGGCCTGCTGCCGGGCCTCGGCCCGATCAACGGCGTGGCGCTGCTGCTGCCGCTGGCGTTCGCCCTCGGCCTGCCGCCGGAGACCGCGCTGATCCTGCTCGCCGCGGTGTACCTGGGCTGCGAATACGGCGGCCGCATCTCGGCGATCCTGCTCAACGTGCCGGGCGACGCCGCGGCGGTGATGACCACCCTCGACGGCTATCCACTGGCGCGCCAGGGCAAGGCCGGCATCGCCTTGTCGCTGTCGGCGGTGAGCTCGTTCGTCGGCAGCTTCATCGCCACCTGCGGTGTGGTGCTGTTCGCTCCGCTGCTGGCGAAATGGGCGGTGGCGTTCGGCCCGGCGGAATATTTCGTGCTGATGATTTTCGCCATCGCCTGCCTGGGCGGCATGGTCGGCGACAAGCCGGTGAAGACGCTGATGGCCGCGCTGATGGGCCTGGCGCTGGCCACGGTGGGCGTCGATTCGACCACCGGTGTCTACCGTTTCACCTTCGACAGCGTGAGCTTGTCCGACGGCATCCAGTTCGTCATCGTGGTGATCGGTTTCTTCAGCGTCAGCGAGATCCTGCTGATGCTGGAGAAGACCCACAGCGGGCAGCAGGCGGTGAAGGCCAGCGGGCGGCTGCTGTTCAACTTCAAGGAGTTCTGCCTGACCTTCTGGACCATGCTGCGCAGCGCCGTGGCCGGCTTCGTCATCGGCACGCTGCCGGGCGCCGGGGCGACCATCGCCAGCGCCATGACCTACATGAGCGAGAAGCGCATGGCCGGTGCCAAGGGTCGTTTCGGCGACGGCGACCTGCGCGGCCTGGCCGCCCCGGAATCGGCCAACAACGCCTCGGCCTGCGGCTCGCTGATCCCCATGCTGACCCTCGGCGTGCCGGGTTCGGGCACCACGGCGGTGATGATCGGCGCGCTGACGCTGTACAACATCACGCCCGGCCCGCTGCTGTTCGAGCAGCAGCCGGACGTGGTCTGGGGCCTGATCGCCTCGCTGTTCATCGGCAACGTGATCCTGCTGGTGATGAACATCCCGCTGGTCGGACTGTTCTCACGCATGCTCGCCGTGCCGAACTGGGTGCTGGTGCCGGCGATCACCGTGATCAGCATGGTCGGCGTGTATTCGGTACACAGCACCACCTTCGACCTGGTGCTGATGGTCGGCCTCGGCGTGTTCGGTTACCTGCTGCGCAAGCTGGACTTCCCGCTGTCGGCGCTGATCCTCGGCTTCGTGCTCGGCGAGATGATGGAAGACAACCTGCGCCGTGCGCTGTCGATCTCCAACGGCGAGCTGGGCATCCTCTGGGGCAGCCCGATCACCCTGGCGTTGTGGGCGCTGACCGTGGCGATGCTCGGCATGCCGGCGCTGCGCTGGTACCTCAAGCGCCGTCGCGGCAATGTGGTCGAGGCGCAGGCCTGACATGCGCCAGCGGCTGCCGGCCTGGTGGGCGACGCCGCTGATCGGTGCCGTCGGCGGCTGGCTGGCGAGCCTGGCCGGCTGGCCGCTGCCGTGGATGGTCGGCTCGCTGCTGGCAGTGATCGCGGTGCGCTGCAGCGGCTGGCTGGTGGCAGAGATGCCGCGCGGGCGTCAGGCCGGGCAATGGATCGTCGCCAGCGCCATCGGCCTGCACTTCACCGGCGAGGTGCTGGGCGAGGTGCTGGCGCACTTCGGCGCGATCCTCGCCGGCGCGCTCGGCACCCTGGCGCTGAGCCTGATCGGCATGTTCATTCTCTCGCGCGGCGGCTGCGACCGCGCCACCGCCTACTTCGCCAGCATGCCGGGCGGTGCCAGCGAGATGGTCAACCTCGCCAGCCGCCACGCCGCCAACCCCGGCCGCGTCGCCGCCGCGCACAGCCTGCGCATGCTGCTGGTGGTGCTGGTGATTCCGGCGTTCTTCACCTGGAGCCTGCCGCCGGTCCAGCCACCTGCGCCGCTGCCGGTCGACGGGTTCTGGCTGGCCGTGCTGCTGCCCGCCGGCGGTCTGCTGGCGCTGCTCTGGCGGCGGTGCGGCCAGCCCAACCCGTGGATGCTCGGCCCGCTGACCGCCTGCGCGCTGGCCAGCGCCGGATTCGACCTGCACATCGGCCTGCCGGACGGCTTGGGACAGGTCGGCCAATGGCTGATCGGCTCGTCGCTGGCCTGCCACTTCGATCGCGCGTTCTTTCGTAGCGCGCCGGCGTTTCTGCTGCGGGTGCTGCTGTTCACCCTGATGGCGATGCTGGTCGCCGCGGCGCTGGCCGCCGGGTTGGGCTGGCTGACGGCGCTGGACGAAACCTCGCTGACGCTGGGGATGATGCCCGGCGGCATCACCGAGCTGTGCCTGACCGCCGAGGCGCTGCAGCTGTCGGTGGCGCTGGTCACCGCGGTGCAGGTGCTGAGGTTGTTTCTGGTGATGTTTCTTGCCGAGCCGTTGTTTCGGCTCTGGCAACGCGCCACGCTTTAGCCCGCCGCCTGGCGGGCTCTTTTTTTGCGCCAAGCGCAGTCATCGCGGTTTGCCACGCCATGCGGGCTCAGCCGAAGAACCAGTAGCACACCCCGATCGCCGCGATCACCCCTGCCAGGTCCGCCAGCAGCGCACAACCCACCGCATGCCGCGCGCGCTGGATGCCGACGGCGCCGAAGTACACCGCCAGCACATAGAAGGTCGTCTCGGTGCTGCCCTGCACCGTCGCCGCGACCAGCGCCGGGAAGCTGTCGACGCCGTGGTTCTGCATGGTTTCGATCAGCATGGCGCGCGCCGCCGAACCGGAGAACGGCTTGACCAGCGCGGTCGGCAGCGCATCGACGAAACGGGTGTCCCAGCCCAGCGTCTCGACCAGCCAGCGGATGCCGTCCAGGCCGAAATCCAGCGCGCCGGACGCGCGCAGCGCACCGACCGCCACCAGCATGGCGACCAGGTATGGCAGCAGGCTCTTCGCCACATCGAAGCCTTCCTTGGCGCCTTCGACGAAGCTCTCGTAGACCGGCACCTTGCGCAGCGCACCGACCACCACGAAGACCACGATCAGGCCGAACAGCGTGAGGTTGCCCAGCAGCGAGGACAGCGACGCCAGCGCGGTCGCCGACAGGCTCGCCAGCAGCGCCATGAACGCGCCGAGCAGCAGCGCACCGGGAATCAGATAGGCCAGCACCACCGGGTCCCACAGGCGCAGACGCTGCATCAGTGCCACCGACAGCAGCCCGACCAGAGTCGAGGCGCTGGTGGCGAGCAGGATCGGCAGGAACACCAGGGTCGGGTCCTCGGCGCCCTGTTGCACGCGGTACATGAAGATCGACACTGGCAACAGCGTCAGCGACGAGGCGTTGAGCACCAGAAAGAGGATCTGCGCGTTGCTCGCCGTGGTGCTCGACGGGTTGAGTTCCTGCAGCGAGCGCATTGCCTTGAGGCCGATGGGCGTGGCGGCATTGTCCAGCCCCAGGCCGTTGGCGGCGAAGTTGAGGGTGATCAGCCCCAGCGCCGGATGCCCGGCCGGCACATCGGGCATCAGTCGGCGAAACAGCGGGCCGAGCAGCCGCGCCAGCAATTCCACCAGTCCGGCCTGCTCGGCGATGCGCAGAAAGCCCAGCCACAGCGTCAGCGTGCCGAACAGCAGGATCATCACCTCGACGGCCAGCCTGGCCATCGCGAACAGGCTTTCCACCAGCGCGGCGAACACCGCCGGATCGCCGCCAAGCAGCCAGCGCGCCAGCGCGGCGACGGCGGCAACCAGGAAAAAGCCCAGCCAGAGGCCATTGAGCATGTGTATCCCCCTCTTTCGACAGGCAGCGATGATAGCCGCGTCGTGCCGGGAGGATAGAGAGACAGCGAGGGAAAAAACGCGAAGACGAAAAAGCGACGATAGGGCCGCGCGCCGGAGCGATGACCATGCTCCGGCGCGCAGCACCAGCCGAACCCGGACCGATTCCGGAGGTACTCCCTGTACCCCTGAGTCACGCCGCCAAGCAGAGCAACCCGTCCCCCTGGTTCACCCCTTGTCGGGGCTGCTTCCCTCGGCGCCGACCGTTGCGTCGGCGCCGCTGTTGAGGCGCGCTACGCGCGCCTCGAAAGAACGCTGGCATCCCGTGCCGTTCCCGCTCCTCGGTGTGGAGCCGCCCGCTACGGGCGGCTTCATCCCGTCAGACGCGCGGACCGCGTCCTCGTCCGAAGATCAGCGATGCCACGAACAGCACCAGGAAAACCACGAACAGGATCTTGGCGATACCTGTAGCGGTGCCCGCAATGCCACCGAAGCCCAGTACCGCGGCGATGATGGCGATGATCAGGAAAGTGATAGCCCAACTCAGCATGGTGCGACTCCTCTCGGTTCAGGATCGGTTCTCGACGGACCGGCCACGGCACGATCGACTTCGAGTATTTCTACGCATCCTTGCCGGTTCGCCTGCAAACTCCCTGCTTCAGAAGACCCAGCGCTGTTCCGAGCGCGCCTGGTGCAAATCGAGTGATTGCGGTGCCCGGCCGGTCAGCGTGATCTCATTAGGTTGAGCGTCATACAGCTGGATTCGTTCCGCCGCGTCCGGCTGCTGCTGGCTGAGCGGTTCGTCCATCGGCTGTTTGGCTCCCATGATCAAGGTCACCACTGCAGCGCCAAGCAATCCTTTGCTGGCCAGGGACAAGCGGGCTTCGCGGTTCATCCTCAACTCCTTCTAAGCATGTCGTAGGCGATTTGCCCTAGACATTGCAGCCCGCGTGCCAGCCTTTCAGTAAAAAATAAACCTTTGAATTCAATAGGTTATAAACGCTTAACAAGCGTCTCGCCCTTGATTTTGCACGAGCCGCCTCGCCGGCCCGTGCGTTTTGCATGATCGACTCCGCTCAGGAACGCATCGCCTTCAACTGGCGCATGCGCGCGTGGCAGGCACGCAGCTTCGGCAGCTCCACCGCCAGCAGCGCCCGTACGTCTGGCTGCGCATCCGGCAGCGCATCCTCGAAGGCGCGCAGGATGCGCTCCTCGGTCTGCAGCAGCTGCTCGACATAGGCGCCATCGGCATTGCCCAGGTGCGCGCGGGCATCGGTGTACAGCTCGTTCAGGCGCCCGGCGAGCGTGCCGCCCTGCGCCGGCTGCTCGTGGCTGGCCGCCACCTTGACCGCCAGCGCCTGGATCACCTGGGTCTTGGCCTGCGCCATGTCGCGGAACAGATGCTGCAACTCGACATCCTTTACTTCGTCGATCGCATGCTGGTAGAAACGCTGCCCGTCGCGGGTTATCTCGATCAGTTCGTTGAGTTGCTGCGTCGCTGGATTCATGGCGGATTGCTCCTGTGACCGGCGCCGGGCGCCCGTAATAAAGATGGTCGGCCGCAGGCCACGTACCGGCGCTGCCGCACCGCCTGCGTCCTCTAAATCAGAGGCTGGTGTCGGCCGCCCGTTCCGCGCCAACGCGGTTGCCGGAACGACGACGGCGCACCGTGCAACTTGCAAGACTTTTCATAGACTAAAGAACTCGCCTTCGGCACCGCACGGGCGCGTCCCGCCAGTGCCGCTTGCCGCATCAATATCGCGACCCGGAAGGAGCATTCATGGAGCAAACGACGGACACGGGTGGGCGAATCCTGCTGGTGGATGACGAAGCAGCGATTTTGCGGACCTTCCGCTACTGCCTGGAGGATCGCGGTTATACCGTGATGACCGCCGCCAGCGCCGCGCAGGCGGAGGCGATCCTGCAACGCCAGGTGTTCGACCTGTGCTTCCTCGACCTGCGCCTGGGCGAGGACAACGGCCTCGACGTGCTGCAGCAGATGCGCACGCTGGCGCCGTGGATGCGCGTGGTGATCGTCACCGCGCATTCGGCCGTGGACACCGCGGTCGACGCGATGCAGGCCGGCGCCGCCGACTATCTGCTCAAGCCCTGCAGCCCCGAGCAGCTGCGACTGTCGGCGGCCAAGCAGCTGGAAGTCCGGCAGATGGCCGCGCGCCTGGAAGCGCTGGAAGGCGAGATGCAGAAGCGCAGCGATGCGCTCGGCTCGCATAGCCCGGCGATGATGGCGGTGCTGGAGACGGCGCGGCAGGTCGCCGACACCGACGCCAACATCCTCATCCTCGGCGAATCCGGCACTGGCAAGGGCGAGCTGGCACGTGCCATCCACACCTGGAGCCGGCGTGCGAAGAAGGCTTTCGTCACCATCAACTGCCCGTCGCTGTCGGCCGAGCTGATGGAAAGCGAGCTGTTCGGCCACAATCGCGGCGCCTTCACCGGCGCCACCGAGAGCACGCTCGGGCGGGTCAACCAGGCCGACGGCGGCACGCTGTTTCTCGACGAGATCGGCGATTTCCCGCTGGCCCTGCAGCCCAAGCTGCTGCGCTTCATCCAGGACAAGGAGTACGAGCGCGTCGGCGACCCGGTGACCCGTCGTGCCGACGTGCGCATCCTCGCGGCGACCAACCTCAACCTCGAGGAGATGGTGCGCGAAGGCAAGTTCCGTGAGGACCTGCTCTACCGCCTCAACGTCATCACGCTCAACCTGCCACCCATGCGCGAGCGACCGGAAGACGTGCTGGCGCTGGCCGAGCGCTTCCTCGCCTCGTTCGTCAAGAGCTACGGGCGCCCGGCTCGCGGCTTCAGCGACGCCGCACT
Organism: Pseudomonas phenolilytica; assembly: GCF_021432765.1. Taxonomy (NCBI): domain Bacteria; kingdom Pseudomonadati; phylum Pseudomonadota; class Gammaproteobacteria; order Pseudomonadales; family Pseudomonadaceae; genus Pseudomonas; species Pseudomonas phenolilytica. Next base: position 848,260 of record NZ_CP058908.1, read on the forward strand.
CGCCGCGCTCAAGGCCTACCGCTGGCCGGGCAACGTGCGCGAGCTGCGCAACGTGATCGAGCGCGCCAGCATCATCTGCCCGCAGGCGATGATCGAAGTCAGCCACCTCGGCCTCGGCGAACAGGCCACCGGCAACACACCGCGCATCGGCGAACCGCTGAGCCTGGAAGCACTGGAGAAGGCGCACATCGCCGGCGTGCTGAGCACCAGCGACACCCTCGAGCAGGCCGCGCGGATCCTCGGCATCGACGCCTCGACGCTCTACCGTAAGCGCAAGCAGTACGGTCTATGAAGCTGCAGATGAAGCTGAGAACCCGGCTGTTCCTCGGTTTCTCGGCGCTGATGACGGTAGCGCTGCTCGGCCTGCTGCTGGCGCTGGTCAGCGTCATGCAGATGGCCAAGAGCCAGGAGCACCTGATCCGCGACAACTTCGGCATCATCGAGATCAACCAACAGCTGCGCCAGGCGCTCGGCAACCACCTGATCATCCTGCTGCGCGACCACCGCGATCACGAATCGCTGGGCGCGGCGCGGGCGGCTTTCCAGTCGTCGCTGGAGCGTGGCATGCAGAGCGCGCGCAACGACGAGGACCGTCAGGCCTTCCAGAGCATCGCCAGCGCCTACGCGAGCTTTCTGCTGGTGCTGGATGCGCCGCGCAGCCAGGGCTGGACGCTGCTGGAGGAAAACGAGCTGAGCCAGGCCTTCAATCAGGTCCGCACCCTGATGGTGGACATGCAGCAGAGCGCCTACGCGACGATCCGCGACACCGAGGTGCGCAGCCGCGAACGCGCCATGCTGCTGGCCGGCCTGCTCGGCCTGACCGGTATCGCCGTGCTGCTGATCGGTTTCATCACCGCGCACAGCTTCGCCCGGCGCCTCGGCGCGCCGATCGAGCAGCTGTCGGCGGCCGCCGACCAGATCGGGCGCGGCGACTTCGGCATCGAACTGCCGACCTCGCCCATCGCCGAGCTGTCGTCGTTGAGCCGGCGCTTCGGCCTGATGGCGCAGGCGTTGTTCCAGTTCAAGCAGACCAACGTGCAGGCGCTGATGAACGGCCAGCAGCGCCTGCAGGCGCTGCTCGACAGCATCGACGACGGTCTGCTGATCATCGACCGCCACGGCTGCCTGGAGCATGCCAACCCGGTCGCCCAGCGCCAGCTGGCCTGGGAAGGCGAACACCTGGGTCGCAGCCTGGGCGAGGCGCTCGGCTACCCGGAACTGGACGAGGCCGCGCGCCTGGTGCTCAGCGACAAGCCGCTCGCCGGGCCGCCGCAGGATCTGGTGATCGAGGCCGATGGCGAACGCCGGCTGCTGGCCTGGCGCATGAGCCCGGTCAACCACCACGATGGCAGCATCAGCGGCGCGGTGATGGTGCTGCACGACGTCACCGACCAGCGCACCTTCGAGCGCGTGCGCAACGAATTCGTGCTGCGCGCCTCCCACGAGCTGCGCACGCCGGTAACCGGCATGCAGATGGCCTTCAGCCTGCTGCGCGAACGTCTGCACTACCCGCCCAACAGTCGTGAATCCGACCTGCTGAGCACCGTGCACGAGGAAATGCAGCGACTGGTGCGGCTGATCAACGACCTGCTGAATTTCTCGCGCTACCAGAGCGGCCAGCAGAAACTGGAGCTGCAGTCGTGCGACGTTCCGCAGCTGCTCGAAGACGCGCGCCAGCGCTTCGTGGTCGCCGCCGCCGAGCACCACGTCGAGCTGAAGCTGGAGCTGCAGCAGCCGCTGCCCAGCCTGCTGCTCGATCGCCAGCAGATCGAGCGGCTGCTCGACAACCTGCTGAGCAACGCCCTGCGCCATACGCCGGAGGGCGGCGAGGTGCGCCTGCTGGCGCGCCATCACGGCGAGCGAATGATCATCAGCGTGGAAGACAACGGCGAGGGCATTCCCTACAGCCAGCAGGCGCGGATCTTCGAGCCGTTCGTGCAGATCGGCCGGCGCCGCGGCGGTGCCGGGCTCGGCCTGGCGCTGTGCAAGGAAATCGCCCAGCTGCATGGCGGGCGCATCGGTGTGCACTCGCGCATCGGCCACGGCACGATCTTCTACATCGCCCTGCCGATCTGACGGTCGGCCTCAGCGCGTGCCGTTGAGCACCTGCAGCAGCGCGGCGGTTTCGGCGTCCGGCTCGCCGTCGTAGCGCGCCGGACGGTACTTCATCTGGAAAGCCGCGAGCACGTTGCGCGTCTCCTCATCCAGTTCACCGTGGCGCGGCACATGGTAGCCCTGCAGCTGCAGCGCCAGCTGGAACCAGGCGATATCCGGCGGTGCCGCGGCAAACGCCGCACGCTGCGCGGCCACCGCCGCGGCATCCGGCCAGGGCACCAGGCCGGCATCGGCCAGACGCTTCCAGGGGAACAGCGGGCCAGGATCGACCTTGCGCTGCGGGGCGATGTCGCTATGGCCGACGATGGCGCCGGGCTTGAGCCCGTGGCGCTGCATGATGTCCTTGAGCAACAGCACCAGCGCGTCGATCTGTTCCTCCGTGTACGGATACCAGAGACGCCGGCCGTCTTCGCCCTCGACGTAGCCGCGATTGACCAGCTCGATGCCGATGGAGCTGGAGTTCAGCCAGGTGCGCCCGTTCCACTCGCTCTGCCCGGCATGCCAGGCCCGGCGGTCCTCATCGACCAGGCGATAGATGGTCGCCGGCGCGGCGCCGATCAGGTAGTGGCTGCTCACCTCGCCCTCGGTCAGCAGCGCCAGCGAATGCTCCAGACCGCTGGAGGTGTAGTGCAGTACGATGACCTGCACCCGGCTGTCCTGGCCGACGGCGCGGTGGCGGTCGTCGATCTGCGGCCCACTGGCGCAACCGGCCAGCAGCAGGAAGAGCGCGGCAAGGCTGATGATTCTCATGGGGGACCTCGGGTCGACGGCTGGGTGATCCGCGGCGGCGCGCGAGGGCGCGATTATACGCAGCGGCCGCGGCCGCTCACAGACCGCCCGGTCAGCCACGCTCGACGCGGTTGCGCCCGGCGTCCTTCGCGCGGTAGAGCGCCAGGTCGGCGCGCTCGAAGACCTGCTCGGGCGTGTCGCCAACCGCGAACGCGCTCATGCCCGCCGAGACGGTGATCTGTACCCGCTCGCCCTTGAAATGGAACGGACAGACGTCGATGCCGCTACGCAGCGCTTCGAGCACCTGCAGTCCGGCCTCGGGTGCGGTGGACGGCAGGAGCAGCACGAACTCTTCACCGCCGAAACGAGCGATGAAGTCGGTGGCGCGCAGGCGCTTGCGCAATTCCCCGCCGATGATCTTCAGCACCCGATCACCGGCCAGATGGCCATAGCTGTCGTTGATCCGCTTGAAGTGGTCAACGTCCACCACGGCAAGCAGCAGTTCACCGCCATAGCGCTCCCAGCGCGCCGCTTCCAGCGCCAGCCGTTCGTTCCAGGCCGTGCGATTGGGCAGGCCGGTGAGGCCGTCGAGCAGGGCCTTCTGCCGCTGCTCCTCGAGATGGCCACGCAGGCCCTGCGCTGCCTGCTCCAAGCTGCCGACACGACCGACCAGCTCCTGCAGGCGCGCGCCCAGCGCCTGCTCGTGCTGGCTGCGCTGTTGCTGATATTCGCCGACGGTATGCAGCAGGCCATCCAGCCGCGCCTCGACCACGCGCTTGAGGCTGGCCAGATCGGTGGCCTCGCGCATGCTGTTCTGCAGCACGTCGACCTGTTCGCGCAACTCGTGGTCCAGCGCCTCGGCAGTACGGCGCGCCTCGGTATGGCCGTCATGCGCGGCGCTGAGGTTCTGCTGCATCGTCGCCAGCCGCTCGTTGAGCGTCTTCAGGTAACTTTCAAACTCGCGCTGGTCCTGATCGCTGGCCGCCAGCAACAGGCTCGCCAGATCGTCCAGCACCGGAACCAGCTCGTACCAGTTCAGACCGTGACGGATGCGCTCATGCAATGCCTCGGCCCGCACCTGTTGCGCTTCGCCCAGGCGCAGGCTGCCGACCAGCCCGCGCAGTGCCGCCTCGATACGCTCGGCCACTAGGCTGTACGGTGGCTCCGGCGAATCGGCCAAGGCAGCAGGTTCGGGATCGCCGGCCGGGCAATCGGCGGGCGGAAAGCCGTTGTCCAGCCCGCATGCCGGAAGCGGTGAGGGCTGATCCTCCTGCGCCTGATCCGCCTGCGGCAGCACCTCGGCAGCGACTGGCGGCGCGGACATAGGCGTGCCGTCTTCGGCGTCCAGCGCCACGCTCTCGCGGCCGGCGAACAGGCGTCGCAGAAAACCACCGCCGGGATTGTCGGCGGCAAGCGGCGCGCCGAAGGCCTGGCGCTGCAGCTCGCCCAGTTCGCCCAGCAGCGCCGGCAGTTCGCGGGCGCGGCCGATGCGCTGTTCGAGCTTGCGGGCGAAGCGCTTCAGCCGCCGGCGCACGTCCGCCGGTGGCGACATCGCCAGCAGCGGATTCACCAGTCCGTGCAGCGCCTCGATCAGACGCCGGGTGCGCTCCTGGCGCTGGCGATCCGAATCCAGCACGGCCTTCTCCAGGCGCGGCACCAGCGTGCTGAGGCCGTCGTCCAGATCGCCGTCGCGCAACACCTCGCGCATCTGCCGCAGGCAGTTTTCCACCGCCGGATCGGCGCCTTCGACCGCCATGCTGCTGCGTACCAGGCTGCGCCGCAGCAGATCGACGCGTTGCTCCCAGCGCTGCTCGATCTGCTCCTGCTGTTCGAGCAGGCGCAGGTATTTTTCCTTCCAGCGTTCGGTCTCGACACTCACGACGACGGCTCCAGCGTGGCCGGCAGCGCATTGCCGTTGAGCGCCTCGGGCAGACGGATTTCCATCGCCACCGGCAGGTGATCGGAAATCGGCAACGGCAGCACCTCGACACGCTCGAGGGCCAGGCTCGGGCTGAGCAGAATGTGGTCCAGACAGCGCTGCGGCCGCCAGCTGGGAAAGGTCGCCTCGACCTGCGGCGCGAGCAGGCCGAGATCGCGCAGCGGGGAATTTTCCAGCAGATCGTTGGCATGGGTGTTCATGTCACCCATCAGTACCTGATGCCGATACCCGCCGATCAGCTCGCGGATGTAGGCCAGCTGGCGCACCCGCGTGCGCCCGCCGAGCGCCAGATGCATCATCACCACCACCAGCGCGTCCTCGCCCTCGCCGAAACGCAGCAGGATCGCACCACGGCCGGACGGGCCGGGCAGCGGATGGTCCTCCAGCTGCTGCGGGGCAAGACGGCTGAGCACGCCGTTGCTGTGCTGAGCGAAGCGCCCGAGATTGCGGTTGAGCTGCTGATACCAGTAGGGAAAGGCGCCGAGCTGCGCCAGGTGCTCGACCTGATTGATGTAGCCGGAGCGCAGGCTGCCACCGTCGACCTCCTGCAGCGCAACCAGATCGTAGCGGCCGATCAGCTCGCCGATGCGCTGCAGGTTCAGCGCCCGCCCCGGATGCGGCAGCAGATGCTGCCAGCTGCGGGTCAGGTAGTGGTGGTAACGCTCGGTGCGGATTCCGACCTGGATATTGAAGCTCAGCAGGCGCAGGCGCCCATCCAGCGGCAGGCCGCTCTGCGGCGCACAGTGCGCGTTCGCCTGCGGCTGCCCTGCAGCGGCCGGACGCGACGGATACCAGCGCCGCAGCATCGTCGGTTACCGCGCGGCGCGTTCTTTTTCGATGAGGAAATCAGCCACATCCAGCGCGCCCTGCGGTCCACCAGCCGAGCCGAGATCGAAACGGTACTTGCCGTTGACGATCAGCACCGGCACGCCACTGATCTGATAGGCCATGCCCAGCTTCTTGGCCTGTTCCACGCGGCTCTTCACACCGAAGGAGTTGTACGCCTTGAGAAAGGCGTTCTTGTCGACCCCCTGGCCGGCGAGAAACTCGGCCATCTCCTCTGGCGTCGCGAGCTTCTTGCGCTCCTGGTGATAGGCGGCGAACACCGCGTCATGCACCTGCTTTTCCACACCCATCGATTCGAGCGCAAGGAACAGTTGTCCATGGGTGTTCCAGATGCCACCGAACATGGCGGGGATGCGCCGGAAAGCGACGTCGGCGGGAAGCTTCTCGACCCACGGGTTGATCACCGGCTCGAACTGGTAGCAGTGCGGGCAGCCATACCAGAACAGCTCGACCACCTCGATCTTGCCCGGCTCGGCGACCGGCACCGGGCTGCTCAGCACCTCGTACTCCTTGCCCGCCTGGTAGTCGGCGGCCACGGCAGGCAGGCCGAACAGGCTGGCGGCAGCAAGGACGGCGGAAATGACGAGTTTGCGCATGGAGGACTCCTGTGAACGTCTGGCAAGGCATGACAGGCTGCCGCAAAACGACAGGTCTCACCAGCGTTTTGCGCCTTCACCTGCAGCAGTGAATGGCTATTCTAGCGGCGCCGTAACGAAAAAAAGGCGACCGACCTTGCGGCCGGGCGCCTTTTCAGCAGATCACCTATCAGCAGGCGATCAGTGCAGGCCCTGGATGTAGCTCGACAGCGCCTGAATGTCCTTGTTGCTCAGCTTGGCCGCGATCCCACGCATGATCATGGTGTCGCCGTCGTTGGTGCGGTTGCCTTCGCGGAAGTCGGTCAGCTGCTTGGCGGTATACGCGGCATGCTGGCCACCCAGCTGCGGGAAGCCGGCCAGGTCGTTACCCACACCGTTCGGGGCGTGGCAGCCGGTGCACGCCGGCATGCCCATGTCCAGCTTGCCGCCGCGGAACAGTTTCTCACCCTGCGCTACCAGCGCCGGATCGGCCATGCCGACAGTCGGCTTCTGGCTGGAGAAGTAGGCGGCGATGTCGGCCAGATCCTGATCGCTCAGCGGATCGAGCATGCCGGTCATTTCCAGTACCTTGCGGCCAACGCCCTCAGCCGCACCCGGAGTGCTGCCAGCCTTGATGTCCTGCATCTGCTTGAGCAGATAGCGCTCACCTTGGCCGGCGAGTTTCGGGAAGTTCGGGGCCGGGCTGTTGCCGTCCACTCCGTGGCAGGCGCCACAAACGGCAGCTTTGCTCTGACCCGCTTTGGCGTCTCCAGCCGCGTGGGCCATACCGGTGATGCCAAGGGTCAACAGCAGACTCACGAGTACTTTGTTCATCAGCTCATCCAACTACGGCTAGGGGTTATAAGGAAATCGATCGGTCGGGTCGCTCGCGTTCGTGGATTACGGCGACGCTCGTTATGCATGGCGCACCAGTTCCCGGGCGGGATAAGACCAAAGCGCACATAAAATCTGCGGCATTATATACTCCCGTTCCTGAAACGGAAACGAACCATTGCCGCACCCCCCGCGCACGCACCGGACCGCCCATGCTCCCCAAAAACCCGATTCTCGGCCTCTGCCAGCAAGCCACTTTCATGATCAGCGCCGCCAAGGTCGATCAGTGCCCGGCCGACGAGGGGCTGGAAGTCGCCTTCGCCGGTCGCTCGAACGCCGGCAAGTCCAGCGCGTTGAACACCCTGACCCATGCCAATCTGGCGCGCACCTCGAAGACGCCGGGGCGCACGCAGCTGCTCAACTTCTTCCGCCTCGACGACGAACGCCGCCTGGTCGACTTGCCCGGCTACGGTTATGCCAAGGTGCCGATTCCGCTCAAGCAGCACTGGCAACGCCATCTGGAAGCTTACCTGGGCAGCCGCGAGAGTCTGGCCGGGGTATTCCTGATGATGGATATCCGCCATCCGCTGACCGAGTTCGACCGCATGATGCTGGACTGGTCGAGCGCCAGTCAGATGCCGCTGCACATTCTGCTGACCAAATCCGACAAGCTCGCGTTCGGCGCCGCCAAGACCGCTCTGTTGACGATCCAGCGCGACGTGCGCAAGCAGTGGGGCGACGCGGTGAGCGTGCAGCTATTCTCGGCGCCCAAGCGGCAGGGCGTGGAACAGGCGCAGCAGGTGCTGGCCGACTGGCTGGGGCTGCTCGAGGATCAGCCCAAAGCCTGAAACCGCTGCCGGCCGCACGCGAAAAAACAAAGCCCCGACAATTCGGGGCTTGTGCGACCGACGAAGCGGCTCAGGCGTCGCAGGACGCCTGATAAGCCGCCGCGTCGAGCAGCTTGTCCAGTTCCGCCTTGTCGCTGGGCCGCAGACGGAAGAACCAGCTGCCGTACGGGTCGCTGTTGACCTGCTCGGGCGAATCGGCCAGCGCCTCGTTGATCGCGATCACCTCACCGGAAACCGGCGCATAGATGTCCGACGCGGCCTTCACCGACTCCACCACGCCGGCTTCCTGGCCCGCCGCAAGCTGGCCGCCGACTTCCGGCAGCTCGACGTAGACCACATCGCCCAACGCCTGCTGGGCATGATCGGAGATACCGACGGTGACGCTGCCATCCGCTTCGAGGCGGGCCCATTCATGGCTGGCGGCGTAACGCAGGTCGCTTGGGATTTCGCTCATTCGTATTGTCCTCGAGGCTGTCCAGTGCAGACACGCTAAGCCATCGCGCGAAGCGGTCGCCAGAATTTACACCAGTACCTTGCCGTTGCGCACGAAGGTCGGCTGCACGACGCGCACCGGATACCATTTGCCACGGATTTCCACTTCCGCACGCTCTCCGGTGGCCGCGGGAACGCGCGCAAGCGCGATCGACTTGCCAAGCGTAGGCGAAAAACTGCCGCTGGTGATCTCGCCGTCGCCCACCCCTGTCACCCGCACGACCTGATGAGCGCGCAGCACACCACGCTCCTCCATGACCAGGCCGACCAGGCGCGGCAGGTCATCGCTCGACTTCTGCCGCTCGAGCGCAGCGCGCCCGACGAAATCACGCGCCGCCGGCTCCCAGGCGATGGTCCAGCCGAGGTTCGACGACAGCGGCGAAACCTCCTCGCTCATGTCCTGACCGTACAGATTCAGGCCCGCTTCCAGGCGCAGGGTATCCCGCGCGCCCAGGCCGATCGGCGGGATGCCGGCGCCGACCAGCTCGGTGAAGAAACCGGTGATCTGCTCGGCCGGCAGGATAATCTCCAGACCGTCCTCGCCGGTGTAGCCGGTGCGAGCGATGAACCAATCGCCATGGGCCAGGCCGTGAAATGGCTTGAGTTCCTGAATCAGCGCGGCGCGCGGCTGGTCGACCAGCTCGGCGGTACGCGCGCGCGCGTGCGGCCCCTGGATCGCCAGCATCGCCAGCTCGGCACGCTCGCGAATTTCCACCTGGAATCCATCGGCTTGCGTCCGCAGCCAGGCCAGGTCCTTGTCGTGGGTGCTGGCATTGACCACCAGACGGTAACCCCAGTCCGTGAGGTAGACGATCAGGTCGTCGACCACACCGCCTCGCTCGTTGAGCATGGTGCTGTACAGCGCGCGGCCGACGTGCCGCAGGCGCGCCACGTCGTTGGCCAACAGTCGCTGCAGATAGGGCATGGCTTGCGGTCCGGCGACATCGATGACGGTCATGTGCGAGACATCGAACACTCCGCACTCACGCCGCACCTGCTGATGTTCCTCGACCTGTGAGCCGTAATGCAGCGGCATGTCCCAGCCGCCGAAATCGACCATCTTGGCCCCGAGCGCAAGGTGCTGATCGTAGAGGGGAGTACGCTGACCCATAGGTTTCTCCTTCCGGGCAGGTCGCCGAAACGGCCTTGTAAAGCCTGACTGAGCCGGTTGCACAGCGAGCTGCCGGCGTTCGAATGGCGCGCATTGTAGCCCCAAGGTTGTGACAGGTCACGGCAGCCCGACGCCGTGCCGGGCGCACGCGCGAACACCCCGCAGGACGGCATTCTAGCCCCTGGCCGAGCGACGGATCAGCAGGATCACCGGCAGCAGGCCAACCAGCACCAGCGTCAGCGCCGGCAGCGCAGCGCGCGCCCACTCGCCCTCGCTGGTCATCTCGAAGATGCGCACTGCCAGGGTGTCCCAGCCGAACGGACGCATCAGCAGCGTTGCCGGCATTTCCTTGAGCACATCGACGAACACCAGCAGTGCGGCACTCAGCGTGCCGGGCAGCAGCAGTGGCAAATAGACTCGCAGGAACAACGCCGGGCCACCTACGCCAAGGCTGCGCGATGCCTGCGGCAGCGACGGACGAATGCGCGCCAGGCTGCTCTCCAGCGGACCGAAGGCCACCGCCATGAAGCGCACCAGATAGGCCAGCAGCAACGCACCGAGGCTGCCCAGCAGCACTGGCTTGCCCGCGCCTCCCAGCCAATCGGACAGCGGAATCACCAGATGCCGATCCAGATAGCTGAACGCCAGCATGATCGCCACCGCCAGTACCGAGCCCGGCAGCGCATAACCCAGGTTGGCCAACCCGACGGCCGTGCGAATCGCGCGTACCGGCGCTTGGCGACGGGCGAACGCCAGCAGCAGCGCGGTGCTGACGGTAATCAGCGCGGCCAGGCCGCCGAGGTAAAGAGTGTGCAGGATCAGCCCGGTGTAACGCTCGTCGAGATCGAAGCGACCGCGCTGCCAGAACCACGCCAACAACTGCAGCACCGGGACCACGAACGCGCAAAGGAACACCAGCCCGCACCAGGCGCTGGCGGCGAGGGCCTTGAAACCGCGCAGCGGATACAGCGCCACCGTGCTGGCGCGCTCGCTCGCCGGACGCGCAGCACCGCGTGCGCGGCGTTCGCCATAAAGCACCAGCATCACCGCCAGCAGCAGCAGGCTGGCCAGCTGGGTGGCGCTGGTCAGGCTGAAGAAGCCGTACCAGGTCTTGTAGATCGCCGTGGTGAAGGTATCGAAGTTGAACACCGAGACCGCACCGAAATCGGCCAACGTCTCCATAACCGCCAGCGCCAGCCCGGCCCCGATCGCCGGCCGCGCCATCGGCAACGCCACGGTCCAGAAGGCCCGCCAGGGCGACTGACCGAGCACGCGCGCCGCCTCCATCAGGCCGCGTCCCTGGGCGAGAAACGCTGAGCGCGCCAGCAAGTACACATAGGGATAGAACACCAGCACCAGCACCACGATTACTCCGCCGGTGGAACGCACCCGCGGAAACCGAATGCCGCTGCCGAACCACTCGCGCGCCAGCGTCTGCACCGGTCCGGCGAAGTCGAGCAGGCCGATGAAGACGAACGCCAGCACGTAGGCAGGAATCGCGAAGGGCAGCATCAGCGCCCAGTCCAGCCAGCGCCGCCCGGGGAATTCGCAGAGCGAAGTCAACCAGGCCAGGCTGACGCCCAGCACCGTCACACCGGCGCCGACGCCGAGCAGCAGCGTCAGTGTATTGCCCAGCAGCCGCGGCATCTGGGTATCCCACAGATGCGACCAGATCTCCCGGTCGATGTCATGCCAGCTGAACAGCAGAACGCTCAGCGGCAGCAGCACCAGCGCCGCGACGACGAAGGTGATCGGATACCAGCGGTGCTCGACGGAGTGGGACACGCAAGCCTCGGATGCGGAAAAGACAACGCCCCGGATCAACCGGGGCGTCGAGTATAACCGTAGCGGCGAGGCGGACGGCGCGCGCGGCCTGATCTCAGCCGCGCACCGCCGGCGCCGTGCCGCGCGGCAGCATTACCGCCAGCCGGCGCGGTCCATCAGCTTGATCGCCTCGGCCTGACGCTTGCCGGCCACTTCGACCGGAATGGTGTCGGCCTTGAACTCGCCCCAGGCGGCGACCTCGGCCGATGGCTTCACCTGCGGGTTGGCCGGGTATTCCATGTTGATGTCGGCGAAAATGCTCTGCGCTTCGGCGCCGGTCATCCACTCCACCAGCTTGCGCGCCGCGTCCGGGTTCGGCGCGTGCTTGGTCAGGCCGATGCCGGAGAGGTTCACGTGCACGCCGCGATCCTGCTGGTTCGGCCAGAACAGCTTGGCCTTGAGCGCCGGGTTCTCCTGGTGCAGGCGGCCGTAGTAGTACGTGTTGACGATGCCGACATCGCACTGGCCGGCGTCGATGGCCTGGATCAGCGCGGTGTCGTCGGCGAAGACGTCGGTCGCCAGGTTGTCGACCCAGCCCTTGATGATCTGCTCGGTCTTCTCGGCGCCATGCGTCTCGATCAGCGTGGCGGTCAGCGACTGGTTGTAGACCTTCTTGCTGGTGCGCAGGCACAGACGGCCGTCCCACTTGTCGTCAGCCAGGGCTTCGTAGGTGGTCAGCTCGCCGTCCTTGACCCGCTCTGGCGAGTAGACGATGGTGCGCGCGCGCAGTGACAGGCCGGTCCAGGCATCGTTGGACGAGCGGTACTGCGACGGAATGTTCTGCTTGACCACGGCGGAATTCAGCGGCTGCAGCAGGCCCATTTCCTCGGCCTGCCAGAGGTTGCCACCATCGACGGTGAGCAGCAGGTCCGCCGGCGTGTTCTCGCCTTCGGCCTTGATCCGAGCCATCAGCGGCGCTTCCTTGTCGGTGATGAACTTCACCGCGACGCCACTCTGCTTGGTATAGGCGTCGAACACGGGCTTGATCAGCTCGTCGATGCGCGACGAGTAGACCACCACTTCATCGGCAGCCTGGACAGCGCTCGACAGCGCAGTGAGTGCCAGCGCGGCGAGTAAACCTTTGCTTACCTGCATGAATCAGCCTCTTGATTGGTCCGGGTAGAGGCCGAATAGTAGTGACTCCCATTTAGTTTCTCAATGCGACAATGCGCGCAGGTAATTTTTCGTTACCCCTTGTGCGCTCAGCGGCGTGCCAGCTGCGGAAGATCGCCACTCAGGCCCAGTGCCTGACGCACGAACAGCGCCTTGACCTCCGGCAGTGCCTCGGCGCTCTTCAGCCCGGCATTGCGCAGCCAGCGCAGCGGCAGCTGATCAGCCTGGAACAGGCGCTCGAATCCCTCCATCGCCGCCATCATCGCCAGGTTGTGCGGCATGCGCCGCCGCTCGAAACGGCTGAGCACGCGCAGGTCGGCTGGTCGCTCGCCGCGCGCCAGCGCCGCCTGCAGCACCTCGGCCAGCACGGCGGCATCCAGCAGACCGAGGTTCACACCTTGGCCGGCCAGCGGATGGATGGTGTGCGCGGCATCGCCGATCAGCGCCAGCCCGGCGCGTACGTATCGCTTGGCATGCCGCTGACGCAGCGGAATGCACAGCCGCGGGTCGACTTCCAGCACCTTGCCCAGACGCCGTTCGAAAGCTCGCCCCAGTGCCGCACGGAAAGTCACGTCATCGAGCGCCATCAGGCGCCTGGCCTCATCCTCGGTGGCCGACCAGACGATCGAGCACCAGTGCTCGTCGCCGTCCCGTTGCAACGGCAGAAACGCCAGCGGCCCGTTGTCGGTGAAGCGCTGCCAGGCGGTACGCCGATGGGCCTCGGCGCAGCGCACGCTGGTGACGATGGCATGGTGAAAATAGTCCCACTCGCGCGTCTCGCATCCGGCCAAACGGCGCACCGCCGAGTTCGCACCGTCGGCAGCGACCACCAGCGGCGCGCGCAGCTGCCGGCCATCGCTGAAGGTGAGCTGCCAGCCGTCCTCCACCTCGCGCAGCTGCTCCAGTCGCGCGTCGGCGATCAGCTCGGCCGTGCCGCGTGCCTGCAGCGCTTCGAGCAGGGCATCCTGCACCACGCGGTTCTCGACAATATGGCCGAGCACCTCGGCGTGCACCGTCGCCGCGCTGAAATGAATCTGCCCGGTGCCCGAGCCATCCCACACGCGCATGTCGCCATAGGGACTGGCGCGCCGTGCGGCAATGCCGGACCAGGCGCCGACGCGTTCGAGGATGCGCTGACTGGCGGCGGAAAGCGCACTGACCCGCGGCTCGAATGCGCCCTGCGCATCGAACGGCGCCAGCGTCAGCGGGCCGGCATCGGCAATCGCGACCTTCGGTCCGCTGCCTTGCAGCGCCAGGGCCAGCGTGCTGCCGACCATTCCCGCGCCGACGATGATCAGATCCGCTTGCATCGCTACTCTCCCGGGCTGCCGCGGCTGCGGCGTGAATCTAGGTGAAATGACAGGACTGCCGCGTGCGGCCTAGCCAGCGCGCGTGCCCAGCCCCATCGCCTGACGGGCGAACCAGTGCTTGGCTGGGGGCAGTAGGTCGAGCCCGAGCAGGCCGAGACCACGCCCGGTGGACATCAGCGCAGCCGAGTCACCGAACAGCCGGGTGACCTGATCGGAGAAACCGACGGTCAGCAGCTGGTCGCGCTGCTGGCGCTCGGCATAGCCGCGCAGCACGGCGAGATCACCGAGCCCGGCCGGGCTGGCGAGCAGCGCGGCGCTCAGCGCATCCACATCGCGCAGTGACAGGTTGTAGCCCTGACCGGCAATCGGGTGCAGGCTGTGCGCGGCGTTGCCCAGCACGACCAGCCCGGCGCGCACCTGCTCCTCGGCCTCGACCAGCGCCAGCGGATACAGATGCCGCGTACCGACCTGGCGGAACGCGCCGAGGCGATAGCCGAACGCCTGCTGCAGCTCGGCGAGGAACTGCACGTCGGGCAGCGCCGCCAACCGCGCCGCCTCTGCCGGCGGACGCGTCCAGACCAGCGCACAGCGGTTGTCGCGCACCGGCAGCAGTGCCATCGGGCCGTCCGCGGTGAAACGCTCGAAGGCCAGCCCGTCATGCGCGCGCGCCGGACTGACATTGGCGATCAGCGCGCTCTGCCCGTAGGAACGACGCTCGACATGAATGCCCAGCTGCTCGCGCAGACCGGAGCGGCCTCCGTCGGCCAGCACCGCCAGCGCGCAATCCAGCTCTCGACCGTCGGCCAGCGTCAGGCGATAGCCGCCCTCGGCCGGCTGCAGCTTCTGCACTTCGGCCGGGCAATCGCGCACCACTACCCGCTCGTCCAGTGCGTGCCACAGGCAATGGCCGATCCAGGCGTTCTCGACCACATAGCCCAGCGCCTCCACGCCCTCGTCGACGGCATCCAGTCGCGCGGCAGCGAAGCGCCCGCGCTCGGACACGTGGATACGACGAATCGCCTCGGCACGCTCGGCGATCCGTGACCACACGCCAAGCCGCTGGTAGATCAGCCGAGTGCCCCAGGACAGCGCCGTGGAACGCGCGTCATAGCTCGGCTGGTACTCGTGCCCCGGCTGAAAGGGCTCGATCAGGTGAATCCGCCAGCCCCGCTCGCACGCACCATCCTGCAATGCCAGCGCCAGGCTGGCGCCGACCAGGCCGCCGCCGATGATCGCCAGGGTCTGCATGTCAGGCGACCTGCTCGCGCGCGGCGGCCATCAGCGCCTCGATCTCGGCGACGCTCTTCGGCACGCCGGTGGTGAGAATCTCGCAGCCGGTCTGGGTGACCACCACGTCATCCTCGATGCGTACGCCGATGCCGCGCCACTTTTTGGCCACGTTCTGGTTGTCGGCGGCAATGTAAATACCCGGCTCCACGGTCATCGCCATGCCCGGTTCGAGCACGCGCCACTCGCCGCCGATCTTGTAGTCGCCGACGTCGTGCACATCCATGCCCAGCCAGTGGCCGGCGCGATGCATATAGAAGGGTTTGTAGGCCTCGCTGGCGATCAGTTTGTCGACCTCGCCCTGCAACAGGCCCAGCTCCACCAGCCCGGCGGTGATCACTCGCACCGTGGCTTCATGCGCCTCGTTCCAGTGCCTGCCGGGCGCGATGTGCTTGAACGCCTCTTCGTTGGCCTTGAGCACCAGCTCGTAGATGGCCTTCTGCTCGGCCGAGAACTTGCCACTGACCGGGAAGGTGCGGGTGATGTCGCTGGCGTAGCAATCGATCTCGCAGCCGGCATCGATCAGCACCAGATCGCCGTCCTTGAGTGGTGCGTCGTTCTCCCGGTAGTGCAGGATGCAGGCGTTTTTGCCGGCGGCAACGATGCTGCCGTAGGCCGGCATCTTCGCCCCGCCCTTGCGGAACTCGTAGTCCAGCTCGGCTTCCAGGTGGTATTCGCACAACCCGGCGCGGCTGGCCTGCATCGCACGGATGTGCGCACGCGCGGAAATCTCCGCGGCGTGCCTCATCACCTTCACTTCGTTGCTCGACTTGTACAGGCGCATGTCGTGCAGCAGGTGATCGAGCGCGACGAACTCGCTCGGCGGCTGCGCGCCTTGGCGGGCCTTGGCGCGGATGGTCTTGATCCACTCCATGAGCCGGTGGTCGAAGGCCTCGTTGGTGCCGATGGCGTAGTAGACGCGCTCGCGCCCTTCGATCAGGCCAGGGAGGATGTCGTCGATATCGCCGATGGGGAAAGCGTCGTCGGCGCCGTAGGTCTTGATGGCGCCGTCCTGACCTGCGCGCAGGCCGTCCCACAGCTCACGCTCGGGATCGCGCTCGCGGCAGAACAACACGTATTCACCGTGCTCGCGCCCCGGTATCAGGGCAATCACCGCCTCCGGCTCGGGGAAGCCGGAGAGGTACTGAAAATCACTGTCCTGGCGGTAGACATGCTCGACATCGCGGTTGCGGATATACATCGGCGCGGCGGGCAGGATGGCGATGCTGTTGGGTTCCATCTGCGCCATCAGCGCGGTGCGCCGACGGGCGAATTCCGACTTCGGGATGCGGGTCATGGGGCGGGAGACTTCTCAGTGCAGGGACGGCTTGGCCGCCGGCTCGAGCGGCTTGGCGCATTCGGTGAACAGCAATACAGGCGCGACGCGCAGGTACTCCATGACCTCCATGTAGTCGCTCTCGCCTTCTTCGGACTCTTCCAGGGCATCCTGGATCTGCGCGATGGCGGACAGATCCTGCAGCACTTCCATCGCTTCGGCGCTCAAGGCGCGATCGCCGGCGATCAGCCCGAAGCCGGCGAGAAAGCCCTGGCACCACTGCCCCAGAGCGATTGCACGCTCGGTCAGCGGTGCGTCGTCATTGGGCAGCAGCAGCACTACGGCGATGTCCTCGCCGGCCAGCTCGCCCTTGACCATCTCCTGCAGGCCGATCAGCGCCTGCCGCACATTGCCTTCGGGCATCTCGCCAAGCAGGTCGGCGGCATCAGCCAGCCAAGGCTCGACCAAAAAGTCGGCGCCGGCGCAACTGCGCCCCAGTAGCAGGCCGTGCAGTTCGGCGGGGGAAACAGCTTGGGCGCTGCCCGCCAGCAAGGTGGCGAAGGCGGCGTAGGGGGAATTCTGAATCGACATGGGCGGCTAGGCGCACGGGGGCGCAATGACTAGAATGAAGGCCTCGTATCCTAGCACCGGCGGCCGAGACAAGACCATCGGCGCCCGCAGGAACCAGCCCCGCGCGCCATAGGAAGCCCATGGAAGACGCCGATCTGCGATTGCTGACCGCCAAGCTGGAACAATTGCTCCAGCGCATCGAGCAACTCAAGGCACAGAACCACCTGCTGCTGGCCAACGAGCGGGCCTGGCGCGAAGAGCGCGCTCATCTGATCGAAAAGAACGAATTGGCCCGGCTGAAGGTCGAATCGATGATTTCGCGCCTGAAAGCCCTGGAGCAGGACTCATGACCCAGCCGAACACCACCACCGTGCACATCATGGACAAGGAATATTGCATTGCCTGTCCGGCCGAAGAACGCAGCAATCTGGAAAACGCCGCGCGCTACCTGGATCGCAAGATGCGCGAGATTCGCAGCAGCGGCAAAGTCATCGGCGCCGACCGCGTGGCGGTGATGGCCGCACTGAACATCACCCACGAACTGTTGCACCGCAATGATCGCCTGGACGCCGAGGCCAGCAGTGCGCGCGAGCATGTGCGCATGCTGCTGGAACGCGTGGACAGCGCCCTGGCCACCGACCCGAATCCCGGCAGCTGATGAACGGTCGGCAGATTGAGGTATAATCCGCGCCACTCCCTGGCATGTTTGCCAGTCGGCGATGACCCTCTCCCGATAAGCAATACCACGGAGGCTACAAGTGGGACCGGTGTGCATGTCCGCCTGACGGAAAGCCTAAAGGTTCTCTGTAGTCGCCACCTTGAACTCTCGGGTTCAAGGGCCTACGCCGACAGCGGCATGCTGGGGAGCCATTCTTCATGATCGCAGCGGAAGGTCTCACGCGTCCCGCGCTGCGCCGCAAACTGCGCGAAGCGCGTCGGGCACTTTCACCTGCCGAGCAACGCCTCGCCGCCCGCCGCCTCTATCGCCAACTGGCCCAGCACCCGCTGTTTCGCCGGGCGCGACATATTGCGCTGTATCTGCCCAACGATGGCGAGATCGACCCGCGACCGCTGCTGCGCGAAGCCCAGCGTCGCGGCAAGGCGACCTACCTACCGGTACTCAACCCCTGGCCGCGGACGCGCATGGTGTTTCAGCAGGTGAGCGCCGGTGAACAACTCAAGCCGAACCGTTTCGGCATCGCCGAACCACGACACTGCGCCAAACGACAGCGCGCCGCGTGGACGCTCGATCTGTTGCTGATGCCGCTGGTGGGGTTCGACGAGGGCGGTGGGCGCCTGGGAATGGGCGGCGGATTCTACGACCGCAGCCTGGCATATCGCGTCAGGCGCAAAAAAAGTCACAAACCGACTCTATTGGGCCTTGCGCATGAGTGTCAGAAGGTGGATCGGTTGCCGCTGGCCAGCTGGGATGTACCGCTACAGGCTACGGTGACGGACCGGCGCTGGTATGTGCGATGAGGCTTCCTGCGCCGCATCCATGCGGCGCACTCTTCAGCGACTCTGCTGCTGGACGACAGGCGCGACGCTGGCGTCGCTCTGACGCTCCCAGAGGCTCTGCGTGTAACCCGTGGTGACCACGCCGAGTCCGAAGATAAGTACCAATACCCAAAGAATGTCTGGCTTGCGCTTCATCTGATCGCCTCCCCCTGCCAGGCGAATCTGCCGTCGAGTTGACGTGCTTTATCGTTCTAAAGCCCGATACGCCACTCAACAGCCGCGGCATTTTCCGTTAAGCATCGACCGGGCGCAAACCTGCGTTGCCACCGACCGTCGGGGAAATTTGCCATCATGGCCTTATCGAACCGCCGAAGGGAGAGCAAACTCCATGCCGTATTGGTTAATGAAGTCCGAGCCGGATGAATTTTCCATCCTTGATCTTGAGAAACAGCACCAGGCGCGCTGGGATGGCGTGCGCAATTACCAAGCGCGCAATTACCTGCGCACGATGGCCGAAGGCGACCTGTTTTTCTTTTACCACTCCAGCTGCGCGGTGCCGGCGATCGCCGGCACCGGCCGCATTGCCCGTCCGGCGTATGCCGATCCGACGGCCTTGCAGCCCGACAGCCCTTATTTCGACGCCAAGGCCAGCGCGGAGAAGAATGCCTGGAGCGCGGTCGACGTCGTCTTCGTCGAGCGTTTCACCACCCCGATCACACTGACCCGACTCAAGGCCGAGGCCGCGCTTGCGCAACTGCCATTGGTACAAAAGGGCAGCCGACTTTCGGTCATGCCGGTCAGCCCTGCCGAATGGGCCGCCGTACTCGCACTGCGTTGAGCAAGCGGCTCACTGGATGATCAGGTTGTTGAACAGCAGGTCCTCCACCAGTGGCTGCCCTTCCTCCTGCGTGAGAATCTCGCGCACCTGCTTCAACGCTTCTTGGCGCAGTTTCTCCTTGGCCTCGACGCTGCCGAGGCTCTCATCGGTCTGCTGCGAGAAGAGCATGACCAGCTGATTGCGGATCAGCGGCTCATGATGCTTGACCTTGTTCTCGGCCTCTTTGCTGGCAATACGCAGCGCGACGTCAGCCTTGTAGTACTTGAGCCGCTCGCCGGAGCCGTAGTTGCCAACCATCGCCGGCACCAGCGCGTAATAGAGCGTTTGCGGACCTGCCTCTTCCGCTGCGGGGGAATTGGCCAGGACCGGCGCGGCCAACGTCAGGGCGATGCAAAGAAACAGAATGCGCTTCACGGTACTGCTCCGCTGGAATCGGCCGCCAGCATAACCAGAGCGCGGCCTCGACCCAAGCCCCCGCTTATACGCCGGCATTACAGGGGGCGATGCTCGTTGTACACCAGTACCGGCCTTCTAGACTGCATGGCGCGGTAACCGCGACTACGCGGCGCTGCGCGCGCCAACCGATCATCACGAAGGAAATCCGATGAAAGCTGTCCTGTGCAAAAGCTTCGGCCCGGCCGAGAACCTGGTCGTCGAGGAAGTCGCCAGCCCGACGCCTAAACCCAACGAGATCCTCCTCGACGTCCACGCCGCCAGCGTCAACTTCCCCGACACCCTGATCATCGAAGGCAAGTACCAGTTCAAGCCGCCGCTGCCGTTTTCACCCGGCGGCGAGGCGGCCGGCGTGGTCGCCGCGATTGGCGACAAGGTCAGCCATCTACGGGTCGGTGACCGGGTCATGGGACTGACCGGCTGGGGCAGCTTCGCCGAGCAGGTGGCCGTACCGGCGTACAACGTGCTGCCGATTCCGGCGCAGATGGACTTCGCCACCGCGGCCGCCTTCGGCATGACCTACGGCACCTCGATGCATGCGCTCAAGCAGCGTGGCAACCTGCAACCGGGCGAAACCCTGCTGGTACTCGGTGCGGCCGGCGGTGTCGGCCTGGCGGCGGTAGAGATCGGTAAGGCGATGGGAGCCCGGGTGATTGCCGCCGCTTCCAGTGCCGAGAAACTGGACGTGGCGAAGCAGGCCGGCGCCGACGAACTGATCAACTACAGTGCCGAGAGCCTGCGCGACCGGCTCAAGGAGCTGACTGGCGGGCAGGGCGTAGACGTGATCTACGATCCGGTCGGCGGCAAGCTGTTCGAGGAGGCGTTTCGCAGCATTGCCTGGAACGGCCGCATGCTGGTGGTGGGGTTCGCCGCTGGAGGCGATATCCCGGCGCTGCCGGCCAACCTGCCGCTGCTCAAGGGTGCGGCTCTGGTCGGTGTGTTCTGGGGGGCGTTCGCCCAGCGCCAACCGCAGGACAATGCCGCCAATTTCCAGCAACTGTTTGCCTGGCATGCCGAGGGCCGACTGCGGCCGTTGATCTCACAACGCTTCGCCCTGGAGCAAACTGCCGAGGCAATCGCCATGCTCGGGCAGCGCAAAGCGGTGGGCAAGCTGGTGGTGCAAGTGCGCTGAGGGCCGGCGGCGGTCGAGGGTGGCTGGCCTGTTGGCGAGCCACACCCCCACGCGGCAACGGATCAGTGCTGGGGCTGTCCGGCCTCTTGTTGCATGCGCGCCATTTCCTGGGCATAGAGCGCATCGAAGTTCACCGGCGCCAGCATCAACGCCGGGAACGAGCCGCGAGTCACCAGGCTGTCCAGGGTTTCGCGGGCGTAGGGGAACAGGATGTTCGGGCAGAAGGCGCCGAGCGTGTGGCTCATGGACGCGGCGTCCAGGCCCTTGATCAGGAAGATGCCGGCCTGCTGCACTTCGGCGATGAAGGCGACTTCTTCGCCGGTCTTGACGGTGACCGAGAGCGTCAGCACCACTTCATGGAAATCGCCTTCCAACGCCTTCTGCCGGGTGTTCAGGTCCAGCGAGACGCTGGGATTCCACTCCTGGCGGAAGATTTCCGGGCTCTTCGGCGCCTCGAACGAGAGGTCGCGAACATAGATGCGCTGCAGGGAGAATTGCGGCCCCTGCTCGTTCTGCGCCGCAGCGCCGTTGTTTGCTTGTTCGGTCATATCTGAGCCTTCTGTTGTGCGTTTCGTATTAGAGGTGCCGGACGGCGGTCACGCCTGCAGCAACGGATCGAGCCGGCCGGCGCGCTCCAGCGCAACGAGGTCGTCACAGCCACCGATGTGCCGCTCGCCGATCCAGATCTGCGGTACCGAGGTACGCCCGGCCTTGCTGGCCATCTCGGCGCGCAGCGTCGGGTTGCCGTCGACGGGAATTTCTTCGTAGGCCACGTTCTTGCTGTCCAGCAACGCCTTGGCGCGCAGGCAGTAGGGGCACCAGGCAGTGGTATAGATGACGACGTTGGGCATGTTCACTTGACCACGGGCAGGTTGTCGCCGCGCCAGCTGGAAATCCCTCCTGACAGCTTGACGGCCGTGAAGCCCGCCTTCTGTAGCTCGCGGCAGGCCGTTCCGGCGTGCTGGCCCATAGCATCGACCACGATGAGCGTCTTGGCCTTGTGCTTTTCCAGCTCGCTGGTGCGGCTGACCAGCTTGTCGTGGGGAACGTTCAATGCATCGACGATGTGGCCGGTGTCGAACTCCTTCTTCGGCCGCACGTCCAACACCACGCCTTCGCCACTGTTGACCAACGCGGTCAGCTCGCGGGTACTCAGGCTCTTGCCACCCTTGCGGGCCTCGGTAATAGCCAGCAGGACCAGCAGCGCCACGAAGATCGTGACGAGTACATAGTGGTTAGAGGCAAATTCAATCAGGTTAGCGAGCATCAACAGGTACCCAGGCGATAAAATGCGGGCCAGTATACACAGGCCCCCAGCCCGGCTGAACCCTGCCCAATCGTGACCTCGGCCCGGCCAGCCAGTAGACTGGCGGCCTTTTTTACCCTGCCCTTCGCAAGGAGCCCGAACGCATGTCCGTCGTGCCTACCGCCGTGCCCAAACCCCTGGTTCTGATCATTCTCGACGGCTTCGGACACAGCGACAGTCCCGAGTTCAACGCCATTCATGCAGCCCACACCCCGGTCTACGATCACCTGCGTGCCACCCAGCCGCACGGTCTGATCTCCGGCAGCGGCATGGACGTGGGCCTGCCGGACGGGCAGATGGGCAATTCCGAGGTCGGCCACATGAACCTCGGTGCCGGTCGCGTGGTGTATCAGGACTTCACCCGGGTCACCAAGGCGATCCGCGACGGCGAGTTTTTCGCCAATCCGGCCATCTGCGGTGCGGTCGACAAGGCCGTCGGTGCCGGCAAGGCGGTGCATATCCTCGGCCTGCTTTCCGACGGTGGCGTGCACAGCCACCAGGATCATCTGGTCGCGATGGCCGAACTGGCGGCCCGGCGCGGCGCCGAGAAGATCTACCTGCACGCCTTCCTCGACGGACGCGACACGCCGCCGAAAAGCGCCCAGAGCTCCATCGAACTGCTCGATGCAACCTTCGCCCGCCTCGGCAAGGGCCGCATCGCCAGCCTGGTCGGGCGCTATTTCGCGATGGATCGTGACAATCGCTGGGACCGCGTCGAGCAGGCCTATCGGTTGATCGTCGACGGCACGGCGGAATACCGCGCCACCACTGCCATGGACGGCTTGAACGCCGCCTACGCGCGCGGCGAAAGCGACGAGTTCGTCAAGGCCACCGCCATCGGCGAATCGGTACGCGTGGAGGATGGCGATGCCGTGGTATTCATGAACTTCCGCGCCGACCGCGCGCGCGAGCTGACCCGCACCTTCGTCGAGCCTGATTTCAAGGAGTTCCAGCGCGCCCGCGTGCCGCAGCTGGCCGGTTTCGTCATGCTGACCCAGTACGCCGCGAGCATTCCGGCGCCGGCTGCCTTCGCTCCGGAAGCGTTGACCAACGTGCTCGGCGAGTACCTGGCCAAGAACGGCAAGACCCAGCTGCGCATCGCCGAGACCGAGAAGTACGCGCACGTGACCTTCTTCTTCTCCGGCGGTCGCGAGGAGCCGTTCGCGGGCGAGGAACGCATCCTGATCCCGTCGCCACAGGTCGCCACCTATGACCTGCAACCGCAGATGAGCGCTCCGGAGGTTACCGACCGCATCGTCGACGCCATCGAGAACCAGCGTTACGACGTCATCATCGTCAACTACGCCAACGGCGACATGGTCGGTCATACCGGCGTGTTCGAGGCCGCAGTCAAGGCAGTCGAATGTCTCGACCATTGCGTCGGGCGCATCGTCGCAGCGCTGGACAAGGTCGGCGGCGAAGCGCTGCTGACCGCCGACCACGGCAACGTCGAGCAGATGGAAGACGTCATGACCGGCCAGGCGCACACCGCGCATACCTGTGAGCCGGTACCGTTCATCTATATCGGCAAGCGCAACGTTCGCATTCGCGAAGGCGGAGTGCTGGCGGATGTCGCGCCGACCATGCTGACCCTGCTGGGAATGCCGGTGCCGGCGGAGATGACCGGACGCTCAATCGTCGAGCTGAACGGCTGAAGGCGGTCAGCGGTGCGCGCACGGCCCGCTCGCCGCTCTGCTCGTTCACCTTTGCCTGCGGTTGCAGCTTGCAGCTTGCAACCGCTTTTTTCGGCATACTACGCCGGTCATAACGCTCGGTTGACGCGCTCCCATGCCTCGCTCCCTTCTCGTTCTCGCTCTCCTCTGCCTGCTCGGCACGGCTAACGCCGACGAACGCGCCGCCGCGCGCCAGCAGATCGAAGCCGCGCGCCAGGACATCGCCGAACTGCAGAAGCTGCTCAAGCAGATCGAGCAGGAAAAATCCGGCGTGCAGAAGCAGCTCAAGACGACCGAGAGCGAGATGGGCGAGCTGGAAAAGCAGGTCGATACCCTGCAGCAGGAAATCGACCGCAGCGAGGCGGAGCTGGACCGGCTCAACGAAGAGAAAACCACGCTCGAAGGCGCGCGCCTCGAGCAGCAGCGCCTGATCGGCACCCAGGCCCGCGCCGCCTACCAGAACGGTCGTCAGGAATATCTCAAACTGCTGCTGAACCAGCAGAACCCGGAAAAATTCAGCCGCACCCTCACCTATTACGACTACCTGAACAAGGCCCGTTTCGAGCAGGTGGCGAACTTCAACGAGACGCTGCGCCAGCTGGCCAATGTCGAAGCCGGTATCGAGGAGCAGCGCTCCAAGCTGGCGCAACAGCAGGACGGCCTGCGCGAACGGCGCGACCAACTGGCCGAAGTGCGCAAGGAGCGCCAGCAGGCGCTCGCCAAACTCAGCAGCGATTTTTCCACCCGCGAACAGAAGTTGCAGGCCCGCCGACAGGAACAGGCGCAGCTGGAACGCGTGCTCAAGACCATCGAGGAAACCCTGGCACGGCAGGCGCGCGAGGCCGAGCAGGCCCGCCAGCGTGCGCTGCTTGCCGAACGCGAGCGCCAGCAGCAACAGCGCCAGGCCGGGGCGAAGGTTACGCCCGGCCCGCTGGTTTCCAGCAGCGGTGCCAGCTTCGGCGGCCCGTTCGCGCAGGCCAAGGGCAAGCTGCCGTGGCCGGTCGACGGCCGCTTGGTCGCCCGTTACGGCACTCCACGCGGCGGCGACGCTCGAACCAAGTGGGACGGTGTGCTGATCGGCGCCGCCGTCGGCAGCCAGGTGCGCGCCGTGCATGGCGGTCGCGTGGTCTTTGCCGACTGGCTGCGCGGCGCCGGCCTGCTGGTGATTCTCGACCACGGCAACGGCTACCTGACGCTGTACGGACATAACCAGAGCCTGCTCAAGGACGCTGGTGATATCGTCAAGGCCGGCGAGCCGATCGCCACCGTGGGAACCAGCGGCGGCCAGGAAGCGGCCGCGCTGTATTTCGCCATCCGCCAGCAAGGCCGCCCCAGCGACCCCGCTCAATGGTGCCGCGCGCAAGGTTAGCGCCGCCCTCACAATTGGAGTTCGACATGCTGCACCTGCGCCGTTTCGCCCAACCCTCCACGCTCGCTCTGGCCGTAGTGCTGGGGCTGCACGGCAGCGCCTGGGCGCAGCAGCCGGCGGCTGAGCCAGCTGCTCCGGTGGCGCTGGAGGCGTCGAAGAACAAGGCGCCGCTGCCACTGGAAGAGCTGCGCACCTTCGCCGAGGTGCTCGACCGCATCAAGGCCGCCTATGTCGAACCGGTCGACGACAAGACGCTGCTGGAGAACGCCATCAAGGGCATGCTCAGCAACCTCGATCCGCATTCGGCCTATCTCGAGCCCGAGGCCTTCGCCGAGCTGCAGGAAAGCACCAGCGGCGAGTTCGGTGGGCTGGGCATCGAGGTGGGCCAGGAGGATGGCCTGATCAAGGTGGTCTCGCCGATCGACGATACCCCGGCCTCGCGCGCCGGCATCGAGGCCGGCGACCTGATCGTCAAGATCGATGGCAAGCCGACCAAGGGCCTGTCGATGATGGACGCCGTCGCGCAGATGCGCGGCAAGCCCGGCAGCAGCATCACCCTGACCCTGGTGCGCGAAGCCGGGCGGCCGTTCGACGTCAAGCTGACACGCGCGGTGATCAAGGTACAGAGCGTCAAGAGCCAGCTGCTCGAACCCGGCTACGGCTACCTGCGCATCACCCAGTTCCAGATCAACACCGGCGAGGAAGTCGGCAAGGCGCTGGCGCGCCTGAAGAAGGCCAACGACGGTAAGAAGCTCAGCGGTCTGGTGCTCGACCTGCGCAACAACCCCGGCGGGGTGCTGCAGGCGGCGGTCGAGGTGTCCGACCACTTCCTCACCAAGGGCCTGATCGTCTACACCAAGGGCCGCATCGCCAATTCCGAACTGCGCTTCAATGCCGATCCGGCCGATGCCAGCGAGCATGTGCCGCTGGTGGTGCTGATCAATGGCGGCAGCGCCTCGGCCTCGGAGATCGTCGCCGGCGCGCTGCAGGATCACAAGCGCGGCGTGGTGATGGGCACCGACAGCTTCGGCAAGGGCTCGGTGCAGACCGTGCTGCCGCTGAACAACGACCGCGCCCTGAAGCTGACCACCGCGCTGTACTTTACCCCCAACGGCCGTTCGATCCAGGCCCAGGGCATCGTGCCGGACATCGAGGTCGCGCGTGCCAAGCTGACCCGCGAGCAGGCCGGCGACAATCTGCGCGAGGCGGATCTGGCCGGCCACCTGGGTAACGGCAACGGCGGCCCGGATCGTCCGAGCAGCACGCAGGTGGTCAGCGATTCGCCACGCCCGCAGGACGATGATTATCAGCTGGGCCAGGCGCTCAACCTGCTCAAGGGGCTGAACCTCACCCGCGGTCAATGACCGGCGCCTGCCGTCGCACCGCACTGCGCCTGGGCCTGCTGCTCGGCCTGCTGAGCAGCGCGGCGCTGGCCGGCGGCCTAGCAGGCGCCACGCCCGCAACAGCCGCCAGGCCGGCGCGGCTGAGCCTGATCATCGACGATCTCGGCCAGCATCCCGCGCGCGATCGCCGCGTTCTGGCGCTGCCGGGGCCGGTGGCGCTGGCGATCCTGCCGGATACCCGTCACGCCACCAGCCTCGCCGAACAGGCCCACCGCGCCGGCAAGACCGTGCTGCTGCACTTGCCGATGGCGCCCGCCAACGGTCGCTTCGCCTGGCAGCCAAACCTGCCGCACGCCGAGCTCCAGCGCCGACTGCAGGCGGCGCTGCTGGCGGTGCCATACGCCAGCGGCGTGAACAATCACATGGGCAGCGTCATGACCACGCAGCCGCAGGCGATGACCGAGCTGATGCGCGAACTGCAGCGGCGCCATCTGTTCTTTCTCGACAGCCGCACCAGCCCACGCACCGTCGCCGCCGCCAGCGCCCAGCGCGAGCAGCTGGCAAGCCTGTCGCGCGACGTCTTCCTCGATGACGATGCCAGCCCGCAGGCGGTTGCCGAACGCTTCCAGACGGCAATCGCACTGGCGCGCCGGCAGGGTTCGGTGGTGCTCATCGGTCATCCCTACGACAGCACGCTGGCGCTGCTGGAACGCGAGCTACCCCGCCTGGCGGAGCTCGGGATCGAGTGGGTCGATATCGGCCAGATGATCGCCATCCGCGGCAACCGGGCGATGGCGGCCCACGGTACAGGTGGGATTTATCGTTGAGGCCTGCGCAAAAGCAGCGAAGTCGACGTGCTGCCAGCCGAGCCTGCGTATAACCTAGGCCAGCATCCGGTCGGAGCGACCGGAGCACGACTCTGCCGCAGGGAAACGCATGGATATTCAATGGTGGTACTGGATCGTCGCGGGCGCCGTGCTGATTCTCATGGAATTGGTGGTGCCCTCGTTCTTCATTCTCTGGTTCGGCGTCGGCGCGCTGCTAGTCGCGCTGGCGATGTGGCTGCTGCCCGATCTTTCGCTGACCGCGCAGATCGCGCTGTGGAGCGGCGCGTCACTGGTGATGGTTGCGCTCTGGTTCAAGCTGTTCGCCGGCGCCCGGCTGAAGACGCAGTCCGGCACCGCGCAGGGCGAGGTCATCGGTGAGGTAGGTCTGCTGGTCAGCGCAGTCGCCCCCTTCCAGCATGGCAAGGTGCGCTTCCAGAAGCCGATCCTCGGCAGCGAGCAGTGGAACTGCATGGCCGATGAAGCGATTCCCGCCGGCGAGCGGGTGCGCATCGTCGCCTTCGACGGCAACAGTGTGAAAGTCGCCCGGGCCTGACGCGGCTCGCGGTGCAAGCGGAACAACTCACTCAACAAGGAAGCTGTTTATGACACCCGGTCTGATCATTGCGATCGTCGTTGTGGTACTCGTCCTCACCACCATCGCCAAAGGCGTACGCCTGGTTCCGCAGGGCGACGAATGGATCGTCGAGCGCCTGGGCCGTTATCAGCGCACGCTGATCCCCGGCCTCAACATCCTCATCCCGTACATGGACAACGTCGCCTACAAGCTGGTGACCAAGGACCAGATTCTCGACATCGAGCAGCAGGAGGTGATCACCAAGGACAACGCGGTGATCCTTACCAATGCGCTGTGCTTCGTGAAGGTCACCGATCCGGTTAAGGCGGTCTACGGCGTCACCGATTACAAGTCGGCGATCTCCAACCTGACCAAGACCACCCTGCGCCAGATCATCGGCGAGATGGAGCTGGACGAGGCGCTGTCCTCGCGCGACATCATCAAGGCCAAGCTGCGCGACAGCATGGCCGAGCAGGCTGGCGACTGGGGGCTGACGGTCAAGGGCATCGAGATTCAGGACATCTCGCCGTCCGAATCCATGCAGCGGGCGATGGAGATGCAGGCGGCTGCCGAGCGCGAGCGCAAGGCCACCGTCACCCGCGCCGAAGGTGCCAAACAGGCGGCGATCCTCGAGGCCGAAGCCCGCCTGGAGTCGGCCAAGCGCGACGCCTCGGCGCAGGTGGAACTGGCTACCGCCTCGGCCACGGCGATCCGGCTGGTTGCCGAAACCATCGGCAGCGATAGCGGACCGATGATGTATCTGCTCGGCGAGAAGTACATCGCCTCGCTGGAGAGTCTTGCCGGCAGCGGCAACGCCAAAATGGTGGTGCTGCCGGCCGACCTGCAGGCGACGCTGGGCGGGCTGCTCGGCAAGGCCAAGCTGTAACACCGGGGCGCCTTTGCTATTGCAGGTAACGCGCGTTGATCGCCTCGACCACGCCCTCGGCGCGCATCTGATCCAGAGCCTGCTGCAGTTGCTGCACGATCTGCTCGTCGGTCTGCTTGTTCAGCGCCAGATAAAGCTCGGCGCTTTCGAAGCGCAGCACGCGCTTGAGCCCGGTGACGCCGTCCTGCCGCGCCAGGAAGCGTCCGGCCGGATCGCCGGTGGCCCAGAGATCGATCTTGCCGTCCATCAGCTTGCGGACGTTTTCCTGGTCGCGTAGCGCCAGCTCCGGCTGCAGCCCCTGCGCTTGCAGATGCTCGCCGATCGCATCGCCTTTGTAGGCGCCCACACGGTACTGACGGACCTGTTCCAGACTGGTCACACTGATCGGGCTGTCGCCCCGTGCCAGCAGCACCCAATCGTCCGGACCGATCGGGCCGACCCACTTGAACAGCGCCTCGCGCTCGGGCAAGCGCGCGGTGACGAATACCCCATAGTTGGCCTGCTCCAGCGCCATGCCGTAGATCCGTTCCCAAGGGAAACGCAGCGTCAGCGTGTACTCGATGCCGGCACGCTTGAACATTTCGCGCACGATGTCGGCGGCGATGCCGGTGATGTGCTCGTCACGGGCGAAGTTCTTGCCGTCGTCCGCCATGTTGTAGGGCGGGAAGTTTTCCGTCAGCAGGTCGATCTTCGCCGGCGTCTGGGCATGGGCTTGCACGGCGCCGAACAGCAGCGCCGCGGCCGCGAGGGAAATGACAGCTCTGAACATGCGTGAATCCTCTTTTTTTGTGCTTATCCGCATTACCGCGGACGTGTCCATGCATCGAGAGCGAGGCCTTTCGCTCGGTAGCACGCCGCGATCAGCGCATCACGATGCCGCGGGCGGCCAGGTAGGCCTTGGCTTCCGGGATGGTGTATTCGCCGAAGTGGAAGATGCTCGCGGCCAGCACCGCATCGGCCTTGCCCTCGAGGATGCCATCGGCCAGGTGCTGCAGGTTGCCGACGCCACCGGAGGCGATCACCGGGATGCACAGCGCTTCGCTGATGGCGCGGGTGACGCCCAGGTCGTAGCCGCTCTTCACACCGTCCTGGTCCATGCTGGTCAGCAGGATTTCGCCAGCGCCGAGGGCTTCCATCTTCTTCGCCCAGGCCACTGCATCCAGGCCGGTGGGCTTACGCCCGCCATGGGTGAAGATTTCCCAGCGGCCCGGCTCGCCTGGCGCGGAGACCTTCTTGGCGTCGATAGCGACCACGATGCACTGCGAGCCGAAACGGTCCGCGGCCTCGCCGACGAAATCCGGGTTGAACACCGCGGCGGTGTTGATCGAGACCTTGTCGGCGCCGGCATTGAGCAGGTTGCGGATGTCCTGCACGCTGCGCACGCCGCCGCCCACGGTCAGCGGGATGAATACCTGGCTGGCCATGCGCTCGACGGTGTGCAGCGTGGTGTCGCGGTTGTCGACGCTGGCGGTGATGTCGAGGAAGGTGATCTCATCGGCGCCCTGCTCGTCGTAGCGGCGGGCGATCTCCACCGGGTCGCCGGCGTCACGGATGTTCTCGAACTGGACGCCCTTGACCACGCGGCCGTTGTCCACGTCGAGGCAGGGAATGATGCGTTTGGCCAGGGCCATGGCTTTCTCCGAAAGCGGCTTCTTCAAGCCGCAGGCTTCAAGCTGCAGGTAGCGTGTAGGGTGGATCGCGCTTCACCGATCCACCGCAGTTCAGCAAATCACTCGTCCTTGTACTTCAGGTCGCAGAGCGCCTGCGCCTCGGCGACGTCGAGCGTGCCTTCGTAGATCGCCCGGCCAGTGATGGCACCGATGATGCCCGGGGTGTTGGTGTCGAGCAGCTTCTGGATGTCGCCGATGTTGTGGATGCCGCCGGAAGCGATTACCGGGATGCGGCTGGCATTGGCCAGCGCCACGGTCGCCTCGACGTTGCAGCCCTGCATCATGCCGTCCTTGGCGATGTCGGTGTAGACGATCGCCGAGACGCCATCGGCCTCGAAGCGGCGGGCCAGATCGACGGCCTGCACGCTGGAGACTTCGGCCCAGCCATCGGTGGCGACGAAGCCGTCCTTCGCATCGAGGCCGACGATGACCTTGCCCGGGAAGGCGCGGCAGGCCTCGGTGACGAACTCCGGCTCTTTGACCGCCTTGGTGCCGATGATTACGTAGCTGACGCCGGCGCGCACGTAGTGCTCGATGGTTTCCAGGGTACGAATGCCGCCGCCGATCTGGATCGGCAGGTCCGGGTAACGCCTGGCGATGGCGGTGACCACCTCGCCGTTGACCGGCTGGCCTTCGAAGGCGCCGTTGAGGTCGACCAGGTGCAGGCGACGGCAGCCGGCCTCGACCCACCTGGCGGCCATGGCCACCGGGTCATCGGAGAACACCGTGGCGTCGTCCATCAGGCCCTGGCGCAGACGTACGCAGGCGCCGTCCTTGAGATCGATAGCGGGGATAATCAGCATGGCTTGAACCTGTTCAAATCAAGTGTCGGTTAAGGGTCAGCTCTTCTCGAGCGCCCACAAGTCGCTTTCGATGCTCTCGAACCGTTCCTTCAGGTGGCTCTGCACGTCGAAGATCGCCTTGTTGTAATACAGCGGCGCGATTTCCCGGGCGAACAGATCGAGCACTTCCTGCGCCTCGAACGAGCCCAGCTCGAGTTCGAACCGCTCTTGCAGAAAGCGCTTGATGACCTGTTGCGCCGCCTGCTCCTGAGCGGCATCCAGCGTCAGGACCGGCGGCCTGCCCTTGGCCCGGCTCATTACCAGCGGCCATCCCAGGCGGCGAAGTTCTGCAGCAGCTGCA
The DNA here is from genome assembly GCF_021432765.1 of Pseudomonas phenolilytica. Taxonomy (NCBI): domain Bacteria; kingdom Pseudomonadati; phylum Pseudomonadota; class Gammaproteobacteria; order Pseudomonadales; family Pseudomonadaceae; genus Pseudomonas; species Pseudomonas phenolilytica. Next base: position 879,801 of record NZ_CP058908.1, read on the forward strand.
GGCCGTGGGTGTGGCTCTTCTCCGGGTGGAACTGCACGGCGAAGCGCGGGCCATCGGCCAGCGCGGCGGCGAAGTCCTTGCCGTAATGGCCGCGACCGACCACCTGGCGCGGATTGCCGGCCTCGATGTAATAGCTGTGCACGAAGTAGAAGCGGGCGTTGTCCGGGATGTTGTGCCAGAGCGGATGGTCGACCACCTGCCTGACCTCGTTCCAACCCATGTGCGGCACCTTCAGGTGCTCGCCGTCCTCGTGCAGGTCCTTGCCGAAGAAGCGCACCTGACCGGGGAACAGACCGATGCAATCGACGCCGTCGTTCTCCTCGCTGCGCTCCATCAGCGCCTGCATGCCGACGCAGATGCCGAGGAACGGACGGTCCTGGCTGACTTCGCGGACCAGTTCGTCGAAGCCCAGACGGCGAATCTCGGCCATGCAGTCACGAATCGCGCCGACGCCGGGAAACACCACGCGGTCGGCTTCACGGATGACCTGCGCATCGCTGGTGATCAGCACGCGGCCAGCGCCGACGTGCTCCAGCGCCTTGGCCACCGAGTGCAGGTTGCCCATGCCGTAGTCGATGACGGCGACGGTCTGCATTACAGGCACCCTTTGGTGGACGGCATCTGCCCGGCCATGCGCGGATCGAGCTCGATGGCCATGCGCAGCGCGCGGCCGAAGGCCTTGAACACGGTTTCGATCTGGTGGTGGGTGTTGGTGCCGCGCAGGTTGTCGATGTGCAGGGTCACCAGCGCGTGATTGACGAAGCCCTGGAAGAATTCCTGGAACAGGTCGACGTCGAACTTGCCGACCACCGCGCGGGTGTAGGGCACGTTCATGGTCAGACCGGGACGCCCGGAGAAGTCGATCACCACGCGCGACAGCGCCTCGTCCAGCGGCACGTAGGAATGCCCGTAGCGGGTCATGCCTTTCTTGTCGCCGATGGCCTTGGCGAAAGCTTGGCCGAGGGTGATGCCGACGTCCTCCACGGTATGGTGGTCGTCGATGTGCAGGTCGCCGTTGCACTCGATATCCAGGTCGATCAGCCCGTGACGGGCGATCTGGTCGAGCATGTGCTCGAGGAAGGGCACGCCGATGGCGAAGCGCGCCTTGCCGGTGCCATCCAGATTGATGGTGACCTTGACCTGGGTTTCCAGGGTGTTGCGCTCTACGCAAGCCGTACGTTCGGACATCCAACAGCTCCGCTGATCGTGGGGCGAAAAGGGCTGCATTATAGGCCCAAATGTCGCAGCGGGGATATGCCAGCGCCCGCGCGCCGTGCGGCCCGCTGCCTTCGGCGGTATGCTTGGCGTCACTCCGCCAGCAGTCGTCAGGTCAACATGCCCGTCTACGTCGAAACCGTTACCCAACCCAGCCCGCAGGATCGCAGCGACCTGGCGAAGATCTATGCCGACGCCCCGGCCTGGCTGCTCACCCCCCATGCCAGTGCCGAAGCGCTGATCGAGTCGGCGCTGGCCGACGGCAGCCTGATCGCCGGGCGCTTCAACGATCGCCTGCTCGGCGCCGCCGTGCTGCAGCGTGGAGACAGCGTCTGGCGCCTGTCGCACCTGTGCGTGCGCAAGCTCACCCGCCAGCGCGGCGTCGGCCGCCGGCTGCTGGAAGAAGCCCAGCGCCTGGCAGCGCAAGCCGGCAAGCCGCTGCGCCTGGCGGCGCCCGCCGGCCACCTGGAGGCCAGCGCACTGGCGGCGCGTCTGCACCTGCCGCTGGACCCGCTCTGACCGGACGCGGAACCCGCTCCCGGTCAGCCACTCCAAAGCCGACCGTGCGCCGAACGTGGCGCTGGCACAGGGCTATACTTCGCCTCTTTTCAGAACGCTCTAATACAAGGATTGGTCCATGAAATCGCTCGGCAAAATCCTGGGTCTGGTCATTCTCGGGCTGTTGCTGATCGTCGTGGCGGCAGGGTTCGCCCTGACCCACCTATTCGATCCCAACGACTACAAGGACGAAATCCGCCAGCTGGCGCGCGACAAGGCTGGTCTGGAACTCACCATCAACGGCGACATCGGCTGGAGCCTGTTCCCCTGGCTCGGCCTGGAGTTGCACGAGACCACGTTGGCGAGCACACAGACGCCCGACCAGCCGCTTGCCGACCTGCGCATGCTCGGCCTCTCGGTGCGCGTACTGCCGCTGCTGCAGCGCGAAGTGCAGATGAGCGACATCACCGTCAACGGCCTCAACCTGACCCTCAGTCGCGACCAGCAGGGCCGCGGCAACTGGGAAGGCATCGGCCAGCCGCCAGCACAGCCCGCCACCCCCCAGCCGGCACCGGCCGTCGCGACGCCGGCCGAGCCAGCCGAGCCCGCTGCGGGCAAAAGCGGCAAACCGCTCAAGCTGGACATCGACAGCCTCACCGTCAGCGACGCCCGGGTCACCTATCAGGATGCCCGCAGCGGCCAGCAGTACAGCGCCGAAAGCATCGAACTGAGTACCGGCGCGATCCGCGAAGGCAGTGCCATCCCGCTCAAGCTCAATGCCTTCTTCGGCAGCAACAAGCCGGTGATGCGCGCCCGTACCGAACTGCAGGGCGCGCTGCGCTTCGACAACCAGCTCAAGCGTTACCAGCTCGAAGACTTGCGCCTGAGCGGCGAGGCCTCGGGTGAGCCGCTGCAGGGCAAGACCCTGAACTTCAGCGCCCAGGGTCAGCTGCTGGTCGACCGCGCCGCGCAGGTCGCCGAATGGAACGGCCTCAAGTTCACCGCCAACGAGCTGCGCGGACTTGGCGAACTGAAGGTGCGCGACCTGGACGGCCAGCCCAAGCTCGGCGGCGCGCTGACGGTGGCGCAATTCAACCTGCGCCAGTTCCTCGAAGGCATCGGCCAGCCGCTGCCGGTCACGGCCGATAGCGGCGCACTGAGCAAGATCGAGCTAATGAGCCGCCTGACCGGCAGCCAGAACAGCCTGATCCTCGAAGAGGCCACCCTGAAGCTGGACGACAGTACTTTCACCGGCGCCCTCGGCCTCAGCGACTTCGCGCGTCAGGCCCTGCGTGTGGAACTCAAGGGCGATCGCCTCGACCTCGACCGCTACCTGCCGCCGGTCGCCAAGGAAACCGCACAGGACACCGCGCGCCAGGGCGAAGTGAAGGCCAGCGAGGCCGCGGCGCTTGGCAACGGCACCACGCCGCTGCCAGACAAACCGACCCAGCACGCCTGGAGCAGTGAAAAGCTGCTGCCGATCGAGCGCCTGCGCAGCCTGGACGGCAACCTCGATCTCAGCGTCGGCAGCCTTACCCTGCGCAAGCTGCCGCTGGAGAACTTCGTGCTCAAGGCGCGCGGCAAGGGCGGCCTGCTCGACTTGCAGACGCTGCGCGGCAATCTCTTTGGCGGCCGGGTGGAAAGCGCGGCGAGCCTCGATGTTCGCCCGGCGCTTGCGCAACTGAGTATGCAAATGCAGCTCAGCAGCGTACCGGTCGAACGCCTGCTGGAAAGCCAGGGCGAGAAAGTCACGCTCAAGGGCCAGCTCAACCTCGACAGCGACCTGCGCACGCAGGGCAACAGCCAGAAGGACTGGATCGACAACCTCAACGGCAAGGCCGGCTTCCTCGTCGACAACGGCGTGCTGGTCGATGCCAACCTCGAGCAGCAGCTGTGCCGCGCCATCGCCACCCTCAACCGCAAGCCGTTGACCAGCGAGCCACGCAGCAAGGACACACCGTTCCGCGAGCTGCGCGGCAACCTGAGCGTACGCGACGGCGTCGCCAGCAACCCCGACCTCAAGGCCAGCATTCCCGGCCTGACGGTCAACGGCAACGGCGATGTCGACCTGCGCGTGCTGGGCATGGACTACCGCGTCGGCATCCTCGTCGAGGGCGACAAGGGCGCCATGCCGGACCCCGCCTGCCAGGTTAACGAGCGCTACGTAGGCATCGAGTGGCCGCTGCGTTGCCGCGGCCCGCTGGAGCTGGGCGCCAAGGCCTGCCGCTTCGACAAGGACGCATTGGGCAAGGTCGCCGGAAAGCTGGCCGGCGAGAAGCTCAACGAGAAGATCGAGGAGAAGCTCGGCGACAAGGTCAGCCCGGAACTCAAGGACGCGCTCAAGGGCCTGTTCAAACGATGAGTCCCGAGCAGTTCGGCGCGGCGGTCCTCGACTGGTTCGACCGCCACGGCCGCAAGGATCTGCCCTGGCAGCAGGGCATCACGCCGTACCGGGTGTGGGTGTCGGAGATCATGCTGCAGCAGACCCAGGTCAGTACCGTGCTCGGCTACTTCGACCGTTTCATGGAAGCGCTGCCCACTGTCGAAGCGCTGGCCGCCGCCGGCGAGGACGAAGTGCTGCACCTGTGGACCGGCCTCGGCTACTACAGCCGCGCACGCAATCTGCACAAGACCGCCAAGCGCGTCGTGGCCGAACATGGCGGCGTATTTCCGGCCGATGTCGACCAGCTCGCCGAGCTCCCCGGCATCGGCCGTTCCACCGCCGGAGCCATCGCCAGCATCAGCATGGGCCTGCGCGCGCCGATTCTCGACGGTAACGTCAAGCGCGTGTTGGCGCGCTATGTCGCGCAGGATGGGTATCCCGGCGAGCCGAAGGTTGCGCGTCAACTGTGGGAAGTCGCCGAGCGCTTCACCCCACAGCAACGGGTCAACCACTACACCCAGGCGATGATGGACCTCGGTGCCACGCTGTGCACCCGCAGCAAGCCGAGCTGCCTGCTCTGTCCGCTGAAGGACGGCTGTCGTGCCCACCTGCTCGGACGTGAAACCGCGTTCCCGGTGCCCAAACCGCGCAAGGCGCTGCCGCAGAAGCGCACCCTGATGCCACTGTTGGCCAGCCGCGAGGGTGCCATCCTGCTCTACCGGCGTCCGCCCAGCGGACTCTGGGGCGGCCTCTGGAGCCTGCCGGAGCTGGACGGTCTGGCCGCCCTCGACACGCTGGCCGAACGCCACGCTCTGCAGCTCGGCGAGCGTCGCGAGCTGCCCGGGCTGACGCACACGTTCAGCCACTTCCAGCTCGCCATCGAACCCTGGCTGATCGAGGTCAAGTCCGCCGCCGGCGCCGTGGCCGAGGCCGACTGGCTCTGGTATAACCTCGCCACCCCGCCACGCGTCGGCCTTGCCGCGCCGGTGAAGAAACTGCTCAAGCGCGCCAGCGCCGAATTGAACGCAGGAGAAATGCCATGACCCGCACCGTGATGTGCCGCAAGTACCAGCAAGAACTCCCCGGCCTCGAGCGCCCGCCGTATCCGGGCGCCAAGGGCGAAGAGATCTATAACAACATCTCCCGCAAAGCCTGGGACGACTGGCAGAAACACCAGACCATGCTGATCAACGAGCGCCGGCTGAACATGATGAACGCCGAAGACCGCAAGTTCCTCCAGGGCGAGATGGACAAGTTCTTCTCCGGTGAGGATTACGCCAAGGCCGAAGGCTACGTGCCCCCGAGCGAATAACCGGCGAAACCGCCAATCAATGCATCGCGACGCTAAGCGCCCGTCCAGGTTAATTTTTTTCCTGGGCGCGCTTGACAGGCAAAAGCCAAATCCGTCTAATAGCGCCCCGTTGCCCAGGTAGCTCAGTCGGTAGAGCAGGGGATTGAAAATCCCCGTGTCGGCGGTTCGATTCCGTCCCTGGGCACCACCTTTCGTTTTCAGGTGGTGTCAGCATCATCCGAAAGCCCACAAGAAGCCCGCCCCGTGCGGGTTTTTTGTTGTCTGCGATTTACCCTTCCCTCCGTCGATTCGCCGCCCCTCGCAGTAGCGGCCCAGCCGCGGCGCTTGCTGTAGATCGACAATACGAAATGTAAACACATGTTAATGACATTGATTTGCATTTGATTTAAATTCCCGCCCCGATCTCGCCCACAACACCAACATCGGGAGCGTCCCCTTCGTGTACCGCCAATCCTGTCTGTGCCTGTCCATCTCGCTCGCGAGCCTGTCGTTCTGCTCGTTGCCAGCGGTTGCCGAAGAGGCAACCGAGCTCGAAGCCGTCACCATCAGCGCGACGCGGGCGCGCAGCGAAGCCGGCAAGACGCCGCAGAAGATCACCGTGATCAGCCGTGAGCAGATCGAGCAGCAGCTGGCGATCACCTCCGACCACGGCGCCGTGCTGAGCAATCTGATTCCCTCCTACTCACCCAGCCGGCAGAAGATGAGCAGCGCCGGCGAAACCTTCCGCGGCCGCTCGGCGCTGATCCTCATCGACGGCGTACCGCAGTCCACACCGCTGCGCGACAGCCAGCGCGACGGCTATGTCATCGATCTGTCGATGGTCGAACGCATCGAGGTGATTCACGGCGCCAGTGCCGAGCACGGCCTCGGCGCCACCGGCGGGATCATCAACTACGTCACCCGCCGACCGGCCAGCGGCACGCTGCGCCAGCACGCGGGCATCAGTTTTACCGCACCCACCGATTATCAGTCCGAGGGTCTGGGGCACAAACTCGACTACCGCGTGGAGGGCACGCAGGGCAATTTCGACTACCTGGCCTCCGCCAGCTGGCAGAGCCAGGGCATGTTCTACGACGCCAACGGCGACCTGATCGGCGTCGACGACACCCAGGGCGACGTGATGGATTCAACCAGCCATGACCTGCTGCTCAAACTCGGCTACTGGCTGGATGACAATCAGAACATCGGTCTGATGGTGAACCGCTACGAGGTCGAGGGCGAACACGAGTACGTCAACGTTCCGGGCAATGCCAACGCCGGCATTCCAGCCACCTCGCGCAAGGGCGACCCGCTGGGCAAGGCGCCGCAGAACGAGGTGCTGGCGACCAGTCTGTCCTACAAGCACGCCGACCTCTACGGCAACGAACTGGGCCTGCAGCTGTACTCGCAGCGCTTTCGCGGTCGTTTCGGCGGTGGTTACAACGGCACCTTCCAGGACACCAGCATCGCTCCGGCCGGCACGCTGTTCGACCAGTCGCAAAACGAGTCGGACAAGTACGGTGGCAAGCTGACCCTGAGCCGCGACGGCCTGCTGGACAATCACCTCAAGCTCACCGGCGGCCTCGACGTGCTACAGGACACCACCAGCCAGCAGCTGATCCTCACCGATCGCGAGTGGGTGCCGGAGACCGTGTTCCGCAACTACGCACCCTTCCTGCAGGCGGAAATTCGCCTCCTGGAACAACTGACCTTGTTCACCGGCGTGCGCCATGAGTTCGCCGAACTCGAGGTCGACAGCTTCCGCACCATCGCCTCAACCAACCCGGCGCTGGGCGGTGTGGATGTCGAAGGTGGCCAGCCGAACTTCGAGGAAACGCTCTACAACGCCGGCCTGGTCTGGCAGATGAACGACTGGGCGCAGCTGTTCGGCAACTATTCCGAGGGCTTCGGCATGCCGGATGTCGGCCGTGTGCTGCGTGGCATCGGCACGCCGGGCACGCGCGTGGACAATTTCCTCGACCTGCAGCCGATCGTCACCGAGAACCGCGAGATCGGCCTGCGCCTGAAGCATGGCCCGTTCGATGCCGAAATCAGCTACTACGAATCGGATGCCGACCTCGGCTCGCGCCTGGACAGCGTCGGCGGCGTCTACCAGATTCGCCGCGAGCGCACCGAGATCGACGGCATCGAGTTCACCGGCGGCTGGCAGATCAACGACGCGCACCGCATGACCCTCACTTACGCGCAGGTCAACGGCCAGTCCGATACCGATGGCGACGGCGATGTCGATACCGATCTGGATGGCGCCAACATCTCGCCGGATCGCTACGGCCTCGGCTGGCAGGCCAACTGGAACAATCGGCTGCACAGCCTGCTGCAGGCCAACCACTACGCCAGCCGCGACTTCGACCAGGCCGGGCTGAATTTCGACGGCTATACGCTGGTGGATGCGTCCGTCGGCTATCGTCTGCCGGTCGGCGAGGTCAGCCTCGGTATCGAGAACCTGCTCGATCGCGACTACCTGACTTACTACTCGCAAGCGGCCAACACAGGCTCGGACGTGACCCGTAACGGCCGGGTGTTCAACGGACGCGGGCGCACGCTCACGCTCGGCTATCAGGTCAGCTTCTGATTGCGCGGGGCTCCTCGATGAACACCACCCGCCAGGCCGGGACGGGCGGCCATCCGCGCGCTCGCCTGCTGCTGCGCCTGTGCGCGGCGCTCGGCGGTGGCTATCTATGCACCGTTGCGCTAGCCGCCGCTGCCGCACTGCTCGCCACGTTGCTCGGCATGCCGCGCAGCGAGGCGGTGTACCTGGGCAGCCTGCTCGCCCTGCCGCTGTACCTGGCGCTGTTGCTGTGGAGCTTCTGCGAGCCACGGCTGTGGCGCCTGTATGCGCTGCTGCTGGGCGGCACCGGCGGCGGTCTGCTGCTGCAGGCGCTGCTGAACGCCGCGCCTGCGGGTGGTCGCTGAGATGGAAGCGGGCGGCGGCGTGCGTCGCTCCATGACCTGGCTGCACAGCTGGGCCGGCGTGCTGCTCGGCGGCGTGCTGCTGGTGATTTTCTGGACCGGCTCGCTGTCGCTGTTCGACCGCGAAATCGACCGCTGGATGCAGCCGGCGACCCGCCTGCCCGCGCCACCGGTGGCGCTGTCACTGGATCGTCTGCTGCACGGCGAGGCCGAATCGTTGATCGCGACAGCACCGGCATGGACACTCAGCCTGCCGACGGCGCGCACGCCGACGCTGCAGCTGGACTACCAGGACCCCGTGCAGGGGCCGGTACGTCGGCATATCGATCCGCGCACCGGCGCACTGCTGCCCGACGAGGGCAGCTGGGCCGGTACGCGCTTCCTCTTCCCGTTCCACTTCAGCCTGCATCTGCGCTGGCGCGACCTCGGCTACTGGCTGGTGGGCGCGGCGGGCATGGGCATGCTGATGCTGCTGGTCTCCGGTGTGGTGGCGCATCGCAAGCTGATCGCCGAATTCTTCACCTTCCGGCCGCGCAAGCGGCTGCAGCGCAGCCTGCTCGATCTGCACAACCTCACCGGCGTGCTGGTGCTGCCATTCCACTTCCTCATCAGCCTGTCCGGGCTGGCGATCTTCTGTCTGGTCTACTTTCCCGGCGTCGCGCAGAGCCTCTATCCCGAGGATCGCACGCAGCTGCAGGCCGAGGCGCTCGGTAGCTACGCCCGCCCGGCCAGCGGCGTGGCGACACCGCTGGGCTCGCTGGACGCCATGCTGCGCCAGGCCGCGCGGCGCTGGGAGCAGGACGGCCAGCCAGGCACGGCCTACCAGCTACGCGTCTGGCATCCGGGCGACCGCGCCGCGTACGTCGAAATCCGCCGCTCGTTTGCCCGCGAGGTGAGCATGAACGTCGATCGGCTGGTCTTCGACGGCGTCACCGGCGCACTGCTGCAGCAGCACCGCACGCCGCCGGTAGTAGGCGTGCAGCGCTTTCTCACCGGCCTGCATTTCGTCCAGTTCGAGCACTGGACGCTGCGCTGGCTGTACTTCGCCGGTGGCCTCGGCGGCTGCCTGCTGATCGGCAGCGGCCTGCTGTTCTGGACCGGTGCCCGACGCGCCCGCCACGCGCGCCAGGGACGCCGCGGCGCGCGGCTGGTCGAGGCGCTCACGGTCGCCGCCTGCGTCGGGCTGGTGATTGCGACGCTGGCCTTCTTCGTCGCCAATCGCCTGCTGCCGGTGGATATCGTCGCGCCGCCACGCCGCGCAACGCTGGAAGTTCAGGCGTTCTTCGGCGCCTGGCTGCTAGCCCTGGCGCATGCCGCGTGGCGACCGGCGCAGGCCTGGCGCGAGCAGCTGCAGCTGGCCGCGGGCCTGGCGCTGCTGGCGGTGCTGCTGAACGGGCTGACCACCGGTGACCACCTGCTGCGCAGCCTGAGCACCGGCCCGGCGGCGGTCGCCGGCATGGACCTGATGTTGCTGGCGCTGGCGGGACTCTGTCTGCTCGGCGCACGGCGCCTGCAACGGTCCGCGCAGCCCATAACCAGGGAGCGAGCGATTGGCTGATCTCTGGCCGGCGCTGCTGGCGTTCCTGTTCGCCTACCTGGCTTTCGCCCGGCTGGCGCTGGCGCAGCCGGTACACCGGCAGGCGGTCGCCCCCGGCGCCTCACCTGCGCGCTACACGCGGGCGACTAGCGCTACGTTGCTGGGCAGCAGTCTGGTGCTGCTGCTGGTGACCGAAGGCGGCGGTTTCGGCACCCTGCTCTGGCTGCTGCTGCTGAGCGCGGCGGCGTTCTGCGTGGCCCAGACGCTGAGCTGGAGGCCACATTGGCTGCGCTGGCTGCTGCGAACAGGCACCGAGCATGCCGACGCCAACGAACTGCGCTAGGCTGCTGCAACGAGCCGGGCAGAATGCCTTTACCGCCTCGTTGCCCCCCCGGCACCCGCAGTCCGTTGTGCAAGCAGGAGCGCACCTTGTCGTCATCCCCCACGAAATCGCTGTGCGCGCTGGCGCTGATCGTGCTGACGAATCCGGCCGGCGCCTGGGAATTCGTCACCGAGGACTTTCCGCCGTTCACCTACCCTGCCGCAACCGTCGGGCAGCGCGCGGCCTCGGCCGATACTGGCGGCGTGGCGGCGGCCGGTCCGTTCGTCGACATCGTCCAGGCCGTCTGCGCGCGGCTGCACCGCGATTGCCCGATCAGCGTATACCCGTGGCGCCGCGCGCTGGCGCTGGCCGAAGAGGGCAAGGTGGACGGCATCTTCACGGTGATCCACTCGCCGCGCCGCGAGCACGCCTTCCATATCACGCGCATGCTCACCACCTCGCGCTACAGCGTGTACGCCCCCCGCTCCAGCACGTTCGTCTACCACCAGCCGCAGGACATGGCCGGCAAGACCATCGGCGTCTATGGCCCCTCAGGTACCTCGTTCGCCCTGCGCGAGCGCCTGCAACAAGTGCCCGGCGTCTCGATCCGACTGGTCGCGGACAACCGCCGCCTGTTGCGCATGCTCGAAGCCGGACGTTTCGGCAGTCAGGGGCTGGCGGTGCTCAATCAGGACGTGGCCTGGCATCTGATCGAAACCGAACGGCTCGATCAGCTGCGCGAGGTCGGCGAGCTGCAACCGGTGTCCTACGGCATCGGCCTGTCCCGCCAACGGGTCAGCACGGCGCAGTTCGAAGCCTTCGAGGCGCAGCTCGAGGCGCTTATCGCCGACGGCACGGTGCCGGCGATCCTGCGACGCTACCAGCTCGAAGCGGCGTTCTGAAGCGACCCACGGCAATGCCACAGCACGGTGATGCAGGCAAATGGACACTTTTACGCCCGCATAGCCGGCCAGTTGGCCATTCTTCGCGCTTGGCGCATGCCCCGGTGCGTGCTAGGTTTGCGCCTCGCCAGGAGGGCGAGCAGCCGGCCGGAGCGCAATCATCCCGAATACCCCCGACCTGGCGGTCTCCGCCAGCCCGCAAGAGGTTCCCGCATGGCTGAGGCCATCCCCGCACTGGAAATCCGCAACCTGCACAAGCGCTACGGCGATCTGGAAGTGCTCAAAGGCATCTCGCTGACCGCTCATGATGGCGACGTGATTTCCATCCTCGGCTCTTCTGGCTCCGGCAAGTCGACCTTCCTGCGCTGCATCAACCTGCTGGAAAACCCCCACGAGGGCGAGATTCTGGTCGCCGGCGAGCAGCTCAAGCTCAAGCGCGACAAGCACGGCGATCTGGTCGCCGCCGATGGCAAGCAGCTCAACCGCATCCGCAGCGAGCTGGGCTTCGTGTTCCAGAACTTCAACCTCTGGCCGCACATGACCATCCTCGACAACATCATCGAGGCGCCGCGCCGGGTGCTCGGCCAAAGCAAGGCCGAAGCCATCGAGGTGGCCGAGGCGCTGCTGGCCAAGGTCGGTATCGCCGACAAGCGCCACGTTTATCCCAACCAGCTCTCCGGCGGCCAGCAGCAGCGCGCGGCCATCGCCCGCACCCTGGCGATGCAGCCTAAGGTGATCCTGTTCGACGAGCCCACCTCCGCACTCGACCCGGAAATGGTCCAAGAAGTGCTTAGCGTTATCCGCTCGCTCGCCGAAGAAGGGCGCACCATGCTGCTCGTCACCCATGAGATGAATTTCGCCAAGCAGGTCTCCAGCGAAGTGGTTTTCCTCCACCAGGGCCTGGTCGAGGAACAGGGCACGCCCGAGCAGGTATTTGACAATCCGCAATCGACGCGCTGTAAACAATTCATGTCCAGCCATCGCTAAGGGAGCAACACCGCATGAAAAGCTATAAGAAGATCCTGCTGACCGCCGCTGCCTCGCTGATCATCGGCACCCAGGCATTCGCCGCGGAGAAACTGCGCATCGGCACCGAAGGCGCCTACCCGCCCTTCAACCTGATCGACGCCAGCGGCCAGGCGGTGGGCTTCGACCTGGACATCGCCCATGCGCTGTGCGCCAAGATGAAGGTCGAGTGCGAAGTGGTCACCTCCGACTGGGACGGCATCATTCCCGCGCTGAACGCCGGCAAGTTCGACTTCCTCGCCGCTTCCATGTCGGTCACCGAGGAACGCAAGCAGGCCGTGGACTTCACCGACCACTACTACACCAACAAGCTGCAGTTCGTGGCGCCCAAGTCGGTGGACTTCAAGACCGACAAGGACTACCTCGACGGCAAGGTCATCGGTGCCCAGCGCGCCACCATCGCCGGCACCTGGCTGGAAGACAACATGGATGGCGTGGTCGAGATCAAGCTCTACGACACCCAGGAAAACGCCTACCTCGACCTTGCCTCGGGTCGCGTCGACGGCATCCTCGCCGACACCTTCGTGCAGTGGGAATGGCTCAAGAGCGATGCCGGCAAGGACTTCGAATTCAAGGGCGAGCCGGTCTTCGACGACGACAAGATCGCCATCGCTGTGCGCAAGGACAACGATGCGTTGCGCGAGCGGCTGAACAAGGCGCTGGCCGAGATCATCGCCGACGGCACCTACAAGCAGATCAACGACAAGTACTTCCCGTTCAGCATTTACTGATCCAACCGAACCGAAGCCCGGACGTCATACGCATGACGGACCGGGCTTCGGTGTTTGAGCCCATATGATTCCTGACCTTCACGGATTCGGCCCGGCCCTCGTCGCCGGTACCTGGATGACCATTCAACTGGCCCTCGCCTCCCTGGCGCTGGGGCTGGTGCTCGGCCTGCTCGGCGCCCTCGCCAAGACTTCGCCCTACAGCGCGCTGCGCTGGCTCGGCGGCACCTATTCGACCATCGTGCGTGGCGTTCCCGAGCTGCTCTGGGTGCTGCTGATCTACTTCGGCACCATCAACCTGATTCGCTGGATCGGCCAGCTGTTCGGCGTCGAGAACCTCGCGCTCAGCCCGTTCGCCGCCGGCACCATCGCCCTTGGCCTGTGTTTCGGCGCCTACGCCACGGAAGTCTTCCGCGGCGCGCTGCTGGCCATTCCCAAGGGCCATCGCGAGGCCGGACTGGCGCTGGGCCTGGACAAGCGGCGCATCTTCCTGCGCCTGATCCTGCCGCAGATGTGGCGCCTGGCCCTGCCGGGGCTGGGCAACCTGTTCATGATCCTGATGAAGGACACCGCGCTGGTCTCGGTGATCGGCCTGGAGGAAATCATGCGCCGCTCGCAGATCGCCGTGACCGCCAGCAAGGAGCCGTTCACCTTCTTCCTCGTCGCCGCCTTCATCTACCTGTGCCTGACCATCGTCGCGATGATCGGCATGCATTTTCTGGAAAAACGCGCTGGCCGCGGCTTCGTCAGGAGCGCCGCATGAGCTGGGAAGTCTTCATCAAATGGCTGCCGAGCTTCGCGGACGCGGCCTGGCTGACGCTGCAGCTGGTCGGTGTGTCGGTCATCGCCGGGCTGATCCTCGCCCTGCCGCTGGGCATCGCCCGCTCGTCGCGCCACCTGGCGGTGCGTGCGCTGCCCTATGGCTACATCTTCTTCTTCCGCGGCACGCCGCTGCTGGTGCAGCTGTTTCTGGTCTACTACGGCGCGGCGCAGTTCGACGTGGTGCGCCAGAGTGCGCTCTGGCCCTATCTGCGCGATCCGTACTGGTGCGCGATCATCACCATGACGCTGCATACCGCCGCCTACATCGCCGAGATCATCCGCGGCGCGATCCAGAACGTGCCGCCGGGCGAGGTCGAGGCGGCGCGGGCGCTGGGCATGTCGCGCACTCAGGCGCTGTGGCACATCATCCTGCCACGCGCCACGCGCATCGGCCTGCCGGCCTACAGCAACGAAGTGATCCTGATGCTCAAGGCCAGCGCGCTGGCCAGCACCATCACCCTGCTCGAGCTGACCGGCATGGCGCGCAAGATCGCCGCGCGCACCTACCTGCACGAGGAGATGTTCCTCACCGCGGGTCTGATCTATCTGCTGATCGCCTTCGTGCTGATGCAGGGCTTCAAACTGCTGGAGCGCTGGCTGCGCGTCGACGCCTGCCAAGGCCGCTGAGTCTGCCGGGCGGCGCCGCGGCTCAGTCGTCGCTGACGCGTTCCAGCGCCGCCAGCCGTTGCAGCAGGAAACGCCGCTCCGGCTCCAGCCGCACGCTCTGCAGCGCCATGCGATAGGCCTGCCGGGCTTCGGCGTGACGCCCGAGGCGACACAGCAGATCGGCGCGTGCGGCAGGCAGCAAGTGGTAGTCGGGCAATGCGCCGCGCGCGTGCAGCTCATCGAGCAGCGCCAACCCAGCCCCCGGTCCGCGATGCATGGCCAGCGCCACGGCACGGTTCAGTTCGATCACCGGTGACGGGCTGAGCTGCAGCAAGAGGTCATACAGCCGGACGATCTGCGCCCAGTCGGTTTGCGCCGCGCTCGGCGCCTCGGCATGCACCGCCGCGATCGCCGCCTGCAGCCCGTAGCAGCCCGGGCGCCGCGAGGCCAGTGCGCGCTGCACCAGCTGCACGCCTTCGGCGATCTGCACGGCATCCCAAAGGCGGCGATCCTGCTCGTCGAGCCGTACCAGCTCACCCGTCGCATCGGTGCGCGCAGCCCGCCGCGCATCGTGCAACAGCATCAGCGCCAGCAGGCCGCACACTTCCGCTTCCGGCAGCAGCTCGACCAGCAGCCGGCCGAGACGAATCGCCTCGCGGCACAGGTCCGCGCGCGTCAGCTGCGCTCCGGCGGACGCCGCATAGCCCTCGTTGAACACCAGGTAAAGCACCTGCAGCACGCTGTCGAGACGCTCGGCCAGGGCTGAGCGCTCCGGTACCTGATAGGCAATCTGTGCATCGCGGATCTTCGCCTTGGCGCGCACGATACGCTGGGCGATGGTCGCCGGCGGCACCAGAAAGGCGCGGGCGATCTCCTCGGTGCCGAGGTCGCATACCGTGCGCAGGGTCAGCGCGACGCGCGCATCGGCGGGGAGCGCCGGATGGCAGCAGGTGAAGATCAGTCGCAGGCGGTCGTCCTGCAGCGCATCGGGATCGTCCACCTCGGCGCTCTCCTCCAGCTGTACGGCGAGCAATCGCAACGCCTGATCGTCACGGGAGCGGCGGCGCAGCGCGTCGATGGCCTTGAAGCGTCCGGCGGAAACCAGCCAGGCGCGCGGGTTGGCCGGCACGCCGTCGCGCGGCCACTGCTGTACCGCCGCCGCGAATGCCTCGTGCAGAGCCTCCTCGGCGCGGTCGAAATCGCCCAGCAGGCGAATCAGCGTCGCCAGCACCCGCCGCGACTCGGCGCGATAGAGCGCTTCGACCGCCTCCGGCGCGCCCTCAGCGTCACGCATGCTTAGCGCTGCGGCAGCTGGCGCAGCGGGCGTACCTCGACGCAGCCGAGGCTTGCCGGCGGAATCTGCGCGGCGATGGCCTCGGCTTCGCGCTGATCGGCCGCCTCGATCAGATAGAAGCCGGCCAGTTGCTCGCGCGTCTCGGCAAACGGGCCATCGACCACCGTAGTCACACCGTCGCGCACGCGCACTGTGCGGGCGGTGCGGACCGACTGCAGCGGCTCGCCGGCCAGCATGTGGCCGCTGGCGCGCAGAGTTTCACCGCAGGCGATGCAGCGCGCCACCAGCGCCTGCCATTGCTCATCGCTCAGTTCGTCGACCCGCTGTTCGTCGTAATAGATCAGGCACAGGTATTTCATCGTCGCTCTCCGGCTGTCGCCACCGCAGCAAAGCTAGCAGGCAACGGTCGGCGTGACGCCGCAGAGCGACGAACACCGTGCGCGGCTCAGCCACCCGGCTGTTCTGCGGACATGCAGACCTGGCCGGTCTGCATGTCGAAGGGCATCGAGAAATGCTCGTGGATCACTTTCCAGTCACCGTCACGGCGTGCCCAGACGCGGCTGCCACGCATCCACGCGCTCTGCATCTGGCCCTCGGCGTTCGGGCCGCCGCAATGGTTGAGCATGCGGCTGTAAGCCAGCTCGCCACCGACCTCCACATGCAGCTCATGGGTTTCGAAGAAACCCTCGCCCTGGCAGAACTCGAAGCAGCGCTGCCAGTGCGCGCGGTAGTCGGCCACGCCCTTGAATTGCAGCGGCCCGACGGCATCGAAGGCCACCAGATCGTCGGCGTACTGGGCAAGGATGCGGTCCAGATCCTTGGCGGCAATGGCGCGCTCGAACTCTTGGTGAAGCTGGCGGATGCGCGCGGCGTCCTGGTGCTGTTGCTCGTTCATGCTGATCTCCTGGCGTCTGGTTGAACGGGTGTTCATCACCTGGTCGTTCGGCGCGCTCAGCAATCGACAGGCCGGCCGATTTTTTTTGCAGTTCCAGGAATCCGCGCGCGGGACGCTCGCCCAGTATTTCCACGAGTGGTCTCAGGTAAAACACGGTTGCGAATTGTTATCATTAGAATATGATAGTGGCTCACAGATGGCACAGACTCCCACCTAACCGTCGCGCCGTCACCGCCCTTCGCAATCCAACGCCCGCTCAGGTCTGCCATGCCCACTGTTCGCTTGCCGCGTAAAACCGCACTGCTACCCGTTTGCCTGTTAGCCAGCTTCGCCAGTTCGCCGCTGATGGCCCAGCAACGCACCGAAGTCCAGGCGCAGGGCGGTACCGGCGAGCCGCTTGAACTGCAATCCGTCGAGATCACGGCCAGTGCCGATGCCTCGGCCGAAGGCCTGACCCAGCCCTACGCCGGCGACCAGGTGGCGCGCGGCGGCCGTGTCGGCATCCTCGGCAACCGCGACTTCATGGAAACGCCGTTCACCTCGACGTCCTACACCTCGCAGCTGATCCAGGACCAGCAGGCGCGCAGCGTTTCCGACGTGCTGCAGAACGACCCGTCGGTGCGCGTCGCCCGCGGCTTCGGCAACTTCCAGGAACTGTACGTCGTGCGCGGCTTCCCGCTGTTCTCCGACGACATTTCCTACAACGGCCTCTACGGCCTGCTGCCGCGCCAGTACGTGGCCGCCGAGTTCATCGAGCGCGTGGAAGTGTTCCGCGGCGCCAACACCTTCCTCAACGGCGCGGCACCCGGCGGCAGCGGCATCGGCGGGGCGATCAACATCCTGCCCAAGCGCGCGCCCAACGAGCCGCTGACCCGCCTGACCCTCGGGGCCGAGAGCGGTGGCCAGGCGATGACCCATGCCGACGTCGCCCGTCGCTTCGGCGAAGGCGACCGCTTCGGCGTGCGCCTGAATGCCGCCAAGCGCGCCGGCGAGACGACCGTCGAGGACGAGGAACGCACCCTCGACATGTTCGCCCTCGGCCTGGACTACCAGGGCGACAACTTCCGTCTGTCGGGCGACGTCGGTCACCAGTACCACTTCATCGACCAGCCGCGCCCGAGTGTCACCCCCAACGGCGGCATCCCCAGCGCACCGGATGCCGAAGACAACTTCGCCCAGCCCTGGACCTACTCGAAGGAGAAGCAGACCTTCGGCACCTTGCGCGCCGAATACGACTTCTCCGACGCCGTGACCGGCTGGCTCGCCGCCGGTGTGCGCGAGGGCGAGGAGAAGAACCGCCTGGCCAGCATCAAGGCGGGCCGTTCCGGCGCCGGCACCTTCTACCGCTTCGACAACGTGCGCGAGGAAGACGTCTTCACCAGCGAAGCCGGCCTGCGCGCCCGTGGCAACACCGGTGCGGTCTCCCACGAGTGGGTGATGTCCGCGGCGATGTTCGATCTGCAAGCACGCAACGCCTACGGCATGTCGGGCAACCTTGCCGCCGATATCCATGACCCGTTCGACGCGGCGATGCCAGGCACCACCTGGACCGGCGGCCAGATGTCCGATCCTGGCGTCACCGAACGCACCCACACCCAGAGCCTGGCGCTGGCCGACACCCTGGGCTTCCTCGACGACCGCCTGCTGCTCACCCTCGGCGCCCGCCGCCAGGGCATCGAGGCCAAGAGCTACGACTACAACAGCGGCGACCGGCTGTCCTCCTACAACCGCTACAAGACCAGCCCGGTGGCCGGCGTGGTCTACCAGCTCACCGACGAACTGTCGGTTTACGCCAACTACATCGAGGGGCTGGTCAAGGGCGACATCGCTCCGGCGAGCAGCGGTGGCGTAGCCATCGTCAATGCCGGCGAGGCGCTGGAGCCCTATGTCTCCGAACAGACCGAGGTCGGCATCAAGTACGACGGCGGCAACCTCGGTGGCAGCCTGGCGCTGTTCACCACCGACCGGCCGTTCAGCACCGTGGAAAACGGTGTATTCACCGACGGCGGCGAACAGCGCAACCGCGGCATCGAGCTGTCGGTGTTCGGCGAGCCGGCCTACGGCGTGCGCCTGCTCGGTGGCCTCACCCTGCTCGATGCCGAGCTGACCAGCACACAGGACGGCCTCAACGAGGGCAACCGTGCGATCGGCGTGCCGCGCACCCAGGCCAACATCGGCGGTGAATGGGACGTGCCCGGCACCAATGGCCTGACCCTGACCAGCCGCGTGGTCTACACCAGCAGCCAGTACGCCGACGCAGCCAACGACCTGGAGGCGCCGTCCTGGACCCGCCTGGACCTTGGCGCACGCTACCGCATGGTCATCGACGAGCGTGACGTGACCCTGCGCGCCCGCCTGGACAACGTCACAGGCCGCGACTACTGGGCCTCGGTGGGCGGCTACCCGAACGCCAACTACCTCGTCCTCGGCGCCCCGCGCACGTTGTCGCTCAGCGCCACGGTCGATTTCTGATGCAGGCACGCACCCTGCGGGGCTGGGGCTGGGTCCACAAGTGGTCCAGCCTCGTCTGCACGCTGTTCATCCTGCTGCTGTGCCTGACCGGTCTGCCGCTGATCTTCTCCCACGAGATCGATCATCTGACCGGCGCCGAGATCGAGGCGCCGCCGATGCCGACGGGCACGCCGCACATCACGCTCGACCGGGTCGCCGCCGAAGCGGTCGGGGCCTATCCGGGCCTGGTGCCGCTGTACTTCTTCGCCGAGGAGGACCTGCCCGATCTCTGGTACGTCAAGCTCGATACCCGGGTCGACACCGACGAGAGCGACGCGCTGCTGATCCTTGCCGATGCGCGCACCGGTGCCGTGGTCGACGTGCCGGCGTTCGACGAGGGCTTCATGAGCGTGATGTACCGCCTGCATGTCGACCTCTACGCCGGCCTGCCGGGCAAGCTGTTCCTCGGCTTCATGGGGCTCCTGCTGGTGGTCGCCATCGTCTCCGGCGTGGTGCTCTACGCGCCGTTCATGCGCAAGTTGCGCTTCGCCGAGGTGCGTCGCGAGCGCGCGCCGCGTACGCGCTGGCTGGACCTGCACAACCTGCTCGGCATCGTCACCCTGGTCTGGGCGCTGGCCGTGGGCTTCACCGGGGTGATCAACACCTGGGCGGACCTGATCTTCAAGGGCTGGCAGGCCGAGCAGGTCGCCGCGTTGCAGGCCGGCGACACGCGGGTACTGCTGAGCGCCGATGCCAGTGATGCACCCGCTGCGGATGGCTCGCTGCAGACCGCGGTGGATCGCGTGCTGGCCGCCGCGCCGGGCATGGCGATCTCGATGATCGCCTACCCCGGCACGCTGCGCGCCACCCCGGAGCATGTCGCGGTGATCCTGCGCGGCGACACGCCGCTGACCTCGCGCCTGACTCAGGCGCTGCTGGTCGATCCGGTCAATGGCGAGGTGCTGGAAGCCGGCGCGCGGCCCTGGTACGTCACCGCGCTGCAGCTGTCCGAACCGCTGCACTTCGGCGACTACGGCGGCCTGCCACTGAAGGTGCTGTGGGCGCTGCTCGACGTCCTCACCGTCGTGGTGCTCGGCAGCGGCCTGTACCTGTGGCTCAAGCGCGGCGCGACGGAGGGGCGGACATGATGCGCATCTGGCTGTGGCCGCTGGTGCTCGGCCTGCTCTCGCTGCTCGGCCTGCTCGCCGGGCTGGTTTCCGATGGCATCGGCGACTGGCTGAGCTGGGCCACGCTGAGCCTGCCGGTGGCCATCGGCGCCAAGGCGCTGGCCGGCGGCCGGCAGACGCGGCGTGCCGGCTGAGGCTCCGGTAGGGGCGAACCCACGTCGCGGCATTGAGGGCAATGTCGCCATTTCCCCCCGCCAGCCGCGCCAACGGTACGCCGCGCGGGCGGTGCTGCGCCGGCCGAGCTGCTAGGATGCAGACTGTCGCGATCAACGCGACGCACGCGCAGGCTGGATGGACAGGCCCTTCATGCACCCGACCTCATCGCCTCCCGGCACGCTGCAGCTGCAATCCGCGGCCCGGCCCGCGCACCTGCGCATCGCCGGCGACTGGACGCTGGCGCACTACAACGCGCTGCGCGACGCCGTCGTGCGTATGCGCCCGCAGCTCGATGAGCACAGTACGGTCGAGCTGGACGCGCTGGGCGCGCTGGATACCGCCGGCGCCGGCCTGCTGGTCGAGCTGCTCGGCCCGCAGCGCATCGCCGCCGTGGCGCAATGGGCGCCGCAGCTGCCGGCCGAACGCCTGGCGCTCCTGCATACCGTGGCCGCGGCGCTGGATCGCCCGGCCACTCCGCAGCCGGATCAGGGTTACGAGTTCGGTGATCTGCTGGCGCATATCGGCCGGACCATGCAGGGCATCTGGGGCCAGCAGCGCGAGCTGCTCGGCTTCATCGGCCTGACCCTGCAGACGCTGCTGAGCGTGCTGGTGCGCCCGCAACGCTGGCGCCCGACCCCGCTGGTGGCGCACATCGAACAGACCGGGCTGGACGCCATCCCCATCGTCGCCTTGCTGACGTTTCTGGTCGGCGCCGTGGTGGCGTTCCTCGGCGCCACGGTACTGGCCGACTTCGGCGCCAGCATCTACACCGTCACCCTGGTTGGCTTCGCCTTCCTGCGCGAGTTCGGCGTGCTGCTGGCGGCGATCCTGCTCGCCGGGCGCAGCGCCAGCGCCTTCGCCGCGCAGATCGGCTCGATGAAGGCCAACGAGGAGATCGACGCGATCCGCGCACTGGGCCTCAGCCCGGTGGAGCTGCTGGTGTTGCCGCGGGTGCTGGCGATGCTGATCACCCTGCCGATCCTGACGTTCATCGGCATGCTCAGCGGCATCCTCGGCGGTGCGGTGGTCTGCGTCCTGGCGCTGGATATCTCGCCGACGCTGTTCATCACCATCCTGCAGCGCGACATCGACCTCAGCCATTTCCTCGTCGGCATCGGCAAGGCGCCGGTGTTCGCCTTCGTCATCGCCGTGATCGGTTGTCTGGAAGGCTTCAAGGTCAGCGGCAGCGCGCAGTCGGTGGGCGAACACACCACCTCCAGCGTGGTGCAGTCGATCTTCATGGTGATCCTGATCGACGCCATCGCCGCGCTGTTCTTCATGGAGATGGGCTGGTGAACGGCGAAGCGCTGATCCAGGTGCGCGGGCTGGTGAACCGCTTCGGCCGCCAGACCGTGCACGAAGATCTCGACCTGGACATCCGTCGCGGCGAAATCCTCGGCGTGGTCGGCGGCTCGGGCACCGGCAAGTCGGTGCTGCTGCGCAGCATCGTCGGTCTGCGCCGGCCCAATGCCGGCAGCGTGCAGGTGTTCGGCGAGAACCTGCTGCAGCTGCCGCCCGAGCGGCGCTCGCAGGTGGAGCGACGCTTCGGCGTGCTGTTCCAGCGCGGGGCGCTGTTCACCTCACTGAACCTGCAGGAAAACGTCGCGCTACCGCTGATCGAACATGCCGGCCTGGCCCGCGCCGACGCCGAGCATCTGGCGCGGCTCAAGCTGGCGCTGGCCGGTTTGCCGGCCGATGCCGCCTGCAAGTACCCCGACGAGCTGTCCGGCGGCATGGTCAAACGTGCGGCGCTGGCCCGCGCGCTGGCGCTGGACCCGGAAGTGCTGTTTCTCGACGAGCCCACCGCCGGCCTCGACCCGATCGGCGCCGCGGCGTTCGACCAGCTGATCCTGACCCTGCGCGACGCGCTGGGCCTGAGCGTGTTCCTGGTCACCCACGACCTCGACACGCTGTACACCATCTGCGACCGCGTCGCGGTGCTGGCGCGCAAGCGCGTGCTGGTGGCCGACCGCCTGGAAGCGGTGCAGGACACCGACGACGCCTGGATTCGCGATTATTTTCACGGCCCGCGTGGCCGGGCGGCGCAGCAGGCCGCTCTCGTGCAGGAGAACTCCTGATGGAAACCCGCGCCCATCACGTGCTGATCGGCCTGTTTACCGTGCTTGCGGTCGGCGGCGCCCTGTTCTTCGCCCTCTGGCTGAGCAAGGCCAGCATCGACCGTGAGTACCAGTATTACGAGATCAGCTTCAACCGCGCGGTCAGCGGGCTGTCCACCGGCAGCTCGGTGGAGTACAGCGGCATCAAGGTCGGCGACGTCGAGCGGCTGTGGCTGGAGCCGGACGACCCGCGCAAGGTGCGCGCGCGCATCCGCGTCTACGCCGGCACGCCGATCAAGCAGGACACCCGCGCCCGCCTGGCGCTGGCCAACATCACCGGCAGCATGGTCATTCAGCTGCACAGCGGCACGCCCGACAGTCCGCCGCTGCTGGGCAAGCGCGGCGAGCCGCCGCTGATCATCGCCGATCCCTCGCCGCTCTCCGCGCTGCTGGAGAACGGCGAAGACCTGTTGAGCAACATCAACAACCTGTTGCGCAGCGCCAACCTGATGCTCTCCGAAGAGAACGCCGGGCGCATCGGCCAGACCCTGGCCAATCTCGAACAGGCCACCAGCGTGCTGGCCGAACAGCGCGGCGACCTCAGCCAGGCGCTCACCCAGCTCGCCGAGCTGGGCCGGCAGACCAACACCGCGCTGGAGGAAATCACCCGCCTGACACGCAACGCCAACGGCCTGCTCGACGACGAAGGCCGCCAGCTGCTGGCCAGCGCCGGTCAGTCGATGGCCGCGCTGGAGCGCAGCACCTCGCGGTTGGACGCCCTGCTGGAGGACAACCAGGGCGCGCTGAACAGCGGCGTGAAGGGGCTGGGCGACATCGGCCCGGCGCTCAACGAGCTGCGCGGCACCCTCGGCGCGCTGCGCCGGGTCACCCAGCGGCTGGAAGACGACCCCAGCGGCTTTCTGCTCGGCCGCGAGAAGATCGAGGAATTCGCCCCATGATCCGCACAGCGCTGCACCGCTTCGCCCTGCCCGCTCTACTGACGCTGCTGTCCGCCTGCTCGGTGCTGCCGCAGGCCGAGCCGGTGCGGGTCTTCCTGCTGCCCGGCGCACCCGTCACGCCGAGCGCCACGCCGTCGACCCAGGGTGACCTGGCGCTGCGCGTGCACACCCCGCAGGCCAGCCGCATGCTCGCCAGCCCGCGCATCGCCGTGGTGCCGCAGGGGCATCAGCTCAGCGCCTATCAGGGTGCGCGCTGGGCCGATCCGGCGCCGCAGCTGCTGCGCGACCGGCTGATCGAAGCCTTGCGCGCCAGCGGCCGGCTGGCTTCGGTGAGCAGCGACGACAGCAACCTGCAGGCCGACCTCGAGCTGATCGGCGATCTGCGCGCGTTCCAGAGCGTCTATCAGGATGGCACGCCGCAGGTGCTGATCCGCCTCGACGCCACACTGGTGGACAGCGCCAGCCGCCGCGGCCTCGCCAGCCGGCGCTTCGAGATTCGCCAACCCAGCGCCAGCGCGCAGCTGGACAGCGTGGTCGAGGCCTTCGGTCAGGCCAGCGACGAGCTGAGCCGCCAGCTGCTCGCCTGGGTACTGGCGCAGCAGCCTCGCGACCGCTGAGCCGCCGGCGGCGCCTGGACGGCGCTTCCTTGATCTGGATGAACTTCCTGTAACCCGTCCTCGCCTAGCATGGGGACGGTCGTAAACGCGCAAGGACCCCGCATGAAACCCTCAGTCAAGAAAACCCTCACCCGTTCCGTGCTGGTCCTGGCGGCGCTCGCGGCGGTCGGCCTGATCGTCTGGTCGGAGCTGCGCCCCAACGGCCTGGGCGAAGGCTTCGCCAGCGGCAACGGGCGCATCGAGGCCACCGAGATCGACGTGGCGACCAAGCTGGGCGGGCGCATCCGCGAGATCGCCGTCGACGAGGGCGATTTCGTCCAGCCTGGCCAGGTGCTCGCGCGCATGGACACCGAGGTGCTCGACGCCCAGCTCAACCAGGCCCGCGCGCAGGTACGCCAGGCCGAAAACGCCATCCTCACCGCGCAGGCGCAGGTCGCCATGCGCGAGAGCGAGAAGGCCACCGCCGAGGCCGTGGTGCACCAGCGCCAGGCCGAGCTGACTGCCGCACAGAAGCGCCACAAGCGCACCGAAACCCTGGTGGCACGCAACGCCATGGCGCGCCAGCAGCTGGACGACGACCTCGCCGCTAAGCAGAGCGCACAGGCCGCGCTGGCTGCCTCGCGCGCCCAGGTGCTCTCGGCCGAGGCCGGCATCGCGGCCGCGCGCTCGCAGGTGATCGAGGCGCAATCGGCGCTGGAAGCCGCCCAGGCCAGCGTCACGCGCCTGCAGGCGGACATCGCCGACAGCGAGCTGAAGACCGACCGCGTCGCCCGCGTGCAGTACCGCGTGGCGCAGCCGGGCGAGGTGCTGGCCGCCGGCGGCAAGCTGCTCAACCTGGTCGACCTGGCCGACGTCTACATGACCTTCTTCCTGCCCGAGCGTCAGGCCGGCCGCGTCGCGCTGGGCAGCGAAGTGCACATCGTGATCGATGCGGCGCCGCAGTACGTGATTCCGGCCAGGGTCAGCTATGTCGCCAGCGTCGCGCAGTTCACCCCCAAGACCGTGGAAACCGAGAGCGAGCGCGAGAAGCTGATGTTCCGCGTCAAGGCGCGCATCGACCCCGCGCTGCTGAGAAAGCACATGGAACAGGTCAAGACCGGCCTGCCCGGCATGGCCTACCTCAAGCTCGATGACGCCGCCGAGTGGCCGGCACACCTGCAGGTCAACGTCACGCCATGAGCGAGCCGCTCGCGCCGGTGGCGCAGATCGCGGGCGTCACCCTGCAGTATGGCCAGACCCGCGCGCTGGACGATCTCGCCGTCGAGCTGCCGGCGCGCCGCATGGTCGGCCTGATCGGCCCGGACGGCGTCGGCAAGTCCAGCCTGCTGGCGCTGATCGCCGGCGCCCGACGCATCCAGCAGGGCAGCGTGCGCGTACTCGACGGCGACATGGGCGACGCCGGCCATCGCCGCGCCGTGTGCCCGCGCATCGCCTACATGCCGCAGGGCCTGGGCAAGAACCTTTATCCGACGCTCACCGTCGCCGAGAACCTGGAATTCTTCGGCCGGCTGTTCGGCCAGGACGCCGCCGAGCGGCGCTGGCGCATCGCTGAGCTGACCCGCAGCACCGGCCTCGCGCCGTTCCTCGAGCGCCCGGCGGGCAAACTCTCCGGCGGCATGAAGCAGAAGCTCGGGCTGTGTTGCGCGCTGATCCATGACCCGGACCTGCTGATCCTCGACGAGCCGACCACCGGCGTCGATCCGCTGTCGCGCGCGCAGTTCTGGGAGCTGATCGCGCGCATCCGCGCCGAGCGCCCGCAGATGAGCGTGCTGGTGGCCACCGCCTACATGGACGAAGCGCAGCGTTTCGATCATCTGGTGGCGATGGATGCCGGGCGCATCCTCGCCACCGGCTCGCCGGCCGAACTGCTGGCGCGCACCGCCAGCGACAGCCTCGAAGAGGCGTTCATCGGCCTGCTGCCCGAAGACAAGCGCCGCCGCCACCGCACGCTGGAAATCCCGCCGCGCGAGGCCAGCGACAGCATCGCCATCGAGGCGCACGACCTGACCATGCGCTTCGGCGACTTCGTCGCGGTGGACCGCGTCAACCTGCGCATCGAGCGCGGCGAGATCTTCGGCTTCCTCGGCTCCAACGGCTGCGGCAAGACCACCACGATGAAGATGCTCACCGGCCTGCTGCCGGCCAGCGAGGGCCGCGCGCTGCTGTTCGGCAAGCCGGTGGACCCGCACGACCTGCAGACGCGCCAGCGCGTCGGCTACATGTCGCAGGCCTTCTCGCTGTACAGCGAACTCACCGTACGGCAGAACCTCGATCTGCACGCGCGGCTGTTCCACATTCCCGCCGAACGCCGCGAGGCGCGCATCCGCGAGATGCTCGAGCGCTTCGAGCTGACCGCCGAGGCCGACAGCCTGCCCACCGCGCTGCCGCTGGGTGTGCGCCAGCGCCTGTCGCTGGCGGTGGCGGTGATCCACGCGCCGGAAATGCTGATCCTCGACGAGCCGACCTCGGGCGTCGACCCGGTGGCGCGCGACGGCTTCTGGGAGCTGCTGGTGCAGCTGTCGCGCGAGGACGGCGTGACCATCTTCATCTCCACCCACTTCATGAACGAGGCGTTGCGCTGCGACCGCATCTCGCTGATGCATGCCGGCCGCGTGCTCGACAGCGACACGCCGCAGGGGCTGATGGCCAAGCGCGGCCTGGCAACGCTGGAAGAAACCTTCATCGCCTACCTCGAAGATGCGGTCGCCGAAGGCGCGGCCGCTGCCCCGGCGAGCGCGCTGCCGCCGCGCGTCGCGCCGCCGGCCAGCACTGGCACCGGCGCCGCGCAGAACCGCTTCAGCCTGCGCCGGCTGCTCAGCTACAGCCGCCGCGAGGCGATGGAGCTGCGCCGCGACCCGATCCGCGCCACGCTGGCGATGCTCGGCACGGTGATCCTGATGTTCATCATGGGTTACGGCGTCAGCTTCGACGTGGAGAACCTGACCTACGCCGTGCTCGATCGCGACCAGACCACCACCAGCCAGGGCTATCTGCTGAACATCGCCGGCTCCCGCTACTTCATCGAGAAGGCGCCGCTGGCCAGCTACGACGAACTGGACCGGCGCCTGCGCAGTGGCGACATCAGCCTGGCGATCGAGATTCCGCCGAACTTCGGCCGCGACCTCAAGCGCGGGGCGGTGCCGCAGGTGGCGTTCTGGATCGACGGTGCCATGCCGATGCGCGCCGACACCATCAAGGGCTACGCGCAGGGCATCCACCTCACCTACCTGCAGCAACTGGCGCGCGAGGCCGGCGTCGAGGCGCAGCTGTCGCCGGCCGACGTGGCCATCCGCTACCGCTACAACCCGGACGTGCAGAGCCTGCCGGCGATGGTGCCGGCGATGATCCCGCTGCTGCTGATGATGATTCCGGCGATGCTCACGGCGCTCGGCGTGGTGCGCGAGAAGGAGCTGGGCTCGATCACCAACTTCTACGTCACGCCGACCACCCGCCTGGAGTTCCTGCTCGGCAAGCAGCTGCCGTACATCGCCTTGGGCATGTTCAACTTCGCCACCCTGGCGCTCTTGGCGGTGTTCGTCTTCGGCATTCCGATCAAGGGCAGCATCCTCACCCTGTGCCTCGGCGCGCTGCTCTATGTAACCTGCGCCACGGGCCTCGGCCTGCTGATGTCGTCGATCCTGAACAGCCAGATCGCGGCGATCTTCGGCACCACCATCGTCACGCTGCTGCCGGCGATTCAGTTCTCCGGGCTGATCCACCCGGTCTCGGCGATGGAAGGCGTCGGCGCCTTCGTCGGCAAGCTGTATCCCACCAGCCACTTCCTGATCATCAGCCGCGGGGTGTTCTCCAAGGCGCTCGGGCTGGTCGAGCTGTACCCGTATTTCATCCCCATGCTGCTGGCCATTCCGCTGCTGACGCTGCTCAGCGTCGCCGGTCTGCGCAAGCAGGAGAAATGACATGGGCCACACCGCACGCAAGCTCAGCAACATCCTCCAGCTCGGCCTCAAGGAGCTGCGCAGCCTCTACCGCGACCCGGCGATGCTGGTGCTGATCATCTATTCGTTCACCGTGGCCATCTACGAAGGCGCCACCGCGGTGCCGGAAGCGCCGCACCGGGCGAGCATCGCGGTGGTCGACGAGGACCGCTCGCAGGCCTCCCTGCGCATCATCAACGCCTTCCAGCTGCCCTATTTCATCGCGCCCAAGGCGATCGATCTGGCGCAGATGGACAGCGGCATGGACGCCGGCCTCTACACTTTCACCCTGAACATTCCACCGGGCTTCCAGGAAGACCTGCTCGCCGGGCGCCAGCCGAGCATCCAGCTCAACGTCGATGCCACCCAGGTCAGCCAGGCGTTCACCGGTGCCGGACACATTCAGCAGATCATCGCCAGCGAGACCGGCGAGTTCGTCAGGCGCTACCGCGGCGGCGAAGCGCTGCCGGTCGAGGCGGTGGTGCGCACCGCGTTCAACCCCAACCTCAGCCGCGCCTGGTTCGGCGCGGTGAACGAAGTGATCAACCAGATCACCATGCTGGCGATCATCCTCACCGGCGCCGCGCTGATCCGCGAGCGCGAGCACGGCACCATCGAGCACCTGCTGGTGATGCCGGTGACGCCGTTCGAGATCATGGTCGGCAAGGTCTGGGCGATGGGGCTGGTGGTGCTGGCGGCGTCGGCGTTCGCCCTGCGCTTCGTCGTCGAGGGCTGGCTGGACATCCCGATCCAGGGCTCGCTGCTGCTGTTCGCCGGTGGCGCCGCGCTGCACCTGTTCGCCGCCACTTCGATGGGCATCTTCTTCGGCACGGTGGCGCGCTCGATGCCGCAGCTGGGGCTGCTGGTGATCCTCACGCTGATTCCGCTGCAGATCCTCTCCGGCGGGGTGACCCCGCGCGAGAGCATGCCCGAGCTGGTGCAGCAGGTGATGCTGTTCGCCCCGACCACGCACTTCGTCGAGCTGGCCCAGGCCATCCTGTTCCGCAGCGCCGGCGCCGCGGTGGTCTGGCCACAGCTGCTGGCCCTGGCGGCGATCGGCGCGGTGTTCTTCGTCGGTGCGCTGTCGCGGCTGCGCAAGTCGCTGCGCTAGCGCCGTTCGTCCTGATCCAGACAGGCGATTGCCGGGCATCAGGGCTCACACAAGGCTGGCCCGCGGATCGCCTCGGACAACGCGCGGGGCCTGGCTGGAGGTCCGCTCGCAGCACCTGCAACCCGCCGCCGGACTAGCATCCGGCCAGCACCCTATACTCCTCACCGTAACCAAACGGTCATGGCCGGCGCCGGGCGCCCCCGGGAATTTTTGCATCGCTGCCCGGTCTATCCAGCCGACACACGCTCAGAGCCTGACGCTCCAGAGCACGCCAAGGAAGCCCGATCACTATGCGCATTCTCGTAACTGGCGGGGCCGGATTCATCGGCTCGGCACTGATTCGCCACCTCATCCACGATACCGAGCACAGCGTGCTCAACCTGGACAAACTGACCTACGCCGGCAATCTCGAGTCGCTGGCCGCCGTGGAAGACCATCCGCGCTATCAGTTCCTCCAGGCCGACATCGCCGATCGTGAGCGGGTCAGCGAGGCGCTGCTGGACTTCCAGCCGGACGCCATCATGCACCTGGCCGCCGAATCGCACGTCGACCGTTCCATCGACGGCCCGGCCGAATTCATCCAGACCAACATCGTCGGCACCTATCAGCTGCTGGAAGCCGCCCGCGCCTACTGGCAGAGCCTGCCGGCCGAACGCCGCGAGGCCTTCCGCTTCCACCACATCTCCACCGACGAGGTGTACGGCGACCTGCACGGCACCGACGACCTGTTCACCGAGACCACACCCTACGCACCCAGCTCGCCCTACTCGGCGAGCAAGGCCGCGTCCGATCACCTGGTTCGCGCCTGGCAGCGCACCTACGGCCTGCCGGTGCTGGTGACCAACTGCTCGAACAACTACGGGCCGTTCCACTTCCCCGAGAAGCTGATCCCGCTGGTGATCCTCAACGCGCTGGACGGCAAGCCGCTGCCGGTCTACGGCGACGGCGCGCAGGTTCGCGACTGGCTGTTCGTCGAGGACCACGCCCGCGCGCTGCTGACGGTGGTGAGCAAGGGCAAGGTCGGCGAGACCTACAACATCGGTGGCCACAACGAGCAGAAGAACATCGACGTGGTGCGCAGCATCTGTGCGCTGCTCGAAGAGCTGGCGCCGCACAAGCCGGCCGGCGTGGCGCGCTTCGAGGACCTGATCACCTTCGTCAAGGATCGCCCGGGTCATGACCTGCGCTACGCCATCGACGCCAGCAAGATCGAGCGCGAGCTCGGCTGGGTGCCGCAGGAAACCTTCCAGAGCGGCCTGCGCAAGACCGTGCAGTGGTACCTGAACAACCTCGAATGGTGCCGTCGCGTCCAGGACGGCAGCTATCAACGCGAGCGCCTTGGCGCGCTGGAGAACATCGCATGAAGGGAATCATCCTCGCCGGCGGGTCCGGCACGCGCTTGCACCCCATCACCCTCGGCGTGTCCAAACAGCTGTTGCCGATCTACGACAAGCCGATGATCTACTACCCGCTGTCGGTGCTGATGCTCGCCGGCATCCGCGACGTGCTGATCATCTCCACCCCGCACGACCTGCCGCAGTACCAGAATCTGCTCGGTGACGGCAGCCAGTTCGGCATCCGCCTGCAGTATGCCGAGCAGCCTTCGCCGGACGGTCTGGCCCAGGCGTTCCTGATCGGCGAAGAGTTCATCGGCAGCGACCCGGTGTGCCTGATCCTCGGCGACAACATCTTCCACGGCCAGCACTTCACCGAGAAGCTGCAACGCGCCGCGCGCCAGGAAAAGGGCGCCACGGTGTTCGGCTACTGGGTCAAGGACCCGGAGCGCTTCGGCGTGATCGACTTCGACGAGAACGGCAAGGCGCTGTCCATCGAGGAGAAGCCGAAGAAGCCCAAGTCCAGCTACGCGGTGACCGGCCTGTACTTCTACGACAACGACGTGATCGAGATCGCCAAGTCGATCAAGCCCTCGCCGCGCGGCGAGCTGGAGATCACCGACGTCAACATGGCCTACCTCAAGCGCGGCGACCTCAACGTCGAACGCTTCGGTCGCGGCTTCGCCTGGCTCGACACCGGCACCCATGACAGCCTGCTGGAAGCCTCGCAGTACGTGCAGACCATCGAGCACCGTCAGGGTCTGAAGGTCGCCTGCCTGGAAGAAATCGCCTACCAGCACAAGTGGATCGACCGCGAGCAGCTGCTGCGCCGCGCCGATGCGCTGGGCAAGACCGGCTACGGCCAGTACCTGTTCAAGCTGGCGGGTGAAGACGCATGAAGATCATCGAAACCAGCATTCCCGACGTACTGATCATCGAGCCGAAGGTCTTCGGCGACGAACGCGGTTTCTTCTACGAGAGCTTCAACGCGGCCGCCTTCGAGGCGGCCACGGGGCTCAAGCGTCAGTTCGTCCAGGACAACCACTCCAAGTCCCAGCGCGGCGTGCTGCGCGGCCTGCATTACCAGATCCAGCAGCCGCAGGGGAAACTGGTGCGGGTAGTGGCCGGCGAGGTGTTCGATGTAGCCGTCGACCTGCGCCGGAGTTCGCCGAGCTTCGGTCGCTGGACCGGCGTGCTGCTGAATGCCGAAAACAAACGCCAGCTGTGGATTCCCGAGGGTTTCGCGCATGGTTTCGTGGTGCTCAGCGAGACCGCCGAATTCCTCTACAAGACCACCGACTACTACGCGCCGGAGCATGAGCGCAGCCTGTTGTGGAACGACCCGGAGCTGGGCATCGACTGGCCGCTCGACACCCCACCGCAGCTGTCCGCCAAGGATCAGGCCGGCAAGCTGCTGCGCGATGCGGAGCTGTTTGCATGAAGATCCTGATCACCGGCAGCCGCGGCCAGCTCACCCGTGAACTGCAGCTGGAACTGGCCGGCGACGGCAAGGTGCTCGCCCTCGGGCACAACGTCCTCGACCTGGCCGATCCCGCGCAGATTCGCGAACAGGTGCGCCTGCTGCGCCCCGACCTGATCATCAACGCCGCCGCCTACACCGCGGTCGATCCGGCCGAACGCGAGCGCGAACAGGCGTTCGCGGTAAACGCGCGCGGCCCTGGCGTACTCGCCGAGGAGGCGGCACGGCTCGGCGTACCGCTGGTCCACTACTCCACCGATTACGTCTTCGACGGGCGCAAAGCCGGCGCCTACATCGAGCAGGACCCGCCACGCCCGCTGGGCGTATACGGTGCCAGCAAGCTGGCCGGCGAACAGGCGATCCAGGCGGTGGCCGGCGAGCAGCTGATCCTGCGCACCAGCTGGGTCTATTCCCTGCACGGCAAGAACTTTCTGCTGACCATGCAGCGCCTGCTGCAGGAGCGCGACGAGCTCTCGGTGGTCGCCGATGAGATCGGCGCCCCGACCTGGGCGCGCAGCATCGCCCGCACCACCGGGGCGATGATCCGGCGCTGGCGCGACGGCCAGCGCCCGCTCGAAGGCCTCTATCACCTGAGCGCCGAGGGCGAGACGTCCTGGTACGGCTTCGCCTGCAGCATCGCCGAGCATCTGCAGAACCAGGGCACGCTGCGCGCGCGGATCGAGCCGATCCGCTCCTGCGACTACCCCACCGCCGCCGAGCGCCCGCTCAATTCACGGCTCGACTGTTCGCGCCTGCAGCAGGACTGGGACCTGCAGCTGCCGGACTGGGAAAGCGCCCTGCACGAATGCCTGAACGCCCCCTGCGCGATCCAGCTGGCGCGCCACGCCGCACTGCAGCAAAGCCTCTGACCGCCCCGCCCACGGACCGGGCAACCGCGCGGCGCTGAATCTCGCACTACCGAACGTGCATAATGCGCCGGACTCACAGGCGCACCCATGACCGCATCCGCACTCACTCACCGCCCCCGCTGGCGCAACCTCGCGCTGCTCGCCGTACTGCTGGCGCCGCTGCTGTGGCCGCTGCAGCAACTGGCCGACCGCTACTACCGCAGCGAACTGACCGAACAGAATCGCCAGACCCTCGACCTCTACGTCGCCAACCTGCTCGGCACGCTCAACCGCTACGAGGTGCTGCCGCGCATCCTCGGCGAGCTGCCGGAGCTGCGCTCGGCGCTGCACAATGCCGAGGTGCCGCAGGTCCGTGATCGCGCCAACCGCCTGCTGCGACAGCTGCAGCAGCGCACCGGGGCCGACGTGATCTACCTGATGGATACCTCGGGCACCACGCTGGCGACCTCCAACTGGGACGCCGAGGACAGCTTCATCGGGCGTAACTTCGCCTTCCGCCCGTACTTCCGTCAGGCGATGGAAGGCCGCCTGGGGCGCTTCTTCGGCCTCGGCAACACCTCCGGCAAGCGCGGTTACTACTTCGGCTCGGCGGTGCGAGATGGCGACCGGATTCTCGGCGTGCTGGTGGTCAAGGTCGATCTGGACCACACCGAAACGCTGTGGGGCAACACCCCGGAGCAGCTGATGGTGACCGACGCCTTCGGCGTGGTGATCCTCACCTCGCGTGCGGACTGGCGTTTTCGCGCCAGCCGCGCGCTGAGCGCCGAGGAGCGCGAGCAGATCGCCTTCGACCAGCCCTACACCACTCTCGAGCCGCGCGACCTGACGCTGAACATCGACGCCTGGCTGATCCAGAGCCGCGAACTGAAAGAGACCGGCTGGAGCGTGCGCATCCTCGCGCCGATCGCGCTGGTCGAGCGGCCGGTACGCACCGTGGTCGCCATCGGCGGCGCCACCCTGCTGGCGCTGCTGCTGTTGCTCGGCCTGCTGATGCAACGCCGGCGGCACTTTCTCGACCGCCTGGCGCTCGACGTGCAGGCCCGCCGCGAACTGGAGCAGCGTGTGCAGGAACGCACCCGCGACCTCGAGGCGCTGAACAGCCGCCTGAAGGTCGAGGTGCTCGAACGCGAACAGGCCCAGCAGGAGCTGGTGCGCGCCCAGGACGAGCTGCTGCAGGCCGGCAAGCTGTCGGCGCTGGGCACCATGAGCGCCAGCATCAGCCACGAGCTGAACCAGCCGCTGGCGGCGATCCGCAGCTACGCCGACAACGCCGGCGTGCTGCTTGACCAGCAGCGCAACGCCGAGGCACGCGACAACCTCAGGCTGATCAGCGAACTGACCGCGCGCATGGCCTCGATCATCGCGCACCTGCGCGCCTTCGCCCGCCGCGACCAACACGCGCCCGAGCGCGTCGCCCTGCAGCCGGCGCTGGACGATGCGCTGGCGCTGCTGGCCAAGCGCCGCCAGGCGATGGGCGTCGAGCTGGTGCGCGATCTGCCGGAAGCCACGTTGTGGGTACAGGCCGGCGAGACGCGCTTGCGGCAGATCCTCGCCAACCTGCTGGCCAACGCCCTCGACGCCCTCGCCGAGCGCCCGCCGGTCAGGCGCATCTGGCTGCGCGCCGAACAGCAGGGCAACGGCGTACTGCTGACCCTGCGCGACAACGGCCCGGGATTTTCCGCCGAGGCGCTGCGCCGCGCACGCGAACCCTTCTTCACCACCAAGACCAGCGCCCAGGGCCTCGGCCTCGGCCTGGCGATCTGCGATACGCTGGTGCGCGCGCTGGGCGGCGAACTGAGCCTCGCCAACCACCCCGACGGCGGCGCCCAGCTGGGCCTGTTCCTGCGCAGCGCCGAACCCGGCGCCGCCTTCCCGACCGAGGATCATCTGCAATGAGCGACAACCTGATCAGCGCCGACGCCCAGGTGCTGCTGATCGACGACGACCCGCACCTGCGCAAGGCGCTGAGCCAGACCCTGGACCTGGCCGGCCTGCGGGTGGTCAGCCTGGGCGATGCGCGCGAGGTGGGCGCACGGCTGCCGGCCGACTGGCCGGGCGTGGTGGTCAGCGACATCCGCATGCCCGGCATCGACGGCCTGGAGCTGTTGCAGCAGCTGCGCGGGCGCGACGCCGAACTGCCCGTCATCCTCATCACCGGCCACGGCGACATCCAGCTGGCCGTGCAGGCGATGCGCGCCGGCGCCTACGATTTCCTCGAAAAACCCTTCCCCAGCGAAGCACTGCTCGACAGCGTGCGGCGTGCCCTGGCGCTGCGCCAGCTGGTGCTGGACAACCGCAGCCTGCGCCTGGCGCTGGCCGATCGTCAGCAGCTGACCGCGCGCCTGCTCGGCCATTCGCCGGCGATGCTGCGCCTGCGCGAGCAGATCGGCGCGCTGGCCGGCACCCAGGCCGACGTGCTGATCCTCGGCGAAACCGGCGCCGGCAAGGAGGTGGTCGCGCGCGCGCTGCACGACCTGTCCAGCCGACGCAACGGCCCGTTCGTGGCGATCAACGCCGGTGCGCTGGCCGAGTCGGTGGTCGAGAGCGAGCTGTTCGGCCACGAGCCGGGCGCCTTCACCGGCGCGCAGAAACGACGCATCGGCAAGTTCGAGTTCGCCAACGGCGGCACGCTGTTCCTCGACGAGATCGAGAGCATGAGCCTGGACGTGCAGGTCAAGCTGCTGCGCCTGCTGCAGGAGCGCGTGGTCGAGCGCCTCGGCGGCAACCAGTCGATCGCGCTGGACATCCGCGTCATCGCCGCGACCAAGGAAGACCTGCGCGTGGCCGCCGATCAGGGACGCTTTCGCGCCGACCTCTATTACCGCCTGAACGTCGCGCCGCTGCGCATTCCGCCGCTGCGCGAACGCAACGAGGACATCCTCCTGCTGTTCCAGCATTTCGCCGAAACCGCCGCCCAGCGCCACGGCCTGCCGATACGCGATCTGCAGCCGGAGCAGCGCGCCCTGCTGTTGCGCCACGACTGGCCCGGCAACGTGCGCGAGCTGCAGAACACTGCCGAGCGTTTCGCCCTCGGCCTTGGTCTGGGCCTGGAGCAGGCAGCCGCCGGCGCGTCGATGCCGGGCGGCGGCACGCTGGGCGAGCAGGTCGACGCCTTCGAGCGCGCGCTGATCGCCGCCGAACTGGCGCGCCCACACAGTTCGCTGCGCAGCGCCGCCGAGGCGCTCGGCCTGCCGCGCAAAACCCTGCACGACAAACTGCGCAAACACGGCCTGAGCTTCACCGAGACTGGCGGAAGTTCGCCCGACGACGGGGAATAATTGGCGGTTTTCCGCCATTGAACCCTGGCACGCCTCGCCTGCGACGAAATGCCTCGAATCCTTTCCCCGGCGCCGCCAGGCGCGCCGGGCGCAACCCGCAAAGCTGCGACCCAGACGGCTTTCCTGGCATCTGCCCATTCAAAGCGTCATGCGCAGCTGGTACAACCTTTGCCCACGCAAGGATGCAACCGCCGGCTGGCACAGGCATTGCTAACTTACTGAAACCTTGCGGGACATGTCGCTCGACGGCAGGAGGCATCGCCAAATGCTGCCTAGACTCATCGCAGGTTACTGCCGAATCGTCGCGCGGCGATTCTTCACAACAAGAGGGAAACACCAATGTTCAAACTGACTGCCAAGGCGCTGGCTTGCGCCCTGTCGCTGAGCATCGCCGGTCTGGCCCATGCGGCCGACCCGATCACCATCAAGTTCTCCCACGTGGTCGCCGAGAATACGCCGAAAGGCCAGGGCGCCCTGCTGTTCAAGAAGCTGGTGGAAGAGCGCCTGCCGGGCAAGGTCGAGGTTCAGGTCTATCCGAACTCCTCGCTGTTCGGTGACGGCAAGGAAATGGAAGCCCTGCTGCTGGGTGACGTGCAGCTGATCGCGCCGTCGCTGGCCAAGTTCGAACACTACTCCAAGGGCGTCCAGGTCTTCGACCTGCCGTTCCTGTTCGATGACATCGCCGCGGTTGACCGCTTCCAGAAGGGCGAGGCCGGCCAGAAGCTGCTGCGCTCGATGGAAGACAAGAACATCACCGGTCTGGGCTACTGGCACAACGGCATGAAGCAGCTGTCGGCCAACAAGAAGCTGATCGAGCCGAAGGACGCCCGTGGTCTGAAGTTCCGCGTACAGGCTTCCGCCGTACTGGACGAGCAGTTCAAGGCCGTGCGCGCCAACCCGCGCAAGATGAGCTTCGCCGAGGTCTACCAAGGTCTGCAGACTGGCGTGGTGAACGGTGCCGAGAACCCGTACTCGAACATCTACTCGCAGAAGATGCACGAAGTGCAGAAGTACATCACTGAGTCCAACCACGGTCTGCTGGACTACATGGTGATCACCAACACCAAGTTCTGGAACGGTCTGCCGGCTGACATCCGCGGTGAACTGGAAAGCATCCTGGCCGAGGTCACCGTCGAGGTGAACAAGCAGGCCGATGCGCTGAACCAGGGCGACAAGCAGCGCATCCTCGATGCGGGTACCACCGAGATCATCACCCTCACCCCGGAGCAGCGCAACAAATGGCGTGAAGCCATGAAGCCGGTCTGGAAGAAGTTCGAGGGCGAGATCGGTGCCGACCTGATCAAGGCCGCCGAAGCCGCCAACCAGGCGCAATAAGCCGTACCAGGGGCGGGCTACCCGTCCGCCCCTGCTGTAATTCCAGAAAACCGACAGCCCAGTGAAAAAACACAGCAGCTAGCGAAGACGACGCCCACACCAAGGGCAGGACGGCAGAGGCCCAGGCGATCCCGGCCACACCGCTTCTCTGGCGAGAACAAGAGTTTTCATTGTGCTGTTTCTCCAGCCGCCCCGGCTGGTTCATGGCGCACGTTCCGTGTTCGCCCACCGTAAACTTGCAGTCCATCGGGAGATGTCATCCATGAACGCCCTGCGGCGCGTCTGGGACCACTTCGAGGAGAGCTTCATCGCTTTCCTGCTGGCGGCCATGACACTGGTGACGTTCGTCTACGTCATCCTCAACAACCTCTACACGCTGTTCTACGATCTGGGCGACCGGTTCGAGGGCAGTGCCGATTTCTGGTTTGCCATCGGCGACTACATCATCGGCCTGGCACAGGCCATGACCTGGAGTACCGCGCTGACCAAGGCGCTGTTCGCCTGGCTGATCTTCTTCGGTCTGGCCTATGGCGTGCGCACCGCCGGCCATATCGGCGTCGATGCACTGGTCAAGCTGGCGCCCAAGCACGTCCAGCGCTACATCGGCATCATCGCCTGCCTGGTCTGCCTGGGTTACACCGGGCTGCTGAGCGTCGCCAGCTTCGAGTGGATCCACACCCTGTTCAACGCCAACATCGGCGCCGAGGACCTGGGCCACGTCGGCGTCAAGCAGTGGCACATCGGCCTGATCGTGCCGTTCGGCTTCGCGCTGATGTTCATCCGTTTCGCCGAGATTTTCGTGCGCATCCTGCGTAATCAGCAGACCGGTCTCGGGCTTGCCGACGAAGCCGCCGATGCGGTCAAGCTGACCGAGCACGAGGAGCAAAAGTAAATGACCATCCTGTTCCTGTTCGTCCTGCTCTTCCTGCTGATGTTCCTCGGCGTGCCGATCGCCGTGTCGCTGGGCCTGGCCGGCTCGCTGACCATCATGATCTTCAGCGAAGACTCGGTGCGCTCGCTGGCGATCAAGCTGTTCGAGACCTCCGAGCACTACACCCTGCTGGCGATCCCGTTCTTCCTGCTGGCCGGTGCCTTCATGACCACCGGTGGCGTGGCGCGGCGCCTGATCGACTTCGCCAATGCCTGTGTCGGCCATATCCGTGGCGGCCTGGCCATCGGCGCGGTGCTGGCGTGCATGCTGTTCGCCGCGCTGTCCGGCTCCTCGCCGGCCACCGTTGCCGCGGTCGGCTCCATCGCCATCGCCGGCATGGTGCGCTCTGGCTACCCGCAGGCCTTCGGCGCGGGCATCGTCTGTAACGCCGGTACGCTGGGCATCCTCATCCCGCCGTCGGTGGTGATGGTGGTCTATGCCGCCGCGACCGAAACCTCGGTCGGCAAGCTGTTCATGGCCGGAGTGGTGCCGGGCCTGCTGCTGGGCGGCGTGCTGATGGTGGCGATCTACATCATCGCGGTGAAGAAGAACCTGCCGGCATTGCCGCGCGCGACCTTCCGCGAGTGGCTGTCGGCTGCACGCAAGGCGGTCTGGGGCCTGCTGCTGATGGTGATCATCCTCGGCGGCATCTACTCGGGCATGTTCACCCCGACCGAAGCAGCCGCCGTGGCTGCGGTCTACTCGGCCTTCGTCGCGCTGTTCGTCTATAAGGACATGACCATCCGCGAGTGCCCGAAGGTGATCCTGGAGTCGGCCAAGCTGAGCATCATGCTGATGTTCATCATCGCCAACGCCATGCTGTTCGCCCACGTGCTGACCACCGAGCAGATCCCGCAGACCATCACCGCCTGGGTAATGGACGCCGGCCTGCAGCCGTGGATGTTCCTGCTGGTGGTGAACATCGTGCTGCTGGTGGCCGGTGCCTTCATGGAGCCGTCGGCGATCATCCTGATCCTCGCGCCGATCCTCTTCCCGATCGCTGTGCAACTGGGCATCGACCCGATCCACCTGGGCATCATCATGGTGGTGAACATGGAGATCGGCCTGATCACGCCGCCGGTGGGCCTGAACCTGTTCGTCACCTCGGCGGTAACCGGCATGAGCGTCACCCAGGTGATTCGCGCCGCGATGCCGTGGCTGATGCTGCTGCTGAGCTTCCTGGTGATCATCACCTACGTGCCGTGGATTTCCCTGGCGCTGCCCGAAGCCCTGGGCATGTAGCGCTCGACCTCTCTGCTTTCCTTTTGCCCGGCCTTAGTGCCGGGCTTTTTTTTCCTGCCGTTCAGGCCGACAGCGGCAACGCGGCGCGGCGACGGAACCAGCCGGTGACCGACAGGCGGTCGACCTGCGTCGGCAGCACTTCATGCGGGAACTCCCCGGCCATGAACACCACCAGGGTGCCCGCCTCGGGAGCGACATCGAGGCTCTCACCGTCGGCCAGATACAGGCGCAGGGCGCCGCCGTGATCGGGCTGCCAGTTCGGATTGAGGTAGAGCACGGCGGTCACGCTACGGCTGTCATCGTCGCGAAAACGGTCGAGATGAGTCTTGTAGAACGCGCCCGGCGGATAGAAAGCGAAGTGACACTCGAACTCCTCCAGGCCGAGGTACAGCTCGCGGTTGAGCTGCTCGCGCAGCGCATCCATCAGCTGCAGGTAGAGATCGCTGGCGGCCGACTGGCCGGGTTCCAGCCAGAGAATGCGGTCGCTGCGTATGCCTTCATGCACCGCCTGGCTTCCGCCGCGTCCGATCGCGGCCGGCACCATGACACCCTCCGCCTCGCGGCGGCGACATTCTTCGGCGAGGCGGAGGGAGTCATGGCCTGGGATGAACGCACGCTGTACCGACCAGCCACGCACGGCCAGGTCATCGATGAGAGTCGAAAACTGCAAGATCAGGGCTCCGAGAGATCAGGATCATCAAACCGCCACGGCGGGCCACGCAGCGCAACGGGGAACGATGCGCGCAGATGACATTCAAGATGATCTGGGGAAGAGGCGCACGATCATGCGCCCAGTGGCGTATTCTGCGCCCGCCGGGTGTCATCGGGAAATGCCCGCATGGCGGCCGGACTGTGGCAATTCGTCCAGCCTCCAGGGTGCGCCAGCCCCGCTCGACAGTCGGCCAGGCGGCGTCGACAATGCCTGACCCCGTACAGGAGATCCCATGCGCGCCTTTCTTGCCCTTGCCCTATTGGTCATCAGCTTCGCCAGCCAGGCGGATGTCTACGAAGAACTCTACGAAACCGCCGGCTGGACCGAGCAGCGCGCCAATTTCAGCGACGCGCTGACCGCCGCCCAGCAGCGCTACAAGGACAGCCTGCCGCCGGCGGTATTCCAGGCGCTGGTCGACAACAGCAACCGCCGTTTTGCCAGCGACGCCGTGGATCGGCGCGCCCTGCAGGCGCTACGCGAGCACCTGGCCGAGCCGCAGCCGGCGCTGCAGTTCTTCCAGACCCCGCTGGGGCGCAAGGTCGTCGCTGCCGAGGTACTGGCGGCGCGCCGCGAACAACTCGCGCAGCATGTCGATGGCCTGCCGCGCATGGACGCCGGCAGCAATCGCCAGTTGTTGATTCGCCATCTCGCGCAGGCCATTCCAGCCAGCGCCGCCGGTGCCGAAGTCAGCCTGGCGCTGGCCGGTGTCGCCGCCGACAGCCTCAGCCAGATGCTGCCGGGCATTCTCGGCGGCGGTCAGGCGCAGGGGCTGCTGAACAGCCAGCGCGAACGGCTGGTGCAGCAGATCGAGGGCGATCTGGACAACACCCTGCTGTATGTCTACCGCTCGCTGTCCGATGCCGAACTGGAAGAGTACCTGCAGTTCGCCCAGTCCGCCGAGGGCAAGGCGTACTACGCGGCGGCGCTGCAGGCGCTGCGCGCGGGACTGGCGGTAGGCCCGGATTCGGCGGCGATTCAGGCACAGCAGCGC
Source organism: Pseudomonas phenolilytica (assembly GCF_021432765.1). Taxonomy (NCBI): domain Bacteria; kingdom Pseudomonadati; phylum Pseudomonadota; class Gammaproteobacteria; order Pseudomonadales; family Pseudomonadaceae; genus Pseudomonas; species Pseudomonas phenolilytica. The sequence continues at coordinate 920,896 of NZ_CP058908.1, forward strand.
TGAACGCCGCCCGCGCTCATTTCAGGCGCTCGCGCAGGAAGGCGAAATAACGCTGGCGCAGCGCCTCGCTCTCGTTGACCAGATGATGACGCGCCGCCGGCAGGCGCAGGATTTCCGGCGCGGCGAACTTGCGCTGCAGCACCGGCAGGTTGTACTGCCAGTCCACCGTCATGTCCGCCTCGCCCTGGATGATCAGCGGTGACTCGCCGCTGCCCGTCGCCTTCTCGATGCGTGGAATCCAGCGCGACAACGCACCGACCCAGGCCGTCGGCAGGATGCTCGCCTGCAGCGGATCCTCGGTCTGCACGAACTGCAGGAAGCGCGCGTCGCTGGAGTTGTCGCTGAAGGCGCGCGGAATCTGCTGGACGAAGCGGCGCATCAGCTCGTAGCTCAGGCGCGAACGCAGCCAGGCGCGCGGACGAATCAGCGGCGCCAGGAGGATGGTGCGGCCACGCTCGGCACTCTGCGGCTGATGCAGCAGGTGATCGAGCAGGATCGCGCCGCCGGTACTCTGTCCGAGCAAGTGCCACGGCCGAGGCAGATCGAGCTGGCGCGCCTGCTCGAAGAGGCCGTTGAGCACCGCCTGGTATTCCTCGAACTCGTTGATGCTGGCCGGCGGGCCGCTGGACAGACCGTGTCCCGGCAGGTCGCAGGCGAGCACGGCGAAGCCCATGTCCAGGCCCCATTCGACGACATGACGGTACAGCCCCATGTGATCGTAGTAGCCATGCATCACCAGCAGGCTGGCGTGCGGCTGCGGTGGCCACCAGGCCTGGGCCACCACGTCGTAGTCGCCGACGCGAAAACGCCCGAGGCGGCTGTGGATGTCACGTCGCTGTGGCAGGTCGAGGCCGTAATAGGCCTGGTAGTGTCGCGCCTCGGGGCTCAGCTCGGTGGCGGCGTGCAGCTCGCCAAGCTGCGCGCGTAGCAGGTCGGGTTGGATTCGCTGGGGCATGGCCGTTCAGTTCGTCGAAACAGCGGACGTCATAAGGTCCTGTGCGCAAAACCGCCGCAGCGGCGGCGCATGGCGGCATATTCCGCTCTGTGACGGGGCATGGCAAGCTGACGCCCCCGCTGCCGAGACCCGCCATGCACCCGCGCCGCACGCTCCTCATTGCCTCCCTGCTTACCCTGCTCGTGGCTGGCGGCCTGCTGGCCGCGTTCAAGTGGTTCGAGGGGCGCTACCTGCGCACCTTCGAGGGCGAGCGCGCCGAACTGTTTTCCGGCGACGACCTCAGGCTGCCCGCCGAACTGCAGGGCCCGGGGCCGGTGCGCTTCGTGCATTTCTGGGATCCGGGCTGCCCGTGCAACGTCGGCAACCAGCAGCATCTGGAAGAGCTGCTCAAGCGCTTCGCCGGACAGCCGGTGGAGTTCTACGAGGTGCGCAAGCCCGGCAGCAAGGGCCGGCTGCCGCCGTCGCTGGCTGCGCTGAAGCCGCTGAACGCGTTCGAAGGCACCGCCGAGCTGCCCGCCAGCCCGGCCGTGGGCATCTGGGATCGCAACGGCGAGCTGGTCTATATCGGCCCCTACAGCGAGGGCGCGGTGTGCAGTTCGGACAACAGCTTCGTCGAGCCGATCGTCGAGGCCGTACTCGCCGGCCGCACGGTGCGCGCCACCCATTCGCTGGCGGTGGCGTGCTTCTGCGACTGGCAGCGCTGAGGCCGGAAACGAACAAGGGCGCCGCTGCGCGCCCTTGTTCGCAACTCAGCTGTGGGCCGAGGGCGGCACCGGCACCTGACTGTTGACCGCCCGTGGCTGCCAGCCTTGCGCCGCAACACTCTCGTCCATCGCCTGCTGCATGGCGCGCACCCGACGCTTCTCGGCGCGACGGCTCAGGTACCAGGCGAAGAACGTCGCCAGCGACACGCTGAGCAGAATCAGGCTGGCCACAGCGTTGATTTCCGGCTTCACGCCCAGGCGCACGGCGGAGAAGATCTCCATCGGCAGGGTGGTCGAGCCGGGACCGGAGACGAAGCTGGCCAGTACCAGATCATCCAGCGACAAGGCGAACGACAGCATGCCACCCGCGGCCAGCGAGGGCGCGATCATCGGCATGGTGATCAGGAAGAACACCTTCCACGGCCGCGCGCCGAGGTCCATCGCCGCCTCCTCGATGGACAGGTCCAGCTCGCGCAGGCGCGCCATCACCACCACCGCCACGTAGGACGAACAGAAGGTGGTGTGGGCGATCCAGATCGTCACCAGACCCCGCTGCGCCGGCCAGCCGATCAGCTGCGCCATGGCCACGAACAGCAGCAGCAGCGACAGGCCGGTAATCACCTCGGGCATCACCAGGGGCGCGGTGACCAGCCCGCCGAACAGCGTGCGTCCGCGGAACACCGGGATGCGTGTGAGCACGAAGGCCGCCATCGTACCCAGCGCCACCGCAGCAATGGCGGTGTAAAAGGCGACCTCCAGCGAGCGCATCACCGAGCCCATCAGCTGGCTGTTGTCCAGCAGACCGACATACCACTTCACCGACCAGCCACCCCAGACGGTCACCAGCCGCGAGTCGTTGAACGAGTAGATGACCAGGATGACCATCGGCAGGTAGATGAACAGCAGGCCAAGGACCAGGATCAGGTTGGAGAAGCTCCAGCGTTTCATAGCTTGCCCTCCAGCTCTTTCGCCTGGTTTCTGTTGAACAGAATGATCGGCACCAAGAGGATCGCCAGCATCACCACCGCCAGCGCCGAGGCCACCGGCCAGTCGCGGTTGTTGAAGAATTCCTGCCAGAGCACCTTGCCGATCATCAGCGTCTCCGGGCCGCCGAGCAGCTCGGGGATGACGAATTCGCCGACCACCGGGATGAACACCAGCATGCAGCCGGCGATGATGCCGTTCTTCGACAGCGGCACAGTGATCTTCCAGAAGCTGGTGAGGTTGCGCGCGCCGAGGTCGGATGCCGCCTCCAGCAGGCTGGGATCGTGCTTCACCAGGTTGGCGTAGAGCGGCAGGATCATGAACGGCAGATACGAATAGACCACGCCGATGTACACCGCGATGTCGGTGTTGAGGATCTGCAGCGGCGTGTCGATCAGCCCGAGGTCGAGCAGCAGCCCGTTGAGCAGGCCGTTGCTGCTGAGGATGCCCATCCAGGCGTAGACGCGGATCAGGATCGCGGTCCAGGTCGGCATCATGATCAGCAGCAGCAGTACCGTCTGCAGGTCCTTGCGCGCCCGCGCGATGGCATAGGCCATCGGGTAGCCGATCAGCAGGCACAGCAGCGTGCTGAAGAAGGCGATGCGCAGCGAGCCGAGGTAGGCGGCCAGGTACAGCTCGTCCTCGCTGAGGAAGATGTAGTTGCCCAGGTTGATCAGCACCTGCAGCTGCTGCTCGGCGTAGCGGAAGATTTCCGTGTACGGCGGAATCGCCACGTCGGCCTCGGCGAAGCTGATCTTCAGCACGATGGCGAACGGCAGCAGGAAGAACAGCATCAACCAGAGGAACGGAACGCCGATGACCAGCCGGCGGCCGTTGTTCAGCGCGGGCCGGCGGCTCATGCCTGTAGCACCACGCCGCTGTCACTGAGCCAGTGCAGGTAGACCCGCTCCTCCCAGGTCGGCCATTTGACGTGGCGCTCGGCATTGGCGACGAAGGCCTGCAGCAGCATCCCCGACTCCAGCTTGATGTAGTACACCGAATGGCCGCCGAGGTAGGCGATGTCGTGCACCACGCCCTCGACCCAGTTGTAGTCCGCCATCTCCAGCACCGGCTTCTCCAGGCTCATCATCAGCTTCTCCGGGCGCAGGGCGTAGGTCACACGCTTGTCCTGGGCACGGGTACTGATGCCGTGGCCGACGTAGATGGGGCGTTCGAGCTGCGGGCAGGCAATCACCGCATGGTCTTCGAGGTCCTCCACCAGCTCGCCGTCGAACAGGTTGACGTTGCCGATGAATTCGCAGACCAGCCGGCTGGCCGGGGTTTCGTAGATGTCCATCGGGCTGCCGACCTGGGCGATCCAGCCCTGGCTCATGATGGCGATGCGCTCGGCCATGGTCATGGCCTCTTCCTGGTCATGGGTGACCATCACGCAAGTCACGCCGACGCGCTCGATGATCTGCACCAGTTCCAGCTGCATCTGCGAGCGCAGCTTCTTGTCCAGCGCGCCCATCGGCTCGTCGAGCAGCAACAGCTTGGGCCGTTTCGCCAGCGAACGCGCCAAGGCCACGCGCTGGCGCTGGCCGCCGGAGAGCTGGTGCGGCTTGCGCTTGGCGTACTGGGTCATCTGCACCAGGCCGAGCATCTCGCTGACGCGCCCGGCGATCTCGTCCTTGGCCAGGCCATCCTGCTTGAGGCCGAAAGCGATGTTCTGCTCGACCGTCATGTGCGGGAACAGCGCATAGGACTGGAACATCATGTTGATCGGCCGCTCGTAGGGCGGCAGATCGGTGATGTCCTGACCGTCGAGGAAGATACGCCCCTCGCTCGGCCGCTCGAAGCCGGCGAGCATGCGCAGCAGGGTCGACTTGCCCGATCCGGAACCGCCCAGCAGGGCGAATATCTCGCCCTGATGGATGTTCAGCGAGACGTCATCGACCGCCACCGTTTCATCGAACTTCTTGGTGACGCGGTCGATCTTCAGCAGCACCTGCTTGTTCTTGCTCTCGCCGGTGAGGGCTTTCTTGTAGGCGCTGGAGGCAACGGCCATGCGCGAACTCCCGAAAATGTAAGGTTGGCCGGCCAGCGCCGGATATCGATGGTCGTTGCAGCGGGCGGGAATCGCCCGGGTATCTATTTGCCGGATTTCACCTTGGTCCAGCTGCGATTCATCAGCCGCTGGATCTTCGCCGGCAGCTCGGCCGAGACGTACAGGCGATCCAGCACGTCCTGCGGCGGATAGATCGAAGGATCGTTGCGTACCTCTTGATCCATCAGTTCGCCCGCCTTGAGGTTGGGGTTGGCATAGCCGACGTAGTCGCTCACCGAGGCGATCACCTCGGGGCGCAACAGGTAGTCGATGAATGCATGGGCCTGTTCGACGTTGCCGGCATCGGCGGGGATGGCGAGCATGTCGAACCAGAGGTTGCCGCCTTCCTTGGGAATGGCGTAGGCGATCTCGATGCCCTTGCCAGCTTCCTCGGCACGGGCGGCGGCCTGGAACACATCGCCGGAGAACCCGGCGGCGACGCAGATATTGCCATTGGCGAGATCGGAAATGTACTTGGAGGAGTGGAAATAGCGCACGTGCGGACGCACTGCCAGCAGCTTCTCCTCGGCCTTGCGGTAGTCGGCGGGATTCTCGCTGTTGGGATCTAGGCCCAGATAGTTGAGCATGGCCGGAATCATCTCGTCGGCCGAGTCGAGCATGGCGATGCCGCAGCTGGCGAGCTTCTCCGCATTCTGCGGCTCGAACAGCACCGCCCAGGAGTCGATGGTGTCGACGCCGAGCGCTGCCTTGACCTTCTCCACGTTGTAGCCGATGCCGTTGGTGCCCCACAGGTAGGGCGCGGCGTGGGCGTTACCCGGATCGTTCTTCTGCAGTTGCTTGAGCAGCGCGGGGTCGAGGTTCTCCCAGTTCGGCAGCTTGGACTTGTCGAGCTTCTGGAAGGCGCCGGCGCGGATCTGCTTGCCGAGGAAGTGGTTGGACGGCACCACCACGTCATAGCCGGTGCGACCGGCCAGCAGCTTGCCCTCGAGGGTTTCGTTGGAGTCGAAGACGTCGTAGACAGGCTTGATGCCGGTCTCCTTCTCGAACTCTTCCAGCGTCGTTTCGCCGATGTAATCCGACCAGTTGTAGATGTGCACCGTGGCAGCCTGGGCCGTGGCGGCGCCAGCGAACGCGGCGGCGATGATCAGCGACGTGAGGGTCGAGCGCATGGGATGAGTCCTCTGGTTTCAGGCCGTGCGTTGCCCCGAGGGGAAAGCCGGGCTGTTTATTGGAAAAACCTCTGAAAATCAACAGGTGACGCAACAAAAACCGAGTGTTGCGCGAGGAAATGCTGCGCCAGCGGACTACAGACTGGCGCAACTCCCGTCGGCTCGGCACTCCCTCGCCTTATAGCGACCGGGCAGCACGACGGCTGCCGGGCCGGCACGTCAGGCTTCAGCGACCCGACTTGATCTTGGTCCAGCTGCGGGTCATGGCGCGCTGAGTCTTCGGATCGAGGTCGGGGAAGGTGTAGAGCTTCTGTAGCACCTCCTGGCTCGGGTAGATGCCCGGGTCGGTACGAATGGCCTCGGCCACCAGCGGGGTCGACGCGGAGTTGGCGTTGGGGAACTGCACGTAGTCGGTGATCGACGCCATGACTTCCGGCTTCATCAGGTAGTTGATGAAGACATGGGCGTTCTCGACGTTCTTCGCATCGGCGGGAATGGCGACCATGTCGAAGAAGCTGCCGGCGCCTTCCTTGGGAATCTTGTAGCCGACGTTGACGCCGTTCTTGGCTTCCTCGGCGCGCGCCTTGGCCTGATAGATGTCGCCGGAGTAGCCGATGGCGACGCAGGTTTCGCCGTTGGCGAGGTCGGAAATGTACTTGGACGAGTGGAAGTAGGCGACGTGCGGGCGAATCTGCATGAACAGCGCTTCGGCCTTCTTCAGTTCATCGGCCTTGCCGCTGTCCGGCGCGTAGCCCAGATAATGCAGGGCAGCCGGCAGGATCTCGGTCGGCGAGTCGAGGAAGGAGACGCCGCAGGCCTTCAGCTTCTCGATGTTTTCCGGCTTGAACACCAGGTCCCAGGAGTCGACCGGCGCGTTGTCGCCGAGCACTGCCTTGACCTTGTCGACGTTGTAACCGATGCCGATGGTGCCCCACATGTAGGGAATCGCGTACTGGTTGCCCGGATCGCTCGGATCCAGCGCCTTGAGCAGACTCTTGTCGAGGTTTTCCCAGTTCGACAGCTTGGATTTGTCCAGTTTCTGGAACACCCCGGCCTTGATCTGCTTGGCGAGGAACGGGTTGGACGGCACCACCACGTCGTAGCCGGAGCTACCGGCCAGCAGCTTGGCTTCCAGCACTTCGTTGCTGTCGAAGACGTCGTAGACGACCTTGATGCCGGTTTCCTTGGTGAAGTTCTCCAGGGTGTCTTCGGCGATGTAGTCGGACCAGTTGTAGACGTGCAGTACCTTTTCCTGGGCCTGCGCAGCCCCGGCGACAGCGCCGGCCAGCGTCATGGCAAGTAGGGTCTTGGCGAAGGGATTCATCCGTGCAGCTCCTGTTGTCGTCATTTATGTCGGGGCAGTGGAACAGACCATGAACAGCGCGGCGGTCTGGCGGTGCACCGTATCGGCGCATCTTCGGTTGGCTCCGGCCACGCGCAGCGCGCAGTCTGGCAAGGTCGGGGACGCTTTTTCAACAGACCGTACGCTGCCCGGTGAACCTTAGCCCAGCACGTCACGGGCGGTGGCATCCAGACACAGCCGGACCTTGCCGATCAGCTCGTCGATTTCCCCCTCGGCGATCACCAGCGGCGGCGACACGATCATGGTGTCGCCGACCGCGCGCATCACCAGGCCGTTGCGGAAGCAGTGCTCGCGACAGCGCATGCCGACCCCCGCCTCGGCGAAGCGCTCGCGGGTTTTCTTGTTCTTCACCAGTTCCAGCGCGCCGAGCATGCCGACGCCGCGCGCCTCGCCCACCAGCGGGTGCTCGGCAAGTTCCTGCCAGCGAGATTGCAAATAAGGTGCCGTCTTCGTCTTGACCCGCTCGACGATCTTCTCCTCGCGCAGGATGCGGATGTTCTCCAACGCCACCGCAGCGGCCACCGGATGCCCCGAATAGGTGAAGCCATGGTAGAACTCGCCGCCCTCGTTGAGCGTGCGCACCACTTCATCGCGCACCACCACGCCGCCCATCGGGATGTACCCCGAGGTCAGGCCCTTGGCGATGGGCATCAGATCCGGCTCGAAGCCGTAGTAGTCGCTGCCGAACCACTCACCGGTACGGCCGAAGCCGCAGATGACCTCGTCGGCGATGAAGAGGATGTCGTAGCGCGCGAGAATTTCCTTGACCCGCGGCCAGTAGCTCTCGGGGGGGATGATCACGCCGCCGGCGCCTTGGATCGGTTCGGCGATGAAGGCGGCGACCTTGTCCTCGCCGACCTCGAGAATCTTCTGTTCCAGCTGGTCAGCGATGCGTACGCCGAACTCTTCCGGGCTCATGTCGCCGCCCTCGCCGAACCAGTAGGGCTGGTCGATATGCTCGATGCCCGGGATCGGCCCGTCGCCCTGCTCGTGCATGGCCTTCATGCCGCCAAGGCTGGCGCCGGCGATGGTCGAGCCGTGATAGCCGTTCCAGCGGCCGATGATCACCTTCTTCGCCGGCTGGCCCTTGATCGCCCAGTAATGGCGCACCATGCGCAGCACGGTGTCGTTGGCTTCCGAGCCCGAGCCGGTGAAGAACACATGGTTCATTCCGGCCGGCGCGATGTCGGCGATCGCCTTGGCCAGGGCCACCGCCGGCGGGTGAGCGGTCTGGAAGAACAGGTTGTAGTAGGGCAGTTCGCGCATCTGCTTCGCCGCGGCCTCGACCAGCTCCTCGCGACCGTAGCCGACGTTGACGCACCACAGACCGGCCATGGCATCGAGAATCTTGTGGCCCTCGCTGTCCCACAGGTAGACGCCGGAAGCCTTGGTGATGATGCGCGTGCCCTTGGCGTTCAGCGCCTTGTAGTCGGTGAACGGCGGCAAGTGGTGGTCGCGGCTCAGGGCTTGCCAATGCAGGGTTTGCGAATCGCTCATCGAGTCACCTCTTTTTGCCTATGTGAGTGGTCGGTGGATGAGCACCGCGTCATCCACCCCTACGGCTGTTCGTTACACCGAAAGCATCAGGAACTCGCGCTCCCAGGAGCTGATGACCCGGTGATAGTTCTCCTGCTCGGTGCGCTTGACCGCGACGTAGCCGGTGATGAACTTCGGGCTCAGGTACTTGCGCAGCTCGCGGCAGTTCTCCATGCGTTCCAGCGCCGCTTCCAGGGTCAGCGGCAGACGCAGGTTGCGGCGCTCGTAGCCGCGCCCCTTGACCGGCGGGCTCGGGTTGATGCCCTCGACCATACCGATGTAGCCGCACAGCAGGCTGGCAGCGATGGCCAGGTAGGGATTGGCGTCGGCGCCCGGCAGGCGGTTTTCCAGACGACGGTTCTGCGGGTCGGAATCCGGCACGCGCAGGCCGACGGTACGGTTCTCCTCGCCCCACTCGACGTTCACCGGCGCCGAGGTATCGGGCAGGAAGCGGCGGAACGAGTTGACGTTGGGTGCGAATAGCGGCAGCAGCTCGGGGATGTACTTCTGCAGGCCGCCGACGTGGTGCAGGAACAGCTGGCTCATCGAGCCGTCGGGATTGGAGAACACGTTGCGCCCGCTCTCCAGGTCCACCACGCTCTGGTGCAGATGCATGGCGCTGCCCGGCTCGCCGGTCATCGGCTTGGCCATGAAGGTGGCCGCCACGTTGTGCTTGAGCGCGGCCTCGCGCATGGTGCGCTTGAACACCAAAATCTGGTCGGCCAGATGCAGCGCCTCGCCATGACGGAAGTTGATCTCCATCTGCGCGGTGCCTTCCTCGTGGATCAGCGTGTCCAGGTCCAGGCCCTGCGCTTCGCACCAGTCGTACATGTCCTCGAACAGCGGGTCGAATTCGTTGGCCGCATCGATGGAGAACGACTGGCGGCCAGTCTCCTGGCGCCCGGAACGGCCGATCGGCGGCTGGAACGGCAGGTCAGGGTCCTCGCAGCGACTGGTCAGGTAGAACTCCATTTCCGGCGCGACGATGGGCTGCCAGCCGCGATCGGCGTATAGCTTCAATACGCGCTTGAGGATGTTGCGCGGCGACAGCTCGATGGGGTTGCCCATCTTGTCGTAGGTGTCGTGGATCACCTGGGCAGTGGGTTCGATGGCCCAGGGCACGAGAAACACCGCATTGGGATCGGGCCGGCAGAACATGTCGATGTCCGCCGGATCGAGCAGTTCGTAATAGATGTCATCCTCGACGTAGTCGCCGGTGACGGTCTGCAGCAGCACGCTTTCGGGCAGGCGCATGCCCTTCTCGCCGAGGAACTTGCTGGTCGGGGAGATCTTGCCGCGGGCGATGCCGGTCAGGTCGCTGATCAGGCATTCCACTTCAGTGATCTTGCGTTCTTTGAGCCAGCTGGTGAGCTGGTCGAGCTGGGTAGTCATGATGACCTCGGGTTGAGTGTTGGCGCCGCGTCCGATCAGCGCTGTCTCGCGCGTTCCCGACAGGCTTCGGCGAAGCCCTGGAACAACGCCAGGTAATGCGGGTGCTCGTGCACCTTCCATTCCGGATGCCACTGTACGCCGAGGGCGAAACTGCGGGCATCCTCCACCGAGAACGCCTCGATCAGACCGTCCGGCGCCAGCGCCTCGATGCGCAGGCCCTCGCCCAGACGTTCGACGCCCTGGCCATGCACCGAATTGACGCGCACCAGCGCCGGCAAGCCGAGACGCTCGAGCAGGCCGCCAGGTTGTACGTGCAGGTCGTGACTGAGGCCGTACTGGTCGTCGAGCGGCGCCTCGGGGTTCTCGCGGTGGTCCTGGTAGGGCTCCACCTCGTGCACTTTTTGCAACAGGCTGCCACCGAAGGCCACATTCATTTCCTGGAAGCCGCGACAGATGCCGAACACCGGAATACCCGCATGCACGGCCGCGCGGATCAGCGGCAGGGTCAGGCGGTCGCGCGGCGGATCGTGCGGGGTGCCCGGCGCGCTCTGCGGCCCGGCGTAATGCTGCGGCTCGACGTTCGACGGCGAGCCGGTGAACAGCAGGCCATCAAGGCTTTCCAACAGCGTGGCCTGATCGATCAGTTCATCCAGGGCGGGGATGATCAGCGGCACACCGGCGACCGCGGCGGCACGCAAGTACTTGTCGCCGGCAATATGAAAACCGTGCTGGCCGATCATGCGGGTGCAGGCGGAAACGCCGATCAGGGGCTTGCGCGACATGGGATGCTCGTCTTCCGGTTGATGGCTTACCGGAGAGTAGTCTTGTTCATTTTTATAGACAATAGCCGAACGGAGCGGCGATCTCGTGGTTTTTTCCACATCGCACGCTGGAGACGAAAATGCCCCGCAAGTGCCCACTCTGGGCCATCATGGGGCGTCCCGGAGGGCTATTGACAGGCTTCAGGCTTTCGGATTGACTCCTAACCGAGCAGTCTGATGATTGAAATTTTTAACAATTAAGGTGCTTCATCATGCTTCCCCCGCCGCGTGCCGTTCAGCTCAACGAAGCGAACGCGTTTCTCAAGGAACACCCGGAGGTGCTCTACATCGACCTCCTCATTGCAGACATGAATGGCGTCGTGCGTGGCAAGCGCATCGAACGCGCCAGCCTGCACAAGGTGTACGAGAAAGGCATCAACCTGCCCGCCTCGCTGTTTGCCCTGGATATCAACGGCATTACCGTGGAAAGCTCCGGTCTGGGCATGGACATCGGCGACTCGGACCGCACCTGTTTCCCCATTCCCAACACACTCAGTCGCGAACCCTGGCAGCGCCGCCCCACCGCACAGCTGCTGATGACCATGCACGAGCGTGATGGCGAGCCGTTCTTCGCCGACCCGCGTGAGGTACTGCGCCAGGTGGTGAGCCGCTTCGACGAACTGGGCCTGACCATCTGCGCCGCCTTCGAGCTGGAGTTCTACCTGATCGACCAGGAGAACGTGAACGGCCGTCCACAACCGCCGCGCTCGCCGATCTCCGGCAAACGCCCGCAGTCGACCCAGGTCTACCTGATCGACGACCTCGACGAGTACGTCGACTGCCTGCAGGACATTCTCGAAGGCGCCAAGGAGCAGGGCATTCCGGCCGACGCCATCGTCAAGGAGAGCGCCCCGGCGCAGTTCGAGGTCAACCTCCATCATGTCGCCGATCCGATCAAGGCGTGCGACTACGCGGTGCTGCTCAAGCGGCTGATCAAGAACATCGCCTACGACCACGAGATGGACACCACCTTCATGGCCAAGCCCTATCCGGGCCAGGCCGGCAACGGGCTGCACGTGCACATCTCGCTGCTGGACAAGGACGGTAACAATATCTTCGCTACCGACAACCCGCTGGAGAGCCAGGCCCTGCGCCACGCCATCGGCGGTGTGCAGGAGACGATGGCCGCATCGATGGCCTTCCTCTGCCCCAACGTCAACTCCTACCGCCGCTTCGGCGCACAGTTCTACGTGCCCAATGCACCCTGCTGGGGCCTGGACAACCGCACCGTGGCGCTGCGCGTGCCGACCGACAGCCCGGACGCCGTGCGTATCGAACACCGCGTCGCCGGCGCCGATGCCAACCCCTACCTGCTGCTGGCGGCGGTGCTGGCCGGCATCCACCACGGGCTGACCAACCGCATCGAGCCGAATGCGCCGATCGAGGGCAACTCCTACGAACAGGTGGAACCGAGCCTGCCGTCCAACTTGCGCGACGCGCTGCGCCAGCTCGACGACAGCGAGATCATGGCGCGCTACATCAGCCCCGATTACATCGACATCTTCGTCGCCTGCAAGGAAAGCGAACTGGCCGAGTTCGAGCATTCGATCTCCGACCTCGAATACAACTGGTACCTGCATACCGTCTGACCCACCGGCCCCGCTGCCGCGCGCCCGAGCGGGCGTGCAGCGCGGCGCCGCGAGCGGCCGCCCCCTGCCCGGCGCCGAACAATCTCGCCTAGAATCACTCCATTCCTGACCGAACCATTATTTTTCCGCGAGGCCAGCCCATGTCCCGTACCGTCACTGTCGCCGCCACCCAGATGGCTTGCTCCTGGGATCGCCAGGCGAACATCGCCAACGCCGAGAAGCTGGTGCGCGAAGCCGCCGCCAAGGGCGCGCAGATCATCCTGATTCAGGAACTGTTCGAGACCCCCTACTTCTGCCAGAAGCCCAACCCCGAGTATCTGCAGCTGGCCACCTCGGTCGAGGACAACCCGGCGATCCGGCATTTCCAGAAGGTCGCCGCCGAGCTCAAGGTGGTGCTGCCGATCAGCTTCTTCGAACTGGCCGGGCGCGCGCGCTTCAACTCCATCGCCATCATCGACGCCGACGGCACGCTGCTCGGCGTCTACCGCAAGAGCCACATCCCGGACGGCCCCGGTTACCACGAGAAGTACTACTTCAACCCCGGCGACAGCGGCTTCAAGGTCTGGCAGACCCGCTATGCGCGCATCGGCGTGGCCATCTGCTGGGACCAGTGGTTCCCCGAGACCGCCCGCAGCATGGCGCTGATGGGTGCCGAGCTGCTGTTCTACCCCACCGCCATCGGCAGCGAACCGCACGACCCGAACATCACCTCGCGCGACCACTGGCAGCGCGTGCAGCAGGGCCATGCCGGAGCCAACCTGATGCCGCTGATCGCCAGCAACCGCGTCGGTAAAGAGGAGCAGGACGGCTACGACATCACCTTCTACGGCTCGTCGTTCATCGCCGACCAGTTCGGCGCCAAGGTCGAGGAAATGGACGAGACCAGCGAGGGCGTGCTGGTGCACTCGTTCGATCTCGATCAGCTGGAGCATATCCGCAGCGCCTGGGGCGTGTTCCGCGACCGCCGGCCGAACCTCTACGGCCCGATCCGCACCCTCGACGGCCAGACGCCGTCGGAATGAACGCAGGGTGGAAAACGGCCAACGGCCTTTTCCACCGGTTGTACCCTCGGTGGAAAACGCTGCGCGATTTTCCACCCTACGAGAGAGATCGCGATGACCATCCTCAGCTCGACGCCGCGCCAAGACGGCTTCCACATGCCCGCCGAATGGGCGCCGCACAGCCAGACCTGGATGGTCTGGCCGGAACGCCCGGACAACTGGCGGGACAACGCGTCACCGGCTCAAGCAGCCTTCACCGCTGTCGCCAAGGCCATCGCCCGCTTCGAGCCGGTGACGGTGTGCGCCTCGGCCGCGCAATACGTAACCGCCCGCGAGCAGCTCGACGATCCGCGCATCCGCGTGGTGGAAATCAGCAGCGACGACGCCTGGGTGCGTGACACCGGGCCGACCTTCGTCATCGATGGCAAGGGCGGCCTGCGCGGCGTCGACTGGAGCTTCAACGCCTGGGGTGGCGAGGATGGCGGGCTGTATGCCGACTGGCAGCGCGATGACGAGGTGGCGCAGAAGATCCTCGAGCTCGAACGCTGCCAGCGCTACCGCACCGCAGGCTTCGTGCTCGAGGGCGGCTCGATCCACGTCGACGGCGAGGGCACGCTGATCACCACCGAGGAATGCCTGCTCAACCGCAACCGCAACCCGCAGCTGTCACGCGAGGAAATCGAGGCGGTGCTCGCCGAGCACCTGGCCATCGACAAGGTGATCTGGCTGCCGTGGGGCCTGTACAACGACGAAACCGACGGCCACGTCGACAACTTCTGCTGCTTCGTGCGGCCCGGCGAGGTATTGCTGGCCTGGACCGACGATGTCAACGACCCCAACTTCGAGCGCTGCCAGCAGGCGCTGCGCTGCCTCGACCAGGCCCGCGACGCCCGCGGTCGCGCGCTCAAGGTGCACAAGATGCCGATTCCCGGCCCGCTGTATGCGACTGAGGAAGAATGCGCCGGCGTGCAGCCGGCGGAAGGCAGCCAGACGCGTGCAGCAACGATCCGTCTGGCCGGCAGCTACGTGAACTTCCTCATCGTCAACGGCGGCATCGTCGCGCCGAGCTTCGACGACCCGCACGACAGCGAGGCCGAGGCCATTCTGCGCAGGCTGTTTCCCGAGCGTGAGGTGGTGATGGTGCCGGGGCGGGAAATTCTGCTGGGCGGCGGCAACATCCACTGCATTACCCAGCAGCAGCCGCAACCGTAGGTCGCGGCAAGGTTCGCGCCGGCTAGGCGACGATGACCTGGTTCTTGCCCAGCCGCTTGGCCTTGTACATCGCGGCGTCGGCGCGGGCGAAAACCGACGCCAGTTCGGCGTCGTCGGCCCGCAGGTAGGTCAGACCAAAGCTCGCGGTGACGCTGAAGCGCGTCCCGTTCGGCAGGCTGAACGACAGGCGCTGGATCTCGCGCTGCAGGCGCTGGGCGATCTGTTCGGCCAGGTCCGGCTGGCAGCCGGGCAGCACCGCGGCAAATTCCTCACCGCCGATGCGACCGAACACGTCACCGCGGCGCAGCACCGAGGCGCCGCACTGTGCCACGCGCTGCAACACCTGGTCGCCGATCGGATGGCCGTGAGTGTCATTGATGCGCTTGAAGTCATCGATATCCAGCAGCAGAAACGCCAGTGGCGAAGCGAACTGCTGGGCATGCTCGAATTCGCGCTGGGCGCAGTCGAAGAAGTGCCGGCGATTGCTGCTCTGGGTCAGCACGTCGGTGGTCGCCAGGCGCTGCAGTTCGCCTTCGAGCTGTTTCTTCTCGGTGATGTCCTCGGCGATGCCGACGATGATCGGTCCCTGGCCATTCTCGGCACGCCGACCGAGGAAACACTTGTCGCTCAACCAGCGCAGCTGGCCGTCGCCGCGGATGATGCGGTACTCGCGGGTTTCCACGGCACCCTCGTCGAGCACCTCGAGCAGGCTCTTCTGCGCATAGTCCAGGTCGTCCGGGTAGATGCTGTTGCGCCACTCGCCGTAGTCGGCCAGCAGCAGCGCCGCCGAGCGGCCGAAGATCTGCTCGTAGGCCGGGCTGACGTAGACCATCCGCTGCGCCTGCCAGTCAAAGGCCCAGAGCACGGCGTTGACGCCGCCGAGCAGGGTGCTGAACAGCTGATCGCGCGCACTCAGGCGCGCCACCTCGCCGCGCGCATGCATCAGCGCCATCAGCGTCTGTGCATCTACGCCCGGCAGCATCCCTATCCCCTTTTCGCTTCGCTTGCTCGCCAACTGCATGTGCTCGCCCCAACCCGCCGCAACCGTCTGCCGCAGCAGCTTCAATGATTCAAGAAGCTGTTCAGAGAGTCGGCAACCGACAAAGTTCCGGGGCGGCACCCAACGGTCGCTTGTGCCGTCCGAAAGGTCGTGAGCGGGCTGTTCGGGTGGCGTATCTCGCACATGCCGCAGACAAGACCGACCGTCGCCTGACAGCTGATTTTCCGTCGCCCTTCGGTTGTGATGAACGACATGTTGGCGCCGGCCCCTGCAAACCGCCGCACGAGTTGGTCTACAATTCGCGCCCTCATGATGTCAGTACGCCATCACCCGTTGTTTCTGGAATCTGCCGGCGATGCAGCATCGATCTGACGTTTCTCCTCCCGTGTACCGTGTGGCCGCACACCGCTGCTGCCGGAGCGCGCCATGCGCATGACCTTTCTGCGTCTGCCCAAGCCCCGGCGGTTGTTCGGCCTCGGCAGTCTGCTGCTGGCGCTGCTGTTCGGCGCACTGGCACTCAACGACCATTTCGGCCGCGCGGCACTCTGGAAACTGGAAGTCAGCAACCACGGCAACCTGCAGAGCCTCGCCCTGCAGAGCGCTCAGCGCGGCCAGGAACGCCAGGCGCAGACCCTCGCCGCCACGCTGGCGGATGACCCACGGGTGCTCGCGGCGATGCGCCAGCTCGACCCGCTGCTGCGCGCCGGCACGCCCTGGAGCGACTCGCGGGTACGCCTGCTGCGGCTGCAGCTGAGCGAGTACCTGCTGCCGGCGTGGCAGGCCATGCAGACTCAGCAGGGCTTGCAATTGCAGCTGTTCTGGGGCGCCGAGGGCTACAACGTGCTGCGCATGCAGCGCCCCGATGCCTATGGCGATCCGCAGGCCGCGCAGCGCCCGCTGCTCGCCGCGGCGCTGCGTGAAGGGCGCAGCCAGGTCGGCCTCGACATCGGCCGCCACGGCGCCAGCAACCGCAGCATCGTGCCGCTGCGCGGCGAGGGTGACGCCGCCGGCGAGGTCATCGGCGCACTGGAGGTCGGCTTCGACGCCCTGCCCCGGCTGGACGAGCTGGGCGAGCAGCTGCGCGCCGGGCTGGCGCTGATCGTCGACCGCAAGGCGTTGCTCGCCGCACAGGTGCCGCCGCCGGTCGGCGCCCAGCTGGGCCGCGACAGCGACTGGCTGCTCGTCGGCCACTCGGCCACGCAGGTCCTGCACTGGGCGCAGCGGGAGCTGCTGCCGGCACCGGCGAGCGGCATGGCGCAACGCGTGCTGCAGGCGGACGGGCGCAGCTTTCTGGTCAACCAGATTCCGCTGCACGATACCCGGCAGCAGCAGGCGGCGCGCGCGCCCGTGGCCGCCGCGCTGGTCTGGCGCGATATCAGCGCACTGGTCGCCGAGCGCGCGCGGGCCGAGGAGCTGGTACTGCTGAAATGGGGCATGGCCTGGCTGATCGCCGAGCTGCTGCTGTGGCTGCTGGTCTTCCTGCTGCAGCGGCGCCTGATCGTCCAGGAACAGCACCGCCTCAGCCAGCAGCAGCAGGCGCGCAACCACCAGCGCATGCTCGAACGCGCGCAGAAGATCGCCAGCCTGCTGCCGGGCATGGTTTTCCAGCTCAAGCGCTACGCCGACGGCCGCTACGCATTCCTCTATATCAGCGAAGGCGCCAGCGCGCTGTATGGCCGGAACGCCACCGAGCTGACCGGCGATCCACGCCTGGCGATGCGCAGCGTGCACCCCGACGACCTGCCGCGCCTGCGCCACACGCTGACCCGCGCGATCCGCGAAGGCAGCGCAGCCACCGAATTTCGCCTCGACAACCCGCAGCGCGGCACCCTCTGGCTGGAGGGTCGCGCCAGCGCCGAGAATCTCGCCGACGGCTCGGTGCTCTGGCACGGCGTCGTCACCGAGATCACCGAGCTGATGCAGGCCACCCGCGCGCTACAGCAAAGCGAGAGTCGCTATCGCGGCATGGTCAGCAACCTGCCTGGCGCGGTCTATCGTTGCAGCGACGATGCCGAACGCCGCATGCACTACCTGAGCGAGGGCATCGAACGCCTGACCGGCTACCGGGCGGACGACCTGATCGGCGAGCGCGCGCGCAGCTATTTGAGCCTAGTCCATCCCGACGATCTGCCACAGGCGCGGCGCCCGGCGGGGCAGGACGTCTACGAACTCACCTACCGCATCCGCGACGCCAGTGGCCGCGGGCTCTGGCTGCGCGAACGCGGCCGGCTGCTGCACGACGCCGACAGCGGCGAGGCATGGTGCGAAGGTTTCATCTGGGACATCACCGCGCACCGCCGCGCCCAGCAGGACATGCAGGAGCGCGAGCGCTACCTGAGCATGCTGATCGCCAACGTCATCGACGCGATCATCATCATCGACCAGCGCGGCATCATCGAAACCTTCAACCACGCCGCCGAGACCGTCTTCGGCTACAGCGCCGTGCAGGTACTCGGGCGCAACCTGTCGATGCTGATGCCCGAGCCCGATCGCTCGGCGCATGACGGCTACCTCGACACCTACGCCCGGCGCGGCATCCCCCGCGCGCTGGAGCAGAACCGCGAGCTGACCGCGCTGCGCAGCAATGGCGAAACCTTCACCATCGAACTGCGCGTGTCGCAGATAACCCATCACGGCGAATGCAAGTTCATCGGCCTGGTGCGCGACATCACCGAGCGCAAGCGCATCGAACGACTGAAGAGCGAGCTGGTCTCCATCGTTAGCCACGAACTGCGCACGCCGCTGACCTCCATCGCCGGCGCACTCGGGCTGATCACCGGCGGCGCGCTCGGCGAGACGCCGACGCCAATGCGCGACATGCTCGCCATCGCCCAGCAAAACAGCCTGCGCCTGGGTCGGCTGATCGACGACCTGCTGGACATGGACAAGCTGGTCGCCGGCAAGATGACCTTCGCCCTGCGCGTACAGCCGCTGCGCCCGCTGCTGGAGCAGGCGCTGGCCAGCAACCGCGGCTATGCCGGGCAGCAGCGCGTGCGGCTGGTCCTGCGCGGCGAGGCGGACCCGCTGGTCAACGTCGACGACGATCGCCTGCAGCAGGTGCTGGCCAACCTGCTGACCAACGCCATCAAGTTCTCGCCGGTCGAAGGTGTGGTCGAACTGAGCAGCGAACAGCGCGGCGGGCACGTCTGGGTCGGCGTGCGCGACCAGGGCCCCGGCGTGCCGGAGGCGTTTCGCGCGCGGATCTTCGAGAAGTTTTCCCAGGCCGATTCGTCCGACACCCGGCAGAAGGGTGGCACCGGCTTGGGCCTGGCGATCAGCAAGGAGCTGATCGAGCACATGGGCGGACGCATCGGTTTCGACTCCGTGGCCGGCCAGGGTGCCTGCTTCTGGTTCGAACTGCCCGTCGCCACGCCTGCACCGTTCGAGCGCCGCAATGAACCCGATTGGCAACCACCGGAGAACATCGCATGAGTGAGCTACGACGCATCCTCCACGTCGAGGACGATCCGTCCATCCAGGCCGTGGCACGCCTGGCGCTCGAAGTGGTTGGCGGCTTTCAGGTGCTCTCCTGCGCCTCGGGCACGCAGGCCCTGGACGAAGTCGAGACCTTCGCCCCCGACTTCATCCTGCTGGACGTTATGATGCCGGGCATGGACGGTCCGCAGACACTGCGGTGCCTGAGCGAACGCATCGATCTGACGCAGGTGCCGGTGGCCTTCATGACCGCCAAGGTGCAGCCGCGCGAGATCGAACACCTGCGCAGCCTCGGCGCCCGCGACGTGATCATCAAACCGTTCGATCCGATGCGCCTGGCCGATCAGATTCGCAGCATCTGGGCGGCTGGCCGATACTAGAGCGCTAGTCACCCCGATTCATGACCCGTGCAGGCTTCCATGCAGTCAACGCCACCGAGCCCAGCGTCACTCCCGGCGCCCTCCGCGCCCCGCGAGCTGTCGCGGCTGGCGGCGCTGCTGCGCTACGAAATCCTCGATACGCCCGAGGAAGACCAGTTCGATGACTTCACCGTGCTCGCCGCGCGCCTGTGCGGTACGCCGATCGCGCTGATCTCGCTGGTCGACGAGCACCGCCAGTGGTTCAAGAGCCGCGTGGGTCTGGGGGTCAGCGAAACCCCGCGGGAAATCTCCTTCTGCACCCACACCATCGCCGGCAGCGGCATCTTCGAAGTC
Source organism: Pseudomonas phenolilytica (assembly GCF_021432765.1). NCBI lineage: Bacteria > Pseudomonadati > Pseudomonadota > Gammaproteobacteria > Pseudomonadales > Pseudomonadaceae > Pseudomonas > Pseudomonas phenolilytica. The sequence continues at coordinate 940,778 of NZ_CP058908.1, forward strand.
GCCGATGCGCAGCAGGACCCACGCTTTGCCGACAACCCGCTGGTCACCGGCGACCCGCACATCCGCTTCTACGCCGGCGCGCCGCTGAGCACCCCGGATGGCTACCAGCTCGGCACGCTCTGCGTCATCGACCGCCAGCCGCGCCAGCTCGACGCCGAGCAGCGCGACACCCTGGCGCGTCTGAGCCGCCAGGTCATGCGCCTGTTCGAGACGCGCCTGCTGGCACACCGCCACGCCGAACAGGCCGCGCTGCAGCAGGCAATGCTCGACAGCGCCACCTCGGCGGTGCTGGTCACCGACATCGACGGCCATATCGCCAGCCTCACCCCCACCGCCGAGCGGCTGCTCGGCTTCAGCCAGCAGGAGCTGCTCGGCCAGCCGCTGGTCGGGCTGTTCGACCCGCGCGCGCTGCAGCGGCACGCCGCGGTGCTGAGCGCCGAATTGGGCCGCTCGCTGGACAGCGACTTCGCCGCGCTCACCACGCCGCTGCCCAACTGCCGGCGGGAAATGTCGCGCTGGCAGCTGCGCCATCGCAACGGCGCCGAAGTGCCGGTGCTGCTCAGCGTCGCACCGATCCGCGACGAACAGGGCGCGCCGCGCGGCTACCTGATCAGCGCCTACGACCTGGCCTACCAGGAGCAGCTGCGCCTGCGCCTGCAGCAGATCGCCGCGCAGGTGCCGGGCATGCTCTTCCAGTTCCAGTGGCGGCCGAACGCACCGGGACGCTTCCTCTACGTCAGCGAAGGTGTCGAGGCGATCTACGCGCTGACGCCCGCCGAGCTGAGCACCAGCATCGCGCCGATCTTCGCGCGGGTGCCGCTCGCAGACCGTCCGGCACTGCTGCGCAGCATTCGCCAGGCCACCTCCAGCCTGAGCAGCTGGCATGCCGAACACCGCATCGATCACCCGCGCAAGGGCCTGATCTGGATCGAAGCGCGCGCCACGCCGCTGCCGCAGGCCGACGGCTCGGTGCTCTGGCACGGCCTGGTCACCGACATCACCGCGCGCAAGGCCGAGCAGCTCGAGCTGGACAAGCAGCAGGAAATGAACCGCCGCCTGCTCGAGGCGCTGTCCGAAGCCGTCATCGCCTGCGACGCGGCCGGCAACCTGACGCTGTTCAACGAAAAGGCCAAGCAGTGGCACCGCGCCGATGTGCTGCCGATCCGCGTGGAGGAGTGGAGCGCGCAGTACCGGCTGTGCCTGCCCGACGGCGTGACGCCGATGCCGGCCGAGCGGATTCCGCTGTGGCGCGCGCTGCACGGCGAGCGCATCAGCAACGAGGAAATGACCCTGATCGCCGGCGACGCGCCGCGCCACGTGCTGGTCAACGCCGATCCGCTGTACACCTCCGCCGGCGAGCCGATGGGCGCGGTGGCGGTGCTGCACGACATCACCGAACGCAAGCGCATCGAACGGCTGCAGCGCGAGTTCATCTCCACCGTCAGCCACGAGCTGCGCACGCCGCTGACCTCGATCACCGGCGCGCTGGCGCTGCTCGGCTCCGATGTCATGGGCGTGGTGCCGGGCGAAATGCGCGAGCTGCTGGACATCGCCTACCAGAACAGCCAGCGGCTCGGCGCGCTGATCGACGACCTGCTCGACATGGACAAGCTGGCCGCCGGCAAGATGCGCTTCGTCCCGCGCCTGCAGCCCCTGCAACCGCTGCTGCAGCAGGCGCTGAGCGGCAATCGCGGCTACGCCGAACGCCACGGCGTGCATTTGCAACTGCAGCCCGGCGAGGCCCTGCGGGTGCGCGTCGACGACCGGCGCCTGCACCAGGTGCTGAGCAACCTGCTGGCCAACGCGGCGAAATTCTCCCCGCCCGGCGAAACCGTCGAGTTGCGTGCCGAACGACGTGACGGCCGGGTACGCGTCAGCGTCCGAGACCGGGGGCCGGGAATCCCCGCGGGCTTTCGCGAGCGGGTGTTCCAGAAGTTCGCTCAGGCCGACTCCTCCGACAGTCGCCAGCAGGGCGGCACCGGCCTGGGCCTGGCGATCAGCAAGGAGCTGATCGAGCACATGGGCGGACGCATCGGCTTCGATTCGGTCGAAGGCGAAGGCGCCTGTTTCTGGTTCGAACTGCCCTGCGAGCCACCCGCGACGGCCGAGGAAGGCGCCCGATGAGAGAGCTCAAACGCATTCTGCATGTCGAGGACGTGCCGTCGATCCAGGTGATCACCCGCATCGCGCTGGAGAAGCTCGGCGGTTTCGAGGTGCTCAGCTGCCCGTCCGGTCAGGCCGCGCTGGAGCAGGTCGAGGCCTTCGCGCCGCAGCTGATCCTGCTCGACGTGATGCTGCCGCAGATGGACGGCGTCGAGTTGCTGCGCCAGCTCGCCGAACGCATCGACCTGAGCGACGTGCCCGTGGTGTTCCTGACCGGCAATCTGCAGTTCGAGGAGCACGACGAGCTATCCCGGCTGGGCATGCACGCCGTGCTGCACAAGCCGTTCGACCCGCTGCAGCTGGCCGCCCGACTGCGCACCATCTGGGAGGAGCGTCACCATGCTGTCTGAGGGCGCACTCGCCGAACTGCAGCGCCAGCTGCAACTGCAGAACGAGCAGTTCGCCGAGCGCCTGCGCCACGAGCTGCCGGCACTCGGCGAGCTGGCCGGCGAACTGCAGCACAGCGGCAGGCCGGCGCAACGCCGCGAGCAGGTCCGGCGGATCCGCGAGCAACTGCACAAGCTGGCCGGCGCGGCAGGCAGCTTCGGCTTCGGTCCGCTCGGCGAGCGCGCCCGCGTGCTCGAACAACGCGCAAACCGCTGGCTCGACAGCAGCAAGCCGAGCGCGCAGGCGCTCGGCGCGTTCGCCCGCGCCGTGCGCCAGTTCGCCGAGTTCGCCTGGCACGACGGCCATGCGGTACCCGACCTGGGTCCCGGCGATCTGCACGACGAGCCGCTGCCGGGCTGCCGCATCTATCTGCTGGAAAGCGATGCCGTCGCCGGCGCCGGCATGGCGCAGACGCTGGACAACTTCGGCTACGAAACGCTGCTGTGCCGCGATTTCCCCACGCTGCAGCAGGCCGTCGAGCAGCAGCTACCGGATGCGCTGATCGTCAGTGTCAGGCGCGACGACGAGCTCCTGCCGATCGCCGCGCTGCAGCAGCGCCTGGGCACCCCGCTGCCGCTGCTGGCGATCCATGCGGACGCCGGCTTCGCCAGCCAGCTGGCCGCCGTGCGTGCCGGCGCCCAGGGCTTCTTCTCCCGTCCGCTGGACCTCGCCCAGCTGGAGAACAGCCTGGAGCGCTGCCTGAACCGCCAGCAGGGCGAACCCTATCGGGTGCTGATCGTCGACGACGACCACGCCCTGGCCGAGCGCTACGGCCTGGTGCTGCGCAACTCGCAGATGCAGGTGCAGACGCTCAGCGAGCCGCAACGCGTGCTGGAGCTGATGCACACCTTCAATCCCGAGGTGCTGGTGCTGGATGTCGACATGCCCGGCTGCAGCGGTCCGGAGCTGGCGCAGATGATTCGCCTGCACGACGAATGGCTGCGGGTGACGATCATCTACCTGTCCGCCGAGACCGACATCAACCGGCAGATGGCCGCGCTGCTCAAGGCCGGCGACGACTTCCTCAGCAAGCCGCTGGGCGACAGCGAACTGATCGCCGCGGTGTACTCCCACGCCCAGCGCGCCCGCTCGCTGAGCACCGCGCTGTCGCGCGACAGCCTGACCGGCCTGCTCAAGCACGCCGACATCAAGGACCAGCTGGCCATCGAAGTGCAGCGCGCCAGCCGGGCCAGCAAGCCGACCAGCGTGGTGATGCTCGACCTCGACCACTTCAAGCAGGTCAACGACCGCTACGGCCACGCCGCCGGTGACAGCGTCATCCGCGCGCTGGCCAATCTGCTGCGGCAGCGCCTGCGGCGGATCGACAGCCTCGGCCGCTACGGCGGCGAGGAATTCGTCGCGGTGCTGCCCGAATGCACCGCCGAGGAGGCGCGGCGCATCTTCGACGAGATCCGCGAGCGCTTTGCCACGCTGACCTTCAACGCCAGCGACGCGCGCAGCTTCACCGTCTCGCTCAGCGCCGGCATCAGCGCCACCGACGGCGAGACCCCGCCGGCGGTGCTGCTCGAACAGGCCGATCAGGCGCTGTACATCGCCAAGCGCGACGGCCGCAACCAGGTCCGCATCGCCAGCGCCGGCTGACCACCGAACTACCGCAGCCGCAGCGAGTCCAACGTCATAGCCCGAATCCGGACGGCCATGCCATGCGCGCTCGTCCAGCGGCACAAGGAGTCCAGTTTGCATACCCGGCCCGCCATACGCTGGCATCCGTTCGCCTTTGTCGTTGCGTTCATGCTACTGGTCGCCCTCGGCTGGCAAGGCAAGCGCACCCAGGAAGCGGTGCTGCAGACCAACCAGGCCGTCAGCCAGAGCCTCGAAACCATCACGGCGATCCAGGCGATTCGCTCCGCGCTGCAGGACATCGAAACCGGCACGCGCGGCTTCGTCATCACCGCCGACGAGGCCTATCTCGACGCCTATGCCAGCGGCCTGATCGAACTGGAAGCCCACCGCCGCCAGCTGCAGGAGTTTGCCGACGCGCGCGGCTACCCGCAGCAGCGCTGGTTCGAGCAGTTCGACAGCACCGCCGCCGAGCGCCTGACCATCGCGGCCAGCAATATCCGCGTGCGCCGCGAGAGCGGCCTGGCCGTCGCCGCCACGCACCTGCACCAGGCCGGCGGCAAACAGCTCATGGACCGCCTGCGCGAACTGCTCGACGATGTCGAAAACCGCGAGCGGCAACAGCTCTTCGATGCCAACCGGGCGGTGCGCGAGACCATCGCCCACAGCCGCCGCGTGGCGCTGATCGGCAGCCTGCTGGTGGCCGCGCTGTTTTTCGCCGCGCTGTGGGCGGTGCGCCGCAACCTGGCCACGCGCCAGGCGCTGGCCCGACAGGCACAGGCCGGCGAGGCGCGGCTGGATGCGCTGCTGCAGACCATTCCCGATCAGCTGTATGCGATCGACGCCCAGCGGCAGGTGTCCAGCCTGTCGCAGCCACGCAGCATCCGCGGCCCGGCGCCGCAGGCCATCGAACCGCTGCTGCTCGACCTGCTGGCGCAGCCGGATGCCGACTACCCGCGGCAGAACATCTGGTGCGAGGTGGCCAGCCGGCGCATGTTCGAGGTCCGCCTACTGCCCACCGGGCTCGGCGATCACCTGGCCATCGCCCGCGACATCACCGAGCTGCAGCGCAACCGTGACAGCCTGCAGCAGCAGCAGGCGTTCCTGCGCAAGGTGGTCGACACCGACGAAAACCTGATCTTCGTGCGCGACGCTCACGGCCGTTTCCTGCTCTGCAACACCGCCTTCGCCGCGCTGCTCGACTGCCAGCCACAGCATATCGAGCAGCGCCGCCTCGACGAGCTGCCGGGCGCGCAGCGGCTGCTGCCGTTGTTGCAGGGCGAAAGCGAACTGCTTGCCGGCGGCGAACTGCGCAGCAGCGACGTCAGTCTCATCGACGCCTTCGGCCAGGAACGCTGGCTGCAACTGGTCAAGCGGCCGCTGCGGCTGTCGCCGAGCATCTGCCACGTGGTCACCGTGGCGGTGGACATCTCCCTGCGCCGGCGCATGGAACAGATGAAGACCGAGTTCATTTCCACCGTGAGCCATGAGCTGCGCACCCCGCTGACCGCGATCCGCGGCGCGCTGGGCATGCTCGCCAGTGGTTTCGTCGCACCCGGCACGGCCGAGGCGCAGCCGCTGCTGGAAATCGCGCACAAGAACAGCGAGCGCCTGGTGCGCCTGATCAACGACATCCTCGACATCGAAAAGCTCGAGGCCGGCCGCCTGACCTTCGACCTGCAGCTGTGCGATGTGCGCGCGCTGGTCGCGCAGGCGCTGCACGACATCGAACCCTATGCGCGCAGCTTCGACGTGCAGCTGCAGCAGGTGCCGCCGGACGCCGCCGCACGCGTCGAGGCCAACCTCGATCCGGACCGCTTCGCCCAAATCATGGCCAACCTGCTGTCCAACGCGATCAAGCACTCGCCCGCCGGCGGCCGCGTCAGCGTCGACCTGCGCAGCGGCGCGGACGGCCTCGAACTCGGCGTGCAGGATCAGGGGCCAGGCATCCCGGAAAGTTTTCGCGGGCGCATCTTCGAGCGCTTCGCCCAGGCCGACGCCTCCGACGCCCGCCGCCGCGGCGGCACCGGCCTCGGCCTGGCGATCACTCGCTCGCTGGTCGAGCAGATGCACGGCAGCATCGGTTTCGACAGCCAGGAAGGCCGTGGCACGCGCTTCTGGCTGCGCCTGCCGCTGGCGACTGCGTCGGCCCCTGCGCTCGCGCCGCCAGCCGCGGCCGGGCAGAGCCACATTCTCATCGTCGAACCGGATTGCGCCGCGGCCGCGCGACTGGCCGAGACGCTGCACGAGCAGGGCTACGCCACGCTGCTGGCCGCCACGGCGCTGGACGCCCGCGACCTGCTGGCCGAATACCGCGTGCAGGCGCTGACGCTCAGCCCGGCGCTCGCCGACGAGGACGTCGGCGCCTTTCTCCAGGGCCTGCGCAGCCAGCCGGCCTACCGCCATCTGCCGGTGCTGATCGTCGGTCTGCAGCCGCAGCGCCGCGACGAAGACGACGGCCAGCTGCGCGGCGGCGCGGTGCGCGTGATCGACTGGCTGCCCAAGCCGGTCGACCCGGCGCGCCTGCTGGATGTGGTCAACGCCTGCCTGACCGAGCACCCGGCACGGCCACGCATCCTCCATGTCGAGGATGACCAGGACCTGCGCCTGCTGCTGGCGCGGCAGATCGAGCCGCTGGACATCGAACTGCAGGGCGCCGCCAGCCTGGCCGAGGCGCGCCGCCTGCTCGGCGCGCAGAGCTACCAGCTGGCGATCGTCGACCTGATGCTGCCCGACGGCGACGGCAGCGAGCTGTTCGACCAGCTGGCGCAGGCCGTACCGCCGCCGCCGGTGATCATCTTTTCCGCGCTGGATGCGCCCGTGCACGACAGCCGGCTGGTCCTGCGCCAGCTGGTCAAATCCCGCCACGATGGCCGTGAGCTGGGGGCGCTGATCCAGCACCTGTTGCACCACCGTACCCCCGCAACCGAGGCAGACGAGGACGATGCATGAGTGAATCCAGCGGCCAACGCATCCTGATGGTGGAAGACGAAGAAGACATTTCCTTCCTGGTGCGCTTCATGCTGGAGCGCCACGGCTTCAGCGTCGATCACGCGGCCAACGGGCGAGAGGCACTGGAGCTGATCGCCGGTTCGCCGCCGCCCGACCTCACCCTGATGGACATCATGCTGCCGTACCACGACGGTCTCGAACTGATCGAGCGCCTGCGCGCGCAACCTGGCTGGGAGCGGGTGCCGGTGCTGATGCTGACCGCCAAGGCCCGCGAGGTAGACATCGTCCGCGCGCTGGAGCTGGGCGCCGACGACTATGTGACCAAGCCGTTCCAGCCGGAGGAATTGCTGGCGCGCATCCGCCGTCTGCTGCGGAGACCGCGATGAAGCGGCGGATCTGGCTGGCGCTGGCGCTCTGCGCGCCGCTGGCGCAGGCGGATGTCGCCACAGCGCGGCGCCAGGTCGAGGCCCAGCAGCTCGACGCCGCGCAGGCGACGCTCGAAGCGCATCTGGCGCGCCAGCCGGAGGACGCCGAGGCGCAGTTCCTGCTGGCGCGCGTGCTGGCCTGGCAGGGCCGCACGCAAGCGGCACTGGCGCGCTATCGACAGCTGCTGCAACGCGAGCCGGACAACGCCGACTACCTGCTCGGCCAGGGCCAGGCGCTGCTCTGGGCCGGCCGGCCGCGCGCCGCCCTGGACGTGCTGGAACGCGCCGCGCGCCGCGCACCGGACTATGCCGAGGTGCAGCAGCTCATGCAGCAGGCCCGTGCCGCACTGACCTCGCCGGCCACCGCTACCGCGCCGGCGCTCGCCGAGCCGCCGCGGCGACGCCACGAGCTGGAACTGTCGACCCGCCGCGACTGGCTCGACAGCGGCTACGACGACTGGCGCAGCCAGCGCCTGGACTACGCCTCGACCCAGCCCGAAGGGCTCGGCTGGTACGCCGCGCTGCTGCGCGAACAGCGCTTCGGCGAGTGGGATCGCGGCGCCGAACTCGGCGGCGTGCTGCCGCTGGACGCCAACTGGACCGTCCAGTCGGAAGTCGGCTACCAGCCTTCGCCGCATTTCCTGCCGCAGTGGCATGCCGACCTGCGTCTACAGCGGCGCCTGCCGGCGGGCTTTCTCGGCGCGGCGAGCATCCGTCGTACCGAGTACGAAACCACCCGCGTCGATCGTCTGGCGCTCAGCGGCGAGCGCTACTGGAATGCCTGGCGCGCCAGCTACACGCTCAACCTGACCGACGTGCAGAACGCCGGCACACCGGTCGGCCACGACCTGGCGCTGGACTACTACTACGACAACCTCAGCTACGCCGGTCTGCGCCTGACCGTCGGCGAGGAAGAGGCCGTCGAGGAGCAGCGACTGATCACCAGCGATGTGCGCGCCATCGGCGTGCAGGGGCGCCACTGGCTCAACAGTGGCTGGGCGCTGACCTGGGAATTCGGCCAGCATCGCCAGGGCGACTACTACCAGCGCCGCTGGTTGCAGCTGGGGCTGCGCCATGCGTTCTGAGTGGCTCGCCGGCTGCCCGAGCTGGCTGTGCGCCCCGCTGCTCGACCTCTGGCCGCAGGACCGCATGCTGCAGCTGGCCCTGCAGGCGGCGCTGGCCTTGAGCGCGCTGACCCTGCTGGTGATGCTGCAGGTCCTGCTGCTCGGCGAACTGGCGCGCCGTCGCGCCGCACGCCGCCAGCAGTTCAACGAACGATGGCGCCCGCTGTTCGCCCTCTGCAGCCTCGGCGAGGAGCTGCCCGACCCGTTGCCGGCGCTGCCGCGTCGGCAACGCCTGTGGTTCCTGCTGCAATGGAACCGCACCCAGCTGCAGCTGCGCGGCAGCGCCCGCGAGCGGATGAACCGCGCACTGCTGGCGCTGGGCATGGATCGGCACGCGCTGGAGCTGCTGCGCGGGCGGGTGCGCAGCAAGCTGATCGGCCTCACCTGTCTGCGCCACCTCGCCGACCCGGCGCACTGGGACGCGGTGCAGCCGCTGCTGTTCAGCCGCAATGCCAGCGTCTCGCTGGCCAGCGCCTACACGCTGATCGCCATGCAGCCGGCGCGCGCCATGCAACTGATCCTGCCGGCCGCGGCGGCGCGTACCGACTGGGCCCTGCCGCGCCTGGCGGGCCTCTGTCAGCAGGCCGGCGAAGAGGCGGTGACCGAACCGCTGCTGGCGGCCCTGGCCGATCCAATGATTGCCGGCCGCGAACGGCTGATCGCGCTGTTGCCGCATGGCGCGCCACGCCAGGTCGCGCCCTGGGCACGGGCGCAGCTGGACGAAGGTGCCGCGGCCGAGCACCAGCAGGTCGCGCTGCGCTGCCTGGCCGAGCTGGGCGATCCGCGCGACCGCCCGCGCCTGTTGCCGGCCCTCGCCCATAGCGACCCGGATGTGCGCCTGCACGCGCTGCAGGCGCTGGGCCGGCAGGCGCGCGGCGATGATGCGGAACTCTTCCTGCCGCTGCTCGCCGACCGCAACTGGGGCGTTCGACAGGCGGCGGCCGATGGCCTGGCCCGGTTGCCCGGCGCCAGTCCCGAGGGCCTGCAGGCACTGCTCGCCAGCGTGCCGGACCGCTACGGCCAGGACGCCCTGCGCCGCGCCATCGCCGAGGTACACCGATGAGCATCGACTGGCTGTGGTGGCTGCAGCTGGGCTTCATCCTCTACTTTCTGCTACTCAACGGCATGTACCTGCTGCTCAACGTGCTGTCGATGGCGAGCCTCACCGGCTACATGCGCCAGCGCGCCGAAGTGGGCGAGATCACGCCTTATCTCGGCGTAGAGCCGCCGGTTTCCGTGCTGATGCCGGCCTTCAACGAAGCGGCGACGATCCGCACCTCGGTGCGCTCGATGCTGCAGCTGCAGTACCCGGAGTTCGAAGTGCTGGTGATCAACGACGGCTCGAAGGACGCCACGCTGGCGTTGCTGATCGAGGAGTTCGATCTGGTGGCACATCCCGCCCCGCTGCGCCAGAGCGTGCCCCACCAGCCAATCGAGGCGGTCTACCGCTCGCGCCGTTACGCCAACCTGCGGGTCATCGACAAGCTCAACGGCGGCAAGGCCGATGCGCTGAACGCCGGCATCAATGCCGCGCGCCACGGCCTGTTCTGCGGCGTCGATGCCGACTCCATCCTGCAGCGCGACAGCCTGCTGCGCGTGGTACAGCCGTTTCTGGAGGACGAACGCACCGTCGCCGCCGGCGGTACGGTGCGCATCGCCAACGGCTCGCAGGTACGCGGCGGCTTCCTGATCCAGGCCGGCCTGCCGCGCAACTGGCTGGCGCGTCTGCAGATCGTCGAGTATCTGCGCGCCTTCCTCTTCGGCCGCCTCGGCTGGTCGCCGCTCAATGCGGTGCTGATCATTTCCGGCGCCTTCGGCCTGTTCGACCGCGAGCGGGTGATGGCCGTCGGCGGCTATCGCACCGACACCGTCGGCGAGGACATGGAGCTGGTGGTCCGCCTGCACCGCTACCATCGCGAACGGCGCCTGCCCTATCGCATCCGCTACCTGCCCGATCCGATCTGCTGGACCGAATGCCCCGAGGACCCCGGCACCCTCGGCCGCCAGCGCAGCCGCTGGCAACGCGGACTGGCCGAAAGCCTGAGCCGGCACGCACGGCTGGCCTTCAGCCTGCGCGGCGGCGCGGCCGGCTGGCTGGCCTGGCCGTTCATGGCGCTGTTCGAGTGGCTGGGGCCGCTGATCGAGCTGGCCGGTTACGCGTTCATGCTCGGTGGCTTCGCCGTCGGCGCGGTGTCCTATGCGGCGCTGGCGGCGTTCCTGCTGGTGGCCATCGGCATGGGCATTCTGCTGTCGGTCAACGGGCTTCTGCTGGAAACCCTGTCGTTTCGCGTCTACGAACGGCGCCGCGACATGCTGCGGCTGTTCCTGATGGCGGTGCTGGAGAATTTCGGCTATCGCCAGCTCAACACGCTCTGGCGCTGCCGCGGGCTCTGGCAGTGGTTCTCGCGACGCAAGCACCAGTGGGGCGTCATGCGCCGCAGCGGAAGTTGGGGGCAATAAACTGGCCGCCGCGTAGGGTGGGCTTCCGCCCACCCTACGGCGCTTTCGGCGCTGCGTTCGACGACGCCAGGCCCGGGGTTACAGTTTGATCCAGGTGGCCTTCAGCTCGGTGTACTTGTCGAAGGCATGCAGCGACTTGTCGCGGCCATTGCCGGACTGCTTGAAGCCGCCGAACGGCGCGGTCATGTCGCCGCCATCATACTGGTTGACCCACACGCTGCCGGCGCGCAGCGCCCGTGCGGTGCGGTGCGCCTTGGACAGGTCGGCGGTCCACACCGCGGCAGCGAGGCCGTAGGGCGTGTCGTTGGCGATCGCCACCGCTTCCTCAGCGGTGTCGAAGCTGATCACCGAGAGCACCGGGCCGAAGATTTCCTCCTGGGCGATCTTCATCGCATTGTCGACGCCATCGAAGATGGTCGGCTCGACGTACAGCCCGCCGGTTTCCTCCAGGGTGCGCTGGCCGCCGAGCAGCACCTGTGCACCCGCCGCGCGTCCGGCCTCGATGTAGCCGAGCACGGTATTGAGCTGCTGGATATCCACCAGGGCGCCGACGTTGGTTGCCGGGTCCAGCGGGTTGCCCGGCTTCCAGCCCTTGAGCGCCTCCACCACCATAGGCAGGAAGCGCGCCTTGATCGAACGCTCCACCAGCAGTCGCGAACCGGCGGTGCAGACCTCGCCCTGGTTGAAGGCGATGGCGCCGGCCGCGGCCTGGGCAGCGGCCTGCAGGTCGGGCGCGTCGGCGAAGACGATGTTCGGGCTCTTGCCGCCCGCCTCCAGCCAGACGCGCTTCATGTTCGACTCGCCGGCGTAGATCATCAGCTGCTTGGCCACCCGCGTGGAGCCGGTAAAGACCAGGGTATCGACGTCCATGTGCAGCGCCAGCGCCTTGCCGACGGTGTGGCCGTAGCCCGGCAGCACGTTGAGCACGCCGGCCGGAATGCCGGCGTCGATCGCCAGCTGGGCGATGCGGATGGCTGTCAACGGCGACTTCTCCGACGGCTTGAGCACCACCGAGTTGCCGGTGGCCAGCGCCGGGCCGAGCTTCCAGCAGGCCATCATCAGCGGGAAATTCCACGGCACGATGGCCGCCACCACGCCGACCGGCTCGCGGGTGACCAGTCCGAGCTGGTCGTGGGGCGTGGCCGCTACCTCGTCGTAGATCTTGTCGATCGCCTCGCCGCTCCAGCGCAGCGCCCGCGCCGCGCCGGGAATGTCCACTGTCAGCGAATCGCCGATCGGCTTGCCCATGTCGAGGGTTTCCAGCAGCGCCAGCTCCTCGGCGTGCGCCTCCAGCAGCTCGGCGAAGCGGATCATGATTGCCTTGCGTTTGGCCGGTGCCAGCTGCGCCCAACTGCCTGCGTCGAACGCGGCCCGCGCGCTGGCTACGGCGCGCTCGGCATCGGCCTGGTCGCAGCTAGCCACCTGCGCCAGCAGCCGACCGTCGATCGGGCTGATGCAGTCGAATTGGGCGCCGTCCGCGGCCGCGGTGTATTCGCCCTGGATGAAGGCACGGCCTTCGATGCGCAGGTCACGGGCACGCTGTTGCCAGTCGGCGAGGGTCAGGGTGGTCATGAGGCATCCTCTTGCGGTTATTCGGCTGCGGGAAAAGGCACCCTAAACCAGCGGCGCGGGGGCTATCAATATTTTTTACGGGCACCGCCGTTTGTGCCTTGTTTTGTTCGTTTTATTAAACATAGACTCGAACGACCTTCGCCGTGCACACGGCCTCTCGCCGGTGCACGCCCATCGCCGCACTGTCGCCTCTGCCGGAGCCCGTCATGGCCAACGATCTTCATCCGACCGCATCGCCCGAGCACTTCTGGATGCCCTTCACCGCCAATCGCCAGTTCAAGGCGGGCCCGCGACTGCTGGAGAGCGCCGAGGGGCTGTATTACACCGCCAGCGACGGCCGCCAGATCCTCGACGGCACCGCCGGGCTGTGGTGCTGCAACGCCGGTCACGGCCGGCGCGAGATCAGCGAAGCGGTGAGCCGGCAGATCGCCAAGATGGACTTCGCACCGACCTTCCAGATGGGGCATCCGCTGCCATTCGAGCTGGCCGAGCAACTCAGCCGCATCACCCCACCGGGGCTGAACCGGGTGTTCTTCACCAACTCCGGCTCTGAATCGGTGGATACCGCGCTGAAGGTCGCCCTGGCCTACCAGCGCGCCATCGGCCAGGGCACCCGCACCCGCCTGATCGGCCGTGAGCTGGCCTATCACGGCGTCGGTTTCGGTGGCATTTCGGTCGGCGGCATGCCGAACAATCGCCGCGCCTTCGGTGCCCTGCTACCGGGCGTCGATCACCTGCCGCATACCCTCGATCTGCAGCGCAACGCCTTCAGTCGCGGCCTGCCGCAGTATGGCGTCGAGCGCGCCGACGAACTGGAGCGGCTGGTGACGCTGCATGGCGCGGAAAACATCGCCGCGGTGATCGTCGAACCGATGTCCGGCTCGGCCGGGGTGATCCTGCCGCCGCTGGGTTACCTGCAGCGTCTGCGCGAGATCACCGCCAAACACGGCATCCTGCTGATCTTCGACGAGGTGATCACCGGCTTCGGTCGCGTCGGCAAGGCCTTCGCCGCCGAACGCTGGGGCGTCACGCCGGACATCCTCACCTGCGCCAAGGGCCTGACCAACGGCGCGGTGCCGATGGGCGCGGTGTGCGTCGCCGATCACCTGTTCGAGGCCTTCATGAGCGGCCCGGAAAGCGCCATCGAGTTCTTCCACGGCTACACCTACTCCGGCCACCCGGTGGCCTGCGCCGCAGCGCTGGCGACCCTGGAGATCTACCGCAACGAGCAGCTGTTCGAGAAGGCCATCGCGCTGGAAGACTACTGGCAGGACGCGCTGTTCAGCCTGCGCAGCCTGCCCAACGTGATCGACATCCGCACCGTCGGGCTGGTTGGCGGCCTGCAGTTCGCCCCCCATGCCGACGGCGTCGGCAAGCGTGCCTACGAGGTGTTCCGCCAGAGCTTCGAGAACGGTCTGCTGGTGCGCGCCAGCGGCGACACCATCGCGCTGTCGCCGGCGCTGATCGTCGACAAGCCGCAGATCGACGCGATGATCGCGCGCTTCGCCGATGCCATCCGTACGGCCGGATAAACCCCGGCCCGGAAATGAAAAAACCCGCCGAAAGGCGGGTTTTTCTTCAAGGGCCGATCAATTACTTGATCTTGGCTTCCTTGTAGATCACGTGCTTACGCACGACCGGATCGTACTTCTTGATCTCGATCTTGTCGGGGGTGGTGCGCTTGTTCTTGTCGGTGGTGTAGAAGTGGCCGGTACCGGCGCTGGACACCAAACGGATCAGGTCACGCATGATTTTCTCCTTAAACCTTTTCGCCGCGGGCGCGCAGCTCGGCCAGAACGGCGTCGATGCCACGCTTATCGATGACGCGCATGCCCTTGGCGGAAACGCGCAGACGCACGAAGCGCTTCTCGGACTCGACCCAGAAGCGGTGATGCTGCAGGTTCGGCAGGAAACGACGACGGGTTTTGTTGTTCGCGTGGGAAATGTTGTTCCCGGTTACCGGACCCTTACCGGTAACTTGACAGACTCTCGACATGCCTCAGCCCTCTAAACCACATGCCCAACCCGGCATGGGTTGGCCGCTTGAATTCACTTGTCAGTTCGGCGCTCAGCGCCACGTTTCATGGGGGTCTTACCGGTCACGTTGCGCACAAAGATACCGGGCCCCTAGAAAAGAGCGCTGCTTTATATCAGAAAGCCCCCCGAGCAACAAGCGCGGGATGGTTTTTCCGGCCTGGCTGCGATGGACGGAACGGGCTGCAACGGAAGCGCCATTCCATGCCCTGCCTGCCTCTATATGCAGGCCGAGGACAGGGTGCGGCGCCCGGACGATCTGCTATCGTTCGCCACCCACTGTTCAGCCGCCGCACGAGCCCACCATGATCGACGCCGCCGACGATTCCAGCCAGCCCAAGGACCGCAAGTTCGTCGAGGCCCTCTCGCGTGGGCTGGAGGTGTTGCGCGCATTCACCCACGGCTCGGTGGTGCTGGGCAACCAGGACATCGCGCGCATTACCGGGCTGCCCAAGCCCACGGTCTCCCGCCTGACCTACACGCTGACCCGGCTCGGCTACCTCAGCTACTCGCAGCAGCTGGAGAAGTATCAGCTGGACTCCGGCGTGCTGGCGCTCGGCTACGCCTACGTCTCCAACCTGCGCGTGCGCCAGCTGGCCAAGCCGTACATGGACGAGTTCGCCCGGCGCACCAACACCACGGTCGGCCTGACCTGCCGCGACCGGCTGTCGATGATCTATGTCGAGAACTGCCGCCCGGCCGACGTCACCACCCTGCGCATGGATGCCGGCGTGCGCCTGCCGCTGGCGACCACCGCCGCCGGCCGCGCCTTTCTCGCCGCCACGCCGGAACAGGAGCGCGAACACCTGTTCGCCGCGCTGGCCGCCAAGTACGGCGACGGCTGGCCCGCCATGCACGCCTCGCTGCTGAGCTCCTTCGCGGAGTTCGAGCAGCACGGCTTCTGCCTCTCGCTCGGCGACTGGGACCGCAATGTCATGGCTGCCGGCGTGCCGCTGCGCCTGGCCGACGGCAGCATCATGGCGCTGACCTGCGGAGCGCCGTCCTTCCAACTGACCGAAGACACCCTGCGCACCTCGCTGGCCCGCCAGCTGGAGATGCTCGCGCGGGATATCGAGAGTCTGGGCGCCTGACCCCGCTCGACCGGCCCACCAGCCGGCGCTAGGCGCGCACGCTGTCCCAGGCGATCTGCGCCAGCAGGTCGCGATGATCGGCCAGCGGGCGTTTGCTGCGCCCGGCCAGCCAGTTGCGCGCCATGTCCTGCGCCGGGCCGATCACCACCGAGACGAAGCACTCGCCGGGAATCGCCTTGAACGCGCCGGCCTCGCGATGCCTGCGCAGCACCGCGCCGATCCGCTCGCCATGGCTGCGGTTGACCTCGCGCAGCTGGTCGCCCAGCTCGCCGGCCTCCACCCGTCCGCGGTTGTGCAGGACAAAGCGCGCCCAGTCCGGGTTGGCCACCACCCAGTCGATATAGCTGGTGACGAACAGCTTCACGCAGGCCTCGGCGTCCAGCGTGTCGATCAGTCCCGCTTCCAGCAGCGCGGCGTACTCGCCGATGCCCTCCAGATAGAGCGCGGCGATGATCCGCTCGCGGTTGCCGAAGTGGTGATAGAGGCTGCCGATGCTGGCGCCGGAGCGATCGCGGATCATCTCGATGGTGGTGCCGTCGACCCCGGATTCGGTGAAACAGGCCAGGGCGGCCTGGAGGATCTCCTGCTTGCGACTGCTGCGGGCCATGCGCGCTCCGATACTAGAATAATTTTCTAGAACAATTTTCCGAACGCCCTATACTGCCACGCACCCGTCGCCTCGGAGAACAACAATGACCGCACCCGAATTCCAGCCACGCACCCTGGAAAACCGCAAGGGTCGCCCGCTGGCCAGCCGCTGGTACGCGCCGCGCGGCGAGCCGCTGGGTGCCGTGCTGATCGCGCCGGCCATCGGCGTGCCGCAGCGCTTCTACCGTGACTTCGCCAGCTGGCTGGCCGAGCGCGGCTATCTGACCGTCACCTTCGACTACCTGGGCATCGGTGAATCGCTGCCCGGCTCGCTACGCGAGCTGGAGGTGAACGTGAGTGATTGGGGCCGCGATGATGGCAGCGCGGTGCTCGATGCGGTCGCGGCGGCCGCCGGCGATCTGCCGCTGTTCTGGCTGGGCCATAGCCTGGGCGCGCAGATCCTGCCACTGGTGGAAGGACACCAGCGCATCGCGCGGATCATCACCGTCGCTGCCGGTAGCGGTTACTGGCGCGACAACAGCCCGCAGATCCGCCGGCAGGCCTGGCTGCTGTGGCACGGCCTGGCGCCGGTGCTGACGTCACTGTTCGGCTACTTCCCGGGCAAGCGCATCGGCGCAGTCGGCGACCTGCCGGCCGGGGTGATCCGCCAGTGGCGACGCTGGTGCCTGCATCCGGAGTACCTGGTGGGCGCCGAGGGCGAGCCGATGCAGCGCGCCTTCAACGCCGTGACGACGCCGCTGGTGTCGCTCTCGTTCAGCGACGACGAGATGATGTCGGCGCAGAACACTGCCTCACTGCACGGCTTCTACCGCTCGGCGCCGAAGACCATGCACCGCATCGCGCCGCGCGATGTCGGCGTGGAGCGCATCGGCCACTTCGGTTTTTTCCGTCCGGCGCTACGCGAAGCGCTGTGGGAGCCGCACCTGCTGCCGGCGCTGACGCGGGCCTGATTCGCCGGGCGTAGGGTGGAAAACTCGCACCGCGATTTTCCACCGGCTCGGTGTAGATCGGTGGAAAAGCCTTCGGCGTTTTCCACCCTACGGCCGGCCGCCGCCTTCAGGCCACCTGCAGCAACTTCGCATAGGCCTTCAGGTGATGATCGTCGTCACCGAACTGGTGGGCGATCATCACCAGGCGCTTGGCGTGATGGGCGAGGTTGTATTCCCAGGTCATGCCGATGCCACCGTGCAGCTGGATGGCCTCCTCGGCGATCTTGCGCGCCGCGCGGGTGCAGATGTACTTGGCCGCGGCAAGCACGCGACGGCGCTCATCGGTGTCTTCGCCATCGGCAAAGGTCGCGGCGAGAATCGCCATGCTGGTGGCCTGTTCCAGCTCGGTCTGCATGTCCACCATGCGGTGCTGCAGAACCTGGAACTTGCCGATCGGCACGCCGAACTGCTTGCGCGTCTTCAGGTAGTCGAGGGTCAGCTTGCAGGCTTCCTGCATGCTGCCCAGCGCATCGGCGCACTGCGCGGCGATGGCGCGGCCCTGCTGGTAGCGCATCGCGGACAAGACATTACCCAGCTCGCCAAGCAGCGCCTCGGCACCCACCTGCACGTTGTCGAGGAACAAGTCGCAGCCCTTACGCCCGTCGATGGTCGGGTAGACCCGACGACTGACGCCCTGGGCGCTCGGATCGATAAGGAACAGGCTGATGCCGGCTTCGTCGCGGCTGTCACCGGAAGTGCGCGCGGAGACGATGATCTGCCCGGCGCTGTGACCGCCGATGACCACGGCCTTGCGTCCGGAGAGCCGATAGCCGCCATCGACCGCCTCCGCTTTGGTCTGTACGTCGTGGAGGTTGTAGTGGCTCTGCGGTTCGTCGAAGGCGACCGCCAGTTGCAGCGAACCGGCGGCGACCTGCGGCAGCAGGTCCTGCTTCTGCGCGCCGGAACCGAGCTGGTTGATCAGGCCACCGGCGAGGATCACCGATTGCAGATACGGCTCCAGCGTCAGGCCGCGACCCAGCTCGGTCATCACCAGCATGGTTTCCACGCCGCTACCACCAAAGCCGCCGATGTCCTCGGAGAACGGCACCGCGGTCAGGCCCAGCTCACCCAGCTGCGACCAGAATTCGGCGGAAAAGCCCAGCTCGGACTCGCTGAACTTCTCGCGCTGTTCGAACGGGTAGGCGTCACGCACCAGACGCGCCGCGGTGTCTTGCAGCATCTGCTGCTCTTCGGTCAGTTTGAAGTCCATGGCGTTGCCCCCTTACAGCTCGAGAATCATCTTCGAGACGATGTTCTTCTGGATTTCGTTGGAGCCGCCGAAGATCGACAGCTTGCGCATGTTGAAGTAGTCGCCGGCCAGCGACGCGCTGTAGTCGGCGTGCAAGAGCTCACCGTCGTAGTCCAGCTGCAGCTCCTCTTCGAGGAACGGCAACGCGTAGGGGCCGATGACCTTGCGCAAGAGGTGAGTGATCGCCTGACGGATCTCGGTGCCCTTGATCTTGAGGATCGACGACTCGGCGCCGGGTACGCCACCCTCCTTCGCCGCCGCGAGAATGCGCAGGGTGCTCATCTCGATGGCCATCAGCTGCATCTCGACCTCGGCGACCTGAGCGCGGAACAGCGGGTCTTCGAGCATCGGCCTGCCGTCGCAGACTTCCTTCATGGCGATGCGCTTGAGGTGCGCCAGCACCGCCTTGGACGAGCCGATGCCGGCCAGGCCCGTGCGCTCATGGGTCAGCAGGTACTTGGCGCAGGTCCAACCCTGGTTTTCCTCACCGACAAGGTTTTCCACCGGCACGCGGACATTGTCGAAGAAGACCTCGTTGACCTCGTGGTCGCCGTCCAGGGTGATGATCGGCCGCACACTGATGCCCGGGCTCTTCATATCGATCAGCAGGAAGCTGATGCCGCGCTGCTGCTGGGCCTCGGGGTCGGTGCGCACCAGGCAGAAGATCATGTTGGCGTGCTGACCGAGGGTGGTCCAGGTCTTCTGGCCGTTGACCACGTAGTGGTCGCCATCACGCACGGCGCGGGTCTTGAGGCTGGCCAGGTCGGAACCGGCACCGGGCTCGGAATAGCCCTGGCACCACCAGTCCTCGCCGGAGAGGATGCGCGGCAGGTAGTGGTCGATCTGCTGCTGGGTGCCGAACTTGATGATCACCGGGGCGACCATGTTGACGCCGAAGGGCACGGTACGCGGCGCCCCGAAGGCGGCGCACTCCTCGTCGAAGATGTGCTTTTCCACCGGGCCCCAGCTGGTGCCGCCCAGCTCCACCGGCCAGCCCGGCGCATACCAGCCGCGCTTGACCAGGATCTGCTGCCAGCGCTGGTGATCTTCCTTGGACATGTGCTTGCCGAGCTTGACCTTGGCGGCGATATCCGCCGGCAGCTCGCTTTTCAGGAAGGCGCGCACTTCGTCGCGGAAGGCGAGCTCTTCGGCCGTGTAGTTGACGTTCATGCCTGTTCTCCTGAGTGATGCGCGGGCTGCCAGCCCGAAAAGGTCCGCCCCTCGGCGGCCAGCTTTTCCAGCAGCGGTGCCGGTTTCCACCAGTCGCCGCAACGTGCGTGCAGTTCCTTCACCGTGGCCAGCACCTTGTCCAGGCCGACGCTGTCGGCATAGAACATCGGCCCGCCGCGCCAGGCCGGGAAGCCATAGCCGTTGAGGTAGATGAGATCGATGTCGCTGGAGCGCTGGGCGATGCCTTCCTCGAGAATCTTGGCGCCCTCGTTGACCAGCGCGAAGATGCAGCGCTCGACGATGTACTGCTCATCCAGCGCCTTTCGCTCGATGCCTTTTTCCCGCGACGCGGCTTCCAGCATCGGCGCGAGTTCGGGATTCTCCAGCGGCGTGCGGTTGCCGGGCTCGTAGCGGTAGTAGCCGACGCCGGTCTTCTGCCCGAGCATGCCGGCGGCACAGAGGCGGTCGGCCACCGTCGGGAACGTCAGGTGCGCCGGCAGGATCGCGCGCTGGCGCTTGCGGATCGCCTGGCCGATGTCCAGGCCCGACAGGTCGCGCACGGCGAACGGCCCCATGGCCATGCCGAACGTGCGTAGCGCGCCGTCGACCTGCTGCGGCGTGGCACCTTCCTCCAGCAGGAATTCCGCCTCGCGGCCGTACTGGAACAGCATGCGGTTGCCGACGAAGCCGTCGCAGACGCCGACCACCACCGCGACCTTCTTCAGGCGCTTGCCGATGGCCATCGCGGTGGCCAGCACCGCGTGGCTGGTCCGCGCGCCGCGCACCACTTCCAGCAGGCGCATGACGTTGGCCGGGCTGAAGAAGTGCAGGCCGACCACGTCCTCGGGGCGCCGGGTGAAGGCGGCGATCTGGTTGAGGTCCAGCGACGAGGTATTCGAGGCGAGGATCGCGCCGGGCTTGCATACCGCATCGAGCCGCTCGAAGACCTGCTGCTTGACGGCCATGTCCTCGAACACCGCCTCGACCACCAGATCGACCTCGGCCAGCGCGGCGTAATCGGTGACGCCCGCGATCAGCGCCAGACGCCGCTCCATCTCCGACTCGCTCAGGCTGCCGCGCCGGACACTTACGGCACAGGTGTCGCGGGCGCGTTGCAGCGCACGCTGCAACGCTTCCTCGCCGACCTCCAGCAGCTTCACCGGCACGCCGGCGTTGGCGAAGCACAGGGCGATGCCGACGCCCATGGTGCCGCCGCCGATCACCGCCGCCGTGGCGATCTCCCGCGGGCGGGTCGCGGCCGGCAGATCGGCAATCTTGCTAGCCTGGCGTTCGGCGAAGAAGGCATGCACCAGTGCCGCGCGCTGCGGCGAATGCAGGCATTCGAGGAACAGCTGACGCTCGCGCTCGAGCCCTTCGGCGAGCGGCAAACGGGTCGCGGCATCCACCGCGGCGATGCAGCGCAGCGGTGCGAACAGGCCGGGCGTGCGCTTGGCCACCTCGGCGTGCCGGGCGGCGATCAGCTCGGCGCTGTCGGTGCCGGGAACGCTCAGCTCACCGGTGCGGCGCGGGCCGCGGCCCTCGTCGAGCAGCCGCTGCGCGTAGGCCAGCGCGGCCGCGCGCGGGTCACCGTCGAACAGTTCATCGACGATGCGATGCTCCTGCGCCTCGGCCGCGCCGATCGGCTGGCCACCGACGATCATCTCCAGCGCCTTGGCCACGCCGGCCAGCCGCGGCAACCGCTGGGTACCGCCGGCGCCGGGCAGCAGGCCGAGCTTCACTTCCGGCAGGCCGACCCTGGCATCCGCGCGGGCGATGCGGTAATGGCAGCCCAGCGCCACTTCGAGCCCGCCGCCCAACGCCGTGCCGTGGATCGCCGCAACCCAGGGCTTGGCGCAGGCCTCGATGGCCGCGATGACCTCCGGTAGCCCCGGTGCCTGCGGCGGCTGGCCGAACTCCTTGATATCGGCGCCGGCGAAGAAGGTGTCGCCGGCGCAGACCAGCGCCACCGCGCGCACCTCGGCGTCCGCCTCGGCCGCGCGCAGGGCGTGCAGCAGCCCCTGACGGACCGCCACGCCGAGCGCATTGACCGGTGGGTTGTTGACCGTGACGAGCGCGATGGCGCCCAGTCGTTCGAGCCGTACGACGTCCGTCATGCTGGCCTCCGCTGTGCTGATTGGATTTGTTATTTCACGGAATCATGTTTCGCACTGCAGAATATGCGAGTCATTTACTCGTGTCGATAGCACGCGCAACCGAGAGAAAATAGCCGTCTGGCCGCGCGCCGTGGCGGCTCGACGACGGCAAGACGAGCGTTATTGACCCACTGAATAAGGCATCACAGCAGCGCCGCGTACTCAGCCCTGAATGGCGTGGCGGGGCGCGCGGGCCAGCAGCGCGGGGTCGAGGCGCAGCAGGCGAACGCTGCGTTCGTCCGCCAGACGGCTCGCATCGGCCTCGGCCGGCAGTTCGAGCAGCAGGCGTGCGAGATTGAGGACCAGCGCCTCGCGGCGCAGCACGCCGGCGCCCAGTGCATAGTAGGCGCTGATCACCTGGCGCAGCTCCAGCGGCAGGCGCCAGTGCGCGCGCAACGCCGAACCGAAGCCCGCGGCACGTTCGCGCAGGCTGCGTTGCACGGCCGTCTCGTCCAGCTCGCCACCGCTGTCGAGCCACTCCTGCAGGCTGCGCAGCAGCGTCAGTTCGCCGAGGTTCTGCAGCAGGCCGGCGGTGTAGCACAGCGCCTCGTCGAGCCCGAGCTGGTGCGCCAGCCAGCTGGCCAGGCGCGCGGTGCGCAGCGCCTGGGCACCGAGTTGCGCGGTCAGCTCGGCCAGCCGCGGCTCGGCCAGCCAGGCGTTGTGCTGCAGCGCCAGCTCGGTCACCAGTTGCTGACTGCGCAGGGCGCCCAGTCGCTGCTGCGCCTGCGCCAGACTCAGGCAGGGCGCCGTCTGCTGCGTGTCGCTGGCGTTGGCGAGGCTGATCAGCCGCGCGGTGGCTTGCGGATCGCGCGCCAGCAGCTCGGCCAGCTCGCCGGGGTCCTGATCGCCACCCTGCAGACGCTGCAGGGCCTGCAGCAGCGGCTGCTGCAGCGGTGCGCCGCGGTTGTGCTGGCGCATGCGTTCGAGGAAGTTTTCCAGGCTGTCCGGCGCGGCCACGGCCGCCACGCCGCCACCGGCCGAGCGCGGCAGCAGCCGGTCCAGGCGCAGGCGCAAGTCGTCGAGGTCGTAGGGCTTGCCGAGATAGGCCGCCGGCGCCAGCGGCAGCACGGTGCGCACGCTGGCGGTATCGGTGCGCGCGCTGATCAGCACGCACGGCAGCCGCTGGGTCGGCCCGTGCCGGCGCAGCTCGCGCAGCAGCTGGCGGCCGTCGAGGCCATCGAGTTCGCCATCGATGATCAGCAGACTCGGCACCTGGCGCTTGCAGGTCGCCAGCGCCGCATGACCATCACCCACCGGCACCACGCGCGTGCCCGGACGCAACGCACGCACCAGCTGGCACAGCTGATCCGCCCGCCAGGGCTCGTTGTAGGCGACGAGGACAAAGGAAACTTGGGCCGAGATGCTCACTGCGCTGCTCGCTGGAAGACACTGCCAGCCTAGCAAGCGGACGGACAGCCGCAGCGCGACGCCGATGACAGGCAACGACAGGCTGCGGGCGGCGATTCTGACCCGACGGATAGCAAAGTGCCAGCCCCGTGACCGGGACCGGCTGTCGCAGGCCTCAGAGCGCCATGCAGAGGTACTTGATCTCCAGGTAGTCCTCGATGCCGTACTTGGAGCCTTCGCGGCCGAGGCCGGACGACTTCACCCCGCCGAACGGCGCCACTTCGGTGGAGATCAGTCCGGTGTTGATGCCGACCATGCCGTACTCCAGCGCCTCGGCGACGCGGAACACCCGGCCCAGATCGCGGGCGTAGAAGTAGGAAGCCAGGCCGAACTCGGTGTCGTTCGCCTTGGCGATCACCTCGGCCTCGTCCTTGAAGCGGAACAGCGGCGCCAGCGGGCCGAAGGTCTCTTCCTTGGCCACCTTGGCGCTGTCCGGCACATCGACCAGCACGCTCGGCTCGAAATAGCTGCCGCCCAGCGAATGCGCCTGCCCACCGGCTACCAGCCGCGCGCCCTGGGCGACGGCATCCTCGATGTGCTCGCGCACCTTGGCGGCGGCGCGGTCGTCGATCAGCGGGCCGACGTCGGTGCCCTCCTCCAGGCCGTTGCCGACCCGCAGCTTGGCCACCGCCGCCTGGAATTTCTCGGCGAAGGCGTCATACACGCCGTCCTGCACGTAGATGCGGTTGACGCACACACAGGTCTGCCCGGCGTTGCGGTACTTGGACTGCATGGCGCCCTTCACCGCCTCGTCGAGGTCGGCATCGTCGAAGACGATGAACGGCGCATTGCCGCCCAGCTCCAGGGAGACCTTCTTGATCCCCGGCGCGCACTGCTCCATCAGCTTGGCGCCGACTTCGGTGGAGCCGGTGAAGGAAATCTTGCGCACCTTGGGGTTGGCGGTCAGCTCGTTGCCGATGTCACTGGCCGAGCCGGTCACCACGCTGAGCACGCCCTTGGGAATGCCCGCACGCTCGGCCAGCGCGACCAGCGCCAGCGCCGAGAACGGCGTCTGCGAAGCCGGCTTGATCACCATGGTGCAGCCAGCGGCCAGCGCCGGGCCGGCCTTGCGGGTGATCATCGCCGAGGGGAAATTCCACGGGGTGATCGCCGCGGTCACGCCGATCGGCTGCTTGATGACGATGATGCGCTTGTCCTTCTGATGGCCGGGAATGGTGTCGCCGTAGATGCGCTTGGCTTCCTCGGCGAACCACTCGATGAAGGAGGCGGCGTAGGCGATCTCGCCCTTGGCCTCGGCCAGCGGCTTGCCCTGCTCCAGCGTCATCAGACGACCGAGAT
The DNA here is from genome assembly GCF_021432765.1 of Pseudomonas phenolilytica. Lineage (NCBI taxonomy): Bacteria > Pseudomonadati > Pseudomonadota > Gammaproteobacteria > Pseudomonadales > Pseudomonadaceae > Pseudomonas > Pseudomonas phenolilytica. The sequence goes on from NZ_CP058908.1 coordinate 965,443, forward strand.
CGTCCTGGTTCTCCATCAGCAGCTCGAACCAGCGGCGCAGCTTCTGCGCGCGTTCCTTGGCGGTCAGCTCGCGCCAGGCCGGCAGCGCGCGCTCGGCGGCGTCGATGGCGCGGCGGGTCTCGGCGGCGCCCATCTTCGGCACCGTGCCGAGCGTCTCGCCGGTGGCCGGGTTGTTCACGCTGATGGTCTGGCCGCTGTCGGCATCCAGCCAGGCGCCATCGATATAGGCCTGCTGGCGGAACAGCGCGGGGTCTTTGAGTTGCATGGCGGTCTCCTCGGACATCGTAGCGGCAGGCCCGCTGCGGAAAGTTTGGCTAACGCGACGATGATCTGAACCGTCCTCGGGCGTCCGGTTCCTGCCGCTTCGTTACTGCGAATGGTCATGCTAGGACCGCGGCCAGCCGGCCGGCAAGTTCATGGCGCGCGGCGTTGTCCTGCCATTGACCGGTCTGATGCACGGGCGCGTCTGTTACGCCTTGTTACCCATTGCCGGCCACCCTGCGCGGTATAGTCACGCGCCGGCGGCCAGGCCGCCGCATCCCGTTGACCGATAAATGGAGCTATTCGTGAAAGCATTGATGACAGGCGTCGCGACTGCCGTTCTGCTGCTCAGCACCGCCGCGCAGGCGCAGTTGAAACCGGAAGAAATGGTCGAAACCCGCCAGGCCGGCTACCAGTTCATGTCGTGGAACATGGGCAAGATCAAGGCCCAGGTGGTCGACGGCGAGGAGTCCTACGACCAGGCCAAGGTCGCCGCCGCCGCCAACGCCATCGCCGCCATCGCCAACTCCGGCATGGGCAGCCTCTACAGCCCGGACACCACCACCGCGCAGCTCGGCGACAAGACCCGCCTGAAGCCGGAGTTCTTCCAGAACCTCGACGAAGCCGGTCGCATTGGCCGCAACTTCACCACCGCCGCCAACCAGCTCGCCAAGGTTGCCGCTGAAGGCGATCAGGCCGCGATCAAGAAGGCCTTCGGTGACGTCGGCGGAAGCTGCAAATCCTGCCACGACAAATTCCGCGCCGAATAAGCGCTCCGGCCTGCCGGTCGCCTGCCGCGACCGGCCGTGCCTCCTACCAGTCCAGACTGGGCGCCGCCGCCGCGGGTGCCGGCTTCATCCGCTCCGCCACCGTCTGCACCGCCCATACGCTCCCCAGCGCCACGATAACCGCCAGCGCGGCCGCCAGCAGCGAGCCACCGCGGGCATCCTGCTGCGCGGGATGCTCGCGCCGGGCGCGCCCGGCGATCATCGCGCGCACCAGCGGCTTGCGCCGGACCAGGCCATACCAGCCGATCGCCGTCAGGTGCAATCCGATCAGCGCCAGCAGCAGCCACTTGGCCTGGCGATGCAGGCCGCTCAGCCAATCGCTGGTCGCGCTGTCGACCAGCGCATAGAGCGGCCCCTGGAGGGCGATGTCGTCGGTCGCCAGCAGTCCGCTGGCCACCTGGAAGCCGACCAGCCCCAGCATCGCCAGCACCGAGAACGCGCCGAGCGGGTTGTGCCCGGCCTCGCGCCAGTTGTCCTGCAGGTAGTCACGCACGCCGAGCGTCGCTGCAAGAATCCGCGACCAGCGCGCATAGGTGGAACCGACGAAGCCCCACAGCAGGCGGAACACCAGCAACCCCAACACCAGCAGACCGAGACGGCCGTGCCAGACCATCAGGTTGCCGCCGATCCAGCCGGTGACGATGGCGGCCGTTACCGACGCGGCGAACAGCCAGTGAAAGATCCGCAGTGGCGCATCCCATAGTTTGATATGACCCACGTTCCCCCCTCAGCAATCCGAACAGGCACGGCCGGCGCGGCCGTGCGGTCGCAAGGGTAACAGCCGTCCGCAGCGCCGGCAGCCGTCCGGCGGTCGCACTGCGTCGCGCCGACAACGGCGCCCCGGCCGGCATGGACGCCTGCGGAGGACATGCGTATGATTGCGCCCCGCAACGCATCCGTAGCTCAGCTGGATAGAGTACTGCCCTCCGAAGGCAGGGGTCGTGGGTTCGAATCCCGCCGGATGCGCCATCTCTCCCGCCGCTGGTTTGCCTGAAGCCAGCGCCGCGCTCAGCAGCACTTCTTCCCGTTCCCGAACCCATCACCCGTCGCATCGCGGCCGGTGCGCAGCGGCGTGACCATGCCCGCCGGTGCGGGCATGGTCTCACTTGCCGTGCCGCTTATTGCACGCTGCAGACGCGATTGCGGCCCTGGGCTTTGGCCTCGTAGAGCGCGCGGTCGGCGCGGTCGATCAGGCTGGCGACGGTTTCGCCGGCGTTCAGCTGCGCGACGCCCAGCGACAGCGTGATCGGCCCCACCTCCGGGTGCGGCGAACGTTCGATGCGTGCGCGAATCCGCTCGGCCTGCTCCATCGCGGCACGCAGCTCGCAGTGCGGCAGGATCACCATGAATTCTTCGCCACCCCAGCGCACCACGCCATCGGTCGCCCGCACGCAGGCGCGCAGCAGGCGCCCGACGCGCTCCAGCACGCGGTCGCCGGCCGGATGGCCGAAGGTATCGTTGATCGCCTTGAAGTGGTCGATATCGGCCAGGATCAGCCCGAAGGGCGCACCACCCTCGCGCGCGCCGATATAGGTGCGTTCGAGCAGGCTTTCGCCGCCGCGGCGGTTGTACAGCCCGGTCAGCATGTCCAGCGAGGCTGCATCGCGCAGCGCCTGTTCGTGGCGCACGCGCGCCGTCAGGTCGCGAATGATGCTGACGAAATGGGTGCGGTTGTCGTCGCGGCCGCGCACCGGCGAGATGGTCTGGTCGGCATGAAAGATGTGACCGTCGCGGTGGCGATCGGCGAAGGTCGCAAGGAATGGCCGCCCGGCGCGCAGACTCTCGTAGAGGTCGGCGTAGAAGGCGTCGTCGTGTTCCCCGGAGCGCAGGAACGCCGGGGTGCGACCGAGGACTTCAGCCACCGCGTAGCCGGTCATGGCCTCGAAGGCCGGGTTGGCGAACTCGATGATGCCGTTCTCGTCGGTGATCAGCACCGCGTCATGCGAGGCGGCCAGCGCCTCGAAGAGCAGCTGGCTGGTGTGCTGCGCCGCGACCAGTTCGGAAAAGCCGCGCTGCACCGACACGTAGTGGGTGACGGTTCCTTGCGCATCGCGAATCGGCGAGATGTTCCATTCGACCCAGTACGGCTCGCCGTCCTTGCGGTAATTGACCGTCGAACCGTGGAAGAAACGCCCCTCGTGCAGGCACTGGCGCAGCTCGTCGAGCACGTCGCGGTCGGTCAGCGGGCCCTGGAGGATGCGCGGCGTCTGGCCCGCCAGCTCTTCGGCGCTGTAACCGGACAGCGCGCAGAACGCGGCGTTGGCATAGAGAATCCGCGGGCCGTGCGGCGCCGGTTGCGCATCGGTGATCAGGACCGAGTTGAAGGCCTGCTCGACTGCCTGAAGCAGCAGCTGCGGCGAGATTGCATCGGGGATGGCCTTCATGGTTTTACTCTGGCGGCAGAAACAACGTGCATTCTAGAGCCGGCTCACATTGACGCGCTTGATCGATGCGCGCATGCCGCTCGTCCATTAGGCGTAGGCGAAGCGCGCCGCGGATTAATCATCCGTTGCCCTGCAAGCCCGCGCCGCCTGCGCTCAGCGGCGGTGGATCGCCCGCGCCGCGTTAAGGATGCAGCGCGTCAGCTCCGGCACCGAGAACTTGGTGAGAATCTCGTTGGCGCCCACTGCCTTCGCCCGGTCGGTGCTGATGGTGCTGTCCAGCGAGGTGTGCAGCAGCACATAAATACCGGCGTAGGTCGGATGCTGGCGCAGCGCCTGGGTGAAGGCGTAGCCGTCCATCTCCGGCATCTCGATGTCCGAGACCACCACGTTGATTTCCTCCGGGCCGCCGTGCAGCTCATCGAGCCTGGCCAGCGCGGCGCGCGCGCCGGTGACGGCATGGCAGGTCACGCCCAACTGGCCCAGCGCAGCCAGCGACATGCTGCGCGCGACCTGGCTGTCGTCGACGATCAGCGCGCGCGTCTCGGTGAGCAGCTGCGCATCCTCGACGTTCAGGTCGGACAGATCGGCTTCGGCCGAAGCCGGCGAGATGTTGTGCAGCACCTTTTCGATATCCAGCACCTGGATCAGCTCGCCATCCACCTCGGCGGTGCCGGTGATGAACGAGCGCCCCTTGGCGCCGTAGGGCGGCGGCAGGATCTTCGAGGTGGCGCAGCTGACGATCCGCGCCACCGCCTGCACGTGCAGGCCGTGCTTCTGCCGGCTGATCTCGGTGACCACCAGGCAGCCACCGCGCGGGTCCTCCAGCGGCGCCATGCCGATCGCCTGGCTCAGGTCGATCACCGACAACGGCTCGCCGCGCAGAGTCGCCACGCCTTCGATGTGCGGATGCGCCTCGGGCAGCCGCGTCAGCCGCGGCATGGGGATGATCTCGCTGACCTTCAGCAGATTGATCGCCATCTGCTTGCCGCTGCGCAGCGTGAAGAGAAGAAGCGACAGTGAATCGGCGGTGTAGGAGTTGCTCATGTCTTGCCCTGCGACTGCGTTGGCCGATGGCCGTTGCGCGGGTTATCGGCACGCCTTGGATTTCTTGCAGTCCGGCGATGCGCTTTGCCTGCCGTTCGGCGGCTGTCATCTGCCGGACGATGAATGGTCGGCCGTGCATCATGCCTCAATGTCACAATGACATCATTGTTCAGCCCTACCCCGCACCACCACGAGCTCACCTCCATGCACGCCGACATCCGCTATTCCGTCATTCTCGAACGCACCGGGCAGACGCTGCTCGCCCAGGCCGATCTGCAGCAACTCGAAGCCTTCTGGGACGCCCACGATGCGGAGTACGTCGGCCTGCGCATCGAGGACGAGCAGAGCCGCCACCCGCGGGTGATCGTTACCGACCAGCTGCCCGCCGAGGAAGACGCCGATCTGGTGTGACGACGCGGCGCGGCCGCGCCACGTCGGCGGCAGGCGGTTTACTTGTCGCGATCGATATTGAACGGAGACCAGGCCTGACGCGTCGGCATCACTTCCAGGCGGTTGATGTTGATGTGATCCGGCAGGGTGGCGACGTAGAAGATCTGCTCGGCGATGTCCTCGGCGCTCAGCGGCGTGGTGCCGCGGTAGAGCCGGTCGCTGGCGGCCTGATCGCCCTTGGTGCGCACCAGGGTGAACTCGGTTTCGGCCATGCCCGGCGCGATGTCGGTGACGCGCACGCCGGTGCCGAGCAGGTCGCAGCGCAGGTTGTAGCCGAACTGCTCGACGAACGCCTTGGTCGCACCGTAGACGTGGCCGCCCGGATACGGCCAGTGGCCGGCCACCGAGCCGATGTTGACGATGCTGGCGCCCTTGCCGGTGGCGATCAGCGTCGGCAGCAGCGCGTGGGTGACGTTAACGAGGCCGGTGATGTTGGTGTCGATCATGGTGTGCCAGTCCTGCAGGTCAACCTGCTGCGCCGGCTGCGGCGCCAGCGCCAGGCCGGCGTTGTTGACCAGGCAATCGATCTGGCGGAATTCGGCGGGCAGCTGCTCGACCACCTCCTTCACCGCGCCGGCGTGGCGCACGTCGAGCGTGGCGATGTGCACCGGCACCTTGGCCGACAGCTCGGCCTTCAGCTCCTGCAGGCGCTCGCTGCGCCGGCCGGTGAGGACCAGCGCCCAGCCGGCCTCGGCGAAGCGGCGGGCAGTGGCGCGGCCGAAGCCGGAGGTGGCGCCGGTGATGAATACGATCTTCTGTTTCATGCTCTTCCTCTTTTCTGACAGGCCCGACCGTCGTGTAGGCGACGCGGCAGCTCGCCGACCAGCTTAGGGGCGCGCGCCGCGCAGGCAAAGCCTTGCGTGCACCGACTGGCCGCTGCGCTCACCGTCGAAGCTTCACCGAATGGTCATCGCAGGTTCACGGACGCTTAGCGGGACTGCAACAGAGCCTGACTACCTTCTCGTCTAGACAAGTTGGCCGACCTCCCCGGCCGCGCAGACGAGAGGGCAAGACATGAATGCGGCTATTCGAGTCGAGCGACTGAACAAGACCTTCGCCGGCAAGCAGGCGTTGTTCGACCTGGGCCTGGCAATACAGCCGGGCGAGATGGTGGCGCTGATCGGCGCGTCCGGTTCCGGCAAGTCCACGCTGTTGCGCCATCTGGCCGGCCTGGCCTGCTGCGACCGCACCGCCGGCGGGCGCATCGAGGTGCTCGGCCGCGAGGTGCAGGCCACCGGCCAGCTGCACGGCGAGGTGCGCCGCCTGCGCGCCGACATCGGCTACATCTTCCAGCAGTTCAACCTGGTCACCCGGCTCAGCGTGCTGGACAACGTGCTGCTCGGCTTTCTCGGCCGCATGCCGCGCTGGCGCGGATCGCTGGGCATGTTCAGCGACGAGCAGAAGCGGCAGGCCATGGCCGCACTGGAGCGCGTCGGTCTGGCCGAGCGAGCCGCGCAGCGTGCCTCGACGCTCTCCGGCGGCCAGCAGCAGAGGGTGGCGATCGCCCGTGCGCTGACCCAGCAGGCCGAGGTGATCCTCGCCGACGAACCCATCGCCTCGCTCGACCCGGAGTCGGCGCGCAAGGTCATGGAAATCCTCGCCGACATCAACCGCCAGGACGGCAAGACCGTGGTGGTGACCCTGCATCAGGTCGATTACGCGCTGCGCTACTGCTCGCGCGCCGTGGCGCTCAAGGGCGGGCGCATCCATTACGACGGCCCCTCGGCGGCGCTCAGCGACCGCCTGCTTAACGATCTCTACGGCGCCGATCTGGACGCCAGCCTGCTGTTCTCCGACCGCGCCCGCGCCGCCGAGCCGCGGCAGCTGCAGCTGGTCAACGGCTGAGCCGCGGGCCAACCCGACAACCAACGCCACACCCCAGGAGTGATCTCCATGTTGAAACGCTTCAGCCGCGCCCTTGCTGCCTCCACGCTGGTCGCCGGTGCGATGCTCGGCACCGCGCAGGCCGCCGAGACCATCACCTTCGGCATCATTTCCACCGAGTCCTCGCAGAACCTGCGCAGCGTCTGGGACCCCTTCCTCGCCGACATGAGCAAGCAGACCGGCTACGAGGTGAAGGCCTTCTTCGCCCCCGATTACGCCGGGGTGATCCAGGGCATGCGCTTCGACAAGGTCGACCTGGCCTGGTACGGCAACAAGTCGGCGATGGAGGCGGTGGACCGCGCCGGCGGTGAAGTCTTCGCCCAGACCGTCGCCGCGAACGGCAGCCCGGGCTACTACAGCCATCTGATCGTGCACAAGGACAGCGCCCTGAACTCGGTCGAGGACGTGCTGAAGAACGCCAAGAGCCTGACCTTCGCCAACGGCGACCCGAACTCCACCTCCGGCTACCTGGTGCCCGGCTACTACGTGTTCGCCAAGAACAAGGTCGACGCCAGCCAGGCCTTCAAGCGCAGCCTCAACGGCAGCCACGAAGTGAACGCGCTGTCAGTGGCGAACAAGCAGGTCGATGTCGGCACCTTCAACAGCGAAGGCATGGAGCGCCTGGAGATCACCGCGCCGGACAAGGCCGCGCAACTGAAGATCGTCTGGACCTCGCCGCTGATCCCGGCCGACCCGCTGGTCTGGCGCAAGAACCTGAGCGACGAGCAGAAGAACAGGCTGCGCGAGTTCTTCATGAGCTACGGCGCCAAGCCGGCCGAGAAGGAAATTCTCGCCGCGCTGCAGTGGGCACCGTTCCGCGCCTCCGACAACGACCAGCTGCTGCCGATCCGCCAGCTGGAACTGTTCAAGAAGCGCAGCGAAGTCGCCGCCGACAGCAAGCTCTCCGACAGCGACCGCCAGGCGCAGCTGCAGGGCATCGACGACGAGCTGGCCAAGCTGGAGCAGCGCATGGCCGAGCGCGAGCAGAAGAACGCCGCCGCCAAGGCCAGCTGAGCAACGCCGGGCGTGGCGCGCTGGCGCCACGCCCCCGTCCGTGTCGTTTGTGAGAACCGAACATGACCACTCTGAGCACCACCCCGCCACTGGCGGGCAACGACAAGCGCAGCTGGTTGCGCCTGCTCGGCTGGGGCCTGTGCCTAGCCGTGCTGGCCTGGTCCTGGCAAGGCGCGGAGATGAATCCGCTGCTGCTGATTCGCGACAGCGCCAACATGGCGACCTTTGCCGCCGACTTCCTCCCGCCGGACTTCAGCAACTGGCAGCTGTACCTCAAGGAGATGGTCACCACGGTGCACATCGCCCTCTGGGGCACCCTGCTGGCGATCGTCTGCGCCATTCCGCTGGGCATTCTCAGCTCCGAGAACATCGTGCCCTGGTGGGTCTACCAGCCGGTGCGCCGGCTGATGGATGCCTGCCGGTCGATCAACGAGATGGTCTTCGCCATGCTCTTCGTCGTCGCCGTCGGCCTCGGACCCTTCGCCGGCGTGCTGGCGCTGTGGATCAGCACCACCGGCGTGCTCGCCAAGCTGTTCGCCGAAGCGGTGGAAGCCATCGAGCCGGGCCCGGTGGAAGGCGTGCGTGCCACCGGCGCCAGTGCGCTGCAGGAAGTCATCTTCGGGGTGATTCCGCAGGTGCTGCCGCTGTGGATTTCCTACTCGCTGTACCGCTTCGAATCCAACGTGCGCTCGGCCACGGTGGTCGGCATGGTCGGCGCCGGCGGCATCGGCGTGATCCTCTGGGAAGCCATCCGCGGTTTCCAGTTCGGCCAGACCGCCGCCCTGCTGCTGATCATCATCGCCGTGGTGAGCCTGATCGACCTGCTCTCCCAGCACCTGCGCAAGCTCTTCATCTGACGGAGCGAGGCGCTGTGCGCCTCTCGAAAACACCATGCAGTTGTCTAGACAACCCAGCGAACCGCTCTACCTCGAACTGGCCCAGGTGCTGCGCGGCGAGCTGCGCCACTACCGCATCGGCGACTTCCTCCCCGGCGAGATGCAGCTGGCGCGGCGCTTCGCGGTCAACCGCCACACCCTGCGCCGTGCCGTCGACGAGCTGGTCCAGGAAGGCCGCCTGCTGCGCCGCCAGGGCAAGGGCACCCAGGTGCTGCAACGCCCGCTGGTGTATCCGCTGCAGGCCGACAGCGCCTACAGCGAATCGCTGGCCGCCCTCGGCTTGCGTACCGAGGCGCGCCTGCTCGCGCGCCGTCAGCTCAGCGCCAGCGCCGAGGAAGCACGTCACCTGCAACTGGCCGAAGGCGCCGCGCTGATCGAGCTGAGCACCCTGCGCCTGCTCGACGGCGAGCCGGTCAGCCTGATCCGCCACCGCTACTGCGCCAGCCACACCGAGCTGCTCGCCGACTACCAGGGCGGTTCGCTGCGCCGCTACCTCGGCGAACGCGGCCTGCCGCTGACGCGCCGTTTCAGCCTGATCGGCGCGCGCCTGGCCGACCGCGACGAGGCCGCACAGCTGCTGATGCCGCTGCGCATGCCGCTGCTGTCGGTCTTCACCCTGTCCTGCGATGCCACCGGGCGACCGGTGGAGATCGCCCTCTCGGCCAGCCGTTCCGACCGCTTCCAGTACCAGGTCGCCACCTGATGGAGAACCCCATGCACATCCGCGAACAATCCCCGCGCCAGCGCTGGATGGCCGTGCTGGCCCGCGCCAGCGCCGCCGATCTGGCGCCTTTCGAGAGTGACCTGCGCGACTGCGCCTACCAGCTGATCCGCCCCGCGGAAATCGGCATGACCCTGGTGCGCGGCCGCATGGGCGGCACCGGTGCGCCGTTCAACCTCGGCGAGATGAGCGTCACCCGCTGCGTGGTGCGCCTGGCCGACGGCAGCACCGGCTACAGCTACCGCGCCGGCCGCGACAAGCGCCAGGCCGAGCTCGCCGCGCTCGCCGACGCCCACCTGCAAGGCCCGCAACAGAGCCGCTGGCTCGCCGAGCTGATCGAACCGCTGGCCGCCGCGCAGGCCCGCCGCGCCGCGCAAAAGGCTGCCGAAACCGCCACTACCCGCGTGGAGTTCTTCACGCTGCTGCGAGGAGAAGACTGATGAATAGCGCCCCATCCGACCTGTTGCAGGCCGCCTTCGCCGACCCGGTGCTGGACGCGCAGAAGTGCTTCCGCGCCGCGCTCAAGGCCCTGGCCGAGCCGGGCACGCGCCAGCCGCTGGTCAGCGTCGCCGCCGTCGACCATCTGCAGGCCGCCGGCTACGCGCTGTGCCTGAGCCTGTTGGATAACGACACGCCGCTGTGGCTGGCGCCGGCCTTTGACACCCCGGCGATCCGCGCCAACCTGGCCTTCCACTGTGGCTGCCCGATCGTCGAGGCGCGTGAGGAGGCGATGTTCGCCCTGCTCGACGCCGCGGCGCTTGACGACCTCTCCGGCTTCTACGCCGGCAGCGAGCGCTACCCGGACCAGTCCTGCACGCTGCTGATCCAGCTCGACCGGCTCGACCGCGGCCCGGCGCTGAGCTGGCAGGGTCCGGGCATCGACGGCAGCCGGCTGGTCGGCCTGCCGCTGAAACCGGCGTTCTGGCAGCAGCGCGCCGCACGCAACGACTTCCCGCGCGGGCTGGACGCGCTGTTCTGCGCCGACGGCGAAGTGCTCGGCCTGCCGCGCAGCACGCGCATCGGCGATTCGCTGCAGGAGGTGGCCTGATGTACGTCGCGGTCAAGGGTGGCGAACAGGCCATCGACAACGCCCACGCGCTGCTGGCGAAGAAGCGCCGCGGCGATACCGGCATCGCCGAACTCGGCGTCGAGCAGATCCGCCAGCAGCTGCCGCTCGCCGTCGCGCGGGTGATGAGCGAAGGCTCGCTGTATGACGAAGAACTCGCCGCGCTGGCGATCAAGCAGGCCGCCGGCGATCTGGTCGAGGCGATCTTCCTCTTGCGCGCCTACCGCACCACGCTGCCGCGCTTCGCCGAAAGCCTGCCGCTGGACACCGGCGCCATGCAGCTCAGCCGGCGCATCTCGGCGACCTTCAAGGACGTGCCCGGCGGCCAGCTGCTCGGCCCGACCTTCGACTACACCCATCGCCTGCTGGATTTTGCCCTGCTCGCCGAAGGCGAACGTCCCGGCCCGCCGGTGGATGAAGGCGCCACGCTGGGCAACTGCCCGCGGGTACTCGGCCTGCTCGGTGAGGAAGGCCTGATGACCCCGGAGATCGACCGCGGCGAGCCGGTGCCGGACCTCACCCGCGAGCCACTGGAGCTGCCGACGAGCCGCGCCGAACGCCTGCAGGCACTGGCGCGCGGCGACGAGGGCTTTCTGCTGGCGCTGGGCTACTCGACCCAGCGCGGCTACGGCCGCAACCACCCGTTCGCCGGCGAGATTCGCATCGGCACCGCCGAGGTCTGGATCGAGCCGCAGGAGCTGGGTTTCCCGGTCTGCCTCGGCGAGATCGAGCTGACCGAGTGCGAGATGGTCAACCAGTTCGTCGGCGAGAGCGCCGCACAGGCGCAGTTCACCCGTGGCTACGGCCTGGCCTTCGGTTATGCCGAGCGCAAGGCGATGGGCATGGCGCTGGTCGACCGCGCGCTGCGTGCCGGCGAGTACGGCGAGGAGGTGCAGGGTCCGGCGCAGCAGGAGGAGTTCGTCCTGATGCACTGCGACAACGTCGAGGCTGCCGGCTTCGTCTCGCACCTGAAGTTGCCGCACTACGTCGACTTCCAGTCCGAACTGGAGCTGATCCGCAGGCTGCGCCAGCCGCAGGCCGAGCCGGCCGAAGCGCTCGCTGAAACGCCAGCGAAGGAGAAACGCGCATGAATGCCCACGCCATCCCCGCCAGCGAGGCGGGCTACAACTTCGCCTACCTCGACGAACAGACCAAGCGCATGATCCGCCGCGCGCTGCTCAAGGCGGTCGCCATTCCCGGCTATCAGGTGCCCTTCGGCGGCCGCGAGATGCCGCTGCCGTACGGCTGGGGCACCGGCGGCATGCAGCTGACCGCGGCCATTCTCGGCGCCGACGACGTGCTCAAGGTGATCGACCAGGGCGCCGACGACACCACCAACGCGGTGTCGATCCGCCGCTTCTTCGCCCGCACCGCCGGGGTCGCCACCACCGAGCGCACCCCCGCGGCGACGGTGATCCAGACCCGCCACCGCATCCCGGAAACCCCGCTCGCCGCCGGGCAGATCATGGTCTACCAGGTGCCGATTCCCGAGCCGCTGCGCTTCATCGAGCCGTCGGAAACCGAGACGCGCACCATGCACGCGCTGGCCGACTACGGCGTGATGCACGTGAAGCTCTACGAGGACATCGCCACCTTCGGCCACATCGCCACCAGCTACGCCTACCCGGTGACGGTGGACGGGCGCTACGTGATGGACCCGTCGCCGATTCCCAAATTCGACAACCCCAAGCTGGACTGCAGCCCGGCGCTGATGCTGTTCGGCGCCGGCCGCGAGAAGCGCCTCTACGCCGTGCCGCCGTACACCCGCGTGGTCAGCCTGGATTTCGAGGATCACCCCTTCCAGATCCAGCAGTGGGAGCAGAGCTGCGCCATCTGTGGCAGCGGCGATTCCTACCTCGACGAGCTGATCGTCGACGACGCCGGGACCAAGCAGTTCGTCTGCTCGGATACCGACTATTGCGCGCAGCGCGCCCAGCCCCAGGAGAGCCGCCCATGAGTGCCGCCGAACAATTGCTGCCCGCCGCGAGCGTCGCCACCGAGCCGCTGTTCGCGGTGCGCGACCTGACCCGTCTGTACGGCCCGGACAAGGGCTGCCAGGGCGTGTCCTTCGACCTCTACCCCGGCGAGGTGCTGGGCATCGTCGGCGAGTCCGGCTCGGGCAAGTCCACCCTGCTCTCGCTGCTCTGCGGCCGCTGCCCGCCGGATCGCGGCACGGTGCTCTACCGCGACGCTGCCGGCGACTGGCTCGACCTCTACGCCGCCAGCGAGGCCGAGCGGCGCACGCTGCTGCGCACCGAGTGGGGCTTCGTCGAACAGAACCCGCGCGACGGCCTGCGCATGGGCGTTTCCGCCGGCGCCAACATCGGTGAACGGCTGATGGCCCAGGGCGTACGCCATTACGGCCAGCTGCGCGCCGCCGGGCTGGACTGGCTGCAACAGGTGGAGATCGACCCGGCGCGCATCGACGACCTGCCGCGGACCTTCTCCGGCGGCATGCAGCAGCGCCTGCAGATCGCCCGCAATCTGGTTTCCAGCCCGAAGCTGGTGTTCATGGACGAACCCACCGGCGGCCTCGACGTGTCGGTGCAGGCACGTCTGCTCGACCTCCTGCGCGGGCTGGTGCGCGAGCTGGACCTGGCGGTGGTGATCGTCACCCACGACCTCGCCGTGGCACGCCTGCTGGCCGACCGGCTGATGGTGATGCGCCGTTCGCGGGTGGTGGAGTCCGGCCTGACCGACCAGATCCTCGACGACCCGCAGCACCCCTACACGCAGCTCTTGGTGTCCTCGGTGCTGCAGCCATGAAGGAATCCGTCATGACGAACCTGATCGAGGTCCGTGACCTCGCCAAGACCTTCACCCTGCACCAGCAGCACGGCATCCGCCTGCAGGTGCTGCGCGGGCTGAACTTCACCGTCGCCGCCGGCGAGTGCCTGGTGCTGCACGGCCAGTCGGGTGCCGGCAAGTCGACCCTGCTGCGCACGCTGTACGGCAACTACCTGCCGGCCGGCGGCAGCATCCGTATCCGCCACGCCGGCGACTGGCTGGAGCTGGTCGGTGCCGAGCCACGCCAGGTACTCGCCGTGCGCCGGCAGACGCTGGGCTATGTCAGCCAGTTCCTGCGGGTGATCCCGCGGGTGCCGGCGCTGGAGGTGGTGATGGAACCGGCGCTGGCGCGCGGCTGGACGCGTGTCGATGCCGAGGCGCGGGCCAGGGCGCTGCTGACCCGGCTGAACATTCCCGAGCGGCTCTGGCAGCTGGCCCCCGGCACCTTTTCCGGCGGCGAGCAGCAGCGCGTCAACCTGGCGCGCGGCTTCATGGTGAGCTGGCCGGTGATGCTGCTCGACGAGCCCACCGCCTCGCTGGACGAAGCCAACGCCCGCGTGGTGCTGGAACTGATCGATGAGGCCAGGGCCGCCGGCAGCGCGCTGATCGGCATCTTCCACGACCGCGCGATCCGCGAGGCAGTCGCCGACCGCTATCTGGACATGACGCAGGAGGACCTGGCCCATGCCAGCTGAACAGATACTCAGCAACGCCCGCCTGGTGCTGGCCGATCAGGTGATCCATGGCAGCCTGCTGATCCGCGATGGCCTGATCGCCGATATCAGCGAGGGCGCCAGCAGCCTGCCGCAGGCCCAGGACCTGGGCGGCGACCTGCTGCTGCCGGGGCTGGTGGAACTGCACACCGACAACCTGGAAAAGCACATGAGCCCGCGTCCTGGCGTGGACTGGCCGTCCGCCTCGGCGGTGCTGACCCATGACGCACAGATCGTCGCCGCCGGCATCACTACGGTGTTCGATGCGCTGTCGATCGGCGATATCAATCCCAAGGGCAAGCGCATGCAGCAGCTCGGGGTGATGCTCGAGGCCATCGCCGAGGCCGAGGCGGCCGGGCAGACCCGCGCCGAACACCGCCTGCACCTGCGCTGCGAAGTCAGCCACCCGCAGTGCCTGGAGCTGTTCCGCGAGCTGGTCGAGCAGCCCCTGGTGCAGCTGGTCTCGGTGATGGACCACGCGCCGGGCCAGCGCCAGTTCGCGCGCATGGAGAAGTACCGCGAGTACTACATGGGCAAGTACCACCTGAGCCCGGCGGAGATGGATGCCTTCGTGACCGAGCAGCTGGCCAACTCGGCGCGGCACAGCGACCAGCAGCGCGCCGCCATCGTCGACATCTGCCGCAGCCGCGACCTGGCGCTGGCCAGCCACGACGATGCGACCCTGGAGCACGTCAGCGAGTCGGCGGACTACGGCATGGCCATCGCCGAATTCCCGACCACCTTTGAGGCCGCCGAGGCCAGCCACGCACGCGGGCTGAAGGTGCTGATGGGCGCGCCGAACATCGTCCGTGGCGGCTCGCACTCGGGCAATATCGCCGCTGCCGATCTGGCCCGGCGCGGCGTGCTGGACATCCTCTCCAGCGACTACTACCCGGCCAGCCTGCTGCAGGCCGCGCTGGGCCTGGCCGAACAGGACAACGGCTACGACCTGCCGCGCGCCATCGCCACCATCAGCCTGGCGCCGGCACGCGCGGCCGGGCTGGATGATCGCGGCGAGATCGCCGTCGGCCTGCGCGCCGACCTGGTCCAGGCGCAGGTGCACAAGGGCCAGCCGGTGATCGGACAGGTCTGGCGCCAGGGCCGGCGGGTGTTCTGATGGCGCACTCCGATAAAGCTGACAAGGCGCCAGCAGGTAGCGCGGCTGGCTCTATACTGCCTGCCACTGCGCTGGCTTCGATGATCGGGAGTAACCCCATGAAAGGCCGCTTGATTTACCTGATCGGCCCCTCCGGGGCCGGTAAGGACAGTCTGCTCGACGCCGCACGCGCAGCGCTCGCCGAGCGTGGCGTGCGTATCGCCCGGCGGGTCATCACCCGCTCGGCAGAAGCCATCGGCGAGGCCGCGCAGGCGGTGAGTCCAGAGCAGTTCGAGCGCCTGGAGGCCGAGCAGGCCTTCGCCCTCAGCTGGCGCGCCAACGGGCTGGCCTACGGCATCCGCGCCGAGATCGACGCCTGGCTGGCGGCCGGCGAGGATGTGCTGGTCAATGGCTCGCGTGGTTACCTGGCCGAGGCGCGCCAGCGCTACCCGGACCTGCTGGCGGTGCTGCTGACCGTCGAGCAGGACGTGCTGCGCGAGCGCCTGCTGAATCGCGGACGGGAAACCCCGGAGCAGATCGAGGCGCGACTGGCGCGCAACGCGTTGTTCAGCGGCGAGCTGGACGACTACATCCGCCTGGACAATTCCGCCTCGCTGACCAGCAGCGTCGAACGCCTGCTGCAGCTGCTCGACGAGCACCGCCGATGCGACTGACCCTACTCGGCACCGGCGATGCCGCGCAGCTGCCGGTGTACAACTGCGGCTGCCCGGCCTGCGCCCGCGCCTGGCGCGAACCGGCCTATCGCCGCGGTCCGTGCTGCGCACTGATCGAATGCGCCGGCCAGCGCTGGCTGCTCGACAGCGGCCTGACCGATCTCGGCGAGCGCTTCGTCCCCGGTAGCCTCAGCGGCATCCTGCAGACGCACTACCACGCCGACCACGCCCAGGGTCTGCTGCAGCTGCGCTGGGGCACCGGGCTGCGCATTCCGGTACACGGCCCGGACGATCCCGCGGGCTTCGCCGATCTCTACAAGCACCCGGGTATCCTCGATTTCAGCCAGCCGTTCGCCGCCTTCGAGCGCCGTGCGCTGGGCACGCTGCGCGTCACGGCGCTGCCGCTGCAGCACTCGAAGCCGACATTCGGCTACCTGCTCGAAGGCGTCGGGCGCAAGATCGCCTATCTCACCGACACCCTCGGCCTGCCGGACGACACCCGCGCCTACCTGCAGGGCATCGCGCTCGACGTGCTGGTGCTCGATTGCTCGCAGCCGCCGCAGGAACCACCGCCGCGCAATCACAACGATCTGACCCGCGCGTTGCAGAGCGTCGAAGCACTGCAGCCGGCACAGGCCGTGCTGACCCACGTCGGTCATGCGCTGGATGCCTGGCTGATGGAACAGCCACGGGAACTGCCGGGCAACGTGCGGCTGGCGTACGACGGCATGATGCTTTAGACGACGCGTGGAAAACGCTGCGCGGTTTTCCACCCTACCGATGCCGATGCCGATGCCGATGCCAGTCGTAGGGTGGATAACGCGAAGCTTATCCACCTTGGCCCCACGCACAGTGCAATGCACCTCAAGCAAACCCGGAGCTACGTGACAAGGCTGCGCACCGTCGGCGGGCAGCAGCCCCTGGGCCGCTCAGCGCCCCGGCTGCGGACGAAAGCCCGGCACGTTGTCCGGCCGCTCGATGCGCGCGGCGGGCAGCGTGCAGTTGAGGTCGCGGAAGGCGCGCTCGTTGAGCCGCTGCCAGCCCTCGCCCGGGGAGGTCTGGCGGCAGATGACGGTGCCGTCGAGCTTGCTCTGCCACTGGTAGTACGGCGCTGGCGCGGCGTCGGCCAGCAGCGGCAACGACAGGCAGAGGAGCAACGGAAGCAGGCGCATGACAGGCTCGGGAGGGACGATGGCGCCACTCTAATCCATCGTCGGCGCCACGCAAGCACCGCCGGGCGCGCCGGGTATCGGCAAGAATCCGCCGATCACCGACGCAGCATGAGCGATTCTCCGCTTATCGGAACCCCGTCGCGGCGCCGCACGCCCGAGCTAGCGCAGTTTCGCCAGCTGGCACAGCACGTGCAAAGCCACCATGCCCGTTGCGATCACACGAACAAGAAAAGCCGCACGCCGCGCTCCGCTTCCCCGGGAAGCCTCCGCTCGCCGCCTCGTCTTTTCCTGTCCGCCGGCAACCTGCAGGGTTGCCGCCGATCGCCTATGGTCTACAGCGCCCGAATCCAATAACAACACGGAGAAACACCATGAGACTGACCAAGCGCATCAGCCTGCTGGCTGCCGCCGCAGCCTTCACGGCCAGCACCGCGGCCGTCGCCGCGCCGACCTTCATCAACATCCTCACCGGCGGCACCAGCGGGGTGTACTACCCCATCGGCGTGGCGCTGTCGCAGCAGTACAACAAGATCGACGGCGCCAAGACTTCGGTGCAGGCGACCAAGGCCTCGGTGGAAAACCTCAACCTGCTGCAGGCCGGGCGCGGCGAACTGGCGTTCGCCCTCGGTGATTCGGTGGACGATGCCTGGAACGGCGTCGAGGATGCCGGCTTCAAGGCGCCACTCAAGCGCCTGCGTGCCATCGCCGCGACCTATCCGAACTATATTCAGATCGTCGCCAGCCAGGAATCGGGCATCAAGACGCTGGAAGACCTCAAGGGCAAGCGCATTTCCGTCGGCGCGCCGAAGTCCGGCACCGAGCTGAACGCCCGCGCCATCTTCAAGGCCGCCGGGCTGAGCTACGAGGACATGGGCCGGGTGGAATTCATGCCCTACGCCGAGTCGGTCGAGCTGATCAAGAACCGCCAGCTGGATGCCACGCTGCAGTCCTCGGGCCTGGGCATGGCGGCGATCCGCGACCTGGCGTCGATGGTGCCGATCACCTTCGTGGCGATCCCGGCCGAGGTGGTGGAGAAGATCGGCAGCAGCGCCTATCAGGCCAAGGTGATCCCGGCCGGTACCTACGACGGCCAGGACGCCGACGTGCCGACCGCGGCGATCACCAACATCCTGGTCAGCCACGACAAGGTGTCCGACGAGGTGGCCTATCAGATGACCAAGCTGATGTTCGACAACCTCGATCGCCTGGTCAGTTCGCACTCCGCGGCCAAGGACATCAAGCTGGAGACCGCCACCGAAGGCCTGCCGATCCCGCTGCATCCGGGCGCCGAGCGTTTCTACAAGGAAGCCGGCGTGCTCAAGTAAGCACGTCCGCCGCCAGCCACCGCGCGATGCAGCCGGTGGCCGGCGGCCCTTGCGGAACCCGCAATGACACGCTGCCCGCGCCACGGGCAGCGTCCCCCGCATCGTCCGCTTGAAGCCCCGACGCTTGAAGCCGCTGTTCCGGAGAGTTCTCCATGAGCGAATCCAAAGGCCTGCACGCCAGCCCCAGCGAATGGCCGAAGGCGCTGTTCTACACGGCCCTGCTGTTTTCCACCTACCAGATCATCACCGCGGCCTTCCACCCGGTGTCCAGCCAGGTACTGCGCGCCGGCCACGTCGGTTTCCTGCTGCTGATGGTGTTCCTCTGCTACCCGGCGCGCGGCAACGACCGCCCGTGGCAGCCGATGGCCTGGCTGCTGGGCCTGGCCGGCATGGCCACGGCGTTCTACCAGTGGTACTTCGAGGCCGATCTGGTGCAGCGCTCCGGTGACCTGACGCAAACCGACCTGATCGTCGGCATCACCCTCACGGTGCTGGTGTTCGAGGCCGGGCGCCGGGTGATGGGCATCGCGCTGCCGCTGATCTGCGCGCTGTTCCTGGCCTACGGGCTGCTGGGCGAATACCTGCCGGGCGACTTCGCCCACCGTGGCTATGGTTTCGACCAGATCATCAACCAGCTGTCGTTCGGTACCGAGGGTTTCTACGGCACGCCGACCTACGTCTCGGCGACCTACATTTTCCTGTTCATCCTGTTCGGCTCGTTCCTCGAGCAGGCCGGGATGATCAAGCTGTTCACCGACTTCGCGATGGGCCTGTTCGGGCACAAGACCGGCGGCCCGGCCAAGGTCTCGGTGGTGTCCTCGGCGCTGATGGGCACCATCACCGGCTCGGGCGTGGCCAACGTGGTCACCACCGGCCAGTTCACCATCCCGCTGATGAAGCGCTTCGGCTACAAGCCAGCCTTCGCCGGCGCGGTGGAGGCCACCGCGAGCATGGGCGGGCAGATCATGCCGCCGGTGATGGGCGCGGTCGCCTTCATCATGGCCGAAACCATCAATGTGCCTTACGTGGAAGTCGCCAAGGCAGCGCTGATTCCGGCGATGCTGTACTTCTTCGCGGTATTCTGGATCGTGCACCTGGAGGCACGCAGCAAGGGCCTCAAGGGCCTACCGAAAGACCAGTGCCCGAGCGCCTGGGCATCGGTCAAGGAGCGCTGGTTCCTGCTAGTGCCGCTGGCGGTGCTGGTGTTCCTGCTGTTTTCCGGCCGCACGCCGATGTTCTCCGGCACGGTGGGCCTGGCGCTGACGGCCATCGTCATCCTCGGCTCGGCGATCATCCTCAAGGCCAACAGCTTCTGGCTGCGCGCGGTGTTCTGGATCGCCCTGGGCGTGCTCTGCGCCGGCTTCTTCCAGCTCGGCATCGGAGTGATCTTCGGCGTCATCGGTGCGCTGGTGGTGGCCTGCTGGTTCATCAAGGGCGGTCACGACACCCTGCGCGCCTGCCTGTACGCCCTGGTCGAGGGCGCACGCCACGCGATCCCGGTGGGTATCGCCTGTGTGCTGGTGGGGGTGATCATCGGCATCGTTTCGCTGACCGGCATCGCCAGTACCTTCGCCGGCTACATCCTAGCCATCGGCGAGAACAACCTGTTCCTCTCGCTGCTACTGACGATGCTGACCTGCCTGGTGCTGGGCATGGGCATTCCGACGATTCCCAACTACATCATCACCAGCGCCATCGCCGCGCCGGCGCTGGAGCAGCTGGGCGTGCCGCTGATCGTCTCGCACATGTTCGTCTTCTACTTCGGGCTGATGGCCGACCTGACGCCGCCGGTCGCGCTGGCCTGCTTCGCCGCGGCACCGATCGCGCGCGAGAACGGCTTCAAGATCAGCCTGTGGGCGATCCGCATCGCCGCCGCCGGCTTCGTGGTGCCGTTCATGGCCGTCTACGACCCGGCGCTGATGATGCAGGGCGACAGCTGGCTGGCCACGGCGTACATGGTGGTCAAGACGGTCTTCGCGGTGTGCCTGTGGGGCATGGCGGTTACCGGCCACCTGAGCCTGCGCATGCCGATCTGGGAGCGCCTGTGGGCGTTCGCCGCTGGCGTCGCGCTGATTCTGGCCATGCCGGTCAGTGATGAAATCGGCTTCGTGCTGGGCATTGCGCTGCTGGCGCAGCATATTTGGCGCGCCCGTCGCACCGAGCGGCTGGCAACGGCGTGATCGGCCTCTGCTTGGGCCTGGCCGGTGTGGTGTGGGCGCAACTGCCCACACCCGCCTTCACCCTGGCGTGGAACCACACCATCGAGAAGATCCGCTGGGAGGAGGATTACCGCGTCACGGCGGACGGCCTGCTGCTCGGCGAAGCGCGGATCAAGGGTTCGGGGGCCGGCATGGAAGCGCCGGAAGGTGCCGAACTGCGCAACGGCGCCTGGCACTACCGGCGCCAACTGCCGGCGCTGCAGCCGCTGCGCGTCGGCCGCACGCCCGAGGCCGGTGACTACCAGCTGTGCTTCGACGGACAGTGCCACGCGCTGAGCGAATGGCTCGGCCCGCCGCGCGCCGACCGACCGGGGCTGGAGCTGTGGAGCTGCGAGGTGGCGCGGCGATCCTGAGCCTCGGCGGTGGATCGTTAAAGCGTTGCCTACCCTACGCTCCTGCTCAGACCGCCAGCTCCACTTCCCGCCGCAACGCCGCGTGCTGCCGCGCACGGCGCTTGCGCCACCAGATCACCACGCCGGTCACCGACAGCACGGCAATCGCCACGCCGAGCACGGCGATCAGGATGCGCCCCGGCAGGCCGAGGATGCGTCCGCCGTGGATCGCCGGTTGCAGCAGGTGAAACTGCTGGCCCAGCGTGCCCTGGCCGGGGATTTCCTGACCGAGCAGCCGCGTGCCGTCGGTGCCGTGGAAGAACAGCCAGGCGTTGCCCTGGTTGCTGTCGTGCGCACCGAAACCGGCGCCGTAGAAGTTGTACTCGAAGCTGTAGTACAGCTCGGTGATCGGCTCGCGCAGGCCCAGCGTCGCCGCGTGCTGCATGGCGTAGTCGTAGGCCTGATGGAAGTCGTAGGCGGTGCTGCCCAGCTGCTCAGCCGGCAGCCGCCCGCGCGCCTCATAGACGCTCGGCTCCACCGCGGAGAACAGCGAGACCACCGGCTTGAACACCTGCTCCGGCAGGTTCATCGCCACGCTGCTGACCGCCACTGGCGTCAGCAGCAGCCACAGCCACAGGCCGCCGGCGCGGTGCACGTCGTGGTTCAGGCGCTGGCGCTTGATCTTCCAGGCCGTCCACCACTTGCCGAAGAACGGCCGGCCGCGCGGCAAGGTCAGCAGCAGCGAGACCAGGCAGTCGATCACCCAGGCGATCGCCACCAGGCCCATCAGCCACAGCCCCCAGTTGCCGGGCAGCGCAAGGTTGTAGTGGAACTCGAGCAGGAACGGCACCAGATTCTTGCGCGAGAAGCAGCACTCGCCCCAGTAGCGCGTGCCCACGGTCTCGCCGGTCACGGTGTCGAGGTAATGCACCACCGGGCGCTCGGCAAAGGGCTTGCCGGTGGCCGGATCGTTGCGCGGCACCAGGGCCAGCAGCGCGGCGTGGCCCGGTTCGTCCGCGAACTCCATGTACCAGACCTGCAGGCGCGGGTTGGCCGCCTCGACGCGCTCGACCAGCGTGCCCGGCGCCAGCAGCGGACCGTCACTGGCGGTGTGGTAGAACTCCGGGTTCAACCACTCGTCCAGCTCGTGATGAAAGGCCAGCACGCTGCCGGTGAGGCCGGCGAGAAACAGGAACAGCGCGGTCGCAAGGCCGACGTAGCGGTGCAGCAGCACGAGGATCGGGCGCATCGGCGGTCTCCGTTTGCAGAAAGCACAAGGCCGCCGCCCCTTGGGAGCCGGCGGCCGCTGGGGGCGTTCAGAAGTCGTAGGTCACGGTGGCCATGACGTTGCGCGCCTCGCCGTAGTAGCACTGGCTGAGGCTGTTGCACGCGGCGACGTACTTCTCGTCGGTGAGGTTGTTCAGGTTCAGGCGCACGCCGACCCCCTGCAGCCCGACGCGCGACAGGTCGTAGCCGAGCATGGCGTCGTACAGCGTGTAGGACGGGATGTGCAGGGTGTTCTCCGCATCGGCCCAGCTCTTGCCGAAGTAGCGCGCGCCACCGCCGATCTGCAGACCGGCCAGCGGTCCCTGATCGAACGTGTAGTCGGCCCACAGCGAAGCCATGTTGCGCGCCACGGCGTTGGGCCGGTTACCGCGGTTGTTCACCCCGGCGGCGCCGGTGAAGTCCTTGGAATACTCGACGTCCATGTAGGTGTAGCTGGCGATCAGGTTGACCTGCTCCACCGGTTTCAGACGCGCCTCGACTTCCACGCCCGTGGAGGTCAGCTCGCCGACCGCGCGGTAGAAGTTCTCGTTGGAATCCTTGTTCGCCAGGTTGGACTGTTTCAGGTCGAACCAAGAGATGGTGTACAGATCATCGGTGCCCAGCGGCTGGTACTTCAGGCCGACCTCGACCTGCTCGCCCTCGGTGGGATCGAGCAACGCGATGTCGTAGACGCCCGGTGCAACCTCGTTGTAGGCCGCGGTGGCGTTGGGGTTGAACGACTCGGAGTAGCTGGCATACGGCGACAGGCCGTTGTCGAAGGCATAGAGCACGCCGACGCGGCCGGTGAACTGCTCGAGCTTGGCGTTATCGGCCTGATCGCCGTAGCTCGCATCCTCGGTATGGTCGAACGACACATCCACCCAGTCCTGACGCATGCCCAGCGAGAAGCGCCAGTTGCCCAGGCTGATCAGGTCCTGCACATACAGGCCGGTCTGCTCCAGCTCGCGGGTCTCGTCGTACTGGTGGTAGAACACCGGGCTGCCGACGCCGACTGCGCCGCTGTAAGGGTTGATCGGCGCCAGGCCGTAGCCGGCGTCGTAGGCGACCTTCGCCTTGCGCCGCTGATAGTCGAGGCCGGTCACCAGAGTGTGGCTGAGCGCGCCGGTATCGAAGAGAAACTGCAGCTGGTTGTCGATCGTCCAGGCGTGCAGCGCCTCGTCGGCACCGGTGTAGTAGCGCACCAGCTCGTCGGCCGTCGCGTAGCCGTACTGGTAGACCTGGCCGGATTCCACGGTCGAGTCGAGGTACTGGAAATTCTGCCGCGCCGAAACCACGTCGTTGAAGCGATGCTCCAGCTGATAGCCGATCATCTGCTGGTCGCGCTCGAACTGCTCGTAATCCTCGTCGCCCTCGAAGAAGCTGCGCGAAATGCGCTGGCCGTTGTGCGAGGTCACCGTGCCGTCCGCCGGCAGGCCACCGTGATAGCCGCTCTCGGGGTCCTTCTGCAGCATCGCCAGCAGGGTCAGGCGGGTGTCGTCGGTGAAGTCGATGCTCACCGACGGCATCACCGCGTAGCGCTGTTCCTCGATGCCATCGACCTGGTTGTCGGCATCCTTGACCACACCCGCGAGGCGATAGGCGATGCGCTCGTCCTCCAGCGGCCCGGTGAAATCGAACGCGGTCTGCTTGTAGTCGTGGCTGCCGTAGGAGAACTGCAGCTGGCGACGGGTTTCGTGCTGCGGCTTCTTGGTGGTCATCGCCACCAGCCCGCCGGGCAGGCTGCGGCCGTAGAGCACCGAGGACGGCCCCTTGAGGATGTCGATGCGCTCGATGAAGTATGGATCGACCTGCAGGCTGCTGTAGGTGCCGCTGTCACCGAGCAGCTTCTGCCCGTCGAGGTAGAGGTTGTCCACCGAACCATCGGTGATGCCGCGCATGGCGACATAGTCGTAGCGGGTCGTCGCGCCGTAGGGCGTGCTCATCAGGCCCGGCGTGTAGCGCACCGCCTGGGCGATGGAGCGCGAGCCCTGATCCTCGATCTGCTGGCGGGTGACCACCGAGACGGTCTGCGAGGTTTCCACCAGCGGCATGCTGGTCTTGGTCGCCACGCTGCTGTGGGTGGCGCTGTAGCCGTCCATCTCGCCCAGCGCGTTGCCCAGGGCGAAGCCCTGCACGGTCATCGGCTGCAACTCGACCGCACCGGTTTCGCTGGCGCGGCGGACCAGCGAGTAGGTGCCCTGGCTGTCGCGCACCGCCTGCAGGCCGCTGCCGGCAAGCAGTGCGGCAAAGCCATCGTCGACACCGTACTGACCGCGCAGACCGTCCGACTGCAGGCCCTGCAGCAGGCTGCCATCCACCGACAGCAGCACGCCGGCCTCGCCGGCGAAGCGGCTCAGCACGCTGGACAGCGCGCCGGCGGGAATGTCGTAGCGGCTCTGCGCCTGCTGGCTCGAAGCCGGTTCGGTGGCGCTCGCCAGGCCGGGCAGCGTGGCCGTCAGCGGCAGGCAGAACAGGGTGGCGCGGATGGCGCGCGCAAGCACGCGCGGACGATGGGGGGCTGAACGCATGAAAAAATCCCTAGTGGTGAGGACCGGCACATGGCCTTTGCAGCTGAAGCCCGTTACCACCGATAAAAGGGAACCTCATATGCGATTATTTTTCATTGGCGATGCAATCGCATCACGCCGCGCCGGAAGGCTCCAGGCTGACCCACCAGGACATGCGCCGCTGCACGCGTACCGGCAGCGTCGCCGCCAGCGCATCGAGCACACGGTCACTGTCGGCCAGCGGGAAGGCACCGACCACGCGCAGTTCGGCGATGCGCGGATCGCAGCCGAGATAGCCGTGGCGGTAGCGCGCCAGCTCGGCAAGGAAATCCACCAGGCGCAGGTTGTCCGCCAGCAGGATGCCGCGCGACCAGGCCTGCTGCCCGGCCTGTACCGGCGCGGGCGGACCGATCCGGTTGGCACTGAAGCCGACCTGCTGCCCGGCGCCGATGCCACGGCCGAGTCCGCTGTCATCCGGCTGGATGTCCACCATGCCGCTGAACACGCTGAGCTGGGTGCTGCCGTCACGCTGGCGCACCGAGAAGCGCGCCGCCTGCGTGACGCGCAACTGGCCCTCGCGGCTTCGCAGCAGCAGCGGTCGCGCTTCGTCCACGGCTTCGACCAACACTTCGCCGCGATACAGCGCCAGCCGCCGGAGCGCGCCGTCGAAGCCGGCATCCGCCGCGCTGTCGGTGTTCAGCCAGAGCCGCGATCCATCGGCGAGCCGCGTCTCGCGCACCTCGCCGACGCCGGTGCGCAGATCGGCGCTCCAGTCCTGCCAGGGCAGCCTGCCGCCCGCCAGCCCCAGCGCCGCACCGCCACACACCAGCGACAGCAGCTTGAGCGCCTGCCGGCGGCTCGGCGTGCGCTGCTGCAGCATGCCACCCGCCGCGCGCCCGGCCGGATGCGCGCTCAGCGGCGCGAATCGACCGCTGATGCGCTGCACCTTCTGCCAGGCGCGCGCGTGTTCCGGCTGGCGCACCCAGGCGGCCCAGGCCTCGCGCTCGGCGGCGTCGACCGTATCCGATTCGAGCCGCGCGAACCATTCGGCGGCCTCCTGCAGCACGCGGTAATCGAGGCTCATGCGTCGTCGTCCAGCAGCATCAGGCAATGCAGCATGGCCTGCGCCATGTACTTCTTGACCATCCGTTCGGACACCTCCAGCTCGGCGGCGATGGCGGAGTAGGTCATGCCCTGCAGCTGCGACATGAGGAAGGCGCGGCGCACCTTGTGCGGCAGGCGGTCGAGCATCGCGTCGATCTGCAGCAGCGTCTCGACGATCAGCGCCTGCTCTTCCGGCGACGCCGCCAGCGGTTCGGGCTGCAGCGCCAGCGCGTCGAGATAGGCCTGCTCGATCTGCCGACGCCGCCAGTGGTTGATCAGCAGCCCCTTGGCGATGGTGTGCAGGTAGGCGCGCGGCTCGCGGATGGCGGACAGGTCCTGCGCTTCCCTGGTCAGCACGCGGACGAAGGTGTCCTGCGCCAGGTCGGCGGCACGCTGGCTGCACTTCAGGTGGCGGCGCAGCCAGCCGTTCAGCCAGCCGTGATGCTCGACGTAGAGCCGCTGCACGAATTGCTGCCGGATGAAACCGTCGGCGGCCATGAGGACCTCCCGGATGCTGAGTGCTGAATGCTAACGCTTCTCAACAACACACGCCACGGCATTCGCCTTGCGCGCGTGCTCCCAGGGTTTGGCTACGCTGGGTAAACCCCTGTTGCCACGGAGCCACGCCATGAACCGCACCCTGATCGCCTTCGCCTTCCTGCTCTCATGCAGCCTGCCGGTGCAGGCCGCGCCGATCCTGCCTGGCCTGTGGGAATTCACCAGCCGCGACATCCAGGTCGACGGCCAGCAGATGCCTGGCGTCAGCGAGATGCTCGAACAGATGCAGAACCTGCCGGCCGCGCAGCGCCAGCAGATGGAGGACATGCTCGCCGCGCAGGGCGTACAGCTCGGTGGCCAGGGCGTGCGCATCTGCCTCAGTGAGGCGCAGGTGAATGCCGAGGAACTGCCGTTCAGCGATCAGCCCGACTGCACCCAGGAGATCACCGAACGCACGGATCGCCTGTGGAAATTCCGCTTCCAGTGCCCGGACGCCAGCGGCCAGGGCGAAACCCGCTTCATCAGCGAGCGTGAATTCGTCAGCGTGGTGGAAAGCCAGTACAGCGCCGGCGGCGAGCGCGGCAGCAGTCGCATGGAGTCGCAGGCGCGCTGGCTCGGGGAGGATTGCGGCGCGCTGAAACCCGCACGCTAGCCGGTCGTTCCACGTGAAACCCCCGGCCGCACTGGGCTGCGCGGGTCAGTCGCCGCTTTCCCAGCGCCCGCCGCTGTTCTGTTCGCAGGCCGGCCGGAGGAAGCGGCCGTCGCTGGCGACGCCGTAATAGTGGATGTCCTGGCGGTACGGCAGGTTGGACACCTGGGCGTCGCGGCAGATGCCGAACGCACCGCTTGGGCAGCTCTCGACGAACTCCACGTCCACCTGCTGGTCCTTGAGCTGCGGCTGGCAGAAGCCGCTGCGGAACAGTTCGGCGGGGATGTTGCGATTCTGCTGGCAGAGCCGCACTTCGATGCGCGCATCCCGGCTATGGACGATGCAGGCCTCGGCCAGCACCTCACCGGCCAGACTCAGCAGCAGCGGCAGCAGCAACATCGGACGCATCGCGTGACCCTCTCCCTCGAACGGCGGCGACTCTAGCATGGCGGCGCGGAAAAACGGCTTCCCCGCGCACGCCAAAATGCGGACCATGCCGGCATGCTCACACAGATTCCTACCCACCTGATCGGCGGCCCGCTGGGCGCCGGCAAGACCAGCCTGATCCGCAACCTGCTGAGGCAGAAGCCGGCGGGCGAGCGCTGGGCGGTGCTGGTCAACGAATTCGGCCAGATCGGCCTGGATGCCGCCCTGCTGAGCACCGATGCCGCTGGCATCGGCATCGCCGAGGTTGCCGGCGGCTGCCTGTGCTGCGTCAACGGCCTGCCGTTTCAGGTCGGCCTGACGCGCCTGCTGCGCCAGGCCCGGCCGCAGCGCCTGCTGATCGAACCCTCCGGGCTTGGCCATCCGGCCGAGCTGCTGCGCCAGCTCCGCCAGCCGCCGTGGACCGAGGTGCTGGCCGTGCAGCCCAGCGTGCTGGTACTGGATGCCGCCGCGCTGGCGCACGGCGCGGCACTCCCGGACAGCCAGCAGCAGGCGCTGGACAGTGCCGGCCTGCTGGTGCTGAACAAGAGCGCAGCGCTGGATGCCGCGACGCGGACGGCACTCGCCGCGCGCCTGCCGGCGCGGCCGCTGCACTGGACCGAACAGGGCGCGCTACCGCTGGCGCAGCTGCCGGGCAGCGCCCAGCAGGCGTGCGCGGACAATGGTCGCGATGCACTGCCGGCCGCTGCGGCGCCACTGCCCGGCATCTGGCTCGATCCGCGTCAGCCGATCTGCCAGGTTCAGGCCGGCGCGGACGGCTGGAGCATCGGCTGGCGCTGGCATCCGAGCCAGCGCTTCGACATGGCACGGCTGCAACACTGGCTGCGCCGCTGGCCATGGCGGCGCGCCAAGCTGGTGCTGCATGGCGAAAGCGGCTGGTTGTCCGGCAACGCGCTGGATGGCGCGCCGATGCATCTGCAACCGAGCGAGTGGCGCAAGGATTCGCGACTGGAGCTGATCTTCGTCGCACCGCAAGCGCAGGCGGCGCTGCAACAGTCGCTCGATGAGTGCCGGATCGGCTAGTCAGCAGGTTGCTTTCAACGCCGGCTAGTGGCGCCGCCAGTCATCGAGCTGGATGACCTGCCCGCTCGGCGGCTCGGCGGGGGCACGGAACGGATGCGCCTCAAGCTCGATCCGCCCGACGTGCGCGCCGAACATGACGATCTGCCCGACGTGCCGCTGCTCGCCGGTCACGGTGAACTCGAAGCCATAGACGCGCGCCAGGCGACGATGTCCGGCGCCATCGCGCAGCAGCGCCAGACGCTTGAAGGCGACGTTGCCGTCGAGCAGCTCGACGTCCAGCTTCTGACAATGCCGGCGCGCCGCGACCAGCGCGCGCTCGCGAATGCCGTGGCCGTGCCAGAGCCACGCCACCACGCTGGCCAGGACCAGGAAGACGAACAGGTTACCGAGCGTCAGCATGGCGCGTTCCCGCCGCTCATCGCGATGCTCATGCGCCGCTTTCCAGCCACACGTCGCGCACCCAGTGCCAGACCGTTTCCCAGGTCTGCTCGGTGAGCTCGTGGCTTTCGCCGTCGAACAGCGTGACCTCACCCTCCAGATCGACCACGTAGTAATCGGGGCCGTCCTGGCAGATCGGCAGCAGATCGCGCGGCACGCCGGCGTCCCAGGCGTTGGCGGCCACTTCCGGCAGGTAGGTGTGCGACTGCGGATCGCTGGCGGTGACCGGCTCCAGCCGGCCGTAGACCACGTCGCTGACCAGCAGCAGGAACTCGCGCAGGCCGAACGGCAGGTTGATGAACAGCTGCTCCTCGACCTCGACCAGTTGTTCGTCGTCCGGCAGCTCGAGCGGCACCGGCACCGGCTCGTTGCGTTCGCGCAGCTCTTCGATGACTTCTTCCATCGCTCCTCCTGTTCATGCACCGCGGGGCAAGGCGCCGTTATACAGCCCCGCGGTGCGCCGAACCAGCCGCGCGGCGCCGGTGGCGCGGCAGCCGTGCCCGGCGGTTCAGGGCACCAGTACCGCCGCGCCCTGAAAGCGCCCGTGGCGCAGATCGTCCAGCGCCTGGTTGGCCTTTTCCAACGGGTAGGCATGGATTTCGGTATGGATGCCGACCTGCGCGGCGACCGGGAAGAAGTCCAGACCATCCTGTCGGGTCAGGTTGGCCACCGAAACCAGCTCGCGTTCCTGCCAGAGGATGTCGTAGGGAAAGCTCGGGATGTCGCTCATGTGGATGCCGGCGCAGACCACCCGGCCGCCCTTGCGCACCGCGCGCAGCGCCGCCGGCACCAGCTCGCCGGCCGGTGCATAGATGATCGCCGCATCCAGCGGCACCGGCGGAAGCTCGCCCGAATCACCCGCCCAGAGCGCACCCAGCGAACGGGCGAAGTCCTGCGCGGCCACATCGCCAGGGCGGCTGAAGGCATAGACATCACGTCCCTGCCAGCGCGCCACCTGCATGACGATATGCGCCGCGGCGCCGAAGCCGTACAGCCCGAGGCGCTTGCCGTCACCGGCCTTGACCAGCGAACGCCAGCCGATCAGCCCGGCGCAGAGCAGCGGCGCCAGTGCTACGGGGTCGCCGTCCTCGCCGAGGGCGAAGGCGAAGCGCGCGTCGGCCACCACGTATTCGGCGTAGCCGCCGGGACGGGTGTAGCCAGTGAATTGCGGCGCGTCGCAGAGGTTTTCCTCGGCGTGCTGGCAATAGCTGCAGGTGCCGCAGGTATGCCCCAGCCACGGAATGCCGACGCGCTGGCCCAGCTCGAAACCGCTGACGCCCTCGCCCAGTGCATCGACCCGCCCGACGATCTCGTGGCCCGGAATGATCGGCAGCGGCGCCGCCGGCAGCTCGCCATCCACCACGTGCAGGTCGGTGCGGCACACGCCGCAGGCCAGCACCTTGACGCGCAGCTCGCCGGGGCCGGGCTGCGGCTGGGGAATGTCACGCAGGTGCAGCGGTTCGCCGGTTCGTTCCAGCAGCATGGCGCGCATCGACGGCTCTCCTTTCGTCTCCTGTTCTGCTGCAGGGTAGGCCGATCAGCGGAAAAAGGCTCTAGGTACCGCCCATTCGAGGCACGCCTGGTGGGCTGAAGCCCACCCTACGGGTTCGGCGTGGCTTTGTAGGGTGGGTTTCAGCCCGCCCAGGGCACTCGGCACTGCGAGAAAAGTCTCTACACTCGACACGTCTTGCCATTTCCGGAGTACGACCCGATGACGCTTTCGCCCTTCCATCTCGCCATTCCCGTCTACGATCTGGCCGCCGCCCGTGCCTTCTACGGCGAGGCGTTCGGCTGTGCCGAGGGCCGCAGCAGCGAGCACTGGGTGGATTTCGATTTCTTCGGCCACCAGCTGGTGATCCACGAGGCGCCGAAGATGCCGCATCAGGAGGCGGCGCACAGCAATCCGGTGGATGGCCACGACGTGCCGGTGCCGCACTTCGGCGTGGTGCTCGGCTGGGAGCAATGGGAGGCGCTGGCCGAGCGGCTGAAGGCGCGCGGCACGCGCTTCGTGATCGAGCCCTACGTGCGCTTCCAGGGCCAGGTCGGCGAGCAGGCGACCATGTTCCTGCTCGACCCCTGCGGCAACGCCCTGGAGTTCAAGGCGTTCAAGGACATCGGCCAGCTGTTCGCCAAGTGAGCGGGATCAGCCGCGCTCGGCGAGGTGCTGGTCCTTGAGCTTGACGTAGTTGCCGGCGGTATAGCTGAAGAAGCTGCGCTCCTTGTCGGTCAGCGGGCGCGCCTGCTTCACCGGGCTGCCGACATAGAGGTAGCCGGACTCGAGCGTCTTGCCCGGCGGCACCAGGCTGCCGGCGCCGATGATCACCTCGTCCTCGACCACCACGCCGTCCATCACGATCGAGCCCATGCCCACCAGAATGCGGTTGCCCAGGGTGCAGCCGTGCAGCGTGACCTTGTGCCCGACCGTGACCTCGTCGCCGATGGTCAGCGGAAAGCCGTCCGGGTTGTACGGCCCGGCATGGGTGATGTGCAGCACGCTGCCGTCCTGGATGCTCGAGCGCGCGCCGATGCGGATGCGGTGCATGTCGCCGCGGATCACCGTCAGCGGCCAGACCGAGCTGTCGGCGCCGATTTCCACATCGCCGATGACCACCGCGGAGTCGTCCACGAACACGCGCTCGCCCAGTTGCGGCGTGCGGTTTTGGTAGCTGCGTATCGCCACGATAGAAACCTCTCTGGCTGCGGGAAGAGTCGATTGTAATTAAGATGGCCGGCATTGCCGCCGCCGCACGACCGGAGCATCGCCCGGCCGGTGTGGTCTGAGTTCTACCCTCTTCGATCCAAGGTGTCCCGTGAGCGCGAACAATCCCCTGCTGCAAGACTTCGACCTGCCGCCCTATTCCACCATCCGCCCGGAGCACGTCGAACCGGCCATCGACAGCATCCTCGGCGACAACCGCGTGGCGATCCTGGAGCTGCTCAGCCGTCCGGCCGAAAGCCTCGACTGGCAGACCCTGGTGGTCGGCCTCGACGAGCTGAACGACCGCCTCGGCCGCGCCTGGGGGCCGGTCGGCCATCTCAACGCAGTGTGCAACAGCCCGGAACTGCGCGCCGCCTACGAGGCGTGCCTGCCCAAGCTGTCGGCCTACTGGACGGAACTCGGGCAGAACCGCGCGCTGTTCGAGGCGTACCAGGCGCTGGCCCAGCGCCCGGAAGCGGCCGGCTACGAGGTGGCGCAGAAGACCATTCTCGACCACGCGCTGCGCGACTTCCGCCTGTCCGGCATCGATCTGCCGCCGGTCGAGCAGCAGCGCTTCGGTGAAATCCAGATGAAGCTCGCCGAGCTGGGCAGCCGCTTCTCCAACCAGCTGCTGGACGCCACCCAGGCCTGGACCCGCCACATCACCGACGAAAGCCTGCTGGCCGGCATCCCCGACTCGGCCAAGGCGCAGATGGCCGAGGCAGCCAAGGCCAGGAACCTCGACGGCTGGTTGATCAGTCTGGAATTCCCCAGCTACTACGCGGTGATGACCTACGCCGACGATCGTGGCCTGCGCGAGGAGGTTTACGCCGCCTACTCCACCCGCGCCTCCGATCAGGGGCCGAACGCCGGGCAGTTCGACAACGGCCCGGTGATGGAAGAAATCCTCGCGCTGCGCCACGAACTCGCGCAGCTGCTGGGCTACGGCAACTTCGCCGAGCTGTCGCTGGCGACCAAGATGGCCGAATCCACCGAGCAGGTGCTGAGCTTCCTGCGCGACCTGGCGGTGCGCAGCAAGCCGTTCGCCGCGCGCGACCTGGCCGAACTGCGCGCCTTCGCCGCCGAGCAGGGGCTGGACGACCTGCAGAGTTGGGATCTGGGCTACTACGCCGAGAAGCTGCGCCAGAGCCGCTACAGCCTGAACCAGGAGGAGCTGCGCGAGTACTTCCCGATCGACAAGGTGCTCTCCGGCCTGTTCGCCATCGTCCAGCGCCTGTACGGCATCGAGATCCGCGAGCTGGAGGGCTTCGAGCGCTGGCACCCGGACGTGCGCCTGTTCGAGATCAGCGAGCACGGCGAGCACATCGGGCGTTTCTTCTTCGACCTCTACGCGCGGCCGAACAAGCGCGGCGGCGCCTGGATGGACGGTGCCCGCGACAAGCGCCGCACCGCCGCCGGCACGCTGCAGACGCCAGTGGCCAACCTGGTCTGCAACTTCACTCCGCCGGTGGGCGAGCGCCCGGCGCTGCTGACCCATGATGAGGTCACCACGCTGTTCCACGAATTCGGCCACGGCCTGCATCACCTGCTCACCCAGGTCGAGCACGCCGGCGCCTCGGGCATCAACGGCGTGGCCTGGGATGCGGTGGAGCTGCCGAGCCAGTTCATGGAGAACTGGTGCTGGGACCCCGAAGGCCTGGCGCACATCTCCGGCCACTACCAGACCGGCGAGCGCCTGCCGCAGGACAAGCTGGACCGCATGCTGGCGGCGAAGAACTTCCAGTCCGGCATGATGATGGCGCGCCAGCTGGAGTTTTCCCTGTTCGACTTCGAGCTGCACGCCACCCACGGCGACGGCCGCAGCGTGCTGGAGGTGCTCGAACACATCCGCGACGAGGTCTCGGTGATGCGGCCGCCGGCCTACAACCGCTTCCCCAACAGCTTCGCGCACATCTTCGCTGGCGGTTACGCGGCCGGTTACTACAGCTACAAGTGGGCCGAGGTGCTGTCGTCTGACGCCTTCTCGCGCTTCGAGGAAGAAGGCGTGTTCAACGCCGAGACCGGCCGCGCCTTCCGCGAAGCGATCCTCGCCCGTGGCGGCTCGCAGGAGCCGATGGTACTGTTCGTCGATTTCCGAGGCCGCGAGCCGTCCATCGACGCCCTGCTGCGCCACCTCGGGCTGGTAGCGGAGGCCGCGGCATGAGCAACGACGTATCCCGAATCACCACCAAGCGCTTCATCGCCGGAGCCGTGTGCCCGGCGTGCAGCGCCAGCGACTGCATCAAGATGTGGGATGTCGACGGCGTGCCGCACCGCGAATGCGTGGTCTGCGGCTATGCCGATATCCTCAACGCCCAAGGCCAGTCGGTGCCGCTGGAACTCGGCACGCGGGTCAACAAGGTCCAGCCCAAGGCGGCCAATCCGCAGGTGCAGTCAGTGCAGTTCTTTCCGAATCCTAAGTTGAAGAAGCCGGAGTGATGCGGCTCGGTTGAACCTAAAAAGCCCGCCAAATGGCGGGCTTTTTGTTTTCTTCTCATTCATGTTTGGGGGGAACTGCCAGTTTTCGGGCATTGCTGGGCACGTTGCAGTCACGCCGGTCGGCAGAGTCGCTTGAAAGCTTGGTTTCGCCCTGCTGGGCGAGTCACTTTTGCCAGTCGCCGGAGGCCGGCCCCGACAAAAGTAACCAAAACCGCTTGCCCCTGCATCCGGCCCTGCGCTTCGCGCAGGGTCCGTTCGTTCCATCGCCGCTTCAAGGGGGCCGGCTTACAAGGGCCATCCTTGGCCCTTTAAGCCTCTCGCCGCATCCATGCGGCTCGCTCCCTTACGCAACGATTCCACTCACCCTCCTGAAAGGGGCGGTTGGTGCCGCCTGAAAGCCCGTGCAGCTAAAAGCCAAAGCAACAACGAAAAACCTTCAGGCGACTCGGGCTCCGATCCCGTCAGGAGGCCGAGTAGAGGTGTCGCGCAGGGGGACGCGAGGCAGGACGCCGAGCGAGTCACGAAGGGACAGGGACGTCCCTTCGTGACGTGCCCCCGGAGCGGCGCCGGAGCGAGGGAAGTCTGGTCGCAGGCCAGACCCGGATGTCGGGCGCGCTTTCTCTTTGGTCACTTTCTCTTTCGCGCGAGCAAAGAGAAAGTGACTCGGCCGGGTGGCCGAAACCAGAACCACCATCTCACGCGGTAATGGCCCTGATCTCCAGACCACAAACCTAAACGAGCAGGCAGACCACCCAGTTCTGCCAGCCAATACCGCCAATCTTTGCTTTTTCAGGGAAAGCGCGATGACCCTTGGGGCCGCCGGATCAGCCCTCGCTGCCCCGTGCCGCCCGCCCCGGCTGCGGCGCGCGGGCAAACAGGCGCTTGAGCTTCATCGCCGGCGCCTCGACCAGGTGCCAGGACAGCGCCGCGCAGATCAGCGTCGGCACCAACGCAATCAGCGACAGACCGACGACACCGATCTGCGGACCGAACAGGTAGACCGCCAGCTGCTGGAACGGAAACGCGTAGATGTACAGCCCATAGGAAAAGTCGCCGTACTTGCCGAAGCGCGACACCCACGGCAGCGGCGCGTACGCCAGGTAGAG
The DNA here is from genome assembly GCF_021432765.1 of Pseudomonas phenolilytica. Classification (NCBI taxonomy): domain Bacteria; kingdom Pseudomonadati; phylum Pseudomonadota; class Gammaproteobacteria; order Pseudomonadales; family Pseudomonadaceae; genus Pseudomonas; species Pseudomonas phenolilytica. The sequence continues at coordinate 1,000,441 of NZ_CP058908.1, forward strand.
CACCAGATACGGCAGCGCGACGAAGTACACCAGCTGTCCGATGTCGGTCCGGAAAGTCGCCACCAGCGCGGCGAACAGCAGCGCCGCGATCCAGCCGCGCCAGGGCACGTCGTCGCGGTAGAGGAACAGCGCCGAGCCCGTGTAGTAGAGCAGCCCGAGCTTGAAGATGTTCTTGATGAAGTACGAATCGATGCCCAGCTTGCCCAGCAGCCAGAAATGCCCGACGGCGAGCACGGCGATCGGCAGGAAGATCCGCCGGCGCGTGAGGAAGCCGGTCAGCCCGAGGATCATCACGCCGATGTACATCAACACTTCCAGCGGCAACGTCCACAGCGAACCGTTGACCACGTCCGGGTAGATGTTGCCGTCGAATACCCCGGGCAACTCGAAACGGGTCACCAGCAGGATGTTCTGCAGGTAGGTCCAGGTGCCGTCCGCGGCGAGGTAGCGAGCAAGGTCGAACTGCGTGACCAGCGGGCCGAGAACGAAGGTGGTCAGCAGCACCGCGACGATCAGCGCCGGGAAGATGCGCAGTGCGCGCTTGAGCAGGAAGCTCTGCGGACTGCTGCTGGCCAGCCAGGACGAGGCGATCAGGTAGCCGCTCATGACGAAGAAGATGCCGACCGCGATCGAGCCGCCCTTCTCGTAGCCGGTCAGCACGGTCAGCGGCTCGTCACCGCGCCGCCCGACCAGCGGATAACTGTGGGCGAACAGCACCAGCGCCGCGGCGAAGAAGCGCAGGAAGTCGAAGTTGTTCTCCCGCGTGTGGAAGGAGGTCTGCATGGTCTGCTCCTGAGGTGTCGGCAGCCGATGGAATTGAAGAGGCCTGGCCGGTACTGCCGGGCCGGTACGCGTACCGGCATCCCTGTGGAATCCGACCAGACTGGTTTGTCCCGGGCGCGGCGCAAATGTTCCCGGAGCGGATGACCGGTGGTCATCGCACCGTCGATCGGATCGCGCTAGCAGGCTGCTGCTCGAGTAAAATACTGTACGAATAAACAGTAACAGGCTCGATCCTCATGCCCGGCTTGCCTCAGACACCCCGCGGTCGCGGAACCGCGATCAATCCCGACAACCGTTTCGCGCCGACACGCAGCGAGGCCTACGATGACGGCTGGCAGCAGGACGTGCCGCCGACACGCGCCACCGAGGTGCGCCGGGAGATCGCCAAGTCGGTGCTGACACGCAATCAGTCGCCGGATGTCGGCTTCGACCGCTCGGTGAACCCCTATCGCGGCTGCGAGCACGGCTGCATCTACTGTTTCGCGCGGCCCAGCCATGCCTACTGGGACCTGTCGCCGGGTATCGATTTCGAGACGAAGCTGATTGCCAAGACCAACCTTGCCGAGCGCCTGGAGGCGGAGCTGAGCAAGCCGGGTTATGTGCCGCAGCCGATCGCCCTGGGGGTGAACACCGACGCCTATCAGCCGCTGGAGCGCGAGCAGCGGCTGACGCGCCAGGCGCTGGAGATCCTGCTGCGCTACCGCCATCCGGTGCACATCATCACCAAGGGTTCGCTGGTGCTGCGCGACCTCGACCTGCTGGTGCCACTGGCCGAGCAGCGGCTGGTCAGCGTGTCGGTCAGCCTCACCACGCTGGACGACGAACTCAAACGCATCATGGAGCCGCGCGCGGCCTCGCCGGCGGCGCGCCTGCGGGTGCTGCGCACGCTGCACGAGGCCGGCGTGCCGGTCAGCGTGATGTGCGCGCCGATGATCCCGATGATCAACGATATGGAGCTGGAACACCTGCTCGAAGCCGCCCGCGGCGCCGGCGCGGCGTCGGCCGGCTACGTCCTGCTGCGTCTGCCGCACGAGCTGGCAGAGCTGTTCGAGGCCTGGCTGGCCGAGCACTTCCCGCAGCGCGCCGCGCATGTAATGAGCCTGGTGCGCCAGTCGCGTGGCGGCCGCAGCAACGACAGCCGTTTCGGCAGCCGGATGCGCGGCGAAGGCCAGTTCGCCGAGCTGCTGGCGCAGCGCTTCCGCCTGGCCTGCCGGCGCCTGGGCTTCAACCGCCGCGAGCAGAACCACGGTCTGGATTGCAGCCGTTTCGCCCCGCCCGGCCGGCAGATGAATCTGCTTTGACGGCGTGCCCCGGCAGCGCGCAGATGCCGACGGACGCGTGGAAAACGCTGCGCGGTTTTCCACCCTACGCAGCGTCCGCGGGCCAGGCGGCGAGGAACTAACTGGCGCTGCCGCCGCACCAATTCCTGTATCCCCGTATCGGAGTGGGCTGTGGACTGGATCGATCTGCTGCAATGGCCGGCCATGCTCGTCACGGTGATCGCTGCCTGGCTGATCGGCTCGCTGCGCCCGGGGCGGCGCTTCATCGGTTTCTGCTGTTTTCTGCTGAGCAATCTGCTCTGGGTGATCTGGGGTTGGCACGCCCAGGCGTGGGCGCTGATCGTGCTGCAGGTCTGTCTGGCACTGATGAACTTGCGTGGAGTGAAGAAGAACGATGCGCCCACAACCCGCGTGGCAGACGCTTCCGATGTCTGAATTGCCAGTCAGGAATGGCTGTCTATACTCCGTTCGTAGGCGTACCTGATTGAAGTTCCGACTGCGCGTGCAGGCGCCGGCGTAACCACCGCTTCATAGCGGCGGTGCGGCGGCAAAATCGGGCTGATCGAAAACGTAGCTGGCATCCCGGAACGATTCCGGCCAGACGATTTTCGGCGGTGGCGATGGCAGTCGGCGGGATAACAAGAATCATAAGGGGAACCCGCAATGTCTCGACATCCATGCATCTGGATGGGGCTTGGACTATCGACGCTCGTCAGCCAGGCGCAAGCGGCCTGGGACGTGAACATGCGCTCGGGGGCGACGGAGGTCAGTCGCTCGGTATTCGACCTGCATATGGCGATCTTCTGGATCTGCGTGGTCATCGGCGCGCTGGTGTTCGGCGTGATGATCTATTCGATGATCGCGCATCGTCGCTCACGCCGGCAGGAGTCGGCCAACTTCCACGAAAACACCAAGGTCGAGGCGCTCTGGACGATCATTCCGCTGCTGATCCTGATCGGCATGGCGGTCCCGGCCACGCGCACGCTGATCCACATCTACGACTCCAGCGAATCGGACGTCGATGTGCAGATCACCGGCTACCAGTGGAAGTGGCACTACAAGTACCTGGGCGAGGACGTGGAGTTCTTCAGCAACCTCACCACGCCGCGCGAGCAGATCAACAACCAGGCGCCCAAGGGCGAGCACTACCTGCTGGAAGTCGACCAGCCGCTGGTCATCCCGGCCGGTGCCAAGGTGCGCTTCCTGGTCACCGCGGCGGACGTGATCCATTCCTGGTGGGTGCCGGACCTGGCGGTGAAGAAGGACGCCATTCCCGGCTTCGTCAACGAATCCTGGACCCGAGTCGAGCAGCCCGGCATCTACCGTGGGCAGTGCACCGAGCTGTGCGGCAAGGACCACGGTTTCATGCCGGTGGTGGTGGAGGTCAAATCGCAGGAGGACTACGCCGCCTGGATGGCCGAGCGCAAGGCCGAGGCCGCCAAGCTCAAGGAACTGACCGGCAAGGAGTGGACGCTCGAAGAACTCTCCGCGCGCGGCGAGAAGGTCTACCAGACCAACTGCGCCTCCTGCCACCAGCCGACCGGCGAGGGCCTGCCGCCGATGTTCCCGGCGCTCAAGGGCTCGGCCATCGCCACCGGCGAGGCCGGTGGCCACATCAACATCGTCGTCAACGGCAAGCCGGGCACCGCCATGGCGGCGTTCGGCAAGCAGCTTTCGGAAGTCGATCTGGCCGCGGTCATCACCTACGAGCGCAACGCCTGGGGCAACGCCAAGGGCGACATGGTCACGCCGAAAGACGTGCTGGATTTCAAACAGGCCGAAGAAGCCACCCAGTAAGAGGACAGGCTGATGAGTGCAGTGATCGACGATCATGGGCATGCCGGGCATGACCACCACCACGGCCCGGCCAAGGGCCTCTCGCGCTGGCTGCTGACCACCAACCACAAGGACATCGGCTCGATGTACCTGTGGTTCAGCTTCTGCGCCTTCCTGCTCGGCGGCACCTTCGCCATGGTGATCCGCGCCGAGCTGTTCCAGCCGGGCCTGCAGATCGTGCAGCCGGAGTTCTTCAACCAGATGACCACCATGCACGGCCTGGTGATGGTGTTCGGCGCGGTGATGCCGGCCTTCGTCGGCCTGGCCAACTGGATGATCCCGCTGATGATCGGCGCGCCGGACATGGCCCTGCCGCGGATGAACAACTTCAGCTTCTGGCTGCTGCCGGCGGCCTTCGGCCTGCTGGTGTCGACGCTGTTCATGGAGGGCGGCGGGCCAAACTTCGGCTGGACCTTTTACGCGCCCTTGTCCACCACCTACGCGCCGGAATCGGTGACCTTCTTCATCTTCGCCATCCACCTGATGGGCATCAGCTCGATCATGGGAGCGATCAACGTCATCGCCACCGTGCTCAACCTGCGCGCACCCGGCATGACGCTGATGAAGATGCCGCTGTTCGTCTGGACCTGGCTGATCACCGCCTTCCTGCTGATCGCGGTGATGCCGGTACTGGCCGGCGTGGTGACCATGATGCTGATGGACATCCACTTCGGCACCAGCTTCTTCAGTGCCGCTGGCGGCGGCGATCCGGTGCTGTTCCAGCACGTGTTCTGGTTCTTCGGCCACCCCGAGGTGTACATCATGATCCTGCCGGCGTTCGGCGCGATCAGCTCGATCATCCCGGCATTCAGCCGCAAGCCGCTGTTCGGTTACACCTCGATGGTCTACGCCACCGGCGCCATCGCCTTCCTCTCGTTCATCGTCTGGGCGCACCACATGTTCACCGTCGGCATCCCGCTGACCGGCGAGCTGTTCTTCATGTACGCCACCATGCTGATCGCCGTGCCCACCGGCGTGAAGGTGTTCAACTGGGTATCGACCATGTGGCGCGGCTCGCTGACGTTCGAGGCGCCGATGCTGTTCGCCGTGGCGTTCGTCATCCTGTTCAGCATCGGCGGCTTCTCCGGGCTGATGCTGGCCATCGCGCCGGCCGACTTCCAGTACCACGACACCTACTTCGTGGTGGCGCACTTCCACTACGTGCTGGTGCCGGGGGCGATCTTCGGCATCTTCGCCTCGGCCTACTACTGGCTGCCGAAGTGGACCGGGCACATGTATGACGAGACGCTGGCCAAGCTGCACTTCTGGATGAGCTTCATCGGCATGAACCTGGCGTTCTTCCCGATGCACTTCGTCGGCCTGGCCGGCATGCCGCGACGCATCCCCGACTACAACATGATGTTTGCCAACTTCAACATGGTCTCCAGCGTCGGCGCCTTCATGTTCGGCGCCACGCAGCTGTTGTTCCTGTTCATCGTCATCAAGTGCATCCGCGGCGGCGTGCCGGCCCCGGCCAAGCCGTGGGACGGCGCCGAAGGGCTGGAATGGAGCGTGCCGTCGCCGGCGCCCTACCACACCTTCACCACGCCGCCGGACATGGACACCCTGCACGAGCACCGCACGGGGCCCAAGCATGACTAGCGCAGCCGCCGGCCGCCCACGCGGGCGGCGCCTGCCGAGGAGCCGCCGATGAGCGAGTCACTGCCCACCGCGCGTCTGGTTCGCCGCCTGTTGCTGGTGGTGGCGGCGATGTTCGCCTTTGGCTTCGCCCTGGTGCCGATCTACGACGTGATGTGCCAGGCGTTCGGCATCAACGGCAAGACCGCCGGCGCCTATGACGGCAAGCAGACGGTGGATGCGGCGCGCCAGGTGCGCGTGCAGTTCCTCGCCACCAACGCCGCAGGCATGGCCTGGGAGTTCCAGCCGCTGGCCGCGCAGGTGGAGGTGCATCCGGGCGCCAGCCAGGAAATCCGCTTCGTCGCCTTCAATCCGACGGACAAGCCGATGACCGCCCAGGCGGTGCCGAGCGTCTCGCCGTCGAAGGCCGCGGCGTTCTTCCACAAGACCGAATGCTTCTGCTTCACCCAGCAGGTGCTGCAGCCGGGCGAGCGCATCGAGATGCCGGTGCGCTTCATCGTCGATCGCGACCTGCCGGCCGATGTGCGCCACCTGACCCTCGCCTACACGCTGTTCGACATCACGTCCCGCCAGCCACCGGTCGCCGCCCTGGCGACGGCCGCGGCCAAGGAGAGTCTGCAATGAGCACCCAGACCCACGAGCAGTACTACGTCCCGGCGCAGAGCAAATGGCCGATCGTCGCCACCATCGCCCTGCTGGTCACCTTCTTCGGCCTGGGCACTTGGTTCAACGATCTGAAGGCCGAGCGCGCCGAATCCAGCGGCCCGCTGATCTTCTTCATCGGCGCGCTGCTGATCGCCTACATGATGTTCGGCTGGTTCGGCGCGGTGGTGAAGGAGAGCCGCGCCGGGCTGTACAGCGCGCAGATGGACCGCTCGTTCCGCTGGGGCATGAGCTGGTTCATCTTCTCCGAGGTGATGTTCTTCCTGGCGTTCTTCGGCGCGCTGTTCTACGTGCGCTACTGGGTCGGCCCCTGGCTTGGCGGTGAAGGTGACAAGGGCGTCAGCAACATGCTGTGGCCGGGCTTCGAGTACAGCTGGCCGCTGCTGAACAATCCCGATCCCAAGCTCTATCCGGCGCCGGAAGGCACCATCAGCGCCTGGGGTCTGCCGCTGGTCAACACCATCCTGCTGGTGTCCTCCAGCTTCACCCTGACCTGGGCGCACCACGCGCTGCGCAAGAACAATCGTCAGCAGCTGAAGATCGGTCTGGCGGTGACGGTTCTGCTCGGCGTGGCCTTCCTGATCCTGCAGGCCGAGGAATACATCCACGCCTACAACGAGCTGGGGCTGACGCTCGGCTCGGGCATCTACGGCGCGACGTTCTTCATGCTCACCGGCTTCCACGGCGCGCACGTGACCATGGGCGCGATCATCCTCACGGTGATGCTGATCCGCATCCTGCGCGGGCATTTCAGTGCCGAACACCACTTCGGCTTCGAGGCGGCGAGCTGGTACTGGCACTTCGTCGACGTGGTGTGGATCGGCCTGTTCGTCTTCGTCTACGTGATCTAGGAAGCCAGCCCCGGGCGCAGTTCGCCGGACCAGAAGCCCCAGGCGATCAGCGCAACGGTCAGCGCAGCCAGGCAGACGCGCACGAACAGCGCCGCGATCACGCGAGAGCGGCGCCCCTCGTCGCGCACCAGGAAGAACAGGCCACTGAACAGACTGACCAGCGTGGCCACTAACGACAGGACGATCGCCGTCTTGAGCATGAGCGATTCCATGACGGGGGAGCGGGAGTGGGGGTGGAGTATAGCCAGCCATATCGACATTCCAGGGTGCCGGCCATGAGCCGCTTCCGCCCGGGGCTGCTGCCGACCCTGCTGGTGTTGGCGCTGCTGCCGCTGCTGGTCTGGCTGGGTTTCTGGCAGCTGGAACGCAGCGAGCAGAAGCGCGAGCTGCTGGAGCGCCAGCAGGCCCGCCAGGAGGCCGCGCCGCTGACGCCGGAGCAGCTCGACGGCAGCGCCGGGCAGGCCTACGCGCGCGTGTACCTGCAGGGGCGCTTCGATGCCGCGCACAGCTTCCTGCTCGACAGCCGCACGCGCGACGGCCAGGTCGGCGTGGAGCTGCTGCAGCCCTTCTACGACGAACCCAGCGGTCGCTGGCTGCTGATCAACCGCGGCTGGCTGCCCTGGCCGGACCGGCGCATCGCCCCGCAGTTCGACACACCGCAGCAGCCCCTCAAGCTCGCCGCCTGGCTGTACGTGCCGCCGGGCAAACCGTTCGTCTTCAGCGAGCGCATGGCCGAGGGCTGGCCGCGGCTGATCAGCCACGTCGATGTTCCGGCGCTGTGGGCGCTGCTCGGCCGCGACGGCGTGGCCCAAGAACTGCGCCTGGAGCCCGGCCCGAGCGCCTACCGCGCGGACTGGCCGGTAACCAGCATGAGTCCGCAGCAGCACGTCGGCTATGCGGTGCAGTGGTTCGCCCTGGCCGCGGCGCTGCTGGCGCTGTTCGTCTATTTCGGCGTGCATCAGGCACGAGGAGCACGGCATGAACCCGATGAATCCGACCATGACCGCCACTGAGCCGCGCCGCGGGCGCGGGCGCCTGCAACTGCTGCTCATCATCGCCGTGGTGCTGGGACCGATGCTGCTGGCCTCGGCGATGTACCGCTACGGTTTCTGGGTACCGCAGAGCCGCAGCTACCACGGCGTGCTGGTCGCCGACGGGCAGAACCGCGCGGCCATCGGCGTGCAGGCGCCGGCGGACGCGGCACGCTGGGAGCTGCTGGTCACCGCGCCGCAAGGCTGCGCGGCGGACTGCCTGCGGCTGGTCTACCTGGCGCGGCAGATCAACATCGGCCTGGCCCGCGAGGCGGCGCGCGCCGGCCATGCGCTGGCCAGCAGCGAGCCGCTGGCAGCCGAAGCCGAGCAGCGGCTGGCACGCGAGTACCCGCAGCTGCAGCGCTACGGGCTGACGCCGACCGGCGATGCCGCGCCGCAGCTGTGGATCGTCGATCCGCACGGCAATCTGGTGCTGCGCTACGACGCCAAGGCCGACGGCAAGGCGATCCTCGACGACCTCAAGTACCTGCTGAAGATTTCGCAGATCGGCTGAAGCCGGCTTAAAGGAGCGCCCGATGACCCGCCCCGGTTACCGCCTTGCCCTGTTCGCCACCGCGCTGGCCGTGGTGGTGGTGCTGCTCGGCGCCTACACGCGGCTGACCCACGCCGGCCTCGGCTGCCCGGACTGGCCGGGCTGCTACGGTTTTCTCGGCGTGCCGATGAGCGAACAGGCGCAGAGCCTGGCCGCCGAACGCTTCCCCGATGCGCCGGTGGAAGTGCACAAGGGCTGGAACGAGATGGTCCATCGCTATTTCGCCGGCAGCCTCGGCTTGGTGATCCTCGCGCTGGCGCTGCAGGCGCTGCGCCGTCGCAACGAGCCAGGGCAGCCGGTGAAGCTGCCGTTGCTGCTGCTCGCCGTGGTGATCGCCCAGGCGCTGTTCGGCATGTGGACGGTGACGCTGCAGTTGTGGCCGCAAGTCGTTACGGCGCACCTGCTGGGCGGCTTCACCACCCTGAGCCTGTTGTTCCTGCTGTGCCTGCGCCTGTCCGGGGCGCTACCGCCGCTGGGCGCGGTCGACGGCCGGCTGCGCGCCTTCGCGGCGCTCGCCCTGCTGCTGGTGGTCGGCCAGATCACCCTCGGCGGCTGGGTCAGCAGCAACTATGCAGCGGTGGCCTGCACCGATTTTCCCACCTGCCACGGTGAATGGTGGCCACGGATGGATTTCGCCAACGCCTTCAACCTCACCCATCACGACATCGGCCCCAACTACCTCGGCGGCCTGCTCTACGGCGAGGCGCGCACGGCAATCCACGTCAGCCACCGGCTCGGCGCACTGAGCGTGACACTGGTGCTGCTGGCGCTCGCCGCGCTGCTGCGGCGCAACGGCCTCGGCCGCCTCGCGGCGCTGGTGCTCGGCGCGCTGACGCTGCAGGTCGGGCTGGGTATCGCCAACGTCGTGCTGCACCTGCCGCTGCCGGTCGCGGTGGCACACAACGGCGGCGGCGCCGCGCTGCTGCTGGTGCTGGTGCTGGTCAACTACCGCCTGCGCCAGCCTGCACGCGCCCGACATCCCGCATCGATGACGTCCACGGCCGGTCGCTTCGACCTGCCCGGCGCCCGACCATAAGGAGAACACCATGGCCACCGTACTCAGCGAACACCGCGTCCAGGCCAGCTGGCGCGACTACCTGGAGCTGACCAAGCCGAAGGTGGTGCTGCTGATGCTCATCACCTCGCTGGTCGGCATGTTCCTCGCCACCCGTGCCGGCGTGCCGTGGACGGTGCTGCTGTTCGGCAACCTCGGCATCGCGCTGTGCGCCGGCGGCGCGGCGGCGGTCAATCACGTGGTGGACCGCCGCATCGACGCAGTGATGGCGCGCACCCACAAGCGCCCGCTGGCCGAGGGCCGGGTGTCACCCGCCGCCGCGCTGACCTTTGCGCTGGCATTGGGCGTCGCCGGGCTCGCGCTGCTGCTGGCCTTCACCAATGCGCTGGCGGCCTGGCTGACGCTCGCCTCGCTGATCGGCTACGCGGTGATCTACACCGGCTTTCTCAAGCGCGCCACGCCGCAGAACATCGTCATCGGCGGCCTGGCCGGCGCCGCGCCGCCGCTGCTCGGCTGGGTCGCGGTGACCGGCCAGATCAGCGCCGAACCCCTGCTGCTGGTGCTGATCATCTTCGCCTGGACGCCACCACATTTCTGGGCGCTGGCGATCCACCGCCGCGCCGAGTACGCCAAGGTGAACATTCCGATGCTGCCGGTGACCCACGGCGTGCACTACACCAAGGTGCACATCCTGCTCTACACCGCGATCCTGCTGGCAGTCAGCTTCATGCCGTTCGCCATCCACATGAGCGGCCTGCTGTACCTGGTCGCCGCGGCGTTGCTGGGCGCGCGGTTTCTCTACTGGGCCATCGCGCTGTACCGCGACAGCCGGCCACATGCGGCAATCAAGACCTTCAAATTCAGCATCTGGTACCTGTTCGCGCTGTTCATCGCGCTACTGGTTGATCATTATCTGCTGCTCGATTTCTAGTGGCCTGTGCGGTGAGTGGGTTGAGGCAAGTTCGGATGAACATGGCTCCGAGACAAGGCGCTGCGACGAGTCATGGCGAGCTATGGCAAGGAGCAGCAATGCAGTGTCGGGGTCAGGGGCGCCGAAATCGACCAACTGAGCTCACCAAACAGGCCACCCAGCCGCCCACAGGACGCCCATGACCCGCATCCAGAAAACCGTTTTCATCCTCGTTGCGCTGATCGCGCTGGTCGTCGGGCTGACGGTTTCCAAGGTACTCAATGGCGAACGCCAGCTCGACCCGACTCAACTGCTGGATGCCGGTATCGTGCTGCTGCCGCAGAGCCGCCCGCTGCCGGCGCTGAGCCTGACCGACGAGAATGGCCAGGCGGTGCAGGTCGACCAGCTCAAGGGCGGCTGGACGCTGCTGTTCTTCGGCTACACGTTCTGTCCCGACATCTGCCCGACCACCCTTGCCGAGCTGCGCCAGCTCAACGGCCTGCTCCCCGAAACGGTGCGCGGGCAGCTCCAGCCGATCCTGGTCAGCGTCGATCCGAACCGCGACACGCCGGCCAAGCTCAAGGAATACCTGGGTTATTTCAACGCCGGTTTTCACGGCTGGACCGGCACGCCGGAGAACATCCAGGCGCTGGCCAACGGCGTCGGTATCCCGTTCATTCCGCCGGACACCAGCAAGGAAAACTACACCGTCGACCACAGCGGCAATCTGGTCATCATCGGCCCGGACGGTCGCCAGCACGGCTTCATCCGCGCACCGCTGCGGGTGCAGAAGCTCGCCGAACAGTTGCCCGCGCTGGTGCAGCAGCCGCGCTGAGTGACCACCCCTTTCCGTAGAAACGACAAAGCGCGGCGAAAGCCGCGCTTTGCATTCGGGCCGCGCTTACTTGGTCTGCAGGATCAGATCGCGGCGCATCAGCGTCTTGATCTTCAGCAGGTGATCGTCTTCCTGGGTCTTGGCCTTGACGAAGCTGTCGCCGATGTTCGGATGGCCCGCGGCCTGCGCCAGCTCGATCAGCAGTTCCCAGGCGGCGTTGTCCGCCAGCTCCGCCGTCAGCAATGCATTCAGACACTGCGGGATGTTGGTGCGTGGATCGGTCAGCACCTGCATGATGCCCATCGCCATGACCCCGGCCACGTCGGCACAGGGCGTCTGCGCGGTGGGATCGGCGCCGAGTTTTTCCATCGCCGCGTGCACCAGCATCATGTGCTCGAACTCTTCGTCACGGATGTGCTGCAACTCGTCCACCAGCGCGCTGCCGGAATCGAGGTTGCGCGCCTTGGCGATCATCGCCTCGTACAGACGCACACCGTTGCGCTCGAACGCCAGGCGCTCGCCGAGCTTGTCGATGAACACCTCGGGGCTCTTGCCTTTCATCATGTCGAAGCCGGTCTTGAGCATGCCCTTGGCCGAACCTGGCACCGGTACCGAGCCGATGCGGTCGGCCTCTTCATTGCGTTCGGCGCGCTCGACCAGCATGCCGTGCTCGTCACCCGGCACGTCCGGATGAATCTCGTTGACGGCATCGAGCAGGCGCTTGGTGTCTTTCGGCGACATCTGCACGCCGGTGAAGTTGGTACCTACTTTCGCTGCAGTAGCCATGTTCGTCTCCTCAGGAAGCCTTGCGCATCAGTTCGCCACCCGGCGCCCACTGGTAACCCGCCGAGACGATGTCCGAGGCGAGCCCTTGCGAGGCGAGGTGGTTGCGGTAATCGAGCGAGGACTGCGGCTCCTTGGCCTTGTCCACATAGGCCGGGCCGGCGGTACGCAGGTTGACCTCGGCGGCCAGCACCTGGCGGACGAAATCACGCTGGCTCTTGAACTCGACCATCTTCGGCAGCGGACCGGCGAGAATCTCGGCCGGGTCGCGACCTTCGAGTTTCTTGAACCACTCGCAGGCGACGTTGAGGTGGCCCAGCTCGTAGTCGAGGAAACGCTCCCACATGGCCTTGATGCGCGGATTGGTCTCCTGCTCGGCGCAGCTGGCGTACATGTAGACCTCCATCGCCTCGTGCACCAGCCACTTCTCGATGTGGCTTTCGCTGGGGTCGGAGAGCGAGCCGTACTGGGTGACGTGCTGCTCCTCAACCGAGGCGATCTCAGCGTACAGCTGGCGCGCCAGCGGGTCGGCGAACAGCGGGCCGATGTTCATGTAGTAGTCGTGGGTCTGGTATTCCGCGCCGGTGATCAGCGCCGCGTGGATCTTGGTGATCAGCGCGGCGGAGTTCTTCTCGTAGTTGTCGCGAATGTCGTTTTCCGGATGACGATGGTGCTCCGACGTTTTCCGCCCGGGCACGATGTCGGTATAGCCCTGCAGGATGTTGTTGGCATCCTTGCCCTCGAGGCGATCGAGCATCGCCGAGTAGCGGTACAGGTGATCGAAGTCTTCCAGCAGGCCGAAGCGATAGGTCTGCGCCTGGTAGGGGTCGGGCTCGTTCTGCGCCACCGCGGCGGTCACCTCGATGGCCACCTGTTCGTAGGCCACGGTGGTTTCCAGCGGCGAGTGGTCGGCGCCGATCAGCCAGTTGATCATGGTCGCCTGGTGCTGCTCGGTACGCCGGATCTGCGCCAGCGGCAGGCGCAGTTCCTTGTTGAAGCGGGCGATGCCGTGGGAAAGGCGCAGGGCATCGGTCTCGACGCCGTTCATGAGGATGATGCGCACACGGGTAAAGGCATCGTCATCGAGCTTGCTGATCGGCTTGCCGGCCATTTCCTTCCAGGTGAACTTTTGCTTCTCCAGCGGCGTGCCTTTGTTGTCGAAAATTCCGGATAGGGTCTCCATGGAGCCTCCGTGGTTATGCGTGGGTATCAGGCATGAGGAATCGCCGCCGTATGAATCGGCGACCTAGTAAAGAGGACCGGAGGCTTCGGCAAACGATTCGCACCGTTCAGCGGTCGAGGGAATCGCCGCCGATGAACGGTATATCGCAACTTTTAGACACATGAACCGCGTTCGGCGCAAAGCGCCGTGGTAGCGCGCGGCGCCGTTGCGCCTGCTCAGTCGGACAGCTGCCTGAGCGCGGCCTCCCGCTCGTCGGCGGGATGCTCGGCGAGCGCCTCGACCGCCGCGTGAAAGCGCGCCCAATCGCGTTCGCTCTGTTCGAACAGTGCGGCAAACGCCGGCACCCAACGGTCGTACAGGCCGAACGGCACCAGGCTGGCGTTGTTCAGCGGCCGCGCGAACCAGCCATCGAAACGCCGCGAGCCGCCCCAGGCACCGTCGCGCAGGTGCCGGTAGTCACGCCGCAGCCGCGTGAATTCGGCCTGTTTGAGCGCCCGCAGCTCGGCCTGCGGCCTGCCCGAGGCATACAGCGCGGCCAGCCGCTCGCGCGTAGCCAGCAGCAGTTCGACCAGCTGGCGATACTGCCGCTGCGCCTGGCCGTCCAGCGGCGGCAGGCCGCGCGCGCGGCGCCACTGGCGCAGTCCCTCGCGCTCGACGAAGGTGGCGTAGGACTCGTTGAACGCGGTGTCACCGGGCACGTAGAGACGCTGGTGCGCCAGCTCGTGGAACAGCAGCGCGGCAAGCTGCTCGTCGTCACGGCGCAGCATCGAGCTGAGCAGCGGGTCGGCGAACCAGCCGAGCGTCGAATAGGCCTCGACGCCCGCCACGTGGGTATCCAGCCCCTGCGCCCGCAGACGCGCCGCCTCGCCGCGCGCGGCACCCTGGCGGTAATAGCCGCGATAGGCCACGCAGCCGGCAATCGGGAAGCAATGCTCGACGGGCTTCACCGAGAACGCTTCGGTGGCGAACAGGTTCCACACCACGTAGGGCCGCTGGATGTCCGCGTACAACCGGTAGCTGTCGTTGTCCGGCAGCCCCAGCGCGCTGCTGGCAAAGCGGCGCGCCTGCAGCGCATGGGTCAGGCGCTGGCGCAACGCCGGGTCGCGGGTTTCATCGGCGATCACCCGCGCGACCGGCTCGCGCTGGCGCAGCAGTTCGAGCTGACCGACCGCCAGCTGGCTGTAATAGCTGCAACCATTCAGACCAACGGCAAGCAGCAGGGGAACCCAGCGCAGGGCGCGGTGGTCGATGGTGGCGGCGTTGGGCTTCGGCATCGGGAATCAACCGGTGAGTCGCAACCGGCGTCGTGCCGGGTCAGCCGGCACCCTACAAAGGCCGCGCGGCGGATGGCAATCCCACGCCGGCATTCGCTTTCGATTCGCTAGCCGGGCGCCTGCTTCCCGGTCGGAGCCTTCCCGATGCGCGTTCTCATCGTTGCCCTGCTGCTTTCGCCCCTCGCCGGTTGTTCGCTGTGGATGCCCAAGCCCGACCCCAACCAAGCCTGGGTCGACCTCCGGCCGCATGGCGAAACGCAGTTGCAGGCGCTGGCGGTGGACGGCAAGGCACTCGACGACGGCCGCTACTTCCAGGTCGAGCCGGGCAGCCGCACGCTGGAGATGCGCTATCGCTTCCAGGTCGAGGGCAGCAACATCGGCCCGACCAGCGCGCCGCTGCCGCGCGACTGCAAGCTGACCCTGGCTTACGACCGTTTCAATGCCGGCGCCCGCTATCGGCTGGTCGCCGGCGGCTACGGCTTCCGCCCCTGGGCCAAGCTCTACGACGAACACCAGTACGTGCTGGCGCGCGCCGAGGAAAAGGGCTGCGGCAACCTCGCCGAACGCTGAGGCCGGCGCCCGCCTGGCGCGGTTGAAAAGCCCCGGCATCTGGCGCAGGCTCGCAGGATCGTGACGAGGCACTGGCCTCGTGCATGTCCGTCGAGGAACTCATCATGCGCCTGCCGCTCGCCCTGTTGCTCGCTCTCGCCGTCACCGGCTGCGCCAGCCCGTTGCCGCCGCACGATCCGCAGATGGCCTGGGTGGACATGCGCGCGCAGACCATCGACATCTTCATGTCCGACCGGCTGGACGGCAAGCGCACCTACGACGGGCGCTTCTTCCAGGTGCCGCCGGGCCGTCATGAACTCGAAGCCAACTACGAATTCGAAGTCAGTGGCGGCGGCCTCGGCATGTTCGGCGAGACCCAGACCATGCGCTGCACGATGGTGGTGCAGTACGACCACTTCGAGGCCGGCAAGCGCTATCTGTTCCAGGCGCGCTCGCTCGGCTTCACGCCACAGGGCTGGCTGCTCGACGAACAGCGCAACGTGCTGGTCGAGGCACAGGCCGAGCACTGCTATTGAGGAAGAGGTAGACGATGTCCCGTATTGCCCAGACCCGCTTTTCCGCCCTCGACCTGGCACCGATCCGCGATGACGGCACGCCAGCCCAGGCGCTGCACAATGCCCTGGCGCTGGCGCGGCACGTCGAAGGGCTCGGCTTCCAGCGTTTCTGGGTCGCCGAGCACCACAACATGGACGGCATCGCCAGTGCCGCCACCGCCGTGCTGATCGGCTACCTGGCCGCCAACACCACGCGCATCCGCCTCGGCGCCGGCGGGGTGATGCTACCCAACCACGCGCCGCTGGTGATCGCCGAGCAGTTCGGCACTCTGCAGGCGCTGTATCCCGGCCGCATCGACCTCGGCCTCGGCCGCGCACCGGGCGCCGACCAATTCACCGCCCATGCGCTGCGCCGCGACCGCATGGGCAGCGCCGACGACTTCCCGCAGGACGTCGAGGAGCTGGAACGGTTGCTCGGCCCGCGCCAGCCGAACCAGCGCGTCATCGCCATGCCCGGCATGAACAGCAACGTGCCGATCTGGCTGCTCGGCTCCAGCCTGTTCAGCGCCCAGCTGGCCGCGGCCAAGGGCCTGCCGTATGCCTTCGCCTCGCATTTCGCGCCGCGCTTCATGCATCAGGCGATCAAGCTCTACCGCGACAACTTCCAGCCCTCGGCGGTCCTCGACAAACCCTACGTGATGCTCGGCGTACCGCTGATCGCCGCTGACAGCGACGAGCAGGCCGAGTACCTGGCGACCAGCGTCTACCAGCGCATCCTCGCGCTGATCCGCGGCCAGAGCCTGGTGCTGCGCCCGCCGGTGCCGAGCATGCACGGCCTGTGGCTGCCGCATGAGCAGCAGGCGGTGGGCGATTTCCTCGGCCTGGCGCTGATCGGCGGGCCGGAGAAGGTCCGTGCGCGGCTGGACGTGCTGCTGGAGCAGACCCAGGCCGACGAACTGATCTTCACCTGCGATCTGTACGAAACCGCCGACCGGCACCGCGCCTTCGAGATCCTTGCCGGGCTGAAGTGAGCCCGGCATGCCTCAGCGCGGCTGCCGCATCAGCTGTCGTTGAGACGGAAGCCGATCTTCACCGCGACCTGGAAGTGCGCCACCTGGCCGTCGCGGATGTGCCCGCGAATCTCGCCCACCTCGAACCATTCTAGGTTCTGCAGCGTCTTGCCCGCCTCGGCCACGGCGTTGCGGATCGCCTCGTCGACGCTGTTGCGCGACGAGCCGACGATCTCGATCTTCTTGTAGGTGTGATGGTCCGACATGCATGCCCCCTTGCGTTCGATGAGCCTCCGCTCGATTGAGGCCGTCCCTGCCTGAATTGAGGCTAGCAGAGCCACGCGAAGTTCAGCCGCCGCGGCGGCCATTCAGGCAATGCGCCGGTAGGCATAGTGCTGCGCCTTGAAGACCTGATTGAAATGCCGGCCCAGCGAATCGGCCTCCAGCAGCGCCTGCACTTCCGCCGCCGGCACCTGCTCGTAGCGGTACAGCGCGCCGCTGGCGAACTCCACCTCCAGCACCTGCTGCGCGGCGTCGTAACCCAGCGAACGCAGGCTGCTGGAGGCCACCGGCGCGCGCTTCATCGCCGGCTGGTCCGGTTCACGGTTTGCGCTCTATCCGCTGATCGACGCCGCCGACGGCGAACTGCGGCTCCTGGCCCTGCCAGAGCAGCCGGTTATCGGCGCCTTCGACCGACACCTGCGCCGGCGCATCGAAGCGCAGCTCCAGCTCGTGCTCGGCGCCGCTCACCTCGACGACCGCCGGCTCGGCGCCCGCCACGATGGCCGTGCGCACACGGTTGCGGTTGGTGTCCACACTCAGGCGGCCAACGGTGTCGGCCTGCACGCTGTTCTCGGCGCCGGAAACGGTCAGCGCGGCGGCACGCTGCAGGCTCACCTGATGATCCGAGCCGTAGACCTCGACCGCGCCGCAGTCGCCGGTCAGCTGGATGCGGTTGCCGTTACCGGAGATGTTCACTGCCTGGCCGTTGCACGGCACGTCCCGCGACAGGCCGATGCCGTCCAGTTCGATGACGGCGGCCTGCACCGCGGCGGAGGCCAGCAGGCCGGCCAGCAGGGCCGGGGCGAAAAAGGTCGGGTGCATCTGGAACATCCTTTTTTTGCGCGAAGGGGCTCGCCGCAGGGGCCGTCGAACACGCCACGCGGCGATGCGCATAGGACTCGACGGCCACGCCGGAGTTCTGCCGCGGCGCCGGGGTCAGCCCGGCGACGGGCGCGCCGCGTGAAGCTCCGCACGCAACCACTCGGCCAGCCGCTCGGCGCGCCGGCCGACACGCCGCGTCGGCACCCACAGCGCCAGCCGCGCCGAGGTCTCGACGAAACCCCAGGGCGCCAGCAGGCGGCCGCTGGTCAGGTCGTCGGCGACCAGCTGCTGCGGGGCGATGGCTACGCCAAGCCCGGCCAGCGCGGCTTCCAGCAGGAAATACAGGTGCTCGAAGCTCTGCCCCAGCCGCAGCCGTGCCGGCTCCAGCCCCTGCTGGTGCGCCCAGCTCGGCCAGGCCTGCGGTCGCGAGGCCGGGTGCAGCAACGGCTCATCGAGCAGCGCCGCCGCCGGCAGGGCACGCAGCGCGGCGCACCGCGGATGATGCGGGCTGAGCACCGGGCCGATGCGCTCGGCGTCCAGCTCGAACACCTGCATGTCGGCCGGCCACGGCGGTTCGGCGTACCACAGCGTGGCATCCAGGCCGGGGCGGCGCGGGTCCAGCTCGCCCTCGCTGGCCGACAGTTGCAGGCGCAGTTCCGGCAGGTCGCGGTTGAGCCGGTCAAGCCGCGGAATGAACCAGCGCGCCAGCAGGCTGCCCGGACAGCCGAGCACGAACGGCGCCTCGGCGGTATCGCGTCGAAGCTCGTCACAGGCGCCGCGCAGCCGGGCGAAGGCCTCGCCACTCGCTTCGCCCAGCCGACGCCCGGCATCAGTGAGTTTTACGCCGCGCCCTTCCTTTTGCAGCAGCGCCACCCCGAGGGTTTCCTCGAGCGCCCGCAGCTGCCGACTGATGGCCCCATGCGTGACGTGCAGCTCGTCCGCTGCGCGCTTCAGGCTGCCCAGGCGGGCAACAGCCTCGAAGGCACGCAGCGCGTTGAGAGGAGGAAGCTCGGTTGCCATAGGTGAGTTTTCCTGACGTATTGCGGCGATCTTATCGCTTTTCCGCGAGGGTCTGCAGCCGTAAGCTCGCCCTCATACCTGCCGTAGGGTGGAAAACTCGCGAAGCGATTTTCCACCGTCGATCACGATGGTGGACAAGGCTGCGCCGTTGTCCACCCTACGGTCACCCCGACTGCGTATCGGCACCCTCCAAGGAGCTTTCCATGACCTCATACCGCACCGGCCCGGACAACCGCGGGCTGTTCGGCCGCTTCGGCGGCCAGTTCGTCGCCGAAACCCTGATGCCGCTGATCAACGAGCTGGCCGCCGAATACGAGAAGGCCAAGGGCGATCCGGCCTTTCTCGAGGAGCTGGCCTACTTCCAGCGCGACTACATCGGCCGTGCCAGCCCGCTGTACTACGCCGAGCGCCTGAGCGAGCACTTCGGCGGCGCGAAGATCTACCTCAAGCGCGAAGACCTCAACCACACCGGCGCGCACAAGATCAACAACTGCATCGGCCAGATCCTGCTGGCCAAACGCATGGGTAAAAAACGCATCATCGCCGAGACCGGTGCCGGCATGCACGGCGTGGCCACGGCCACCGTGGCCGCGCGCTTCGGCATGCAGTGCGTGGTGTACATGGGCACCACCGACATCGACCGCCAGCAGGCCAACGTCTTCCGCATGAAGCTGCTGGGCGCCGAGGTGATCCCGGTCACCGCCGGCACCGGCACGCTGAAGGATGCAATGAACGAGGCCCTGCGCGACTGGGTGACCAACGTCCACAACACCTTCTACCTGATCGGCACCGCCGCCGGCCCGCACCCCTACCCGGCCATGGTGCGCGACTTCCAGTCGGTGATCGGCAACGAAGTGCGCGAGCAGATCATGCAGAAGGAAGGCCGCCTGCCCGACTCGCTGGTCGCCTGCATCGGCGGCGGTTCCAACGCCATCGGCCTGTTCCACCCATTCCTCGACGATGAAAGCGTGCAGATCGTCGGCGTCGAGGCCGCCGGTCATGGCATCGACACCGGCAAGCACGCCGCCAGCATGGCCGGCGGCGCGCCGGGCGTGCTGCACGGCAACCGCACCTTCCTCTTGCAGGACGCCGACGGCCAGATCACCGACGCGCATTCGATTTCCGCCGGCCTCGACTACCCCGGCGTCGGCCCCGAACACGCCTGGTTGCACGAGATCAAGCGCGTCGAGTACGTGCCGATCACCGACCACGAGGCGCTCGCCGCCTTCCACGACTGCTGCCGCCTGGAAGGCATCATCCCCGCGCTGGAAAGTGCCCACGCCCTGGCCGAAGCCTTCAAGCGCGCGGCGACGCTGCCCAAGGAGCACCTGATGGTGGTCAACCTCTCCGGCCGCGGCGACAAGGACATGCAAACCGTCATGCACCACATGAGCGAACAGGAGAAGCACGCATGAGCCGCCTGCAGAGCCGCTTTGCCGAGCTGAAAGAACAGAACCGCGCGGCGCTGGTGACCTTCGTCACCGCCGGCGACCCGGACTACGCCACCTCGCTGGCGATCCTCAAGGGCCTGCCGGACGCCGGCGCCGACGTCATCGAGCTGGGCATGCCGTTCACCGACCCGATGGCCGACGGTCCGGCGATCCAGCTGGCCAACATCCGCGCCCTGGCGGCCAAGCAGAACCTGCCGAAGACGCTGCAGATGGTCCGCGAATTCCGCGAAACCAACGCCAGCACCCCGCTGGTGCTGATGGGCTACTACAACCCGATCTTCGCCTATGGCGTCGAGCGCTTCGTCGCCGATGCGAAAGAGGCCGGCGTCGATGGCCTGATCGTCGTCGACCTGCCGCCGGAGCATAACGACGAACTTTGCGACCCGGCCCAGGCCGCGGGAATCGACTTCATCCGCCTGACCACCCCGACCACCGACGACCAGCGCCTGCCCACCGTGCTCAACGGCAGCTCGGGCTTCGTCTACTACGTCTCGGTGGCCGGCGTGACCGGCGCCGGTTCCGCCACCCTGGAACACGTCGAGGAAGCGGTGGCGCGTCTCAAGCGGCATACCGCCCTGCCTGTGTGCGTCGGCTTCGGCATCCGTACGCCGGAACAGGCCGCGGCCATCGCCCGGCTGACCGAGGGCGTGGTAGTCGGCTCGGCGCTGATCGACCAGATCGCCAGTGCCAAGAGTCCGGAACAGGCGGTGGAAGGCGTGCTCGGCCTGTGTCGCGAACTCAGCGCCGGCGTGCGCAACGCGCGCGGCTAAGCCCCCCGCTCCACGTAGGGTGGAAAACGGCGCAGCCTTTTCCACCGGCCGGAACGCCGCAACGGCCCAGCGCCGGTGGATGATCGCCCAGGCGAGTCAGCCACCCTACGCGCTCCACCCCCCGCCATCCGTAGCCGTAGGGTGGGCTTCAGCCCACCACATGCCCCCTCATCCGGCATCGAACAAACCCTCGCCCATCGATGACCAATATCGACCGGCTCGATTTCGAGCGCGCCGTCCGGGCGCGTAGGATGCTCTGCACATTCCCAGTCCCCTCTCGAGGAGATCGCCATGCCTGATACCCCTTACGTCCCACCGAAGGTCTGGACCCACGACGCCCCCTCCGGCGGCCAGTTCGCCAACATCAACGCCCCCACCGCCGGCGCGCGGGTCGAGCGGGCGCTGCCGGTGGGCAAGCACCCGCTGCAGCTCTATTCGCTGGCCACGCCCAACGGCGTGAAGGTCAACATCATGCTCGAGGAACTGCTCGCCAGCGGCCATGCCGGCGCGGAATACGACGCCTGGCCGATCCGCATCGCCGATGGCGACCAGTTCGGCAGCGGCTTCGTCGAGGTCAACCCGAATTCCAAGATCCCCGCGCTGGTCGATCACAGCGCCGAAGGCGGGCCGCTGCGGGTGTTCGAGTCGGGCTCGATCCTGCTGTATCTCGCGGAGAAGTTCGGCGCCTTCCTGCCCAGGGAACTGCGCGCACGCACCGAGACGCTGAATTGGCTGTTCTGGCAGATGGGCTCGGCGCCCTTTCTCGGCGGCGGCTTCGGCCACTTCTACGCCTATGCGCCGGAGAAGTACGAATACCCGATCAACCGCTACGCGATGGAAGCCAAGCGCCAGCTCGACGTGCTCGACCGCCAGCTGGCCGAGCACCGCTACGTCGCCGGTGACGACTACAGCATCGCCGACATGGCGATCTGGCCCTGGTACGGCGTGCTGGCGCTGGGTGAGCTGTACGGCGCCGGCGAATTCCTCTCGGTGCAGGACTATCAACACGTGCAACGCTGGGCCGCCGAGATCGCCGAACGCCCCGCCGTGATCCGCGGGCGCAAGGTCAACCGCACCTGGGGCGAGGAAGCCGAACAGGCCCCCGAACGCCACAGCGCCGCCGATCTCGACTGAGCGCATCATCCAAAGCGCTGCCGTAGCCGTTCAGCAAACAAGCGCGGCGGCACGCGGCGCCGGTCCACGAATGGTCAGGCAGGGTCTACCAGATCCTGCCATTCCTCGTGGCGCTCGACGTACCTGGCGATGAACTCGCACTGCGGCACCACGCGCTTGCCGCGACGCCGTGCATCGTCCAGCGCGCCCTTGGCCAGCACGCTGCCCAAGCCCTGCCCGGACAGGCTGGGGTCGACCTCGGTATGGGTGAACACCATTCTGCCGCCCTGCTCGCTATACGCGGCGAAGCCGAGTGGCTGGCCCTCGACCAGCAACTCATAGCGCTGCTGCGCGGCATCGTGGCGGACGCTGGCTGGTTTATCGGTCATGGCAGACTCCTCTCAGTTGAATGATGGCGGCTAGAGGTACGAGTGGCCACGGCGGACAAGGGTTCAGCATGAGGCAGGGCTTCACGTAGCGGCCCTCAATCCACCCCGACAAACCCACCGGTCTGATGCTGCCACAGCCGCGCATAGAGGCCACCGCGGGCGATCAGCTCGGCGTGGGTGCCGGTCTCGATCACCTGGCCTTTGTCGATCACCACCAGCCGATCCATGCGCGCGATGGTCGACAGCCGGTGGGCGATGGCGATCACCGTCTTGCCTTCCATCAGGGTATCCAGGCTCTCCTGAATCGCCGCCTCGACCTCCGAATCCAGCGCCGAGGTGGCTTCGTCGAGCACCAGGATCGGCGCGTCCTTGAGCAGCACCCGGGCGATGGCGATGCGCTGCCGTTGCCCGCCGGAGAGCTTCACGCCGCGCTCGCCGACCATCGCCTCGAAGCCCTTGCCGCCCTGGCTGTCGTCCAGGGTCTCTATGAACGCGTCCGCACGGGCCTTGCGCGCCGCGGCCCAGAGTTCGTCTTCCGTGGCGTCGGGCTTGCCGTAGCGCAGGTTGTCGCGGATGGAGCGGTGCAGCAGCGCCGTGTCCTGGGTGACCACGCCGATATTGGCGCGCAGGCTTTCCTGGCTGACCTCGGCGACGTTCTGCCCGTCGATCAGGATGCGCCCGCTCTCCAGGTCATAGAGGCGCAGCAGCAGGTTGACCAGCGTCGACTTGCCCGCACCCGACGGCCCGACCAGGCCGATCTTCTCGCCCGGACGAATGTCGATGGTCAGCCCGCTAATCACCCCGCCCTGCTTGCCGTAGTGGAAATGCACATCCTCGAAGCGCACGCCGCCCTGCTCCACCTGCAGCGGCCTGGCGTCCTCGGGGTCGAGCACATCGCGCGGTCGGACGATGCTCTTCATGCCGTCCTGCACGGTGCCGACGTTCTCGAAGATGCCGTTGACCACCCACATGATCCACTCGGCCATGTTGTTGATGCGGATCACCAGGCCCAGTGCCAGGGCGATTGCGCCTGTGGTGATCAGCGCCTCGCTCCACAGCCACAGCGCCAGCGCGCCGGTGCCGACGATCAACAGGCCGTTCATGCAGGTGATGAGGAAATCCAGGCTGGTGATCACCCGCGACTGCAGGCGGAATTTGCCGAGCAGCTCCTGCATCGCCTCGCGGGCGTAGCTCTCCTCCTCGCGCGAGTGGGCGAACAGCTTGAGCGTGGCGACGTTGCTGTAGCCGTCCACCACCCGCCCCATCACCTTCGAACGCGCCGCGGACGCCGCCGCCGAACGCGCGCGGATACGCGGCACGAAGTACCAGAGCGCGGCGCTGTAGCCGACGATCCACAGCAACAAGGGCACGATCAGGCGCAGGTCGGCGGCGGCGAACAGATACAGCGCGCTGCCGGCATAGACCACCACATGCCAGAGCGCGTCGATCACCTGCATGGCCGAATCGCGCAGCGACGGCCCGGTCTGCATCACGCGCTGGGCGATGCGCCCGGCGAAGTCGTTCTGGAAGAAGTTCAGGCTCTGCTTGAGCACGTAGCGATGGTTCTGCCAGCGGATCAGATTGGTCAGCCCCGGGTTGATCGCCTGATGCGTCAGCAGGTTGTGCAGGCCGAATACCAGGGGCCGGATGACCAGCGCCACCGCCGCCATCCACAGCAGCGCGTTGCGGTGCTCGGCAAAGAAGGTCCGCGCGTCATCAGTCGTCTGGGCCATGTCGATCAGTTGGCCGAGAAAACTGAACAACGCCACCTCGATCAGCGCCGCGAAAAAGCCGACCACCAGCACGGCGGTCATCAACGGCCAGACCTGCTTCAGGTAATGGGCATAGAAACGCAGCATCCCGGCCGGCGGTGCAACGTCCGGGCTGGGCTTGAAGACATCGATCAGGTTTTCGAAACGGCGGAACAGCATGGGGAAGTCTGCTTTGTGGCGAGGTGGGCGAACGTCATTCGCAAATACGACCGCACGGGCGCGGCATCCCGGTTGGACGCCCGGAGCCCGCGAGCGTTTCGCCAACCG
Organism: Pseudomonas phenolilytica; assembly: GCF_021432765.1. Taxonomy (NCBI): domain Bacteria; kingdom Pseudomonadati; phylum Pseudomonadota; class Gammaproteobacteria; order Pseudomonadales; family Pseudomonadaceae; genus Pseudomonas; species Pseudomonas phenolilytica. Next base: position 1,024,997 of record NZ_CP058908.1, read on the forward strand.
CCTGCCCTGCCCGTCGATTCGCGTCGGTGGACAAGCAGAGCGTTGTCCACCCTACGCCACTCGGCCTCCTCTGCCGACACCACGCACGCGTAGGGTGGAAAACGGCGAAGCCTCTTCCACGCGTCACGTCCGGACCACCTCGCTGCCTGCTCCGAGCGCAGCACCGTAGGGTAGGCTTCAGCCCACCAACCCCATAACCGAACCGCCCCGGTGGGCTAAAGCCCACCCTACCCGGCTAAGCAGGCCTAACGTTTGGTTAAGGGGCGGCTTTAGCCCGTCCCAGTGAGCGAAGCGAACGATTTGAACCAGTTGTTAGGCTCTGCCCCGGTTTTCAGGATGGATTAACTCTTTCAAAATGCTGACAAGACTTTGTGCGGAAAGTGATTGGTAGTGCTGTTTTTTAATGATTGGGTCGTATACAGAAAGCATTCGGTTGTACGCTTCGACCATAGGGCAGTGCGAGTTAAAGTATCTTTGTTTGAACTCTGAGAACCTATCCAATTCGTTAACGAGGAAAGAGGCTGTTCCCATGTACTCTGCTTCATTGTTTCCATCGAAGCCCCGAAATTTGGGGTCTTTTCCGAAAGGAGTTGCCTCTGCTTCAACAAAAGCTTTTTCATCGTCTGTAAGGTCGTCGTAACTTCTTTCGATAAAGCTCCACATATCAAGTATATTCAATACTTCCTTTACGATTTCAGGCGTGTCTTGTTCGTCGAAGGGGATGCCGGCGTACTTCCATGGAATACTCCATGTGTTATTGCTGAAAACTGCGGACCGTATGAAGTCGGGATCAATTTCACCTCTGACTTCCAACTTCTCGTATAGCTCACTCAGCATCAAAATTATTAGTTTCTCGCCGTCTGTGATTTTCATTCGAATTCCTTAATTCCCAGTTGCGATGGTTTCTTTCTTCTCGTCTGCCAGATTCTTGGCAACAGGTAGAAAACTATTGATCTTGTGATAAATTCGAGTGCCGATTTCTTTCTTTTCGTATTGTTGTGTCGCGTCAGCTAGAGACGTTATATCGTCGTTGAGGTCGCCGCATAATTCTAATGCATGATTCTTGAATAACTCAGAGTAATGCGTGCTGTGCTCATTTATTAGCCTGCAATACTCTTCAACATCTTTTGCAATGCTGCTGCAGTCAATACCAGTTAGCAAATTTAGGCTGGAAGATGGGCCTATCCTTGAAACGACACTAAGTATTCTTTTTGTCTCTGTGTGTATTTGAGATAGTTCGACCATCTCCCTTCGGGTTACAAGTTCACTTCTTACTCTTTCGGCTCTTAATGCAGATCTTGATGCATCGCGGGCCTCAATAAATGCCCATGCGGCACCACCAATGGATGCAAGGGAACCTATTATAGATATCCATGTTTCAGCAGTGCTCACTATTATGGATTCCTTATGAGCCTAACATTTGGTTAAGGGGCGGGATTTAGCCCGTCCCAGTGAGCGAAGCGAACGGTTTGAACCAGTTACTAGGCATTGGCCCAGCGTTGATGCCGAAACATTTGTTGATTTGCTCTTTAGGACAAGAGAACGAAACAGTTCGATCGGATCGTCTAGAGTTGTTCGAAGGGCAATGAAGAGTTGAATTAAGCCAGTATGATGTTCGGATGACGGCTCCACAAGTTCTGTGTGTAGTTGGTCAGCTGCATTTCCAAAGTGTGTCTTAAAGCCGGAAAGACTTTCTTTCCAATCGAGGCGCAAAATAGAGCCAGAAGGTTGCTCGCTGTAGATGCCCGGCTCATGAAATTCGGCCTGCCCGTAGAAGTCGTAGAAGATGCTATTGGTTACCTTGACAAATAGCGTAGCTATATCAACAGCGTCTTCAGCTTCAGCGCGTTCGGGAACTTTGAATTCGTGCTCCAAGAAATTTCTAGTTTTATTCACCTTTTGCAGTATCCGAGGTGCAACTAGGCCAATTCGTTGAAGTTGGCAGATTCTTTCAGGAAAATTCTTCTTCTTCGGGAGACCGAATTTGGAGATAAGTGCCTCTAACTGACAATCTATTGCACGCTTCGCGTTCGTGAGGGCGTTGATATTTCCAGCGTTATCTTCGTGTTGAAGGTCTCTCTCGGCTGACTTTAGATAATCATCGCCAGTTTGCTCAAATGGAAAATTGAGCGACCCCATAGCAAATAAACCCCATTCCGATAGATGTGGTCCGCGATTAATCAGAAATTTACTGAGCAGCATTTATTTGCCTAACGTTTGGTTAAGGGGCCGGCTTTAGCCGGTCCCGAGTGAGCGAAGCGAGCGGCTTGAACCATTTGTTAGGCTTTTTTATCCCAGCCGACTACATAGCCATTTTCTACTGTGATTCGAAGTGCGAAGCGGTTTACGCCTTGCCGATTGTATTTCCAGATTTCTTTAGTCTTTGTTTTTAACAGCTTGTTGTCGACAGCCTCAGGGTTGCCTAAGGAGTCTAGAAGCTGTTCAGAGGTTTGTCCCTCCCAGAAATATCCATCATAGATCTTCTGGGTAATTGTCTCGTCTTTGTATTTCTCACGTAGATATGCGAGGCGTTGCTGCTTTTTGTTGTGTTTGTATATTGCTATTAGGGTTAGCACTCCGACAACTATGAGTGATGGGACTACCCAGCCAGCTGTCTCAAATATTTTTGAAATTCCGTATATAGGAAGCCCAATAATCAAGGCAAGAGCGATTAAGCTATTTTCTGCCTTGGTTGATCTTCGAGCCATCACGGATCCTCTGTATAGGCCTAACGTTTGGTTAAGGGGCGGGCTTTAGCCCGTCCCAGCGAGCGCAGCGAGCGATTTGAACCAGTTGTTAGCCTTACCACGTTAGCTCAGTAGGCTTGTAGTTCTTCACCCACTTGTCAGCGTCATTTTCTAGCCATGTGACAACAACTGATGCTTTACAAGAATATGCTTCTTCTAAACTTTCAATCATGTCTGGAGTTGCCCAGAGCACTAGATAAACGGATGCACTCTTATAGTTTTTAAATGTTCTATCTGAACATAAATCAATGCTCTCCCCAGTGGGGAGCTTGACAGACTTGTGTTTAGCCAAGCATTTAACAAGGTCTTGACCAATAGCTGATGCTAACAGAGTAGAGTCAAGGTGCTGCATTGTGGGGACATAAATTACGCCATCACCGTGTTTTTGACATAACTCCAAAAATTTTAATACACCTGCTTTTGTGGCTGCGTGATCATCGCCAATGGCCTTTAGCAAAAATCTTTCTGTATTTCTCATGGGTTCTTCCTTGTGGCTAACGTTTGGTTAAGGGGGCGGGCTTTAGCCCGTCCCAGTGAGCGAAGCGAACGGTTTGAACCAGTTGTTATGCATTAAGGCTGAGCCCGACTGGATTGGCCTCAATCAATTCAACTGCATGTCGGATACCGTAGGTAATAATAATTCCAGTGTTATATCTATACGCCAGTGGCAATTGCTGAGCACCCTGATAGATAGGCTCTTCATTGTACCTATAACCTGAAATTACCCCGGCCACCTTGAAGTCATGTCTATTTTGCTCTTTAAAAACTACCGGGCCGCCCGAAAATCCCGGGTTATTGTGCCCGTCAAGAAACAGTAATTGATTACCAGTGGGCGTGGTATACATGCAAGACAAAATAGCTTGCTTTACGAAAGGAAGGGGAAAATCACGATTCATTTCTCCTATAGCCCCTGTCATACCATAGGGAAAGCCAAGAAAGTAAACGTCTTGTCCATAAACAATGCCTTCCATGGTGGCTGGAAGCGGATAGTTAGGAGATAGGAGCACATTTGTAGCGAGTACAGAGATATCTATTTCACCATCACAATGACCAACCAATGTCACATCTATATCTTTCCATTGGTCGCCGTGAAACATAGATATTTTTTGAGTGCCAGAAATTCCAGAAACCACATGTTTTGCAGTAATGATGTACTGCTTATCGGCAACATCAATTGTAAAGCATGTACCGATGGAATCGTCGACGCGAATATGAAATGTTCTTTGAATTACGTTGGTGGTAATCACATCACTTCCCTATGCATAACTATAATTAGACACCAATTGGTGCATAACACGCCGAACGGGCGTGGTGTAAAACATTCTCTTCGTTTCGCACAGACCTACTCTAGCTTGGGCAATACAGCGATATCAGCGCTCGTATTGCTTTTTATGCACCACCGCTTTCGCTCGGGCGCTGGCCCTGATGATAGAGCCGCGAGCGCAAATGGGCCGGAGTAGCTCGTAATGTCACAGCGGAACGACGAACAAATCGCAATTGCTGCGCGTGATGGCACATTAGCCACTGCTTCCGTATGGGTAAAGCAGACGATGGATTAATCCTCGATTCTCATACTGTCGCCTGACGCGCGGTCACTCGCGCCGGATGCGCTTTCCGCCCACCTACCCTGTCCACCCTACATGGCTCAGTTGCGGAGGTGATCGTGAAAGGCATGTTTTCAGTAGCGCAACGACATTGATACGCACGCTGGTGGTGGGCGTGCTGGCCTATATCAGCCTGGTGCTGCTGTTGCGCCTGTCGGGGCGGCGGACGTTGTCGAAGTTGAATGCGTTCGATCTGGTGGTGACGGTTGCGCTGGGTTCGACCTTCGCGACGATTCTGCTCAATCGCAATGTGTCGCTGGCCGAGGGGGTGCTGGCGTTCGCGCTGTTGATCGGGCTGCAGTATGTGGTCACCTGGTCCAGCGTGCGGGTGGCCTGGGTGCGGCGTACGGTGACGGGCGAGCCGGCGCTGCTGTTCTTTCGCGGGCATTTTTTTTGGCGATGCCATGCGCGTGGCGCGGGTGACCGAGGATGAGGTGCGGGCCGCCGCGCGCAGTCAGGGGCTGGCCGCGCTGGATGGCATCGAGGCGGTGGTGCTGGAGACCGATGGCAGTTTCAGCGTGATCACCGATGGCGCCGGCGACAGCCGTTCCACGCTGGGCGGGTGAATGTGCCGGGGCCGAACGAAAAGGGTGTTTGAGGCCGTGGCACCCTTCGCCGGCGGCTGATCGACGGGCCTGCCGCCGGGGGCCCGCGCCGGTCCGGTTGCCGCCACGCGGCGCTGCCGCCAGACTCGTTGCTCCTGCCCGCCATTCAATGCGACCCCACCGATGAAAACCAACCTCGACGAAATGCTCGCCTTTGTCAGCGTGGTCGACAGTGGCTCGATCAGCGCCGCGGCCGAGCAGCTGGAACAGACCGCCTCGGGTGTCAGCCGGGCGTTGAGTCGGCTGGAGGACAAGCTGGCGGTGACGCTGTTGCGCCGCACCACGCGGCGCCTCGAACTGACCGAGGAAGGCGCGGCGTTCCTGGCGCAGGCGCGGCGGATTCTGGCCAGCGTGGAGGAGGCCGAGGAGCAGATGGCGCTGCGGCGGCAGGCGCCGGCCGGGCGCTTGCGGGTCAATACCGCGTCGCCGTTCATGCTGCATGTGATCGTGCCGCTGATCGGCGATTTCCGCGCGCGCTATCCGCTGATCGAGCTGGAACTGCACAGCGACGACCGCATCGTCGATTTGCTGGAGCGGCGCATCGATCTGGCCATCCGCATCGGCCCGCTGCCCGATTCCAGCCTGCATGCGCGGCCGCTGTGCCACACCCTGCGGCGGGTGCTGGCGAGCCCGGCCTATCTGCAGCGGCATGGCGTTCCAGAGGGCGTCGAGGCGCTGGCCGGGCACAGTCTGATCGGCTTTACCGAGCCGGATCGCCTCAACGACTGGCCGCTGCGCCACGCGCTGGGCGAGAGCTGGCGGATCACCCCGGCATTGCGGGCCTCCAGCGGCGACACGGTGCGCGAGCTGGCGCTGGCCGGCGAGGGGCTGGCGTGCCTGTCCGATTTCATGACCGACAAGGATCGCCAGCGTGGCGAGCTGGTGGAGGTGCTGGCGGCGCAGCGGGTCGACGTGCGCCAGCCGATCAACGCGGTGTACTACCGCAACAGCGCGCTGGCCTCGCGCATCACCTGTTTTCTCGATTACCTCAGCGAGCGCCTGGGCGCCCATCAAGGGCACGGCTGAGCCAGCACCCATCACGTGGTTCCGCGAGCGCCGATTCGGGGCCAGGGGAACCGCCACCGCTTCAGCGGTCTTAGCTCTGGATAAACGCCGCATAGTGGCGTTTCATTCGCTTCGCGCCGCGCCCGGGTGGGCCGGCGTTTCGCCTTCTTCGCACAGGACCCATCGATGAGTATCGCCCCGAACGCAGGACGCCTGCCCGACCCGCACAGCCTGACCCACCTGCCGCGCCTGGTGGCGCGCTACTACAGCGACCGCCCGGACCCGTCCGATCCGGCGCAGCAGGTGGCGTTCGGCACCTCCGGGCATCGCGGCTCCTCGCTCAAGGGCAGCTTCAACGAATGGCACATCCTCGCCACCTCCCAGGCGATCTGCGATTACCGCCGCCAGGAAGGCATCGACGGCCCGCTGTTCATGGGCATGGACACCCATGCGCTGTCCGAACCGGCATTTATCTCGGCACTGGAAGTGCTGGCGGCCAACGGCATCGAGACGCGCATCGACGCCGGTTGCCCGGAAACCAACGGCGAGCCGGGTTACACCCCGACCCCGGCGATCTCCAACGCGATCCTCAGCTACAACCGCGGCCGCACGAGCGGGCTGGCCGACGGCATCGTCATCACGCCGTCGCACAACCCGCCGGGCGATGGCGGCTTCAAGTACAACCCCACCAATGGCGGCCCGGCCGACACCGGCGTGACCAAGTGGATTCAGGAGCGCGCCAATGCGCTGCTGGTCGCCGGGCTCGATGGCGTCAAGCGCATGGATTACCGCCAGGCGCTCAAGGCCTCGACCACTCAGCGCTTCGATTTCATCGACGCCTATGTCGGCGGACTGGAGCGGGTGATCAACCTCGCGGCGATCCGCGATTCGGGCCTGACGTTCGCCGTCGACCCGCTGGGCGGCGCCGGTGTGCACTACTGGCCGCGCATCGCCGAGCGCTTCGGCCTGCCGCTGGAGGTGCTGTCCACGGTGGTCGACCCGACCTTCCGCTTCATGCGCCTGGACTGGGACGGCAAAATCCGCATGGACTGCAGCTCGCCGCATGCCATGGCCGGGCTGATCGAGAACAAGGACCGCTTCGACGTGGCCTTCGCCTGCGACACCGACCACGACCGCCACGGCATCGTCACCCGCTCCGGCGGGCTGATGAACCCCAACCATTACCTGGCGGTGGCCATCGAATACCTGTTCACCCATCGCCCGGGCTGGAGCGCCGAGGCCGGCATCGGCAAGACGCTGGTGTCCTCGTCGATGATCGACCGCGTCGCCGCCGGCATCGGTCGGCGGCTGGTGGAAGTGCCGGTGGGCTTCAAGTGGTTCGTCGACGGCCTGATGGATGGCAGCCTGGGCTTCGGCGGCGAGGAATCGGCCGGTGCGTCGTTCCTCGACCTCAACGGCAACGCCTGGTCCACCGACAAGGACGGGCTGATCCTCGGCCTGCTGGCGGCGGAAATCACCGCCGTCACCGGCAAGGACCCGAGCGAGCGCTACCAGGCACTCACCGAGCGCTTCGGCGCGCCGGTGTACCAGCGCATCGACGCCGCGGCCAATCGCGAGCAGAAAGCGCGCCTGGGCAAGCTGTCGGCGTCGCAGGTCACGGCGAAGGAACTGGCCGGCCAGCCGATCACCCGCATCCTCACCGAGGCGCCGGGCAACGGCGCGGCCATCGGCGGGCTGAAGGTGGAAACGGAAAACGGCTGGTTCGCCGCGCGGCCGTCCGGCACCGAGGACGTGTACAAGATCTACGCCGAGAGCTTCGAGGGCGAGGCGCACCTCAAGCGCATCCAGACCGAAGCCAAGGCGCTGGTGGACTCGGTGCTGGCCGGCTAATCGGCAGCCGCGCCGCGCGCAGTCAGTGACGCGCCGGCGCGGCCTCGCTGTCGCCCTCCTCGGCAGACGGGGCCGCGCGGCCGTAGACGCTCTTCTTCATCTTGCCGACCACCTGCAGGCAGAGGTCGCTGTGCGGCATGATGCGGCAGGCCAGCGCCATGCCCTGCGCCTGTTCCTCGGCGCTGACGTGGGCCTGGCTCATGACCTTCGCCTCATAGCTGCCCTGGGTGACCTGCACCTTGCACACGCCGCAGCCGCCGCCGCGGCAGCCCAGCGGAATGCCGCGCCGGCCTAGGCGGGCCATGCCGTGCAGCACCGATTCGTGCTCGTCGCAGGGATAGTGCTCGGCGGTGTCTTCGATGGTGATCTGATGCTTCATCATCGCCCTCACTCTGCCGAATTGAGCCCAAGCGCTGCGAGCGCGGCACGGGCGCAGGCTTCGTCCTGCTCCTCACTGCCGCCGGAGACGCCGACGCCACCGATGCAGCGCCCCTCGACCAGAATCGGCAAACCGCCGCCGAGTACCACCAGCCGCGGTCGGGTGGTCAGTCCGGTGTACAGGCGCGGGTTGTCGCCGATCACCTCCAGCCACCGGCCGGTGGGGAAGCCGAAGCTGGCGGCGGTGTAGGCCTTGTCGACGGCGATGCTTTCCGAGTGCAGGAACGCCTCGGCCATGCGCAGGTAGGCCAGCGTGTTGCCGCTGCGGTCGACCAGCGCGACATGCACGCGGATGCCCAGGCGCTCGGCGCAGTCCAGCGCTGCCTGCGCGGCGACCGCGGCGCCGCGCCAGTCGAGGCGCGGCCCCTGGGATCGGAGGAAATCGCGATGGGTCATGATGCGGCCTCCCCTGCCTGATCGCGCGCCGCGATCTCCGCCGCGCGCAGCAGGTCGGCCGGTATGCCGCCGATCGACCAGTCCTCGGGTTGCACACGAATGCACAGCCCGCGCACCAGCTGCGGCTGCACATCGAGAATGCGCACCAGCAGTTCGGTGAAGCCAGCCATCAGCCGCCGCCGCTCCTCCAGCGGACGGCCGTCGAGCACACGGAATTCAAAGTACGGCGCCTGCCGCCCGACTTCGCCGGCGACGGCGAAACACTCGCGCGGGTACAGGCTGATCATCGCCCGCACGCGGTCGATCGGCGAGGCAAGCACCTGGCTGTACAGCCGCGAGGCTTCGCCAAGCAACTCGATCTGCTGTTCGGGGCTGGCGCTGCCTTGCGCCAGGTGAAAGTTCACGATGGGCATTGGGTTGTCTCCACGGCGTCGTTGTAATTGTTCGTCCGCTTCGTTTCGGTTGGCTGCCTGGCTCAGGGCAATCCGCGGCGGCGCCCCGAGTCGAGCATCAGCGTCGAGCCGGTCATCGCGTCGGCTTCCGGCGCCAGCAGCAGCGCCACCGCCCAGGCGACCTGCTCCGGCGTGGTGAAGGCGCCGAGCGAGGATTCGGCGCACATCTCGGCCAGCACCGCCGCGCTGTCGATACCGCGTTGCCGCGCGCGGTCGGCGGCGACCCGGTGCAGCCGCTCGGTGTCGGCCGGTCCGGGCGCAACCAGGTGCGCAGTGATGCCGCGCGCGCCGTAGGCCAGGCTCAGCTGGCGCACCGCGTTGACCAGTGCCGCGTTGGCGATGCCGGCCGAGGCGGCATAGGCGGTCGGCTCGAAGCCGTAGTGCCCGCCGATGGCGACCAGCCGTGAGCCGGCGCGCAGGTGCGGATCGACCGCACGCACCAGCCGCAGCAAACCACCGACTTTGATATTCACCGCATCCACTAGCGCGGCGACCGGCGCATCCAGCACGCCACCGGCGACCGCCACGCCCGGCCCGTGCACCACCATGCGCACCGGCCGGTCGAGCGCCGCGCCAATGGCCGCGACCGATGCATCGGCCGCGAGATCGGCGACGCAGGGAATCACCCGCGGACACTCCGCGCGCAACGCCTGCAACGGCGCTGCGCTGCGCGCCACCGCGAGCACGTCGAGACCGCTGTCGATCAGCCGCGCGACGATCCGGCAACCGAAAGCGCCCGAGGCGCCGACCACCACCGCCAGTTCGTTGGCCACTGTCTGCCCTCCTGCGCTGCGTGCCATCAGGCCCGGAAGGCGATGCCGCGCGCCTTGGCCATGGTCATCGCGGTGTCCGGGATCATGTCTTCCTGGCCGCCGATCATCTTCTTGCGGCCCAGCTCGACGAGGATGTCCCGCGCCGGCACGCCGAAGCGCTCGGCGGCCCGCTTGGCGTGCAGCAGGAAGGTCGAGTAGACGCCGGCATAGCCGAGGGTCAGCGACTCGCGGTCGACCCGCACCACGTGCTCCATCATCGGCACGATGATCTCTTCGGCGACGTCCATCAGCTTGAACAGGTCGGCACCGGTTTCCATGCCCATGCGCTCGCACACGGCGGCGAAGACTTCCAGCGGCGTGTTGCCGGCACCGGCACCGAGGCCGGCCACCGAGCCGTCGATGCGCGTGGCACCGGCCTCGATGGCGGCGATGGAGTTGGCGATGCCCATGCCCAGGTTGTGGTGGCCGTGGAAGCCGATCTCGGTTTCCGGCTTGAGCACCGCACGCAGCGCACCGACCCGCGCCTTGACGTCCTCGGGCAGCATGTAGCCGGCCGAATCGGTGACGTAGACGGTCTGCGCGCCGTAGGACTCCATCAGCTTGCCCTGCTGGGCGATGCCTTCGGCGTCGTTGAGGTGCGCCATCATCAGAAAGCCCGAGGTGTCCATGCCCAGCTTGCGCGCATAGGCGATGTGCTGCGGCGAGGTGTCGGCCTCGGTGCAATGGGTGGCCACGTGCACACTGCGCGCACCGCAGTCGTAGGCCGACTGCAGCTCCTTCATGGTGCCGAGACCGGGGATCAGCAGCACCGAGACCTTGGCCTGCTTCATCTGCGCCGCGACCGCGCTGATGTATTCCTCGTTGCTGTGCGGCGCGAAGCCGTGCTGCAGCGAGTTGCCGCCCAGGCCGGCGCCGTGGGTGACCTGGATATAGGGCACGCCGGCATCGTCCAGCGCGGTGGCGACCTTGACCATCTGCGCAACGCTGATCTGTTCGCGCTTGGCGTGCATGCCGTCGCGCAGGCACATGTCATGCAGGATGACCTTGCGGCCTTTCAGACTGTTGGACTGACTCATCACGCAACCTCCACGGCAGGCAGCTGGATTTTTCCGGCCAGGATTTCCTCGGCGAACATCTCGGCGGTACGGGTGGCGGCGGCGGTCATGATGTCGAGGTTGCCGGCGTAGGTCGGCAGGTAGTCGCCCAACCCGGCCACTTCGAGGAATACCGAAACCTTGTTGCCGTCGAAGATCGGCCCGTTGACCAGGCGATAGCCCGGCACGTACTTCTGCACCTCGCCGATCATCTCGAGGATCGAGGCGGTGATGCGGTCGCGGTCCGGCTCCTCGTCGGTCAGGCAGTAGACGGTGTTGCGCATCATCATCGGCGGTTCGGCCGGGTTGATGATGCACAGCGCCTTGCCACGCCGCGAACCGCCGACCTTGCAGATTGCGCCGGAGGTGGTGGTGGTGAATTCGTCGAGGTTGGCGCGGGTGCCCGGGCCGATGGATTTCGACGCCAGGCTGCCGATGATTTCCGCGTAATCCACGCTCTGGATGCGCGACACCGCATAGACCACCGGGATGGTCGCCTGGCCGGCGCAGGAGATCATGTTGACGTTCATCTCCAGTTTCTCGGCGTGCGCCTTGAGGTTCACCGGCGGCACGCACAGCGGGCCGATGGCCGCCGGGGTGAGGTCGACCATCAGCACGCCGAGCGCGTTGAGTTTGCGGCTGTTCTCGGCGTGCACGTAGGCGCTGGTGGCGTCGAAGGCGATCTGGATGCCGTCTTCGAGCACGTGCGGCAGCAGGCCGTCGACGCCCTCATGGGTGGTTTTCAGGCCCATTTCGCGGGCACGCTTGAGGCCTTCGGATTCGGCGTCGATCCCCACCATCCACACCGGTTCGAGCACCGGGCTGCGCATGATCTTGTAGATCAGGTCGGTGCCGATGTTGCCCGAGCCGATGAGTGCGCATTTGATCTTCTTCATTGTGCCTGCTCCCGTTTCGCGGCGCGTTGAGCGAGCGTCATACCGCCGACATAGAACTCCCCGCTGCTGTGTTCGGTGATGAGGATCCGTACCGTTTCCGGCGCGCAGTCGAGACTCTCGGCAACCGCCGCGGTGACGGCGGCGGCGACGCGGCTCTTCTGCTCGTGGGTGCGCCCTTCGACCATGTGCATTTCGATGATTGGCATGAGTGGTTCTCCGGTTAGTCGACGAAGCGCATCGAGACGCTGCCCAGGTCCTGGAAGCGCGCGACCACGTTATCGCCGGGCTTCACCGCCACGGCTTCGGTGATTCCGCCGCTCATCACGAAGCTGCCGGCCGGCAGGCTCTCGTCCAGTTCGGCGAGGATGTTGACGACCATCGCGATGGCCTCGGCCGGATGCCCCATGACCGCCGCCGAGGCGCCGGTGGCGACGATTTCGCCGTTGATCTCGATCACCACGCCGAGGGTGCGCAGGTCCAGCTCCTCGACGTAACGCGGGCGGCCGCCGCCGACGAAGCGCGCCGACGAGGCGTTGTCGGCGACCACGCTGGCGAGGTCGAACTTGAAGCCGGAGAAGCGCGAATCGATGATCTCCACCGCCGGCAGCACGTAGTCGGTGGCCGCCAGCACATCACTGGCGGTGCAGCCGGGGCCGCGCAGTTCCTGCTTCATGACGAAGGCGACTTCGCACTCGACGCGCGGATGCACCAGGTCAGCGGTGGAGATGGCCGAGTTCTCCGGGCGCGCCATGCGGTCGGTGAGAAAGCCGATCGACGGCACATCGACACCCATCTGCTGCATCTTGGCCTTGGAGGTCAGGCCGGCCTTCCAGCCGATCAGCTTGTGGCCCTGGGCGATGAAGCGCTTGCGCAGTTCGTTCTGCACGGCGTAACCATCGGCGATGGTCATGTCCGGGTATTCGTTGGTCAGCTTGGGGATCGCGTAGGCGCGGGTCTGCGCGCCTTCGACGCGCTCGCACAGGCGCACCACGTCTTCCCGCGAAAGTGTCAGATTCATGCTCATGCCGCGCTCCTCCCGGAAAACTTCACCCGGCAACTGCCCAGGCCACCCACCGTGCATACCAGCTCGTCGCCATCGACCACCGGCACCAGCGCCGACTGCGAACCGGAGAGGATCACCTCGCCGGCCTTGAACGGAATGCCCAGCTCGCCGAGGGTGTTGGCCAGCCAGGCCACGGCGTTGGCCGGCGAACCCTGCACGGCGGCGCCGACGCCGGTGGAGAACAGCTCGCCGTTCTTTTCCAGCACCATGCCGGCCAGGGTGATGTCCAGCTTGCGCGGGTCGCCCTTGGTCTTGCCCAGCACGTACACGCCGCAGGAGGCGTTGTCCGCCACGGTGTCCTGGATCTTGATCTGCCAGTTCTCGATGCGTGAATCGACGATCTCGAAGCACGGCAGCACGTAGTCGGTGGCGCGGATCACGTCCATCGCGGTGATGCCGGGGCCCTGCAGGTCGTGCTTGAGGACGAAGGCCAGCTCGGCCTCGGCCTTGGGCTGGATCATCTGGCCGAGGTCGATGGTGTCGCCTTCCTGAAACACCATGCCGCTGGTGAGGATGCCGAAGTCCGGCTGGTAGACGCCGAGGAATTCCTGCACCGGCTTGCTGGTGGCGCCGATCTTCTTGCCGACCACGCGCTCGCCGGCGGCGAGGCGCCGCGCGACGAAGCGCTGCTGGATGCGGTAGGCATCTTCGATGCTGATGTCCGGCTCGCGCGCCAGCAGCGGTGGCACCGGGCGGCGCGCGACGAAGGCTTGGTAAAGCTCGTCGCCGTATTGTTCGATCTTGTTGTTATCCATGTCGTTCTCACAGGTTTGCGGCGGATAGGCACAGCCTTCCCCCAGGCGCAGGGGAAGGCGCAGCCGTTCTCAGAGCTTCACGCAGATGTTGCGGGTCTCGGTGTAGAACTCGAGCGAATGCACGCCACCCTCGCGGCCGATGCCGGACTGCTTGGAGCCACCGAAGGGCGTGCGCAGGTCGCGCAGGAACCAGCTGTTGATCCAGGTGATGCCGACATCGACGCGCTCGGCGACGCGATGCGCGCGCGCCAGGTTGCTGGTCCAGATGGTGGTCGACAGGCCGTACTCGGTGGCATTGGCCTTGGCCACCACCTCGTCCTCGCTGTCGAACGGCGCGATGTGGCAGCACGGCCCGAAGATTTCCTCGCGCACCACGGCGGCGGTTTCCGGCAGCCCGGTCCAGATGGTCGGCTGCACCCAGGCACCCTCGGCCAGCTCGCCGGGCATGTCCGGCACGCCGCCGCCGGTGACCAGGGTCGCGCCCTCCTCGATGGCCTTGCGGTAGTAGGACAGCACCTTGTGCTGGTGCTCCAGGCTGATCAGCGGGCCGAAGTTGCTGCCGTGCACCTCGGGACGGCCGTACCTGACCGCCTCGGCCTTGGCCTTGAGTGCCTGCACGAAGCGCTCGAAGATCGGCCGCTCGACGTAGACGCGCTCGGTGCCCAGGCAGACCTGCCCGGTGTTGAGGAACACCGAACGCGAGAAGCCTTCCACCGCGGCATCGAAATCGGCGTCGGCGAAGACGATGCCGGCGTTCTTGCCGCCCAGCTCGAAAGACACGTCGCGCATGCCCTCGGCGGCGGCTTTCATGATCGCCGTGCCGGTGCGCGTCTCGCCGGTGAAGGTGATGGCATCCACGCCCGGATGGCGGGTGACGAACTCGCCGGCCGAATCCGGGCCGAATCCGTGCACCACGTTGTACACGCCCTTGGGAATTCCCACGGCGTTCATCACCTCGCCGAGCAGCGCGGCGGTCTGCGGCGACTCCTCGGAGGGCTTGACCACCACGGTGTTGCCGCAGGCCAGCGCCGGGCCGACCTTCCAGGTCATCAGCATGAACGGCGCGTTCCACGGGCAGACCACACCGATCACGCCCTTGGGCTTGCGGATCGAGTAGTTCAGCGCGCCGCGGCCGTCCGGCGTGTCCATGCGGAAGGATTCGCTGGCGACGTTCTTGATGGTGTCGGCGAAGACCTTGAAGTTGGCCGCGCCGCGCGGGATGAACACGTGCTTCATGACGTGCTCGGGCTGGCCGGTGTCGGCCATTTCCGCCGCGACGAAGTCATCGAAACGGCGGGTGATCTCGTTGGCCACCGCGTACAGCAGCTCGACGCGGCGCTCGGTGCTCATCGCGCCCCATTCGCCCTGCAGCGCGGCACGCGCAGCCTGCACAGCGGCGTCGACCTCGTCGCGGCCAGCCTCGCTGACCGAGGCGATGACGCGGTTGTCCAGCGGCGAGCGCTTGTCGAAGCGTCGGCCACTGGCCGCCGCACGGTATTCACCGGCAATGAAGTTTTCAATCTGGCGCATGATCACTCCGCATCGTTGTTCTTGGACCGGCCAGCCGGTGCGATCGGGCTGGCCTTTGCGATTGAGTCTAGGGACGGCTTTCTATACCGGCTAATACTTTGTTACTTGCTAATCGATACCTCACAGGTATGGCAATGGTCAGCCAGCGACCGCTCGCCATGACGTCTGACGAGCGACCGGGCGTCCTCAGCCGGGCATCTTGGCGAAGTGCGGCAGGTCGTCCAGCGGGCGGCCCCACGGCTGCGCGCTGTCGCAGTAGATGTGCATGGTCGGGCTGACCGACACCGGGTTATCCAGGCTGGCGGCACGGACGAACTGCAGGTCCGGCAGCACCGTCACCTCGGAATACAGCGGCGAGCCGCACTCGCCGCAGAAGTGCCGCAGCACCGGGTTGCCGCTGTCGCCGCGGGTGGCGTAGCTGCGCGTCTGCCCGCGGCTGTGCAGCGCCGCGCGCGGCACGGCGAACACCGTGGACATGGCGGCGCCGCTGGCGCGCTGGCAATCGCGGCAATGGCAGTGGGCGACGATGACCGGCGCGGCCGCACAGTCGTAGCGCACCGCGCCGCAAGCGCAACCTCCGGCGAGTCTGATCTCGTTCATGTGCCTCTCCTCGCTCAGATCGCCTTGAACAGCGGGCTGCGCACCTGCTGGGCGTCGGCCGCCGAGATGAACTTCTCGGTGTAGATGTCACGCTCGAACAGCCGGCCCTGCATCAGCGTGCTGATGCACGACTCGATCATCAGCGGCGGGCCGCAGAGGTAGGCCTTGTGGTCGCGGAAGTCGTTGTCGAAATGCGCCTTCGCCGCGTCATGTACGAAACCGCGGAACCCCTGCCAGGCGCTGCCTTCGGGCTCGTGGGAGAGCGCCGGGACGTAGTGGAAGTTGGGGTGACGGATGGCCAGAGCGAGGAATTCCTCGTGGTAGTACAGCTCCTCGCGGTTGCGCTGGCCGTAGATCAGCGTGATCGGCTTGGTGAAGCCTTCGGCCAGCAGGTCGAGGATCATCGAACGCGGGCTGGACAGCCCCGAGCCGCCGGCCATGAAGATCACCGGCAGGTCGGCGGACTTCTTCACGAAGAAGCGGCCGTACGGCCCGGTCAGGTGCACGCGCTCGCCGACCTGCAGCTGCTCGTGCACGTACATCGTGCCGCGCCCGCCGGGGACGATGCGGATATTCAGCTCCAGCTCGTCGGCGCCCGGCACGCTGGCGATGGAGAAGGCGCGGCTGCCGATCTCGTCCGGCAGCATCAGGTTGATGTACTGGCCGGCCTGGAACTGCACGCCCTCGGCATCGTCGAGCTTGATCCAGACGCCCTTGATGGTCGGTGTCAGCGACTCGATGCGGCTGACGGTGCCGTAGTAGTCGCGCACCGGCAGGTTCAGCGAGTCCGGGTCTTCCTCGACTTCCGCCTCGATGACCACGTCGCTCTCGACGGTGGCGCAGCAGGCCAGGCACTTCTGCTCCTCGCGCTCGAAGTCCATCAAGGCGAAGGTGGAGGCCTCGCCGTGGTCGATCTCGCCGTCCACCACCTGCACCTTGCAGGTGGCGCACAGCCCGTGGCCGCAGGCATGCGGCAGGTAGATACCGGCACGTAGCGCGGCGTCGAGGATGGTCTGGCCTTCCTCGATCTCGATGGTCTGGCCCAGCGGCTCGATGGTCAGTTCGTAGCTCATGCTCAACCCTCCTCGTTCACTGCACGGCGCAGACGCTGTTCAGGCCCGGTGTACGCAGGCGCAGCTGCTGTTTGTGGCCAATACCGTTGTCGGCCAGGCTGCCCTCGAAGTCCGGCACCCAGGGCTGGTTGCCCTTGAGCCATTCGGCCTTGCTCCAGTCGATGGCGGCGCTGTCCGGGTCGGCCTGCAGCAGGGGCTGCAGGTGGCGGTCGAGCAGTTCGCCGAGGCGGGTCTGCGGCGTCACGCAGAACATCATCGGCGCGGCGAACAGCAGGTGATGGTCCCAGCTGATGAAGACCAGCTGCTTGCCGTTGAAATTCTCGATTCGGTCGCGGGCGACGCCGACATACTCTTTGCGGGCAACTACGGACATGGTGATGTTCCTTCTTGTTGTTCTGTTCACGAAGCCGGTGTGACCGGCCTCGCCTGACTCCTGCGCCCGCAGGCGCAGGGATCGTCGGTCACTGGTTGGAGGTGGACTGCGCGCGCCAGCGCTCGAAATTCTCACGATCCTGCGAGGTGGCGAAATCGCCGTTGTCCTGGCCGTCGGTGAGGAACGCCCAGTCCATCCAGGCACCCAGATCGCCATGCAGCGGCGCCTGCATCAGCCCCGGCATCGGCAGCCAGGCCTGGATGTACTTCTCCGGCTCGTTGTCGAAGATGTCCTTACAGCCGTCGGAGCAGAAGTGGTAGGTGTCGCCCTTGTAGACGGTCTCGCGGTGGCAGGTCAGCGTCGGGTCGCCCGGCTCGGTGAACAGGGTCGGCAGCTGGCAGCACTGGCACAGCTTGGGCAGGCCGAAGTTGTTGAACGGCGCACCGGTCGCGGCTTCGTGCTTCTTGATGTGCTCCCAGCGCGGGCGGTAGTACTTGTCGAAGGTGGTCGGGTACTTCTTCGACAGCCAGTCCATGTCCTCCTCGGACGGCACCCAGACGTGGAACGCGGTGCCGAACTTCCACTGGTACAGCGCCAGCATCAGCTGGTGGGACATGTGGTCGATGGCCTCCTCGGCCTGGTCCCAGTGCTTGGGCGGACGGATGCCGTAGCGCGCCAGATCCTTGAACAGCGCGCCGCCGTTCTCCACGCCGTAGATGTTCCACGCCTCGCGCCAGCTCATCACGCGCTTGGGCAGCATGTAGTCCATCATCGTGCTGACCAGGCTCAGCACGCGCACGCCGCGCCAGAACCACTTGTCGATCCAGGCCTGGACGATCGGCAGGTTGTCCGGGTGCTGTTCGAGCATGAACTTGATGCACTCCAGCCCCAGCGTCATGTGCCGCGCCTCGTCGGACTGCGCCGAGAAGCCGAAGGTGACGGTGGCCATGTCGCCGTTGTAGGCGGCGCCGGACATGAACGGCACGAACAGCAGGTTGGTCAGCACGTATTCGAAGCTGAAGCCGATCGCCATCATGAATTCGAACGGCCCGGCGGACATGGCGTCGTCGAAGAACGAGCGCGCCACCGAGGTGTACCAGATGCGGTCGCGCTGTTCGGCGAAGGCATGGAAGCCGTTGTAGAACTTGTTGTAGTTCGACAGCGCGTGGATCTGCGTCTGCGCGTGGCGGATCTCGTCGATGGCCTGCATCTGGCAGGCGACCTGGGTGCCAACACCGCGGAACTCGCGACCGACACGGGCGAAGCCCTTGTGCGCCGAGTATTCGCCGGGGCTGATGGCCTGCAGGAAAATCTTCAGTGCCGACAGGTAGCGCGCGTCGGTGATGTTCAGGTGGCCGTTGTTCTGCGCATGGGCGTCGATGATCGCGTAGAACTTGCGCTCCTTCTCCGCCTGGTACTTCCAGTAGGCGTCCATGGTCAGGCGGAACGGGTCTTCCCACTTGTCCCAGTCGGTGATCTTGATGCCTTCGTAGTCGATGTACGGAAAGATCTCGGCGCTGCTGCGATAGCTCGGCTCCCAGGCCAGGTCGCGGGTCAGCAGGCGGTATTTTTCCTTCTGGGTCAGTTTCTTGTTCTGGGTCTTCATATCCATGGGAAAGTCCTCGCTCAGGAGCGCCAGGTCAGGGTCAGCGAGTCTTCGTCTTCGCAGACGTTGCCCGACAGGGTGATCAGGTTGACGTTCAGCTCCTGCATGTCGAAGCTGCGGCCGATCTGCTCCTCGATGGTTTCGCGGTTGATCACCAGCTGGCCGGGAGCGTCGATCTTGACCATCGCCGGTTCGCGGTTGACCACCGCCTCGGGGTTGTCGAGTTCGATGGCCTCGATGATCGGGCGGGTTTCTTCGTTGGCTTGCAATGCGATGAATACGGTGGACATGTCGAAGCTCCTCAGATGACCACGCCGGTCTTGTCGAGACGCGCCTTGAAGGCGTCCAGTTGTTCGCTGACGATGTCCTCGGCCTGTTCGGCGAAGACCTGGCGCACCAGCGGCAGCAGCGCCGGCACCGCGCGTTCGCGCCAGACGCCGACCCAGGCCTGCAGCTGCTCGCGATTGGCCTCGGATTCGGCGGCAGCGGTCTTGATCACCGCATCGACCCACTTGCGGGTCTCCTCGAACCAGTCGCTCATGAACTGGGTGAGCATGGCCACCGCCGAACCGCCGTTGGCGGCGAAGTGCTCATCGACGATGCGCGCGTAGACCAGCGGATAAAGCAGGCCGTCGAGCACCAGGTTCTGCGCCACGAACGACTCGAACGGGTCGCGCAGCACCAGGGTGTCTTCGACATAGCGGCGCAGTTCCTGCCAGGCCGCACCTTGCATCCAGGCCGCCTTGCCGGCGTCCAGCGCCTCGGTGCCGCCCAGCAGCAAGCCAATGCGCGACAGGTACTGGGCGGTGCCCAGGTTGTCCATCGCGTGGTAGATGCACGGCTGGGTGAAGATCGCGCTGTAGCCGTAGCCGCAGATGAAGGTGTTGTTCAGGTTGGCGCCCCAGGCGGCGTGGCGCAGCGGCACCAGCAGCTCCAGCGCGGCGGTGCGCACCGCCTCGGGCAGCAGCTCGACCAGCCCGCGCGACTCGACGAAGGTGAAGTTGGCCTCGGTGGTTTCCTGCTGGCGCGCGCGCGTCAGGGTGTAGGTGCTGTAGTAGAACTGACGCGGGTCTTTCAGCGCGTACCAGTCGCGCATGACGATCTTGCTGATGGCCGGGTCGTAGAGTTCCTGGTCCGGGTCCCAGGTCGGCCGGTAGTGCAGGTTTTCCGCGGCCTGGATGTCGTAGCTGCCTTCCTGGTAGCGCGAGGCGGGCTTGTCGCCGAAGCGCCGGGCCAGATGGTCGAAGGTCTGGCGCAGTGGCTGAATGCTGACCGTGCGTAGATCGATTTGCATGTGCTGTCTCCCTGGGGCGCCGCGCCGCTGGCGGGCGCCGTTGTTCTAGTGCTTGAAACGAACCTTGGTGGCATCGGCCAGTCGCCAATTCCACTGCGCGGCATCGGAGCCGTCGTCGAGCACGCCGGCTTCCGGCGGCAGGACTTCCACCGCGTTGGCGGTGCAGAACTCGATGAAGGCCTCGTAGGTCAGGATCATTTCGACGAACAGCTCCGGCTCGCCGATGGCGAAGTCGAACTCGACGAATTCACCGCCCCGGCTGCCGGTGATGCGCACGTAGCGCTTGCGCGTATCCAGCTCGGCCGGCGTCATGTCCAGCGCGTGTTCGGGCGTGCTCATGGCCGGCTCCTCACGTCACGACGGTCAGGAAGGTTTCGTGCAGCTTGCGTTGCGGGTAGTCCAGCCCCTGGCCGAAGTTGTCGAACGTCCAGGTGATCGGCTCGTAGTCGGGGTACGGCTGATAGCCGCCCATGAAGGTCTCGAAGCGGTTGCCGGACGGGTCCCAGGCATAGATGGTGCAGCCGCGGGTGACGCCGTGGCGGGTCGGGCCGATGTCCACCTCGACGGCGTTCATCGACATGATGTCGCCGGCGCGCAACACCTGCTCCCAGCTCTCCATCAGGAACGAGCAGTGGTGCAGCTTGCCCGGCTCGGGGTATTCGGCGAAGGCGATGTCGTGGACCTTGTGCGAGCAGGACAGCCAGATCGCCGCTTCGCCTTCGCCATCCGGGGCGAGCACGCGTTCGACCAGATAGAAGCCCAGCACTTCGGTGAATATCTTCTTCACTTCGGCGACGTTCGGCCCGTACATCAGCGCGTGGTCAAGACGTACCGGACCGATGCCGTGCTCGCGGGCCTGGGTCCAGGGTGCCGGGTTCACCAGGCCGGCGCCGTTGCCGATGATGGTCTTCTCGGCATACAGCTCCATCAGGTGCCCGGAGGGCAGTTCGAAGCGCACGCGCTCGCCGGTTTCCAGCATCTCGCCGGCGGGGATGCGGGTGGTTTGCAGGCCATAGGCGCGCAGGTCGGCGTCGAGTTTTTCCAGGGTGGCGCGGTCGAGCACCTTGAAGCCGAAGAAGTCGAGACCGGCGCTGTCGGCCTCGCGGATCACGTAGGAGTTGTGGTCGCGTTCATCCCAGCATTTGAAGTAGACGCGACCCTGCGCGTCGCGGCCGGTTTCCACCAGACCGAGGACGTCGCGGTAGAACCGTACCGCTTCTTCCAGATTGAGCACACGGACCTGGGCATGGCCCGGCCTCAACACACCTGTCATCGCCATTTCTTGTCTCCGTTATTGGCTAATGAGGCTTGGTTTCGGTCTGCCTGGCGGCACACCGTAGACCTTTCTGTTGTTGCAGCAGAGGTAGTGCAGGGACGGTGCCAACTCCTTTAATTCATTGATTTACATAGGTTTTAAGCTAAACAAGGTGCATCGCGAAGCGGCGCTGGACTTACGTTTATGTCCAACCGCCCTCGCCGCCTTACAAAAACGTAAAGCCTGCTGGCCGTTCATGGTCGACGGCGCGCGGCAATGCGCCGGAAATCACCGGCAATCGGCCGCCGCACGGCGGTTTGCGTGAGGAAAAAGCCTGCGCTGAAATGCCGCAGGCCAGCCGGCGGACGAAAATGTCCGCTGGCTGGCCGCATCGGCAGGGAGAACCGCGGGAGGTGTTCGTTTTGGTCAGGTACGCGGGCCTCAGCCCAGCGTCTGCTTGACTCGGTAGGCCAGCTGCCGACGGGTGATGCCGAGCAGGCGCGCAGCGTGGGTGAGGTTGCCGTTGGCGCGGCGCACCGCCAGTTGCAGCAGTTGCGCCTCGTGCGCCTGCAGGTCGAAGCCGTCCTGCAGCAAGTCGTCGTAGAGGCTGTCGAGCCGGGCCTGGCGGGCGTTGCCGACATGCCCCTGGGGATCGACCGCCGCGCCCGGCGCGGGCGCGGGCGCCATGCCCGGGAACAGGTACTTGACCTCGACCTGCTCGCCCGCCGGGGTCAGCAGCACGGCGCGCTCGATGATGTTCTCCAGCTCGCGCACGTTGCCCGGCCAGTCGTAGTCCATCAGCGCCTGCATGGCCAGGTCGCTGACGCCCTGCAGGGTCTTGTGATAGGTCGGCGAGTATTTTTCCAGCAGCACCGAGACCAGCACCGGGATGTCCGCCTTGCGCTCGCGCAGCGGCGGGATCACCAGCGGATAGGTGGCCAGGCGGTAATACAGGTCGGCGCGAAAACGTCCTTCGGCGATGGCCTGCTGCAGATCGACGTTGGTCGCCGCCACCAGCCGCACGTTGACCTTGCGCGGCTTGTCGTCGCCCAGTCGCTCGACTTCGCCGGTCTGCAGCACGCGCAGCAGCTTGACCTGCGCCGAGGGTGACAGCTCGCCGAGTTCGTCGAGGAACAGCGTGCCGCCGTCGGCGCGCTCGAAACGTCCCGCGCGCGAGGCCTGCGCGCCGGTGTAGGCGCCCTTCTGCACGCCGAACAGTTCGGCCTCGATCAGATCGTTGGGAATCGCCGCGCAGTTGACCGCGACGAAGGGTTTGTCCGCGCGCGCGCTGTTCTCGTGCAGCCACTGGGCGAAGACTTCCTTGCCGACCCCGGTCTCGCCCAGCAGCAGCACGGTGATCGGGCTGTTGGCGGCCTTGCTGAGCAGCTCGAAGGCGCGGCTGAAGGCCGGCGAACTGCCGACCAGATTGCCCGGCGCGCGCAGCTCGACCTGCCGGCTGCGCAGCTGCCAGAGGTTCTGCTGGAGGTCCTCGAAGGCCGTCGGTGTGTCGACCTGGCAGTAGTCCAGGTCGACATCGTCGCCCCAGGCTTCGGCCGGCTTGCCGACCATGGTGCAGATGGGGTCGCCGCAGCAGGTGCAGTGGGTCTCGCGGAACACGATCAGCCGCTTGAAGAAGCGCGACACGTAGCCCGACGCATAGCCGGCCATGGTCCAGCAGGCCATGTGCTCGCCGACGCCGAACAGTTGCAGGTGCGATTCGGCTTCCCACGAGTTGGCGCAGCTGACATCGCCGAAGAAGGTGCCTTCTTCCCAGTCGATCCGCGCGTCGGTGATGGTCGAGCGCACCAGCCCCTCGAAGGCGTGCAGCTCCGGGCCGATTTTGAACACGTCGTAGGCGTCGCCCTGGCCGTAGAGCTTGTGCGCCAGGTCGGCGTCGTTCTGCCCGGCGGCAAACCCCATGCGAAACAGCAGACCCTGGGCGCGCTTGGGACCGAGCGACTCAAACAGCTCCTGGCGCAGCGCGCCGAACGCCTTGGCGTGCAGCAGCAGCATGCGGTTCTCGTCGAGCCAGATCTGTCCGCTCTGGATGTCGAAGCGCAATCGCGACCTTAGGTTGAAGCGCTCGATCAGGGGTTGCTCGGCCATGGTCTTTTCAAGGCATCCCGGGTATCGGCCCATGATTATTGTTATTCCTGTTTGATGCTGCTTCTGGTACCGCCAATCCTTCGTTTGTAAGCGCACCGCCCTGGATTGTCACATGGGCTTTAGTCTAGGCGCCCAGCGCCGTACAGGCCTGCTTGACGCTGGCATAGGCGGCGCGCACCAGCGGCACGCTGCGTTCGCGCTGCTGTTCCAGCGCACCGTTCTGCGCGGCCGCCAGCAACGGATCGCGCTGCGCACGGTAGTCGAGCAGCGCCTGGCGCAGTTGCGCCAGCGCTTCGCGACGCACACTGGCCGGCAGCTGGGCGAGCAGTCCGTCGACCTCGGCGTCGAGCCGCTGGATGCGCTGCACGTGCGGCAGCATCTGCTCACGATTGCGCGCGTTGATCACCATGATGGTGTGCGCGCGGGTTTCCTCGACGGCTTCGAGCAGGCTGGCGTAGGCGTCACGGTTGACGTCGATACGGTTGGCCAGGCTCTTGAGTTCCACCAGCCCGAGCATCAGCTCGCGCAGCCCCTTGTTGCAGTCGTTGACCTTGCTGTCCAGCGTGCCGGCGAGCTGCGCCACCTCGCTGGAATCGTCAAGCAGCTGGCCGGCGCTACGTGCCTGGCTGTCGGCGTTGTCGGCGATGACCTGCACCGCACTGACGGTGTCCTGCGCGGTGGCGGCAATGCCGCCGAGCACCTCGGCCGCGGCGGTGGAGCGCGCCACCCCCTCGTCTGTGCCGCGTCGCGCGCCGGCCAGGCGCTGGTCGAGGCTGTCGATACCCTGGACGATCAACGAGATGATCTCGCCGACGCTGAGCGTGGCATTGCCGGTGCTTTCGGCCAGCTTGCGCACTTCGTCGGCAACCACGCTGAAGCCGCGGCCCTGCTCGCCGGCGCGCGCCGCCTCGATGGCGGCATTGAGCGCCAGCAGGTTGGTCTGCCCGGCGATGCCCTGGATGATCGCGACGATCTCGCCGATGCGCCCGACCTGCTTGCGCACGCCGTCGAATTCCTCACCGACGGCGGTGACGTTGGCCGACAGGTCGAGCATGGCACCAGCCACCTGGCGCACCTGCGCGCCGCCGCCGGACACCTGCTCGCGCGCGCTGGTACTGGCTGCGGCCAGGCCCAGCGCCTGCTGCAGGGTGGCACGCGCCTGGTCGGCCATGTCCTCGACGCGCCCGCGCGAATCGCGCGCCAGGGCCGACTGCTTGTCGGCGGTGGCCACCGCCTCGGTGAAGCCGGACACCAGCGTGCCGGTGGCGACGGTCAGGTCGCAGGCCAGTTTGCTCATGTGCTTGACCGCCTCGACCTTACCCTGCAGCACCTGTTGCAGCAGATCGAGCGAGCGCCGGGCGTCGCCGCCGGCATCCTGCGGGTCGTCGAGCAGCGCGCGGATGCCGTCGATGCGCGCGGTGAGTGCCCGTTCGCGACGCGCCACGCCGGTCAGCAGCAGCAGGCCGAGCGGCACCAGCAGCGCCAGCCACAACCCGCGCAGCTGCAGGGCATCGAGCCCGCCGAGGCAGGCAACGCCGGCCAGCGCCAGCATCGCGATCCAGTCCTGGGGATATCGATTCATGCGGGTCTCCTGGCCGGGTCGGTTCAGGCCGTCACGCCGGCTGGCTGGGGCTGGCTGCGCAGCACCGGTGCGGCCATTGGACGGAACAGGAAGTGCGCCAGCGCCGGCAGCAGGATCAGCGCGCCGAGCATGTTCCAGATGAACATGAAGGCGAGCAGGATGCCCATGTCGGCCTGGAACTTGATCGGCGACCAGACCCAGGTGGCCACGGCGATGCCGAGGGTGATGCCGGTCAGCACCACCACCTTGCCGGTGAAGGTCAGCGCCTTGTAGTAGGCCTCGGACAGCGAGCGGCCGGCGCGCAGCTGCGCCAGGGTCACGGTCATCACGTACAGCGCATAGTCCACACCAATACCCACGCCGAGGGCGATCACCGGCAGGGTGGCGACCTTGACGCCGATGTTCAGCCAGACCATCAGCGCCTCGCAGAGCACCGAGGTGATCATCAGCGGCACCACGGCACAGACCACCGCGCGCCACGAACGGAAGGTGATGAAGGCCAGCACGATCACCGCCGCGTAGACCAGGAACAGCATCTGCACGTTGGCCTTCTTCACCACGATGTTGGTGGCCGCCTCGATGCCGGCGTTGCCGGCGGCGTTGAGGAAGCGGATCTCGTCGCTGCCGTAACGGGCGGCAAAGGCTTCGACGGTGTTGACCACGCTGGTCAGGGTGTCGGCCTTGTGGTCCTTGAGGTAGGCATAGACCGTCAGCAGGTCGCAGTTCTGGTTGAACATCTCACGCGGGGCGCGGGTGATGATGGCGTTGAGCATGTCCTGCGAGCGCGGCATCTCGAACCATTTCATGCTGCCTTCGTTCATCCCGGCGTTGGCCACCTTGGCCAGCCCGGCCAGCGAGCTGGTGGTCTCCACGCCCGGCAGCTGCTGCAGCTCGCGCTCCAGCGCATCCACGGCACTCAGGGTGCTGTAGTGGGCGCAGGCGTACTGCGGGGTCTTGACCATGACGATGTAGACGTCGCTGCTCGCCGCGTAGTTGGCGACCATGAAGGCGTTGTCCTGGTTGTAGCGCGAGTCGGCGCGCAGCTCCGGCGCACCGGGATCGGTGTCGCCGATCTTCAGCTGGAAGCTGAATGCCAGGCCGACCGCACCGAACACCACACCCAGCGCCACCGCCGCACCGGCCCAGGGCATGCGGGTGAACAGGTCGAGGAAGGCCCAGAACGGGTGCTTGCGATGCTGCGGATCGTTGGCCTCCGTCAGTTCGGCCTTGAGGCTGCGCTGGGCGGCGACCGGGCTGACGCCGGTGTAGGACAGCAGGATCGGCAGCAGCACCAGGTTGGTGAAGATCAGCACGGCGACGCCGATGCTGGCGGTAATGGCCAGATCCTGGATGACCTGGATGTCGATCACCATCAGCACGGCGAAACCCACCGCGTCGGCCAGCAGCGCGGTGAGGCCGGCGAGGAACAGGCGGCGGAAGGTGTAGCGCGCCGCCACCAGCTTGTGGGTGCCGCGGCCGACGTCCTGCATGATGCCGTTCATCTTCTGCGCGCCGTGGCTCATGCCGATGGCGAACACCAGAAACGGCACCAGCACTGAGTACGGGTCCAGCTCGTAGCCGAGCGTCGGCAACAGGCCGAGCAGCCAGACCACTGCCACCAGCGAGCAGGCCACCACCAGCAGGGTGCTGCGCAGGCAACGGGTGTACCAGTAGAGCACCGCGGTGCAGATGACGATAGCGGCGGCGAAGAACACCAGCACCTGGCGCAGGCCGTCGATCAGGTCGCCGACTACCTTGGCGAAGCCGGTGACGTGGATGGCGATCTGGTCCGACTGGTACTTGTTGCGCAGTTCCTCGATGCGCTGCGACAGCGCGTGGTAATCGATGCGCTCGCCGGTCTCGGCGATGCGCTCCTGCAGCGGCACCAGGATGATGCTGGACTGGTAGTTGGCCGCCACCAGCTGGCCGATCTCGCCGGAACGCTCAACGTTGATGCGCACCTGTTCGAGGCTTGCCGGCGAGCCGTCGTAATCGTCGGGAATCACCGGGCCGCCGTCGAGGCCGTCCTCGGTGACGCCGGTCCAGCGCACCGCCGGCGCCCACAGCGATTTCATGTACGGGCGGTCGACGCCAGGCAGCAGAAACACTTCGTCGCTGAGCTTGCGCACGGTGTCCAGGTACTCGTCATCGAAGATGCTGCCGTCTTTCGCCTCCACCGCGATGCGCAGCGTGTTGCCCATGCCGGCCAGCTGCTTGCGGTTCTCCAGGAAGTTGGCGATGTACGGATGGCTGGTTGGAATCATCTTCTCGAACGCCGCGTTGAGCGACAGGCCGAGCGCCTGATAGCCGAGCACCAGGGTGACGAACAGGCACAGGCAGACGATGACCAGACGGTTGTTGAACAGCACGCGCTCGGCGAGGGTGCCGGACTGGCGGTCGAAGTCCTTGATGTCACCGATGACCAGGTCGGTGGGTACGGACGGCATGTGGCTCATCATTGGACTCTCTCTGCAAGTGCAGTGGGTTCGGCCAGCGCGGCGGGTTCGACGCGGACCAGCCCGCGCGTGCCGGCCAGCACCAGCGCGCCATCGTGGGTCTGCAGCAGGCTGGTGATGCTGGTTGCGGCGGCGGCCGGCAGGGTGGTGAAGCTCTGTCCGCCGTCGACGCTGTGCAGCAGGCGGCCGCTTTCGTCGGCCAGCAGCAGCGCACCGTCGCCCAGGCTCAGCGCGGCATTCACGGTGTTCTCCTGGCCCAGCTCGACGCGTTGCCAGCTGGCGCCGCCGTCGGCGCTGCGCCAGGCGTTGCCGCGCAGGCCGTAGGCCAGCAGGGCATCGCCGCCCAGTTCGAGCGCGCCGAAGAAGGTGCCGGCGTAGGGCGTCTGCACCGCGGCAAAGTGCGCGCCGGCATCCACCGAGCGGAACAGTGCGCCCTGCTCGCCGGCGATCAGCAGCGCGTCACCGGCAATCTGCACCTGATACAGGTGCTTACCGCGCGGGTTGGGAATCTGCCCGACCAGCGACTGCCAGTGCTGTCCGCCGTCGGTGGTGTACAGCGCGATGCCGTAGGCGCCGACCGCGTAGCCGCGCTGTTCGTCGGCAAAGCGCACGCCGAGGAAGGGTTTGTCCGGGCCATCGGTCACGAGAAATTCCGCACTGCGCAGCGCCGCCGCGGCGCCCTCCTCGCCGGCGTCGGCACGCCGCTTGGCGTCGTCGCGGATGATCAGCGCCGCCTGCTTGCCGTCGAGCTGGCGCGTCCAGCTTTCGCCGCCGTCGCTGCTGTGCAGCACCACGCCGCTGTGGCCGACCGCCCAGCCGTGACTGGCGGAGGCGAAATGCACGTCGGTCAGCGCCACGCTTACCGGCACGCTGCGCGCCTGGCGCCAGCTGCGTCCGGCATCGTCGGAGAGCAGCACGATGCCGCGTTCGCCCACCGCCACCAGGCGTTCGCCGGCACGGCTGACCGCCAGTTGCAGGCTGTGCTGGGCACGCGCGCTTTCCCGCGCCGGGAGGTCGAGCAGGTCGGGAACGGTCTGCCCGCCGGCCGCGTGGGAGAGGCCTGCCAGGCAGGTCAGGGAGAACAGGGCAGCGGCCAGGGCCGTGCGCCGGTGGAGCGGAATCAGCGCGTGCATGGTACGTACTCGCATCCGACTCCCGCCTCCGCTGCGCCGCCAAGCGGGGCGCCTGCGGGCGGGAAAGTCATGAGAGGGAACTCCGGCCCCTGCCGGCGGCAGGGGAACCGGGACTACAGCCTGGGTTTCGCGGTTCAGCGCACGCCGTCGGCGGCGACCGCGTCACCCGTCCAGTGCATTTCCGGCTTGCGCTCGACGACCCGGTAGGTGGCCTCGTTGAGCGACTGCGTGGTGCTCATGGTGTTGGCCTGCAGGTTGAAGATATGCGCCGGCTTCAAGCCCAGCATCGGGGTGGACGGCAGCACGAAGGGGGTGACCTGGGTGGTGCGCCACAGCTTGCCCTCGCTGTCATAGCCGTCCAGCAGCAGGATCATCCAGGAGTCCTCGTCGAAGTAGTACTTACGCTTGGCCACGGCGTGGCGCTTGCCGCTGGCGACGGTCGCTTCCACTTCCCAGACGCGGTGCAGCTCCCAGCGCACCTTGTCCGGATTGAGGTGATGCTTGCCGTAGGCCTCGTCCAGCGAGGCGGTCACCACCTCGTTGGCGTTGTACGGCACGTACATTTCCTTCTTGCCGACCAGCTTCCAGTCGAAGCGGTCGATATGGCCGATCAGCCCCTGCACTTCGTCGAAGTAGTTGGCGCCGGAAGCGACGAAGTCCGGGGTGTCGTAGGCGACGGTCGGAGCGCGGCGCACGCGGCGCTGCCCGACCAGGTACTGCCAGGCCTGACGCGATTGCTTGACGTCGATGCTGTCGCGAAACACCAGCGACTCGCCGGCCTTGAACGGCGGCGCGATGGTGGAGAAACGCTGCAGCCAGTACTCGCCGCTCCAGTTGTCCACCGAACCGTCCTTGTAATAGTACGGGTACTGGTTGGACTGGTCGTTCATGGTGGCCAGGGTGCGCGAGCCGTCGGCGGTGAGCACGATGTTCTTGAAGCTGGCCAGTTCGGTCGACTCGTTCTCGACGCGCAGCAGATGGTTCCAGGCCACCTCGACGCCGGTCTTGGGGATCGGGAACGGAATGCCGCCGTAACAGCCAACCATCGACATGCCGTTATCCTTGGTCTGGCAGCTGGTGGCATTCTTCGCGGTGTTGTCGTAGACGTACTGCGGCGCCACGCCGGTGCGGTGGGTCGGGTAGACGTCCACGCGGAAGCTGTCGGGGTACTTCTTCAGCAGCGCCTGGGTGCCCTCGGAGAGCTTGTCGGCGTACTGCGCCATGTTCTGCGCGGTGATCTGCACCAGCGGTTTTTCGTTGGCGAAGAGTTTGGTCGGGATGTCGCCGACCTTGGCGACACTACCGTCCACGCCCTGTTTGCCGGTCCAGGCCGGGATGCTGCCGTCGGCGTTGCCGGCCATCTCGCCACCCAGCGGGTTGAGCGTCTTGCCCAGCGCGGCGGCCTCATCGGCGCTTACCGCGGCCTGCACGCCCTGGACGCCCATCAGTACGGCAGCCAGTGCCGCCCACAAAGCCGTTTTCTTATGCATTGTCGTTCTCCTCGACTCGGGGATCGCAACCGCCTGGACAGCGGCGGCTCGCTCAGAAGGTGCGTTGCACGGAGAACGACACGAAGTCGCGGTCGCCGTGGAAGTTGTTGTAGGAAAGCTCGGGCACGGCGGTGTCGTAGCGGATGATCGAGCCATCCGAGCCGTAGTAGTGCGTGTAACCGACGCTGGCCTGCCAGGTCTTCTGGTACTCGGCCTTGAGGCCGATGCTGACGTTGCCGCCATTGTTCGCCGGGAACAGCGCGCCGTTGACCGAGGAGCGACCGAACAGGCCGTAGCTCACGCCGATCGGCAGCTGCAGGTCGAGGCCCGGCGCCACCTGGAAGTACTCGGGCGTGAAGACGAACTGCAGCGCGCCGGCATCGCGGGTTGCCAGCGGGTCGAGCTGGTCCTTGTTGTCGGTGACGCTCAGGCGGCGGTTGAAGGCGAATTCGCCGATGAACGAGGCGCCGTCCCACAGCGGCGACGCGGACAGCACGCTGATCGCCGAGAGGTTCAGGTGCATGGTGCGGCCCTTGGGAAACGCCGCATCGTCACCGCCATCGGCGCCGACGAAGGCCGGCACGATCACGGTGTTGCCGCTGGCCACCAGCGGCATGTCGTCACGGAACGACAGCTCGGCGGCGACGTTGGTCTCGCCGACCAACGTACTGACGCTGAAGCCGATGGTGCGGATGTCCTCGGCGTACACCATCTCGTAGCGGCTGGTGTCCGGGTAGAGGTAGAACTGCGGCATCTTGTCGTGGAACTGCGCGGCGTAGATGCCGAACTCGTAGTCGCCGGAGCTGATCTTCAGCTGCACGCCGCCCTGCCCGGAATCGCGCGCCTCGATGTCGTCGGCGCGGTAGGCGACGCCACCGGGCACCGGCGCGAAGATGGCCTCGCCGCCCTCGTCGACGAAATCGGCAAAGCTGAAGTAGCTGCCGGCGCCCGGCAGGCGGCTCTTGCGCCATTCCAGCTGGTAGTAGGCGCCAATGGAGACGTTGGAGTTGAGCTGCAGCTGGCCGGCGACCTGGCCGATGGGGCGCAGGATTTCCTTGAACTGCGAGTTGGGCACCGACAGCGCCTTGATCAGGTCCAGCGAGGTCTGCGCCGCGGCGATACCGTTGGAGCCGAAGAACAGGCTCTCGCCGTACAGCTGGGTGAAGCGGCCGGCCTTGGCGTTGAGGCTCATGCCGGCCGGGGCGAAGCTGCCGTAGACGAAGGCGTCGAGCAGCTCGGCCTTGCGCCCGTGGAGCTTCTCGGTGTCGTTGGTGAACTCGTCGAAGTCGGCGCTGCGCGAGTTGACCAGCGCGCCGCCCAGGGCACCGGGGTTGTCGTTGTCCTTGTTGTAGACGTCGTCGTACCACGCCGCGCCGCTCAGACGCAGGCCGTAGTTGCGCTTGTAGCGCAGATCGAATTCGGAGAGCAGGTCGAGGCGGTTGGAGATCAGCCCCTTGTCGAAGTTGAGGTCGCCGTCGTTGGTGTTGGCCTGCACGCCGACGGAGCTGTCGGCGACTTCGGAATCGGCACCGCGCACGCGCCAGGCGGCGCTGTACTTGATGGTGTTGTCCCACGACATGCGCAGATCGGGATTGCCGAGATCGATCGGCATGGCCTGTACGGGCACCGTCGCCGCGGCGCCGGCGAGAGCACCGGTCACAGCAATGAACAGAGTCTTCAAACGAGCCGTCGGCAGACAGGTACTAGGCACCATGTCGTACTCCTGAATTATTGTTGTTAGAAGTAGCGCAACCCACCCTTGACCGGCGGTGTTCGCGAGGCCAAAGCTAAGCGCCGTCGGAATTACCGTCCAATACTAAAAAAACCGCTGATCGATACCTTCAGGGTATGGAAAAAGCCCAGCACCGACGCCATCCACCGATCGGGAACGCTTCATGGAACTTCGCCACCTGCGCTACTTCATCGCCGTCGCCGAGGAACGCAACATCGGTCGCGCCGCCGCCCGCCTGCACATCTCGCAGCCCCCGTTGACGCGGCAGATCCAGCAGCTCGAAGAGCAACTCGGCGTGCAGCTGTTCAACCGCACACCGCGCGGCATGGAGCTGACGCCGGCCGGCGAGCTGCTGCTGGATGAGGCGAAGAACATCAACGCGGTGATCGAGCAGGCCACCGAGCGCACGCAGCGCGCCGGCCAGGGCAAGTTCGGCCGGCTGGATGTGGCGATCTTCGGCTCGGCGATCCTCGATACCATCCCGCGGCTGCTGGCGGATTTCCGCGGGGCCTATCCGGACGTCAAGGTGGTGCTGCACAGCATGCACAAGGACGAGCAGCTCGAAGCCCTGCGCCAGCGGCGGATCAGCGTCGGCTTCAACCGGATCCTCACGCCCTCGCCGGACTTCGCCGCCGAGCTGGTGGACACTGAGCCGCTGCTGCTGGCGCTGCACGAGGATGATCCGCTGGCGCGCCAGCAGCGGGTGGATTTCCGCGCGCTGGCCGACCAACCGCTGGTGCTGTTTCCCACCGGCGGGCGCCCGAGTTTCCTCGACAAGGTGCTCGGCCTCTGCCAGCAGGCCGGCTTCGTGCCGACCATCGCTCAGGAAGTCGGCGACGCGGTGACCGCCGTTTCGCTGGTCTCCAAGGGCTTCGGCGCCTGCCTGGTGTCGCAATCCACGGCGGCGCTGTCGCTGCCGGGCCTGACCTACCGGCCGCTGGACGGCATTCCGGGCAACACGCGGATCGATCTGTCGTGCATCTACCGCCCCGACGACCGCTCGCCGATCCTCGCCGCATTTCTTGAGGTAGTGCGTTCGTATCGTCAGCGCCGCAGCGCAGAGCGCCCCGCCAAGGGTTAGTGGTTTGCCGGACATGCGTGCTGCTGCGCGGCGCCGCGTCGCGCAGCAGCACGCGCCGCAAGTACTCTTGTGCCAATTGCATGACCGGGAACCCGCATGAGCCTCGATGACATCGACTTCGCCGAACGCTATCGCCAGCACCTGCGCCGCAGCGCCCGCCCATCCAAACCGCCGGGCGCCTGGGACAAGCGTGCCGTCGAACTGGCAAGCAAACCGCTGGGCGGCGCCTATACCGACGCGTTCATAAGGCTCATGGACCTGAGCGGCGCTCGCAGCCTGCTGGATATCGGCTGCGGTCCCGGCACCCTGTGCCTGCCGCTCGCCGCGCAATTCGAGCGAATCTACGCGCTGGACTACAGCCCCGGCATGCTGGCCTGCCTGCAGGCGCGCCTCGACGAATCGGGCGTGGACAACGTGCAGCCGCTGCAATGCGCTTGGGAGGACGACTGGAGTGCAGTTCCGGTGTGCGACATCCTGATCGCTTCGCGCTCGGGCCTGGTCGATGATCTGGATGCCGCGCTGGAGAAGATCCACCGGCATACCCGGCTGCGGGCCTACATGACCCAGCTGGCCGGCGGCCACTTCATCGATCCGGCCATCGCCCGCCTGCTCGGACGCGAGCAGGCCAGCGTGCCGGACTACATCTACACCCTCAACCTGCTGCACCAGCGCGGCATTCATCCGCGCCTGGACTATATCGAGCTGCCCAGCCGCCTGGCTGGCTGCACCACCTTCGAGGAATTCGCCGAGCGCGTCGCCGGGTCGCTCGGTCCGCTCGACGACGGGCAGCGCGAAACCCTGGCCGACTGGTACCGCGCCGACCCGGAGCGCGCCCGCCAGGGCGGCGCGCCGATGCGCTGGGCCTTCATCGGCTGGACGGTACCGTCGGCCACCACCTAACGGCGGGGGCCAGCGCGGTTATTCCACGGTGACGGACTTGGCCAGGTTGCGCGGCTGGTCGACGTCGGTGCCACGTAGCACGGCGACGTAGTAGGACAACAGCTGCAGCGGCACGGTGTAGAGGATCGGTGCCAGCGCATCGTGGATGTGCGGCATGTTCACCACGAAGGTGCCCTCGCCATTCTCCAGCCCGGCGGCGCCATCGGCGAAGACGATCAGCTCGCCGCCACGCGCGCGCACTTCCTGCAGGTTGGACTTGAGCTTCTCCAGCAGCTCGTTGTTCGGCGCCACGGTGACCACCGGCATGTCGGCGTCCACCAGCGCCAGCGGTCCGTGCTTGAGTTCGCCGGCCGGGTAGGCTTCGGCGTGGATGTAGGAGATCTCCTTGAGCTTGAGTGCACCTTCCATCGCCACTGGATACTGTGCGCCGCGGCCGAGGAACAGCGTGTGGTGCTTCTCGGCGAAATGCTCGGCGACCTTCTCCACCGTGGTGTCCATCGCCAGCGCTTCGCCCAGACGCGTCGGCAGGCGGCGCAATTCGGCCACCAGCTCGGCTTCCCTGGCCGCCGTCAGGCTGCCGCGCACCCGGCCGAGGGCGAGGGTCAGCAGCATCAGTCCGGTCAACTGGGTGGTGAAAGCCTTGGTCGAGGCGACGCCGATCTCCGGCCCTGCCTGGGTCAGCAGGCAGAGGTCGGATTCACGCACCAGCGAGCTGATGCCGACGTTGCAGATCGCCAGGCTGGCCAGATAGCCGGCGTCCTTGGCATTGCGCAGCGCGGCCAGGGTGTCGGCGGTCTCGCCGGACTGGGAGATGGTGACGAACAGGCTGTCGGGCTGGACCACGACCTTGCGGTAGCGGAACTCGCTGGCGACCTCGACCTGACAGGGAATCCCGGCCAGTTCTTCGAGCCAGTATCGCGCGACCATGCCGGCGTGGTAGCTGGTGCCGCAGGCGACGATCTGCACGTTGCGCACCTTGGCGAACAGCTCGGCGGCCTGCGGGCCGAAGGCCTGCACCAGCACCTGGTTGTCACCCAGGCGACCTTCGAGGGTGCGCTGCACAACCTTGGGCTGCTCGTGGATTTCCTTGAGCATGAAGTGCCGGTACTCACCCTTGTCCGCCGCCTCGGCGCCTTCGTGGTATTGCACCGCTTCGCGCTGTACCGGCTGCCCGGCGGCATCCCATATTTGCACGCTGTCGCGGCGAATCTCGGCGATGTCGCCCTCTTCCAGGTACATGAAGCGGTCGGTGACCTGACGCAGCGCCAGCTGGTCGGACGCGAGGAAGTTCTCGCCCAGGCCGAGACCGATCACCAGCGGACTGCCGCTGCGCGCGGCAAGCAGACGATCCGGCTGGCGCGCCGAGATCACCGCCAGGCCGTAGGCGCCGTGCAACTCCTTGACCGCCGCCTTGAGCGCCACGGTTAGATCGCCGAACTCGTCGAGCTTGTGGTGCAGCAAGTGGACGATGACTTCGGTATCGGTGTCGGACTGGAATTCGTAGCCCAGCGCCTTGAGGCGACTGCGCAGCGCCTCGTGGTTCTCGATGATGCCGTTGTGCACCACGGCCAGGTCGTGGCCGGAGAAATGCGGGTGGGCGTTGCGCTCGCAGGGCGCGCCGTGGGTGGCCCAGCGGGTGTGCGCGATGCCCAGACGGCCGGCCAGCTGGGCCTCGGTCTGCGCCTGTTCCAGCTCGGCAACCTTGCCGGTGCGGCGCAGGCGCTGCAGCGTTCCGGCGCCATCCAGCACGGCGACGCCGGCACTGTCGTAGCCGCGGTATTCCAGGCGCTTGAGGCCTTCGAGCAGGATCGCGGTGATGTTGCGTTCGGCGACGGCGCCAACGATGCCACACATGGGTCAGGTCTCCAGATTGGGTTCGATGGCCGCGCAGATCAGTCTGACGCCACGGGCCTGAATGGATGCGCGCGCCGCGTCTGTGAGGCGCTCGTCGGTGATCAGGGTGTGGATCCTGCCCCAGGGCAGTTCCAGATTGGGAATGCGCCGGCCGATCTTGTCGGACTCGGCCAGCACGATGACTTCGCGGGCAACCTCGGCCATCACCCGCGACAGCCCCAGCAGTTCGTTGAAGGTGGTGGTGCCACGCTCCAGATCGATGCCGTCGGCACCGATGAACAGCTGGTCGAAATCATAGGAGCGCAGCACCTGTTCGGCCACCTGGCCCTGGAAGGACTCGGAATGCGGGTCCCAGGTGCCGCCGGTCATCAGCAGCACCGGCTCGTGTTCCAGTTCGCGCAGCGCGTTGGCCACGTTCAGCGAGTTGGTCATCACCACCAGGCCATGCGTGTGGCCGAGCTGGGGAATCATCGCGGCGGTGGTGGTACCGCTGTCGATGATGATTCGCGCATGTTCGCGAATGCAGCCGACGGCCGCTCGGGCAATGGCCTGCTTTGCCGGCGAAACCGGCTGCGCGCCGTCGCCGATCAGCTCTTGCGGCAGCGATACCGCGCCGCCGTAACGGCGCAGCAGCAGACCATTCTTCTCGAGCGCGGCAAGGTCCTTGCGGATGGTGACTTCGGAGGTTTCAAAGCGCTGCGACAGCTGATCGACGCTCACCTCGCCCTGCTCGGCGAGCAGCGCAAGGATCGCGTGGCGGCGTTGCGGTGTGTTGCGCTTCGACATCAGCGATGTTTCGATCCGAAAGTTACAGGCGCGAATCAAAACATAAAGCGTTTGGAGGCTGCAAGCGGAAGTATTAGGACTTCTTCTTCACCGGCCTCTGCCAGCCATCGATGTTGCGTTGACGACCGCGGCCGAGGCCGAGGGTGTGCGCGGGTACGTCTTCGGTGATCACCGAACCCGCACCGGTGGTAGCACCGTCGCCGAGCATGAGCGGCGCGACCAGCGAGCTGTTGGAACCGATGAACACGTCTTCGCCCATCACCGTGCGGAACTTGTTGGCGCCGTCGTAGTTGCAGGTGATGGTGCCGGCGCCGATGTTGGTCCGCGCACCGATCTCGGCGTCGCCCAGGTAGCTGAGATGGCCGGCCTTGGCGCCCTCGCCGAGCACCGCGTTCTTCAGTTCGACGAAGTTGCCGACGTGCGCCTTGCGGCCGAGCACCGCGCCGGGCCGCAGCCGGGCGAACGGCCCGCAGTCGGCGCCCTCCCCCACCTCGGCGCCTTCCAGGTGCGAATTGGCCTTGATGATCGCGCCCTTGCGCAGGACGCTGTCCTTGATCACGCAATTGGGGCCGATCTGCACATCGTCCTCGATCACCACGCGGCCTTCGAGGAGCACGTTGACGTCGATCAGCACGTCGCGACCGACCGACACCTCGCCGCGCAGGTCGAACCGCGCCGGGTCGCGCAGGGTGACGCCCTGTGCCATCAGCCGCCGCGCCGCGCGCTGCTGGTAATGACGTTCCAGTTCCGCCAGCTGGATGCGGTCGTTGGCGCCCTGCACCTCCATAGCATCCAGCGGTTGCTCGGTGGCGACGCGCAGGCCGTCCGCCACGGCCATCGCGATCACGTCGGTCAGGTAGTACTCGCCCTGTGCATTGCTGTTGGACAAGCGCCCCAACCATTCGCCGATCCGCGCGCCCGGTACGGCGAGGATGCCGGTATTGCCTTCGCGGATCGCCCGCTGTGCGGCGCTGGCATCCTTGTGCTCGACGATGGCCTGCACCTCGCCCTGCGCGTCGCGCACGATGCGGCCGTAACCGGTCGGATCGGCAAGCTCCACGGTAAGCAGGGCGAGCTGGTCGGGGCCGACCTTGTGCAGCAGTCGCTGCAGGGTATCGGTTTCGATCAGCGGCACGTCGCCATAGAGGATCAGCACCCGTTCGGCGGTCAGGTTCGGCAGCGCCTGCGCCACCGCATGCCCGGTACCGAGCTGCTCGGCCTGCACAACGTAGCTCAGATCGTCACCCGCCAGGCGCTGACGTACCTGTTCAGCGCCATGACCGATCACCACCTGGATACTCTTGGGCAGCAGCGCGCGGGCTGTGTCGATGACGTGGCCAAGCATGGACTGCCCGGCCACCGGATGCAGGACCTTCGGCAGGGCGGAACGCATGCGGGTGCCCTGACCAGCGGCGAGAATGACGATATCAAGAGACATGACGGTGATCCTGAACGGTTTGGCGCCGTCCGCTGGCCGGACAGGTCGGTCGCCGGTACGGACAGAATGACGGAAAAAGAAAAAGGGTAGCCAAGGCTACCCTTTTACTCGTATGCGATGAAGTCGCGGATCGATCAGTGCCGACCGTACTTCTTGCGCAATGCCTCGATGGTCCGCAGCTGGGCAGCGGCCTCGGCGAGACGAGCGGCGGCGGAACCGTAATCGAATTCCGCGCCCTTCTCGTTCAGCGCCTTTTCCGCGGCCTTGACCGCAGCCTGCGCGGCGGCCTCGTCGAGGTCCTTGGCGCGCGTGGCGGTATCGGCAAGCACCTTCACCATGTTCGGCTGCACTTCGATGAAGCCGCCGGAGATGTAGAAGATCTCTTCGTCGCCACCCTGCTTGATCACACGCACCGGACCCGGCTTGAGATCGGTGAGCAGCGGCGCGTGGCCCGGCAGAATCCCGATGTCACCCAGGTTACCGTGAGCGACGACCATTTCCACCAGCCCCGAGAACAGCTCTTCTTCCGCGCTGACGATGTCGCAGTGGACTGTCATAGCCATACATATGCCTCGGTAATCGGCCTGCCCGGCCGAGGCCGGTCAGGCTGGATCGGCGCCCGCGAACGGGCGCGCCAGTTACAGTTTCTTGGCCTTCTCGATGGCTTCGTCGATGGTGCCGACCATGTAGAACGCCTGCTCCGGCAGGTGGTCGTAGTCACCATTGAGAATGCCCTGGAAGCCACGGATGGTTTCCTTGAGCGACACGTACTTGCCCGGAGCGCCGGTGAAGACCTCGGCTACGTGGAACGGCTGCGACAGGAAGCGCTGGATCTTACGCGCACGAGCAACGAGTTGCTTGTCCTGCTCGGACAGTTCGTCCATACCCAGGATGGCGATGATGTCCTTCAGTTCCTTGTAACGCTGCAGCACGTACTGCACGCCGCGAGTCACTTCGTAGTGCTCCTGGCCAACCACCAGCGGGTCCAGCGAACGACTGGTGGAGTCCAGCGGGTCCACGGCCGGGTAGATACCCAGGGAAGCGATGTCACGCGACAGAACGACGGTAGCATCGAGGTGGGCGAAGGTGGTCGCCGGGCTCGGGTCGGTCAGGTCGTCCGCGGGAACGTATACGGCCTGGATCGAGGTGATCGAACCGGTCTTGGTGGAGGTGATGCGCTCCTGCAGAACGCCCATTTCCTCGGCCAGAGTCGGCTGATAACCCACCGCCGACGGCATACGACCCAGCAGTGCCGACACTTCGGTACCGGCCAGGGTGTAGCGGTAGATATTGTCGATGAACAGCAGAACGTCGCGACCTTCCTCACGGAACTTCTCGGCCATGGTCAGGCCGGTCAGGGCAACGCGCAGACGGTTTCCCGGCGGCTCGTTCATCTGGCCGTACACCATCGCCACTTTGTCGAGAACGTTGGAGTCCTTCATCTCGTGGTAGAAGTCGTTACCCTCACGAGTACGCTCACCCACGCCGGCGAACACGGACAGACCGCTGTGCGCCTTGGCGATGTTGTTGATCAGCTCCATCATGTTCACGGTCTTGCCGACACCGGCACCACCGAACAGACCAACCTTGCCGCCCTTGGCGAACGGGCAAACCAGGTCGATGACCTTGATGCCGGTTTCCAGCAGGTCGTTGCCGCCCGCCTGATCGGCGTAGCTCGGCGCAGCGCGGTGGATGCCCCACTGCTCGTCGCAGGCAACCGGACCGGCCTCGTCGATCGGCTCGCCAAGGACGTTCATGATGCGGCCCAGGGTGCCGGCACCAACCGGAACCTGGATGGCGTTGCCGGTGTTGTTGACGTCCAGGCCGCGCTTGAGGCCTTCGGTCGAACCCATCGCGATGGTACGCACAACGCCGTCGCCCAGCTGCTGCTGGACTTCCAGGGTGGTCTCGGCGCCTTGTACTTTCAGCGCGTCATAGACGTTCGGCACCTGATCGCGCGGGAATTCCACGTCGATGACGGCGCCGATGATTTGAACGATACGTCCGCTACTCATGTTTGGTTCCTCTGAATATTTGAACCGTTCTTAAACCGCGGCAGCGCCGCCGACGATTTCCGAAATTTCCTGAGTGATCGCAGCCTGACGGGCCTTGTTGTAGACCAGTTGCAGGTCGCCGATCAGCTCCCCGGCGTTGTCGGTTGCGTTCTTCATGGCAATCATCCGCGCCGCCTGTTCGGCTGCGCCGTTCTCAACCACCGCCTGGTAGACCTGGGACTCGATGAAGCGCACCAGCAGGGCATCCAGCAGCTGCTGGGCATCCGGCTCGTAGAGGTAGTCCCACTGACCTTTCTTCACTGGCTCGGCGCTCGCGTCTGCCGCCAGGGGCAGCAGCTGGTCGACCGTCGGCTTCTGGGTCATGGTGTTGATGAACTTGTTGGATGCCAGGTACAAGCGATCGATACGGCCTTCGTTGAAGCCGTCCAGCATGACCTTGACGCTACCGATCAGATCGTTGATCGACGGTGCTTCGCCGAGGTTGCCGATCGCCGCGACGACGTTACCGCCGAAGCTGCGGAAGAAGCTTGCGCCCTTGTTGCCGATCACGCACAGGTCGACCTCGACCCGCTGGTCGTGCCATTCCTTCATGCTCTTGATCAGGGCCTTGAACAGGTTGATGTTCAGGCCACCGCACAGACCACGATCGGTCGACACGACGATATAGCCGACACGCTTGACCGGACGCTCCACCATGAACGGATGACGGTATTCCGGGTTGGCATTGGCCAGATGGCCAATCACCTGCCGAATCCGCTCCGCGTAGGGACGGCTGGCCGCCATGCGCTGCTGAGCCTTGCGCATCTTGCTGACCGCCACCTTCTCCATGGCGCTGGTGATCTTCTGCGTGCTTTTGATGCTCGCAATCTTGCTGCGAATCTCTTTTGCGCCTGCCATTTGACACCTATCGGGTTAGCAGGCGGGAGCCTTGCGGCTCCCGCTGCGGCTTACCAGCTCTGCGTGGCCTTGAACTTCTCGATACCCGCCTTCAGGCCGGCGTCGATCTCGTCGTTGAAGTCGCCCTTCACGTTGATCTTCGCCATCAGATCGGCGAACTCGCGGTTGAAGAAGGCGATCAGGGCCTGCTCGAAGGCGCCAACCTTGGCCACTTCCACGTCCGCCAGGTAGCCACGCTCGGCGGCATACAGGGACAGGGACATGTCGGCGATGGACATCGGCGCGTACTGCTTCTGCTTCATCAGCTCGGTGACGCGCTGACCATGCTCCAGCTGCTTGCGGGTCGCTTCGTCGAGGTCGGAAGCGAACTGCGCGAATGCCGCCAGTTCACGATACTGGGCCAGAGCGGTACGGATGCCGCCGGACAGCTTCTTGACGATCTTGGTCTGCGCCGCACCACCCACACGCGATACCGAGATACCGGCGTTGACCGCCGGACGGATACCCGCGTTGAACATGGCCGACTCCAGGAAGATCTGACCGTCGGTGATCGAAATCACGTTGGTCGGAACGAACGCGGAAACGTCGCCCGCCTGGGTTTCGATGATCGGCAGTGCGGTCAGCGAACCGGTCTTGCCGGTCACGGCGCCCTTGGTGAACTGCTCCACGTACTCCTCGGAAACGCGCGAAGCACGCTCCAGCAGACGGCTGTGGAGATAGAACACGTCGCCCGGATAGGCTTCGCGTCCCGGCGGACGGCGCAGCAGCAGGGAGATCTGGCGGTAGGCCACGGCCTGCTTGGACAGGTCGTCGTAGACGATCAGGGCGTCTTCGCCGCGGTCGCGGAAGTATTCACCCATGGTGCAGCCGGAGTACGGAGCCAGGTACTGCAGGGCAGCGGACTCGGACGCCGACGCGGCTACAATGATGGTGTTCTGCAGCGCGCCGTGCTCTTCCAGCTTGCGCACCACGTTGGCGATGGTCGACTGCTTCTGACCGATGGCCACGTAGACGCAGCGGATGCCGCTGTTGCGCTGGTTGATGATGGCGTCGATGGCCATCGCGGTCTTGCCGATCTGGCGGTCACCGATGATCAGCTCGCGCTGGCCGCGGCCGACCGGGATCATGGCGTCGACCGATTTGTAGCCGGTCTGTACCGGCTGGTCGACCGACTTACGCCAGATCACGCCCGGTGCCACTTTCTCGACCGCATCGGTCAGCTGGGCATTGATCGGGCCCTTGCCGTCGATCGGGTTGCCCAGGGCATCGACCACGCGACCCAGCAGCTCCGGACCTACCGGAACTTCGAGGATGCGGCCGGTGCACTTGGCGCTCATGCCTTCGGTCAGGCCCAGGTAGTTACCCAGAACCACGGCACCTACGGAGTCCTGCTCCAGGTTCAGTGCCATGCCGAAGATGCCGCCAGGGAACTCGATCATCTCGCCGTACATGACGTCGGCCAGACCGTAGATGCGTACGATACCGTCAGAAACGCTGACGACGGTGCCCTCGTTACGGGCTTGGGCGGCGACATCGGATTTCTCGATGCGCTGCTTGATGATTTCACTAATCTCGGAAGGATTCAGTTGCTGCATGCCATGACCCTCAAATCAGGATTTCAACGATTCGGCCAACTGGCTCAGTTTGCCGCGGACCGAACCGTCGACAACCACATCACCGGCGCGAATCAACACGCCGCCGATCAGCGCAGGGTTCACGACCTGCTGGAGGTTGACGGTACGATCTAGCCGCTTCGACAGGGCGGCAGCCAAAGTTTGGAGTTGCGCATTGCTGAGCTCGAAGGCGGTTTCAACCTCTGCCTCGAGCGTTTTCTCGGCTTGCGCCTTGATGTCCTCGTACAGTTCCCACACGGTCGGCAGGACCGTCAGGCGATCATTTTCGCCGAGGGTCTGGACGTAGTTGCGGAACGCTTCGTCGGCATCGTTGCCAAGCAGACGCACCAATTCCTGAACCTTGCTTGCGCTGGTCAGGCGGGGGTCGTTCAGCAACGCCGCGACTTCAGGGACTTCAACAGCGATGGCGGCCAGGTTCAGCATCTTCGACCAGGAATCGGTCTGTCCGGCCGCGCTGGCGAACTCGAAAGCGGCTTTCGCGTAAGGCCGAGCAAGCGTCTGGGTATTGATCATCGCTTGCCTCGCTTAGAGTTGGGAGGCCAGTTTTTCGACCAGCTCGTTGTGCACCTTGGCGTCCACCTGGGACTCCAGGATCTTCTCCGCACCGGCGACGGCCAGAGCCGCTACCTGACTGCGCAGTTGGTCCCTGGCACGGTTCACTTCCTGTTCGATCTCGGCGCGTGCACCGGCGACCAGACGCTCGCCTTCGACACGTGCCTGCTGCTTGGCTTCCTCGATGATCGAGTTGGCGTGCTTGTTCGCCTGCTCGAGAATCTGGGCAGCCTGCTCCTTGGTCTCACGCAGGGTGTTGGACACCTTGTCCTGAGCCAGCTTCAGGTCTTGCTGCGCACGGCCTGCCGCATCCAGCCCTTCGGCGATCTTCTTCTGGCGTGCGCTCATGGCAGCCGTGATCGGCGGCCAGACGAACTTCATGCAGAACCAGACGAAGATAGCGAAGGCGAGCGTTTGACCGAACAGCGTCAAGTTAATGTTCACAGCGATATACCTCGTGCTATCTCGTTCAACGCGGGAGTCATTCCACGGCGACGGGGTTCGCCCGGCGAACCCCATCTCAAACCGGAAAAATGATTAACCGGCGACAACGAAGATGAGGTACATCGCGATACCAACGCCGATCATCGGCACGGCGTCGAGCAGACCGGCCATCAGGAAGGTCTTGGTCTGCAGCTGCGGGGCCAGCTCAGGCTGACGCGCGGTGGATTCCAGCAGCTTGCCGCCCAGCAGGGCGAAGCCGATGCCAGTGCCCAGGGCACCCAGACCGATCATGATGGAGGCGGCGATGTAGACGAGTTCCATGTAAAGCTCCTGAAGCTAGGGGGGTTTAAGGTTTTTCGGTTAAAGCGTTGCGTTTTCAGTGATGTTCTTCATGGGCAGAGCTCAGGTACACCACCGTCAGTACCATGAAGATGAAGGCCTGAAGCGGGATCACCAGGATGTGGAAGATCGCCCAAGGCACATTCAGGGTCCACTGCACGTAGAACGGCAGCAGTGCGATGAGGATGAACACCACCTCACCGGCATACATGT
The DNA here is from genome assembly GCF_021432765.1 of Pseudomonas phenolilytica. Lineage (NCBI taxonomy): Bacteria > Pseudomonadati > Pseudomonadota > Gammaproteobacteria > Pseudomonadales > Pseudomonadaceae > Pseudomonas > Pseudomonas phenolilytica. Next base: position 1,069,059 of record NZ_CP058908.1, read on the forward strand.
TGCCGAACAGACGCAGTGCGAGGCTGAGCGGCTTGGTCAGCAGACCGAGGATTTCGAGGAACAGGTTGAACGGCACCAGCGACCAGTGGTTGAACGGGGTGAATGCCAGCTCCTTGCTGAAACCACCGAAACCCTTGACCTTGACGCTGTAGAACAGAATCAGGATGAACACGCCGAGCGACAGGCCGAAGGTGCCGTTAGGATCGGCGGTCGGCACGATCTTGAACGCCGGCAGGCCGAGCAGACCAGCGATGCCCGGGATGTAGTCGACCGGAATCCACTTCAGGCTGTTCATCAGGAACACCCAGACGAAAATGGTCAGCGCCAGCGGAGCAATCAGCGTATTGCGGCCGTGAAAGGTGTCCTTGACCACGCCTTCGACGAATTCCACGCACATCTCGACGAAATTCTGCAGCTTGCCCGGTACGCCGGCGGTAGCGGCCTTGGCGGCGCTGCGGAATAGCAGGATGAACAGCGCCCCCATCAACAGCGACCAGCCCAGGGTATCCAGGTGCACGGCCATGAAGCCCATGTCGCGCGCTTCGAGGCCGGTCTGGGCAATGGTCCAGGTCGCCTGATCGAGGACGCTGCCATCAGCACGCTCGTAACCGGCCGGCAGCTTGCCGTAAGTCAGGTTTTGCAGGTGATGCTGGATATATTCAGCCGGTGTGCTCGCCATAAACGCCTCAAATGCTCAATGCTTCGGATTGTTTTTCATCAGCAGGAGTGCACTCGCGCCGACACCCAACACCAGCAGGTAGCCGGTGAACAGGGCAACCGGTTCGAGCGGTCTCACCCCCACAAACACCAGCGCAAAAAGCGCTGCTGCCAGAATCTGTTTACCCATCTCGCCTGACCAGAAGGACTGGATGATCGCCCTGGTCGAACGTGCGCCAAAATAACGGAATGCCTTGTAGGCGAAGTACAGGTTCGCCAACCAGGCGATCAGCCCGCCGAGCAACGCCGAATAACCGGCGACGATGCCGAAAACCATTCCACAAAGGACCGCGGCCGCCAGGGCTGCCAATACCTGTATCTGCAACACGCGAACGGCCGGCAAACGGTGCAAAGGCGTCTTGTTGCGTATGTTCACCAAAAAACCATCGCTGGCGGCGAGGCCGCGCCGGGCGCGTTTGCGCAGTCCAAAAAAGCGCGGCGAGTATAGGAGGAGGACCCACCTCGTTCAACCATCGGGTAGTAATTTCCGACCGGCACTACAAATTCTTTGTATCAGCGGATGTGCGCCAGTACGCCCTGCAGCTCATCCAGCGAGTTGTAGCGGATCACCAGCTGCCCCTTGCCCTTCTGGCCATGCTTGATCTGTACCGGAGAGCCCAGCCGCTCGGCCAGGCGCTGTTCCAGACGGCTGATGTCCGGGTCCGCCTTGACGGCGCTTTTCTCAGCCGGCTTGCCGCTCAGCCACTGGCGAACCAGCGCCTCGGTCTGTCGTACCGTCAGTCCGCGTGCGACAACATGCCGCGCACCGTCGATCTGCTGTTCGGCCGGCAGGCCAAGCAGGGCGCGGGCGTGCCCCATCTCCAGGTCACCATGCGACAGCAACGTCTTAATCTCTTCCGGCAAGGCGATCAGGCGCAGCAGATTGCTGATCGAGACCCGCGACTTGCCCACCGCATCGGCAAGCTGTTGCTGGGTCAGCTGGAATTCCTGCTGCAGGCGCTGCAAGGCCACCGCTTCCTCGATGGGATTGAGGTCCTCGCGCTGAATGTTCTCGATCAGCGCCATCGCGATGGCCGCTTCATCGGGAATATCGCGTACCAGTGCCGGGATACTGTCCTTGCCGGCCTGCTGACTGGCACGCCAGCGGCGTTCGCCGGCGATGATCTCATAGCGGCCGCCGGTGATCGGACGTACTACGATCGGCTGCATCACGCCCTGGCTGCGGATCGATTGCGCCAGCTCCTCGAGTGCCGTCGGATCCATGTCCCGGCGTGGCTGGTACTTGCCGCGCTGCACGAGATCCAGCGGCAGGTGCTGCAACTCTCGGTCGTCGATGCGTACGGCCTCTTCCTGCATCGCCGCGACCGTGGTGCCGCCGAGCAGGGCATCCAGCCCGCGTCCGAGCCCTCGTTTCTTGGTAGCCATGAAGATTCCTTATGCGAGAGCGCTGCGAGCGGCCTTGCGCTGGCGGCGCGACAGCTCGCCCGCCAGTGCCAGGTAGGCGATCGCGCCCTTGGATTGCTTGTCATAAGCCAGCGCCGGCATGCCGTGGCTCGGCGCCTCGGCCAGGCGTACGTTGCGCGGAATGACGGTGTCGTAGAGCTTGTCGCCGAAGTGCGCCTTGAGCTGCGCGGACACATCGCTGGTCAGGCTGCTGCGCGGGTCGTACATAGTGCGCAGCAGGCCTTCGATGGTAAGGCTGGGATTGAGCAGCTGGGCGATGCGCTGGATCGAGTTGACCAGATCGCTCAGGCCCTCCAGTGCGTAATACTCGCACTGCATGGGGATGATCACGCCGTCGGCGGCGGTCAGCGCGTTGATGGTCAACATCGACAGCGACGGCGGACAGTCGATCAGGATGTAGTCGTAATTCTCGCGTACCGGCGCCAGCGCCTCGCGCAGGCGGTTTTCCTTGGCCGGCAGGTTGAGCAACGCCACTTCGGCGGCGGTGAGATCGCGATTGGCCGGCAGCAACTGGTAGCCGCCATGCTCGGAGAACTGCATGGCATCGACCAGGCTGCATTCGCCGATCAGCACGTCGTAGATCGAGTACTCCAGATTGAGCTTGTCCACGCCGCTGCCGGTGGTGGCGTTGCCCTGCGGATCCAGATCGATCAGCAGGACCCGACGCCGCGTCGCCACCAGCGATGCCGCCAGGTTGATGCAGGTGGTGGTCTTGGCGACACCGCCCTTCTGGTTGGCGATGGCGATTACTCTGGCCATGATCAGTCTCTGTCCCCGGTCATGAATCGTGGGTCACGAAGTGCGGCGCAGTATCAGCAGATGGCGCTGGCCTTGGCAACCGGGAACCTTGAGCACATGACAGGCCTCCAGTTGGAAGTCCGCGGGCAGTGCCTGCAGCTCGTCGTCCGGCTGCACGCCCTTCATCGCCAGCCAGCGCGTCTCGGCACAGCCGAGGTGACGGGTCCAGGCAGCGAAATCCTGCAGCGCGCTGAAGGCACGCGAACTGATGCCATCGAATGGTACGTCCGGGCGGTACTGCTCGACACGGCTGTGGATAACCTCGAGGTTGGCCAGGCCGAGTTCCAGCTTCACCTGAGTGAGGAAGCGGGTCTTCTTGCCGTTGGAGTCCAGCAGGGTGAACGCGCGCTCGGGAAACATGATCGCCAGCGGAATGCCCGGCATGCCGCCGCCGCTGCCCACGTCCAGCCAGCGCGTGCCGCCTTCGGCGACAAAAGGCACCACACTCAAGCTGTCGAGCAGGTGGCGCGAGACCATCTCATCAGGGTCACGCACGGCGGTCAGGTTGTAGGCCTTGTTCCACTTGATCAGCAGCGCCAGGTAGGCGAGCAGCTGCTGCTGTTGCCGCTCGCTCAGCTCGATGCCGAGCTCATGGGCACCGCGCAGCAGCTCGGCGGCATGCGCATCACTGACCATCAGGCGCTATGCTCCAGCTGCTGGCCGGCGCTGCGCTTCTTCAGGTGAATCATCAGCAGCGATACCGCCGCCGGCGTGACGCCGGGGATGCGCGAGGCCTGACCAAGGGTTTCCGGACGCGCCTGGGCCAGCTTGTGCTGGATCTCCTTGGACAGACCGGAAATGCTCGCGTAGTCGATGTCTGCCGGCAGCCGCAGATTCTCGCTGGCACGCAGCCGCTCGATCTCTTCCTGCTGGCGTTCGATATAGCCGGCGTACTTGGTACGAATCTCCACCTGTTCGGCGACTTGCGGATCCGCTGCGCCGTTGCCGGTCAGCTCGACCAGGCTCTGGTAATCGATTTCCGGGCGCGCCAGCAGATTGAGCAGGTTGTATTCGCGCACCAGCGGGCTGCCGAAGCGCGCGCTGATCGCCGCGTTCTCGGCGCTGCCCGGATGCACCCAGCTGTTCTTCAAGCGCTGTTCTTCGCGCTCGATGCCTTCTCGCTTGGCGCAGAACGCGGCCCAGCGGACATCGTCCACCAGGCCCAGCTCACGGCCCTTCTCGGTCAGGCGCAGGTCGGCATTGTCCTCGCGCAGGATCAGCCGGTACTCGGCGCGCGAGGTGAACATGCGATACGGCTCCTGCGTGCCGAGGGTGATCAGGTCGTCGACCAGCACGCCAAGGTAGGCCTCGTCACGGCGCGGACACCAGCTCTCGCGTCCCTGGGCACGCAGTGCCGCGTTAGCGCCGGCAAGCAGGCCCTGGGCACCGGCCTCCTCGTAGCCGGTGGTGCCGTTGATCTGCCCGGCGAAGAACAGCCCGCCGATGACCTTGGTCTCCAGGCTGTACTTGAGGTCGCGCGGATCGAAGTAGTCGTACTCGATGGCGTAGCCCGGACGCACGATGTGCGCGTGCTCCATGCCGCGGATGCTTTGCACGATCTGCAGTTGCACGTCGAACGGCAGCGAGGTGGAAATGCCGTTGGGATACAGCTCGTGGGTGGTCAGACCTTCGGGTTCGAGGAAAACCTGGTGGCTGTCCTTGTCGGCGAAGCGGTGGATTTTGTCCTCGATGGACGGGCAATAGCGTGGCCCGACGCCTTCGATCACCCCCGAATACATCGGCGAGCGGTCGAGGTTGGCGGCGATGATCTCGTGGGTGCGCGCATTGGTATGCGTGATCCAGCAGCTGACCTGACGCGGATGCTGCTCGCGCTTGCCGAGGAACGACATCACCGGCAGCGGGGTGTCGCCCGGCTGCTCGGTCATCTGGCTGAAGTCGACCGAACGACCGTCGATGCGCGGCGGTGTGCCAGTCTTCAGTCGACCGACGCGCAGCGGCAGCTCACGCAGGCGTTGCGCAAGCGCAATCGACGGCGGATCGCCAGCGCGGCCACCGGAGTAGTTTTGTAGCCCGATGTGGATCAACCCACCGAGGAAGGTACCGGTGGTCAGCACCACCGAGGTGGCGAAGAAGCGCAGCCCCATCTGGGTGACCACACCCTTGACCACATCCTGTTCGACGATCAGGTCGTCGGCTGCCTGCTGGAATATCCACAGGTTCGGCTGGTTCTCGAGTATTTCGCGGATCGCCGCCTTGTACAGCACGCGGTCGGCCTGCGCGCGGGTGGCGCGAACCGCCGGTCCCTTGCGGCTGTTGAGCACACGAAACTGGATACCGCCGAGGTCGGTGGCAACCGCCATCGCTCCGCCCAGCGCATCGATTTCCTTGACCAAGTGGCTTTTCCCGATACCGCCGATGGCTGGGTTGCAGCTCATCTGGCCGAGGGTTTCCACGTTGTGGCTGAGCAACAGAGTCTTCACGCCCATGCGTGCTGCTGCCAGGGCAGCTTCGGTGCCGGCATGACCGCCGCCGATCACGATCACGTCAAAACGGGAAGGGAAGTCCACCACGCACCTCGTGCCTGTTCAGATGGGGAAATTTCGGGGAAGCCGCGAAGTATAGGCAGTTAGCCCACACATAAGAAGAGCTCTGGACAAAAAATGATCAAAAGGGGCCAGACGGTCAAAAAATAAAAGAAAGAAGAAATTTATAAAGAGCTTGTTTATATGTTTATGTATGTAGCACCGCTTTTCTGTGGATAACCTCTGGTATCCCCTGATCTACCTGGCTTACGGGTAAAAATAAGTCTGTGCGCTAGCTGGGGCGTGCCGGTGCGGCGCCGGTCACTAACCTGTGGATATAACGTAGGGTTATGCACAGGGCGGATTATCCACCCTTTCCCTGATCACTTATCGACGGACCTCAGGGCAGGTTGTGCACAGGGCTGCGGAAACAAAAAGGCACGCCGTTGGGCGTGCCTTCGTTGGGGTTCAAAGCGCAATGGCGCGTTTGCGCAATGCGCTCACTTGCCGATGCAGAAGCTCGAGAAAATGCGTCCGAGCAGATCGTCTGAGCTGAACGCCCCGGTGATTTCGCCAAGCGCCTGTTGCGCCAGGCGCAGGTCCTCGGCCAGCAGCTCGCCCGCGCCGGCCTGAGTCAGCTGGGCATGGCCGTGCTGCAGATACTGCTCGGCCAGGCGCAACGCATCGAGGTGCCGGCGGCGTGCGCTGAAACTGCTTTCGGCGGTTTGTTCGTAGCCCATGCACTGCTTGAGATGTTCGCGCAGCAAATCGATGCCCTCGCCTGCCTTGGCGGAAAGACTGAGGGTAACGTGACCGTCAACGGCCTGGTTCAGCACGACGGCCTCGCCGGTAAGATCGGCCTTGTTGCGAATCAGCGTGACCTTGTCCGGTTGCGGGCGGCTGGCAAGGAATTCGGGCCACAACGCCATTGGATCGCTTGCCTCGGGTGAGCTGGCGTCGACCACCAACAGCACGCGGTCCGCGCTGCCGATGGCATCGAGCGCGCGTTGCACACCGATGCGCTCGACCTGATCGTCGGTGTTGCGCAGACCGGCGGTGTCGAGCACGTGCAGCGGCATGCCGTCGATGTGGATGTGCTCGCGCAGCACATCCCGGGTGGTACCGGCGATATCGGTGACGATTGCTGCTTCACGGCCGGCCAGTGCATTGAGCAGGCTAGACTTGCCAGCGTTCGGCCGCCCGGCGATGACCACCGTCATGCCATCCCGTAGCAAGGCCCCCTGCCCGGCTTCGCGCAGTACTGCGGATAACTCGTTGCGTACGCCGTCCAGCAGCTGGAGCACATGCCCGTCGGCGAGGAAGTCGATTTCCTCCTCGGGAAAGTCGATCGCCGCTTCGACGTAAATACGCAGCTGTATCAGTCGTTCGGTGAGCTGGTGCACGCGCCGGGAAAAATCGCCCTGCAGGGAGCGCACCGCATTGCGCGCCGCCTGCGTCGAACTTGCTTCGATAAGGTCGGCGATCGCTTCAGCCTGGGCTAGATCGATCTTGTCGTTGAGAAAAGCCCGCTCGCTGAACTCGCCGGGACGCGCCAGCCGCGCACCGAGCTCCACGCAGCGCCGCAGCAGCTGATCGAGCACCACCGGGCCGCCGTGCCCCTGCAGCTCCAGCACGTCCTCGCCGGTGAACGAATGTGGGCCCGGGAAGAACAGCAGCAGGCCTTCGTCGATCACCTCGCCGTCGTTGGCATGGAACGGCCCGTAGTGGGCGTGGCGCGGCGTGGGTTCGCGACCGCTGAGGGTGATCGCCAGCGCGCGTGCGCGTGGCCCGGAAACCCGAACGATACCCACCCCACCGCGACCAGGCGCGGTGGCGACGGCGGCAATGGTGTCGCGAACGGTGCTCATGGCAGCTCTCCGATATTGGCCGGGCAAATAGCAGAACGCCCCATTCAAGGGGCGTTCTCGGTGTCGATGACTGAAGGCGGTCAGGCGCTCTTGGCCTGCTCGATCTGCCGGGTAATGTACCACTGCTGCGCGATCGACAGGACGTTGTTGACCACCCAGTACAGCACCAGGCCAGCCGGGAACCAGAGGAAGAAGAAAGTGAAGATGATCGGCAACAGCTTCATCACCTTGGCTTGCATCGGGTCCGGCGGCGTCGGGTTTAGCTGCTGCTGGATGAACATCGTGACGCCCATGATGATCGGCAGGATGAAGAACGGATCCTTGATCGACAGGTCGGTGATCCAGAACATCCAAGGCGCCTGGCGCATTTCCACGCTTTCCAGCAGCACCCAGTACAGAGCGAGGAAGACCGGCATCTGCACGATGATCGGCAGGCAGCCGCCGAGCGGATTGATCTTCTCCTTCTTGTACAGCTCCATCATCGCCTGCGACAGCTTCTGGCGATCGTCACCGTACTGGTCCTTGAGCGCCTGCATCTTTGGCGAGACCGCACGCATGCGCGCCATCGACTTGTAGCTGGCGGCCGACAGTGGGAAAAACGCCAGCTTGATGATGATGGTCAGGACGATGATCGACCAGCCCCAGTTGCCCAGCAGCGCGTGGATGTTCTCCAGCAGCCAGAAGATCGGTTGGGCGATGAACCAGAGAATGCCGTAGTCGACGGTCAGGCGCAGGCCGGGTGACAGCTCTTCGAGCTGCTCCTGGCTCTTCGGTCCCGCGTACAGCGTTGCGCCGGTTTCGCCTTGCGCACCCGCGGCGACGCTGACTGCCGGACCGGTGAAGCCGATGATGTAGTTGCCTTGGCTGTCCTTGCGAGTCTGCACCAGGTTGGTGTCGCCGGCTTGGGGAATCCAGGCGGTGACGAAATAGTGCTGCAGCCAGGCGATCCAACCGCCCTGCACCGTCTCGCGCAGGCTCTTGTCATCCATGTCGCCCATCGACACCTTGGTGTAGGGCTCGTCCTTGGTCCACAGCGCGGCGCCCAGGTAGGTAGCGGTTCCGGTCGCGGTGCTCGAGGACGGATCGGCACTGGCGTCGCGCTTGAGCTGGCCGAACAGATGACCGGTCCAGGGCTCGCCGCTCTGGTTGTCGATCAGGTAGCGCACAGCCAGATCGTACTGGCCGCGTTCGAAGACGAAGCGCTTGGTGTAGTTGACGCCGTCGGCACTGTATTTCAGATCGACCACCAGTTGATGCTGGCCTTCGCCAAGCTGATAGTCGTTCTTCTCGCTGCTGTATTGCGGACGGCTGCTGGCCTTGTCGGGTCCGTCGCCAATCAGGCCGCTCTGGGCCTCGTAAGTTCTCTCGCTGCTGCGTTCGAACAGTTGGAACGGCACGTCCGGACGATCCTGCCGACGTGGATACTGCGGCAGACGCAGGTCGACGATATCGCCGCCATGCGGATCGATCGCTACGTCCAGCACGTCGGTGCGTACGCGGATCAGCTGCTTGCTCGGCTCGCTGGCCGGAATGGCGTTGGCCTGCGGCTGGCCTGCCAGACTGGGAACATCTTCGTTGGCTGCGGCATTCGCCGGGGTTGTCTCCGGCAATGCGGCCACGGGCGGCTGGGTTTGGGCGGTCTCGGCCGGAAGTGCGGCCTGGCCATAATCCTGGTTCCACTGCAGAACCATCAGGTAGGCAACGACTGCCAATGCCACGAGCAGGATCGAGCGTTTGATATCCATGGTTACTCGGCCATCGATGATGAATTGGAGGTTTTAGGAGAAGGCACGGGATCGTAGCCGCCGGGATGCCACGGATGGCATCGGCCGAGTCGACGCAGACTCAGCCAGCCGCCCTGTAGCAAGCCATGTGTTTCGATGGCTTCTAGCGCATAGCACGAGCAGCTGGGATAGAAACGGCAATGGCTGGCCATCATCGGACTGATGGCGTACCGGTACAGCTTGATGGAAGCAATGGCCAAGTTACGCATGGGTAGGGTTGGCTGCTCCAGGATCGCCCGATAGCGCGGGCTGCTGGCGGGACAAGCGTTTCCACAGTTTGGTGAACTGCCGGGCCAGCTCGGGATTGTCCAGGTCGGCCAACCCCTTGCGCGCAACGATCACCACATCCCATCCAGCCAGCTCGAGCTGGTGCTGGCGAAACGTCTCACGTATCTGCCGCTTGATGCGATTGCGCTCGACCGAGAGCTTGACGCTCTTTTTGCCGATCACCAGACCGAGGCGTGGATGTTGCAGACCGTTCTCGCGTGCCAGTAGCAGGACATTCCTGCCAGGCACCTTGCCGGCCGGGGAGTCGAACACACACTTGAACTGGCGCGGTGTCAGCAGACGCTTTTCCCGGCCGAAGTCTCGACTCACCCCCTGCGCCGATATCAGACGGTTAGACGCTTGCGGCCTTTGGCGCGACGACGCGACAGGACTTGGCGGCCGTTCTTGGTGGCCATGCGGGCACGGAAACCGTGGGTACGAGCGCGCTTGATAGTGCTGGGTTGGAAAGTGCGTTTCATGGTGCGTTTACCTGGTGATCCATTGTGGGCCGGAATGGCCCCCTTTCAAGAGACCGGCGATTGTAGAGAAGCAATCGGGTCAGGTCAATTTCCAGCCAGCTACGTCCCAGAAGAAAATAGAAAGAAAAGAATTAGAAAGCTTTTCCAGATATAAAGCTTATATATGTTGCTTGCCTTATCTGTGTATAACCCTGCGGAAGCGCCGCCGTAGAAGGAGTATGACAAGACGGAACCCAGTGGAGCGAGCGTGTATTTCCGGTGATTATGGCGTTAGCCAGCTGAGGATAACATGGGAAGATATCCACAAGCCTACGCCAGCTCAGCTTGATCACAGTCTTTTCAACTAATCTCAGGCGGGGTTATCAACAGGTGTGATTTTGCCGCTGCCGATAGCCGGGGTCCTCTAGATAGAGGAGGTGTTGCGGAGGGAGTTGTGGATAACCTGGGTAGCGGCGGCTACAATGGCGGCCTTCTGAACTCGGCGAAGGTTGATAGGAGTTTCCGTGTCCGTGGAACTTTGGCAGCAATGCGTAGACCTGTTGCGCGACGAGCTGCCTACTCAGCAATTCAACACATGGATTCGTCCACTGCAGGTGGAGAGCGAAGGCGGCGAGCTGCGCGTCTATGCTCCCAACCGTTTCGTCCTCGATTGGGTCAACGAAAAGTACCTTTCGCGCCTGCTTGAGCTATTGACCGAGCGTGCCGATGGCATGGCACCGGCGCTGTCGCTGCTGATTGGCAGCAAGCGCACGGCGCCTGCTGCGCTGCCTTCCGCGGCGGCGGCACGGCAGCAGGTGGCTGTGGCTGCCGTCAACATCACCGACGTTACATCTGTCACTCCGATGGGGCAGGCAGCGACAGTTGTCGCAGAGCCGGAGCCGGAAGCGGCTCGCCCTGCGCGCAACGTGCAGGTCGAAGGCGGACTCAAGCACACCAGTTATCTGAATCGTACCTTTACCTTCGAAAATTTCGTCGAAGGCAAGTCCAACCAGCTCGCTCGCGCGGCGGCCTGGCAGGTGGCAGACAATCCCAAGCATGGCTACAACCCGCTCTTTCTCTACGGCGGTGTCGGGCTCGGCAAGACCCACCTGATGCATGCGGTGGGCAATCACCTGCTGAAGAAGAATCCCAATGCCAAGGTGGTGTACCTGCATTCGGAGCGCTTCGTCGCGGATATGGTCAAGGCGCTGCAGCTCAACGCGATCAATGAATTCAAGCGTTTCTACCGCTCCGTCGATGCGCTGCTGATCGACGATATTCAGTTCTTCGCCAAGAAGGAACGCTCGCAGGAGGAGTTCTTTCATACCTTCAATGCGCTGCTCGAAGGAGGCCAGCAGGTCATCCTCACCAGCGACCGCTACCCGAAGGAGATCGACGGCCTTGAAGAGCGCCTTAAGTCGCGCTTCGGCTGGGGCCTGACCGTTGCCGTGGAACCGCCGGAGTTGGAAACCCGGGTGGCGATCCTGATGAAGAAGGCCGATCAGGCCAAGGTCGATCTGCCGCATGATGCGGCATTCTTCATTGCCCAGCGCATCCGCTCCAACGTGCGCGAGCTCGAGGGCGCGCTCAAGCGGGTAATCGCTCATGCGCATTTCATGGGGCGGGAGATCACCATCGAGTTGATCCGCGAGTCGCTCAAGGATTTGCTGGCATTGCAGGACAAACTGGTCAGCGTGGACAATATCCAGCGCACCGTGGCCGAGTACTACAAGATCAAGGTTGCCGATCTGTTGTCGAAGCGACGGTCGCGTTCCGTCGCTCGTCCACGTCAGGTGGCGATGGCGTTGTCCAAAGAGCTCACCAATCACAGTCTGCCGGAGATCGGCGATGCGTTCGGTGGGCGCGATCACACCACGGTGCTTCACGCTTGCCGTAAGATCGCCGAATTGCGCGAAATAGACGCCGATATCCGTGAAGATTACAAGAATTTGCTGCGAACTCTGACAACCTGAATGCGATCCACCCAATAAGGCAAGGGACCAGACCATGCATTTCACCATTCAGCGCGAAGCCCTGTTGAAACCCCTGCAACTGGTTGCCGGCGTTGTCGAACGGCGGCAGACCTTGCCAGTGCTTTCCAACGTTCTGCTGGTCGTACAGGGGCAGCAACTGTCGCTGACCGGTACCGATCTGGAAGTCGAACTGGTCGGTCGCGTTACCCTCGACGACGCGGCTGAACCCGGAGAGATCACCGTTCCGGCGCGCAAGCTGATGGACATCTGCAAGAGCTTGCCCAGCGATGCGCTGATTGATATCCGCCTCGACGAGCACAAGGTGCTGATCAAGTCGGGACGCAGTCGCTTCACGCTCTCTAGCCTGCCGGCCAACGATTTTCCCACCGTGGAAGAAGGCCCTGGCTCGCTCGGATTCAGTGTCGAGCAGGGCAAGCTGCGGCGCCTCATCGAGCGCAGCAGTTTTGCCATGGCGCAGCAGGATGTGCGCTATTACCTCAACGGTATGTTGCTTGAGGTTTCCAACGGCATGCTGCGCACGGTCGCCACCGACGGTCATCGTCTGGCCATGTGTTCCATGCAGGCCGGTATCGAGCAGGCTGACCGTCACCAGGTCATTGTCCCGCGCAAGGGAATTCTCGAGTTGGCGCGCCTGCTCACTGAGCAGGACGCGGAAGTCAATATCATGCTCGGCCAGCATCATGTGCGTGCCACGACAGGCGAGTTCACGTTCACTTCGAAGCTGGTTGACGGCAAGTTTCCGGATTACGAGCGCGTTCTGCCGCGTGGCGGCGACAAGCTGGTCATCGGTGACCGTCAACAGCTGCGCGAGGCCTTCAGCCGTACGGCCATTCTGTCTAACGAGAAGTATCGTGGCATCCGTCTGCAGCTGGAGAGCGGCCTGCTGAAGATCCAGGCTAACAACCCGGAGCAGGAGGAGGCCGAGGAAGAGGTTGCGGTCGACTATAGCGGTGGTTCGCTGGAGATCGGCTTCAATGTCAGCTATCTGCTCGATGTGCTAGGCGTGATGACGACCGAGCGGATTCGTCTCATCCTGTCCGACGCCAATAGCAGCGCGCTGTTGCAGGAGTTCGATAACGACGATTCCGCTTACGTCGTGATGCCGATGCGTCTGTAACCTCAGTTCGATGTCCCTGACCCGCCTGAGCGTCACCGGGGTGCGTAATCTGCAACCGGTGGCGCTCGCACCCTCCCCTCGCATCAATATCCTTCATGGCGATAACGGCAGCGGCAAGACCAGTTTGCTCGAAGCCATTCACCTGCTCGGGCTGGCCAGGTCGTTTCGCAGCTCCCGACTCGGTCCGGTCATCGCGTACGAGCATCCCAGCTGCACGGTCTTCGGCGAAGCTCAGCTTGCCAGTGGGCAGCTCTGCACGCTGGGTGTGGCACGCGAGCGTGGCGGCGACTTGCGCATCCGCATCAATGGGCAGAATGCGCGCAGCATGTCGGAGCTTGCCGATACGTTGCCGTTGCAGCTCATCAATCCGGATAGTTTCCGTCTGCTCGAAGGTGCACCGAAGCTGCGGCGGCAGTTTCTCGACTGGGGTGTGTTCCACGTGGAACACCGCTTTCTCGGTGCCTGGCAGCGCGTCCAACAGGCCCTGAGGCAACGGAACTCGTGGCTGCGGCATGGTACACTTGACGCCGTTTCGCAGGCCGCCTGGACACGCGAGTTGGTGCTGGCGAGCGACGAGATCGACAGCTATCGGCGCACGTACATCCAGATATTCAAACCGGTTTTCGAGCGTACGCTAGCGGCCCTGCTGCAGCTGGAAGAGCTGCAGCTCAGCTACTACCGCGGTTGGGACAAGGAGCGCTCGCTCGAAGAAGTACTCGATGCGGCCGTCGATCGTGATCGTGCGTTAGGCCATACCCAGGCAGGGCCGCAACGCGCCGATCTGCGGTTACGTATCGGTGGTCACAACGCAGCCGACGTGTTGTCGCGCGGTCAGCAGAAGCTGGTGGTTTGCGCGCTGAAGATCGCCCAAGGGCACCTCGTCAGCGAAACGAAACGCGGCCAGTGCATCTATCTGGTGGACGACCTGCCATCGGAGCTGGACGACCAGCACCGCCAGGCGTTGTGTGGATTGTTGGAACAACTCGACTGCCAGGTTTTCATCACCTGCGTCGACTCGACTGTTTTGCAAGCAGGCTGGAACGCAGAAACGCCAGTCTCAATGTTTCACGTGGAACATGGGCGCATTACCCAGACCACGGCCCTTTCGGAGTGAAAGTATGAGCGAAAATCACGCGTACGATTCGTCCAGCATCAAGGTGCTGAAGGGGCTCGACGCCGTACGTAAGCGCCCAGGCATGTACATCGGCGACACCGATGACGGTACCGGCTTGCACCACATGGTCTTCGAGGTCGTCGACAACTCCATCGACGAAGCGCTGGCCGGCCACTGCAGCGATATTTCCATCACCATCCATACCGATGAATCGATCACCGTTCGCGACAATGGCCGCGGTATTCCGGTGGATATCCACAAGGAAGAAGGCGTTTCCGCGGCGGAAGTGATCATGACCGTGCTGCACGCGGGCGGTAAGTTCGACGACAACTCCTACAAGGTGTCCGGCGGCCTGCATGGCGTAGGCGTATCGGTGGTCAATGCGCTGTCCGAGGAGCTGCTGCTGACGATTCGCCGTGAAGGCAAGGTCTGGGAGCAGCTCTATCGCCACGGCGTTCCGCAGGCGCCGCTGACCGCGGTCGGGGTTACCGAGGGTTCCGGCACGGAGATTCACTTCCGTCCATCGCCCGATACCTTCCAGAACATCCATTTCAGCTGGGACATCCTGGCCAAGCGTCTGCGCGAACTGTCGTTCCTCAATTCCGGCGTCGGCATCGTTCTGCGTGACGAACGCAGCGCCAAGGAAGAACTGTTCAAGTACGAAGGCGGCTTGAGTGCGTTCGTCGCTTACCTGAACACCAACAAGACTGCGGTCAACCAGGTGTTCCACTTCAACGTGCAGCGCGACGATGGCGTCGGAGTCGAAGTGGCACTGCAGTGGAATGACAGTTTCAACGAGAACATTCTTTGCTTTACCAACAACATCCCGCAGCGTGATGGCGGTACCCACCTCGCCGGTTTCCGTTCGGCGCTAACGCGTAACCTGAACAACTACATCGAGCAGGAAGGGCTGGCGAAAAAGCACAAGATTTCAACCACGGGCGACGACGCGCGCGAAGGACTCACTGCGATCATTTCGGTGAAAGTGCCGGACCCGAAATTCAGCTCGCAAACCAAGGACAAGCTGGTTTCTTCCGAGGTAAAGACCGCGGTGGAACAGGAGATGGGCAAGTACTTCGGCGATTTCCTGCTTGAGCACCCCAACGAGGCCAAGGCGGTGGTCGGCAAGATGATCGATGCCGCGCGCGCGCGCGAGGCAGCCCGCAAGGCCAGGGAAATGACCCGTCGCAAGGGCGCGCTGGATATTGCCGGCCTGCCGGGCAAGCTGGCCGACTGCCAGGAGAAGGACCCCGCCCTCTCCGAACTCTACATCGTGGAGGGTGATTCCGCGGGCGGTTCGGCCAAACAAGGCCGTAACCGCAAGACCCAGGCGATCCTCCCGCTCAAGGGCAAGATCCTCAACGTCGAGAAAGCGCGCTTCGACAAGATGCTTTCCTCGCAGGAAGTCGGCACGCTGATCACCGCGCTGGGCTGCGGTATTGGCCGCGAGGAATACAACATCGACAAACTGCGCTACCACAACATCATCATCATGACCGATGCTGACGTTGACGGCTCGCACATCCGCACCCTGCTGTTGACCTTCTTCTTCCGCCAACTGCCGGAACTGATCGAGCGCGGCTACGTGTACATCGCCCAGCCGCCGCTGTACAAGGTCAAGCGCGGCAAGCAGGAGCAGTACATCAAGGACGACGAGGCGATGGAGGAATACCTGACTCAGTCCGCCCTGGAAGACGCCAGCCTGCATGTCAATGAGAGCGCGCCGGGCCTTTCCGGCGAGGCCCTCGAGCGGCTGGTCAACGAGTACCGCTCGGTGATGAAGACGCTGCAGCGTCTGTCGCGCCTGTATCCGCAGGAGCTGACCGAACACTTCATCTACCTGCCGCGCATCACTGCCGAACAGCTCGCCGACGAGTCGGCTATGCAGGCCTGGCTGGAGCTGTACGCAGACAAGCTCAAGGGCGTCGAGCGCTCGGGGCTGAGCTACAGCGCCAGCCTGCGCGAGGACAAGGAACGTCACCTATGGTTGCCGGAAGTGGCCATCACCTCCCACGGCCTGGTCAGCTACATCACCTTCAATCGCGATTTCTTCGCCAGTAACGACTATCGCACCGTCACCGCACTCGGCGAGAAGCTCAGCAGCCTGCTCGAGGAAGGTGCCTACGTGCAGCGTGGCGAGCGCAAGAAGGCTGTGGCCTCGTTCAAGGATGCTCTCGACTGGCTGATGACTGAAGGCACCCGTCGGCATAGCGTGCAGCGCTACAAGGGTCTGGGCGAGATGAACCCCGACCAGCTTTGGGAAACCACCATGGACCCTGCCGTGCGCCGCATGCTGAAGGTGACCATCGAAGATGCCATCGCTGCCGACCAGATATTCAACACGCTCATGGGCGATGCGGTAGAGCCTCGTCGCGAGTTTATCGAGACCAATGCGCTGGCCGTATCTAATCTCGATTTCTGATCGCTGCTGCTGTATCTCAGCAACAAGAAGAACCCGGCGCAACGCCGGGTTTTTTCTGTCCCCTTATATAGTCAACATTTATCGATGAGAGATGTTTAATCAATTTCTAAACCATGCACGCGCCCCGTAAGGTGAGGCCATCAAGTTCATTCACCTTCCTTTTGCGAATTCTGTAGCGGGGTAAACCGAATGTTGGACACCAATCTCAAGACCCAGTTGAAAGCCTACCTGGAGAAGGTCACCCAGCCCTTCGAGATCGTCGCGTCCCTCGATGACGGCGAGAAATCCCGGGAGCTGCTGAGCCTGCTGCAGGACATCGCCAGCCTCAGCGACAAGATCACCTTGAAGACCGACGGCGACGATGCGCGCAAGCCGTCGTTCTCGCTGAACCGCATCGACGGAAACATCAGCCTGCGTTTTGCCGGCATCCCCATGGGCCACGAGTTCACCTCGCTGGTGCTCGCCCTGCTGCAGGTCGGCGGCCACCCGTCGAAGACCGCACCGGAGGTGATCGAGCAGATCAAGGCGCTGGACGGCGACTACCGCTTCGAAACCTACTTCTCGCTGTCCTGCCAGAACTGCCCGGACGTGGTCCAGGCGCTGAACCTGATGGCCGTGCTCAACCCGAACATCAAGCACGTCGCCATCGACGGCGCGCTGTTCCAGGACGAGGTCGAAGCCCGCCAGATCATGTCGGTGCCGAGCATCTACCTCAACGGCGAGCTGTTCACCCAGGGCCGCATGAACGAGGAAGAGATCCTCGCCAAGCTCGACACCGGCGCCGGCGCACGTGACGCCGAGAAGCTCAAGGCCAAGGATGCCTTCGACGTGCTGGTGGTCGGCGGTGGCCCGGCTGGCGCCGCAGCGGCCATTTACGCGGCGCGCAAGGGCATCCGCACCGGCGTCGCGGCCGAGCGCTTCGGCGGTCAGGTGCTGGACACCATGGCCATCGAGAACTTCATCTCGGTGAAGGAAACCGAAGGCCCGAAACTGGCCCGCGCGCTGGAAGAGCACGTGCGCGAGTACGAGGTCGACATCATGAACCTGCAGCGCGCCAGCCAGCTGATCCCGGCCGGCGAAGACGGCCTGCATCGCGTGCAGTTCGAGAACGGCGGCGAACTCAAGGCCAAGACCCTGATACTCGCCACCGGCGCGCGCTGGCGCGAAATGAACGTGCCGGGCGAGCAGGAGTACCGCGGCCGTGGCGTCGCCTACTGCCCGCACTGCGACGGCCCGCTGTTCAAGGGCAAGCGCGTGGCGGTGATCGGTGGTGGCAACTCCGGCGTGGAAGCGGCCATCGACCTGGCCGGCATCGTCGCCCACGTGACCCTGCTGGAATTCGGCGAAGACCTGCGTGCAGACGCCGTGTTGCAGCGCAAGCTCAACAGCCTGCCCAACGTCCGCGTGCTGAAGATGGCGCAGACCACCGAGGTCAAGGGCGACGGCCAGAAGGTCACCGGCCTGGTCTACAAGGACCGCACCAACGACGAGGTGCACAACGTCGAGCTGGAAGGCATCTTCGTGCAGATCGGCCTGCTGCCCAACAGCGAATGGCTCAAGGGCACCTTGGAGCTGTCGCGTTTCGGCGAGATCATCGTCGACGCCAAGGGCCAGACCAGCATCCCGGGCGTGTTCGCCGCCGGCGACGTGACCACGGTGCCGTACAAGCAGATCGTGATCGCCGTCGGCGAAGGCGCCAAGGCCTCGCTGAGCGCCTTCGATCACCTGATCCGCACCTCCGCGCCGGCCTGATCGAGGCGCGAAAAACAAAGGGGAGCAGCCGTGCGGTTGCTCCCCTTTTTCTTTTACGCTGAGCCTGCTGTCAGCCGGCGTATAGCACGCAGCGATTGCGCCCGCCGTGCTTGGCCTGATAGAGCGCCTGATCGGCCTGTTGCAGCAGGCGCTCGTAGTCGGGGTGACCGTCGTGCACCGCCATACCGATGCTGACCGTCACCTGCAGCACCTCGCCGCTGGACAGGCGAAAGTGCTCGCGGGCGATGCGTTCGCGCAGTTTCTCGGCGGCCGCCAGCGCCTGGTTGGGGTCGATGTCCACCAGCACCAGCAGGAACTCCTCGCCACCCAGGCGGAACGCATAGTCGCCACCGCGGGTGTTGCTCGCCAGCAGGGCACCGACCTGCTGCAGAATCTGGTCACCGCCGTCATGCCCATGGGTGTCGTTGATGCGCTTGAAGTGATCGACATCGATGGCGAGCACGCCGAAGGTGTTGTTCGACTGCCGCGCGTAGAGCACTTCCTTGGCCATCACCACCGGCAGGAACTTGCGGTTGAGCAGCCGCGTCAGTACGTCACGACCGGCTTCCAGGTCGTTGGCCTGCTCGAACAGGCTGTCGAGCAGGAACTTGATCGAGCGCGTCTGCTCGCGGATATGGTGCAGCTTGGCCAGGCGACCGGTGGGGTCTCCCAGCGTGGCGATGGCCTTCAGCTCGTCATCGATCCGTGTGATGTAGTCGAGGATGCTCGCGCTCTCCGGCGAGCCCTGAAAGGCATGGGAAGCCTTGTGGCGGAACCACAAACCGAACTCGGAGCCGGCCAGCTGCGGCAGCGCGCCGGCGAGGTTGCCGATGGCCAGGTCGAACATCAGCTGGTTCTCCCAGTCCAGCAGCGCCGCACGCTGGCGCTCCTTTTCGACACCGATGTTCTGCGACACGGAGAACAGCCGATAGGCTTCCTCGGCCCGCGAGTTGCGGTCGTGGGACTGCGAGTAGGCGAAGCAGATGATCTCCACCGCCAGATCAATCAGATCGGCGCCCATCCGTGCGGCCTTGCGCCGTACCGGTTCTTCGAGCTCGCGCTGTTCCAGCAACTGGCGCAGGCGACCCTTGAGCAGCCGGGAACCGCGCAGCACCAGGCTGACCGGAATCTCGATGCGTGCATGGATGTCGCCGACCTTGCGCTGCAGGTCGACCACTGCATCGAGGTCGCTATGGGCCGTCGAAGAACAGACCGTGATGATCCAATTCTGCATGGATCTGCCGAGACGGGTCTTGACCTGCTCGTGGGAGAGAAAGCTGGCGGAATGGGGCTCGGCGAGCATCTGCGAATAGAAGTGCTCGGCCAGTTCCTGGCTTTTCTCGTTCGCCACCGCCTGCAACGCGGCGGCGGCTTCGGCCGGATAGCCGCCCAGCAGGCGCAGCCACTCGGCGACCAGTTGATGGTTGGATATTTGCTGCATAGGGACTCGCTAGGAGGGGCGGGCGTCCCTGCCGGCCCCGACGTGATCAGGGGGTTGGACGACCCTGCGTTTCGAGCTGGCTGACCTGCGCGTTGACCCAGTCTTCGGCACGCTGGTTGAGTTCGGCGACGGCACGCGGCCCTTCGTTCTCGGCGTACATGGCCGGGCCGATGACCACCTGAATGGTACCGGGGCGCTTGCCCCAGCCGGCCTTGGGCCAGAACATCCCGGCGTTATGCGCGATCGGCAGGACCGGCAGACCGGCATTGACTGCCAGCGAGGCGCCGCTGCGGGAGAACTTGGCCGGCTGGCCGACCGGTACGCGGGTGCCCTCCGGGAAGATCAGCACCCAGGCACCCTGCTCCAGGCGTTCGTGACCCTGCTTGGCGACCTGGCGCAGCGCCGCCTTGGGGTTGTCGCGATCGATGGCGATCGGCTTGAGCAGCATGATCGCCCAGCCGAAGAACGGCACACGCAGCAGCTCGCGCTTGAGCACCTGGGTCAGCGGCTCGAAATAGGCAGAAAGAAAGAAGGTTTCCCAAGTGCTCTGGTGCTTGGCCAGGATCACGCAGGGGCGCGTCGGGATGTTCTCCGTGCCATGCACCTCATAGCGCAGGCCGACCAACGTTTTTGCCAGCCAGACGGCGCAGCGGCACCAGTTCTGTACCACGAAGCGGTAGCGCGGGCGGAACGTCATGAACGGCGCGCAGACCAGACTGACCAGGCACCAGGCGAAGGCGGTGAACGCCAGCAGGAAGTAGAACAGCGCGATGCGCAGGGGCAACAGGCTCATCGAGGATTCTCGAGCAGATGATCGACAACGGCGGCCAGGTCATCGAAGACCTGGGTACCCGGCGGCAGCGTGCCTTCCAGGGTGCGCAGGCCCTTGCCGGTCCTGACTAGGTAAGGCACGCCGCCGAGCAGCATGCCGGCATGCAGATCGCGATGACTGTCGCCCACCACCGGCACGCCTTTCAGGTCCGCGAGACCGAAATGCTCGGCAATGCTGCGATACATTCCCGGTTTCGGTTTGCGGCAGTCGCAGCCGTCGTCGGGGCCATGTGGGCAATGCACGATCAGCTCGATGCGACCGCCCTGCTCCATCACCAGCTGCTGCATCTTGAAATGCATGTCGCTGAGGGTGCTTGCATCGAACTTGCCGCGCGCCACGCCGGACTGGTTGGTGGCCACCGCCACCGTCCAACCGGCCTTGCACAGCCGGGCGATGGCTTGCAGCGAGCCGGGAATCGGAATCCATTCCGCCACCGACTTGACGTATTCGTCGGAGTCCTCGTTGATCACCCCGTCGCGGTCCAGCACGATCAGCTTCACGGGCCTAGCCAAGTGCGGAAATATCGGCGACACCAAGGAACAGTCCTCTCAGCCGGGCCAGCAAGGCATAACGGTTGGCGCGCACCGAGGCGTCCTCGGCATTGACCAGCACCGCCTCGAAGAAGGCATCCACCGGGCCGCGCAGGTGCGCCAGGCGCTCCAGCGCCTCGCGATACTGGCGCGCGGCGGCCAGCGGCTGCACGGCCTGTTCGGCCTGCTGGATCGCCGAATACAGCGAGAACTCGGTGGCGTTGTCGAACCAGCGTGGTTCGACCGCTTCCGGCAGCTTGGACTCGAACTTGGCCAGCAGGTTGGAGACGCGCTTGTTCGCCGCGGCCAGCGCCTCGGCTTCTGGCAGGGTGCGGAAGGCCTGCACCGCCTGTACGCGCTGATCGAAGTCCAGCGCCGAACCGGGCTGCACGGCACGCACCGAGAGGTAGGCGGCGACGTCGACGCCCTCATCCTCGTAACGCGCACGCAGGCGGTCGAAGATGAACTCCAGCACCTGATCGGCAAGGCCGGCCGACTGGACCTGTGTACCGAACTGGCCGATGGCGAAGTTCACCGCCTCGACTAGGTTCAGGTCCAGCTGCTTCTCGATGAGGATGCGCAGCACGCCGAGGGCGGCGCGCCGCAGTGCATAGGGGTCCTTGGAGCCGGTCGGCAGCATGCCGATGCCGAAGATCCCGACCAGGGTGTCGAGCTTGTCCGCCACTGCCACCGCGGCACCGGTCAGGGTGCCCGGCAGCTCGCCACCGGCGCCACGCGGCATGTACTGCTCGTTCAGCGCCAGTGCAACGTCCTCAGGCTCGCCCTCGTTGAGCGCATAGTAGTAGCCGGCGATGCCCTGCATCTCCGGAAACTCGCCGACCATCTCGGTGGCCAGGTCGGCCTTGCTCAGCAGGCCGGCACGCATGGCGCGCGCCTTGTCGCCGCCGGTGCGCTCGGCGATCAGCCCGGCCAGGCGCGAGACACGCTCGGCCTTGTCGAACACGGTGCCGAGCTGGGCCTGGAACACCACGTTCTTCAGACGATCGTTGAAGCGTTCCAGCGGCTGCTTCTTGTCCTGCTTGAAGAAGAACTCCGCGTCGGTCAGACGCGGACGCACGACCTTCTCGTTGCCGGATACGATCTGCGCCGGGTCCTTCGATTCGATGTTGGCCACGGTGATGAAGCGCGGCAGCAGTTTGCCGTTGGCATCCAGCAGGCAGAAATACTTCTGGTTGTCCTGCATGGTGGAGATGAGCGCCTCCTGCGGTACCTCGAGGAAACGTTCCTCGAACGAGCAGACCAGCGGCACCGGCCACTCCACCAGGGCGGTGACCTCATCGAGCAGCGCCGGCGGCACGATGGCACTGCCGTTCTGCTCGGACGCCAGCTGCTCGACGCGCTTGGCGATCAGCTCGCGGCGCTCGGCGAAGTCGGCGATGACGTGGGCGCCGCGCAGGTCCTCCAGGTAGCCTGCCGGGCTGGAGATGCGCACCTGACCGGGACTGTGGAAGCGGTGGCCGCGCGATTCGCGGCCGGCGCGCTGGGCGAGGATCTCGCAGTCGAGCACCTGCTCGCCGAACAGCATCACCAGCCACTGGGTCGGGCGGACGAACTCGTCCTTGCGTGCGGCCCAGCGCATGCGCTTGGGAATCGGCAGATCGTTCAGCGAGGCTTCGATGATGCCCGGCAGCAACTGGCTGGCGGGCTGGCCCTCGATGGTGCGGCTGAACTTGAGCTTCGGCCCGCTGCGATCGATATCGGCCAGGTCTACGCCACACTTGCGGGCGAAACCCAGGGCAGCCTGGGTCGGCTCACCGTCAGCGTCGAAGGCAGCCTGGATCGGTGGGCCGTCGAGGTTGACGCTGCGGTCCGGCTGCTGGGTCGCCAGCTGCTCGACCAGCACCGCCAGCCGACGTGGCGCGGCGTAGGCGTGGGCCTTGACGAAGCCCAGGCCGGCGTCCTTCAGGCCCTTCTCGATACCGGCGAGGAAGGCCTCGCTCAGGGTTTTCAGTGCCTTGGGCGGCAGCTCTTCGGTACCCAGTTCGACCAGAAAATCCAATGCACTCATTCTTGAGCCTCCAGCTTGGCCAGCACTTCGTCACGCAGTTCGGGGGTGGCCATGGGGAAGCCGAGTTTGGCGCGGGCCAGCAGGTAGCTCTGGGCGATCGAGCGCGCCAGGCTGCGCACACGCAGGATGTACTGCTGGCGCGCGGTGACCGAAATGGCGCGGCGGGCATCGAGCAGGTTGAAGGTGTGCGAGGCCTTGACCACCATCTCGTAGGCCGGCAGCGGCAGCTCGGCGGCCATCAGCCGGTTGGCTTCGCTCTCGTAGAAATCGAAGAGTTCGAACAGCTTCGGCACGTTGGCGTGCTCGAAGTTGTAGGTCGACTGTTCAACCTCGTTCTGGTGGAACACATCGCCATAGGTCACGGTGCCGAACGGGCCGTCGGCCCAGATCAGGTCGTACACCGAGTCCACACCCTGCAGGTACATGGCCAGGCGCTCGAGACCGTAGGTGATCTCGCCGGTGACCGGGTAGCACTCGACGCCACCGACCTGCTGGAAGTAGGTGAACTGGGTGACTTCCATGCCGTTGAGCCAGACTTCCCAGCCCAGGCCCCAGGCGCCGAGCGTCGGCGATTCCCAGTTGTCCTCGACGAAGCGCACGTCGTGCACCGAGGTGTCGACACCGATGCGGCGCAGCGACTCCAGGTACAGGTCCTGGATGTTGTCCGGGTTGGGCTTCAACACCACCTGGAACTGGTAGTAGTGCTGCAGGCGGTTGGGGTTCTCGCCGTAGCGGCCGTCGGCCGGACGGCGCGAAGGCTGCACGTAGGCGGCGTTCCAGGTCTCGGGACCGATGGCGCGCAGGAAGGTGGCGGTGTGGAAGGTACCGGCGCCCATTTCCATGTCGTAGGGCTGCAGAACCACGCAACCCTGCTCGGCCCAGTAGCTCTGCAGGGCGAGGATCAGGTCTTGGAAGGTGCGCACGGCAGGCGTAGTCTGGCTCAAAATTTCACCTGTGCTGGGCTTCGACAGAAAGCCTCGGAGTATACCTCCCGCGCCCCTGCGCTTGCGACGGTTTCCGGGCACGGCACGCCGGCGCGAGGATGGCTATGCCACGTTGCAACTGGTGCGGCAGCGACCCGCTGTACATCGCCTACCACGATCACGAATGGGGCGTGCCGACGCGCGACCCACAGGTGTTGTTCGAATTCCTCTTGCTCGAAGCCTTCCAGGCCGGGCTCTCCTGGATCACCGTATTGCGCAAGCGCGAGCGCTACCGGCAGGTGCTGTTCGGTTTCGATGCCGAGCGTCTGGCGATCATGAGCGACGCCGAGATCGACGAGCGCATGCAGGACCCGGGCATCATTCGCAACCGCCGTAAGCTCGAAGCCGCGCGTGGCAACGCCTGCGCCTGGTTGCGGCTGGACGATCCGGCCGGCTTCGTCTGGTCATTCGTCGGTGGTGCGCCGAAGATCAACCGCTTCGCGCGCATCGATCAGGTGCCGGCGGTCTCCGCCGAAGCCGAGGCCATGAGCAAGGCGCTGAAGAAGGCTGGTTTCAGCTTCGTCGGTCCGACCATCTGCTACGCCTACATGCAGGCCTGCGGCATGGTCATGGACCATCTGATCGACTGCGAGCGGCATGCCGCACTGGCTGGACCGATCCCGCTCGGCACGTGGCGTGCGGATGACGTTTAGCGATCGCGTGGCGGTGGAACGCCGCCGCTCCACCCTGTCCGGCGCAAGCAGGTAAACTCGCGTTTTTGCTACCGGAGTGCGGCGTGGAAAAACTCAAAGGTGCCCTGGTGGTCGGCGCGCTGCGCCTGGTGGCGATGCTGCCCTGGCCGGCGGTGCAGGGGCTCGGCTCGGCAATCGGCTGGCTGATGTGGAAACTGCCCAATCGCTCGCGTGAGGTCGCACGGACCAACCTGCACAAGTGCTTTCCCGAACTCGACGCCGGGCAGCTGGACGCCCTGCTCGGCCGCACCCTGCGCGATATCGGCAAGACCTTTACCGAAAGTGCCTGCGCCTGGATCTGGCCGGCGCACAAGACCCTCGGTCTGATCAAGCAGGTCGAAGGCCTCGACGTGCTGGAACAGGCGCTGGCGTCCGGCAAGGGCGTGGTCGGCATCACCAGCCACCTGGGCAACTGGGAGGTGCTGAATCACTTCTACTGCGCGCAGTGCAAGCCGATCATCTTCTACCGTCCGCCGAAGCTCAAAGCGGTGGACGATCTGCTGCAGGAGCAGCGCGTGCAGCTGGGCAACCGTGTCGCGCCGTCGACCCGCGAAGGCATTCTCAGCGTGATCAAGGAAGTCCGCCGCGGCGGCTCGGTGGGCATCCCGGCCGATCCCGAGCCGAGCGAAGGCAGCGGCCTGTTCGTGCCGTTCTTCGCCATCCAGGCGCTGACCAGCAAGTTCGTGCCCGGCATGCTCGCCGGCGGCAAGGCGGTCGGCGTGTTCCTGCACGCACTGCGCCTGGAGGATGGTTCCGGCTTCAAGGTGATCCTCGAAGCGGCGCCCGAAGGTATGTACAGCGAGGATGTGGAAACCGCCGTGGCGGCCATGAGCGCGACGATCGAGAAATACGTGCGCGCTTATCCGAGCCAGTACATGTGGACGATGAAGCGCTTCAAGAAGCGCCCGCCGGGGGAGAAACGCTGGTACTGAGCGGGCCAGACGATAACGACAACAAGGACGAGCAAGCATGAGCAACCAACGCCAGTACCCGCGCACCAGCATGAAATGCCGGATTCGCATCAGCCATCCCGCCTTCGGCGATGTCTTCGCGCACACCCGCGATCTGTCGGATGGCGGCGTCTACATCAGGCATCCCGAGTTGGCGGCGCTGGCGCCTGGCAGCGTGGTGACCGGCCAGGTGCAGGATCTGCCGATCCCGGCGCCGGTGCTGCGGCTGGAAGTGATGCGAGTGGATGCCGAAGGCGCCGGCCTGCGTTTTCTGCAGGACGACTGACGCGCGCGCTCAGTCAGGCGTGAGCTTGTCGAGGCGGCGCAGGAACAGCGTCATTTCCTTTTCCGCCTGCTTGTCGCCCCGCGCGACGGCGGCGGCGATGCCCTGCTGCCAGGCCTGGCGTGCGCCGGCGATGTCGTCGTCGGCCTGCAGGGCCTTGCCGAGCAGCTTCCAGGCGGCCGAATACTTCGGATCGAGCTCCACGCAGCGCCGCAGATGCAGGGCCGCCCGGCCCGGCTCGCCGGCATCCAGATAACCCTTGCCCAGGCCGAAGCGCAGCATCGGGTTGTCCATGCCTTGCGAGAGCATCTTTTCCAGGGATTCGAGCATCATCAGACCCTTAGCGCAGAGTGCGCGGTGCTTTTCACACTGTAGTGCACGGCCTCTGCCGGGCAAGGCCGGCAGCATACGCCATTGGTCTGAGGCGGCGCACCGCCTTCACGCGGGTGCGCCGGCGACGGCCGTCTAGAAGAACGTCAGGCCGGCCTGGAACAGCCGTTCCACGTCGCGGATGTGTTTCTTGTCGACGAGGAACAGGATCACATGGTCGCCGGAAGCGATCACCGTGTCGCCGTGGGCGATCAGGACTTCTTCGTCGCGGATCACCGCGCCGATGGTGGCGCCGGGCGGCAGGGCGATCTGGCTGATCATGCGGCCGATCACCTTGCTCGAGCGCGCATCGCCGTGGGCGACCACTTCGATGGCCTCGGCCGCTCCGCGGCGCAGCGAATGCGCGCTGACGATGTCGCCGCGCCGCACATGGGTGAGCAGCGTGCCGATGGTCGCCAGCTGCGGACTGATGGCGATGTCGATATCGCCGCCCTGCACCAGGTCGACGTAGGCCGGGTTGTTGATGATGCACATCACCTTGCGCGCGCCGAGGCGCTTGGCCAGCAGCGAGGACATGATGTTGGCCTCGTCGTCGTTGGTCAGCGCGAGGAATACGTCGGCATCGTTGATGTTTTCTTCCACCAGCAGATCGCGATCCGAAGCGCTGCCCTGCAGGATCACCGTGCTGTCGAGCGCGTCCGACAGATAACGGCAGCGCGCCGGGTTCATCTCGATGATCTTCACCTGATAGCGGCTTTCGATGGCCTCGGCCAGCCGTTCGCCGATGTGCCCGCCGCCGGCGATGACGATGCGCTTGTAGTTCTCGTCCAGACGGCGCATCTCGCTCATCACCGCGCGGATATGGCCCTTGGCAGCGATGAAGAACACCTCATCGTCGGCTTCGATCACTGTGTCGCCCTGCGGCAGGATCGCGTGGTTGCGGCGGAAAATCGCCGCCACCCGCGTATCGACGTTGGGCATGTGGCGGCGGATCTGGCGCAGCTCCTGACCCACCAGCGGGCCGCCGTAGTAGGCGCGCACCGCTACCAGCTGCGCCTTGCCGCCGGCGAAATCGATCACCTGCAGCGAGCCGGGGTGTTCGATCAGCCGCTTGATGTAGTTGGTGACCACCTGCTCGGGGCTGATCAGTACGTCGACGGGAATCGCCTCGTTGTTGAACAGGCCGCTACGTACCAGATAGGCCGGCTCGCGCACCCGGGCGATCTTGGTTGGGGTGTGAAACAGCGTGTAGGCGACCTGGCAGGCAACCATATTGGTCTCGTCGCTGTTGGTCACCGCCACCAGCATGTCGGCATCGTCGGCGCCAGCCTGACGCAGCACGGTGGGGAACGAGGCGCGCCCTTGCACGGTGCGGATGTCCAGGCGATCGCCGAGGTCGCGCAGGCGGTCGCCATCGGTGTCGACCACGGTGATGTCGTTCGCTTCGCCGGCGAGATGTTCGGCGAGGGTGCCGCCGACTTGGCCGGCGCCGAGGATGATGATCTTCAAGACTGGACTCCCGAAACGGCGTTAGCGCCGGATACGCCACGTGGCTGCGCGGCGATCTTGATCAGCTTTGCGTAGTAGAAACCGTCGTGACCGTCGACCTGCGGCAGCAGCTGGCGCCCGTGCGGCTGCGTCACGCCGAAGCCGGCGGGCAGGTCCAGCTCGCGTGCGCCCGGCGTGCGGGCGAGGAAGGCGGCGATCACCTCGCGATTCTCGGTCGGCAGCACCGAGCAGGTCGCATAAAGCAGCACGCCGCCGACCTCCAGCGTCGGCCACAAGGCGTCGAGCAGCTCGCCCTGCAGCGCGGCGAGCGGTGGAATGTCCTCGGCCTGCCGGGTCAGCTTGATGTCCGGATGCCGGCGAATTACACCGGTCGCCGAACAGGGCGCGTCGAGCAGGATGCGCTGAAACGGCCTTCCGTCCCACCATTGGTCGATGGCGCGGGCGTCGGCGGCCAGCAGGCGGGCGCTGAGCTGCAAGCGGTCGAGGTTTTCCTGTACCCGGGCCAGCCGCTTGGGTTCCAGATCCAGGGCGACCACCTCGGCCAGTTGCGGCTCGCGTTCGAGCAAGTGGCAGGTCTTGCCGCCCGGCGCGCAGCAGGCGTCCAGCACGCGTTGGCCGGGGCCGAGATCGAGCAGCCCGGCGGCCAGCTGCGCGGCTTCGTCCTGTACGCTGACGCGGCCGTCGGCGAAGCCGGGCAGCTGCTGCACGTCGCAGGGGCTGGCCAGGCGGATACCGTCTTCGCTGAAATCGCAGGCGAAGGCTTCGATGCCGGCGGCCTGCAGCTCGGCGAGATACTGCTCGCGGCTGCCCTGGCGACGGTTGACCCGCAGCATCATCGGCGGATGCGCATTATTGGCGGCGCAGACCGCTTCCCACTGATCCGGCCAATGCGCCTTGAGCGCCTTCTGCAACCAGCGCGGATGGGCGACGCGGATCACCGGGTCGTGCTCGAGCTCGGCCAGCAGCGCCTCGCCCTCGCGCTGGGCGCGGCGCAGCACGGCATTGAGCAGACCCTTGGCCCAGGGCTTCTTCAGCTTGTCGACGCAGCCGACCGTCTCGCCGATGGCGGCGTGCGCGGGGATGCGGGTGTGCAGCAACTGGTAGAGGCCTACCAGCAGCAGCGCCTCGACGTCGTGATCGGCGGCCTTGAACGGTTTCTGCAGCAGCTTGGCCGCCAGCCCGGCCAGCCGCGGTTGCCAGCGTGCAGTGCCGAAGGCCAGCTCCTGGGTCAGGCCGCGATCGCGCGCATCGACCTTGCCGAGCACCTCGGGCAGGCTGCTGCCCAGCGAGGCCTTGCCCGACAGCACGACGCTCAGCGCACGGGCCGCCGCCAGGCGCGGATTCATTGGCCGAGGACCTGGCCGGCGGCGAACTGCTCGCGGCGGCTGTTGTACAGGTCGGCGAAGTCCAGCGGCTTGCCGCCGGGTAGCTGCAGGCGGGTCAGGCTCAGCGCGCCCTCGCCGCAGGCGACGGTCAGCCCGTGCCTGCTCGCCTCGAGGATGTGTCCCGGCTCGCCCTGCCCGGCGCCGACGCGCGCAGCGTGGATTTTCAGCGCATCGCTGCCAAGCGTGGTGTGGCAGATCGGCCACGGATTAAAGGCGCGGACCAGCCGTTCCAGCTCGACCGCCGGACGGCGCCAGTCGATGCGCGCCTCGTCCTTGCTCAGCTTATGCGCATAGGTGGCGAGGGCATCGTCCTGGGGCTCGGGTTGCAGTGTGCCGGCAGCCAGTGCGTCGACTGCCCGCACCACGGCCTGCGAGCCGAGTGCGGCGAGGCGGTCGTGCAGCGTGCCGCCAGTGTCTTCGGCCGTGATCGGCGTGCTGACCTTGAGCAGCATCGGTCCGGTATCCAGCCCCGCTTCCATCTGCATCACCGTCACGCCGGATGCATCATCGCCGGCTTCGATCGCACGCTGGATCGGCGCCGCGCCGCGCCAGCGCGGCAGCAGGGAGGCATGGCTGTTGATGCAGCCCAGGCGCGGCAGGTCGAGCACCGCCTGCGGCAGGATCAGGCCGTAGGCGACTACCACCATCAGATCGGCCTGCAGCGCTGCCAGCTCGGCCTGCGCCGCCGGATCGCGCAGGGTCTGCGGTTGATACACCGGGATGCCGTGCTGCACGGCGAGCTGCTTGACCGGACTCGGCGCCAGCTTCTGCCCGCGCCCGGCGGGGCGATCCGGCTGGGTGTAGACGGCAACGACAGTGCGGCCCGCATCGAGCAGTGCCTGCAGATGCTGGGCGGCGAACTCCGGGGTACCGGCAAAAACGATGCGCATGGACTGGGTCATGGGGGGGCTCGCTAAGAAAAAAGGCCTGCCGTAGCAAGCCTTTCGGGGGAACGGTGATCAAGCCTGCTGGCGGTGCAGTTTTTCCAGCTTCTTCTTGATCCGGTCGCGCTTGAGGCTGGACAGGTAATCGACGAACAGCTTGCCGTTGAGGTGATCGCATTCGTGCTGGATGCACACCGCGAGCAGGCCCTCAGCGATGATCTCGTAGGGCTGGCCGTCGCGGTCCAGCGCCTTGACCTTGACCTTCTGTGGGCGATCGACGTTCTCGTAGAAGCCCGGCACCGACAGGCAGCCTTCCTGATACTGGTCCATCTGCTCGGTCAGCGCTTCGAATTCGGGATTGATGAATACCCGCGGTTCGCTCTTGTCCTCGGACAGGTCCATCACCACCACGCGCTTGTGCACGTTGACCTGCGTTGCGGCCAGGCCGATTCCCGGTGCCTCGTACATGGTTTCGAACATGTCGTCGATCAACTGACGGATGCCGTCATCGACCACATCCACCGGTTTAGCGATGGTGCGCAGGCGCGGATCGGGAAACTCAAGGATGTTCAGAATGGCCATATGCGTTTGTGATGCACTTATGGAATAAAGTCAAAAGCCGCTGCTAAGATGCCCGGCAGCTCGGAAACCGGCTTCACGCCGCATTCCACAAGGGTTCCGCGGCGCTAGGGCGCTTCAGGCGAAGGCACATCATAAAGGGATTCACCACATGAGGAAATCACTACTCGCCCTGCTGCTGGTGGCGGTGGGCGGTATCGCCCAGGCCGCGGTGCAGCTGAAGGACGACCATCCGCAGCGCTATACCGTGGTGAAAGGCGACACCCTGTGGGGCATCTCCGGGCGCTTCCTCAAGGAACCCTGGAAATGGCCGGAACTCTGGCACGCCAACCCGCAGATCGAGAACCCGCATCTGATCTATCCCGGCGACAGCCTGAGCCTGGTCTACATCGACGGCCAGCCGCGGCTGGTGCTCAACCGCGGCGCCTCGCGCGGCACCATCAAGCTTTCGCCGACAGTGCGCACCACACCGATGGCCGACGCCATCCCGACCATTCCGCTGGAGGCGATCAACAGCTTCCTGCTGAGCAACCGCATCGTCGACAGCGAAGAACAGTTCAAGGGCGCGCCGTACATCGTTGCCGGCAATGCCGAGCGCGTGGTCAGCGGCGCCGGTGACCGCGTCTACGGGCGTGGCGCGTTCGCCGAGGACATCCCGGTATACGGCATCTTCCGTCAGGGCAAGAGCTACGTCGATCCGGACAGCGGCGAGTTCCTTGGCATCAACGCCGACGACGTCGGCACGGCGGAAATCGTCGAGCGCGAAGGCGACATCGCCACCCTGCAGCTCAGCCGCACCAGCCAGGAAGTACGCCTCGGCGACCGGTTGTTCGCCAGCGAAGAGCGTTCGGTGAATTCCACCTTCATGCCCAGTGCGCCGGCCAGCGAAATCGATGGACTGATCATCGACGTGCCGCGCGGCGTGACCCAGATCGGCCAGTTCGACGTGGTGACGCTGAACAAGGGTCGCCGTGATGGCCTGCAAGACGGTAACGTGCTGGCCGTGTACAAGACTGGCGAAACCGTGCGCGACCGGGTGACCGGCGAGAACGTGAAGATTCCCGACGAGCGCTCCGGCCTGCTGATGGTCTTTCGCACCTACGAGAAGCTCAGCTACGGCCTGGTGCTGCAGGCCACCCGCTCGCTGGCGGTGCGCGACAAGATCCGCAACCCCTGAACCACAAGCCCCGCCGATGCGGGGCTTGTTCTATCCACCGTCAAAAAACACCGCACGGATGCGGTGTGCTGAGCAAGGAGTGCTCGCCCATGCCGTCCCTCTCGCCTGCCGAACTCGATGCCCGCCTACGCCTGCATCTGCTGCCCGAGCTGGGGCCGCGCCGCTGGCAGCGCCTGCTTGGAGCCTTCGCCAATGCCGCTTCGGCGCTGAGTGCGCCGGCCAGTGCCTGGCGTTCGCTGGGGTTGCCGGCCGGCTGTGCCGAAGCGCGGCGTAGCGATGCCGTTCGCGAGCGAGCCAGTGCCGCGCTGGCTTGGCTCGAGCAGCCGGGCCATCATCTGCTGTGCTGGGACGACCCGAACTACCCGGCGCTGCTCGGCGAACTGGCCGACGCGCCGCCACTGCTGTTCGTCGCCGGTGATCCCACGCTGCTCGAGCAGCCGCAACTGGCGATGGTTGGCAGCCGCCGCGCGTCGCGGCCGGGGCTGGACAATGCCCGAGCGTTCGCGCGCAGCCTCGCCGGTGGCGGCTTCGTGATCACCAGCGGACTGGCACTGGGCATCGACGGTGCCGCGCATCAGGGTGCGCTGGATGCGGGCGGCAGGACCGTCGCCGTACTCGGCACCGGCCTGCAGCGGCTCTATCCGCAGCGCCATCTGTGCCTGGCTGAAGCCATCGTCGAGGGCGGTGGCGCGCTGGTGTCCGAGCTGCCGCTGGATTGCCCGCCGCAGGCCGGCAACTTCCCGCGGCGCAACAGGATCATCAGCGGCCTGGCGCTCGGCGTGCTGGTGGTCGAGGCGAGCCCGTCGAGCGGCTCGCTGATTACCGCCCGCCTGGCGGCCGAGCAGGGGCGCGAGGTCTACGCGATACCGGGCTCGATCCATCATCCGGGCGCGCGCGGTTGCCACCAGCTGATCCGCCAGGGTGCGACGCTGGTGGAAAGCGTCGAGGACGTGCTCGAAGGCCTGCGTGGCTGGCGGCAGCTGGCACCGGCCGACCTGCCGGCAGCCGCGCCGGCTTCGCATCCGCTGCTTGCCGCACTGCTTGCCGCGCCGATGACCAGCGAGGCCCTGGCGGCAGAGGCACAGCTGCCGCTGGCGCAGTTGCTGGCCCAGCTCACCGACCTCGAGCTGGACGGCCTGGTCGCCAACGAAAACGGCCTCTGGTGCGCGCGCCAACCTTGAGCGTCAGGTGATTTTCCCGTGAGCTTGGGTACACTGCCGCGGTCTTTTGCATGGAGGTCGCCATGATCGGCAGTTGGCGTATACAACAGGTCGCCCGGGTAGTGCGGGCCGGTGGCGTGATCGCCTATCCGACCGAGGCCGTCTGGGGGCTGGGTTGCGACCCGTGGGCTGCGGACGCCGTCCAGCGGCTGCTGGAGCTGAAGATGCGCCCGATGGAGAAGGGCCTGATCCTGGTCGCCGCGCACATCGACCAGTTCGACTTCCTCCTCGATGATCTGCCCGAACGCTGGCTCGATCGCCTCGTCGGCACCTGGCCGGGGCCGAACACCTGGTTGGTGCCGCACCGTGAACGGCTGCCGGAATGGATCACCGGTCAGCATGACAGCGTGGCGCTACGGGTCAGCAATCATCCGCTGGTGGCCAGGCTCTGCGCGTTGACCGGGCCGCTGGTATCGACCTCGGCCAACCCTGCCGGTCGCCCGGCCGCGCGTTCGCGGCTGCGGGTCGAGCAGTACTTCCCCGGCCAGCTGGACGCCGTCCTCAACGGTCCGCTGGGCGGGCGACGCAATCCGAGCACGATCCGCGACGTGCGCAGCGGCGAGGTGATCCGCGCGAGCTAGCGGCCGGTCATTGCGCCTCCGACTTGAGGCGCCCGCGCGGTGCGCCGTTACGGCAGCAGGATCGTCGAGCCGGTGGTTTCCCGTGCGGCCAGGCGGCGTTGGGCTTCGGCGGCGTCGCGCAACGGATAGCGCTGGCCGATCTCGATGTGGATCCGGCCGCTTTCGATCATCGCGAACAGCTCATCGGCCATCGCCTGCAGGCGTTCGGGCGAGTCGGCATAACCGGCGACCGTCGGCCGGGTGACGAACAGCGAGCCCTTCTGCGCCAGCACGCCGAGGTTCACCCCGGTGACGGCGCCGGAGGCGTTGCCGAAGCTGACCAGCAATCCGCGCGGGGCGACGCAGTCCAGCGAGATTTCCCAGGTGTCCTTGCCCACCGAGTCGTAGACCACTGGGCATTTGCGTCCGTCGGTCAGCTCCAGCACGCGCTGGACGACGTCTTCCCGGCTGCGGTCGATGGTCGCCCAGGCGCCCAGCGCCCGCGCACGTT
Organism: Pseudomonas phenolilytica; assembly: GCF_021432765.1. Lineage (NCBI taxonomy): Bacteria > Pseudomonadati > Pseudomonadota > Gammaproteobacteria > Pseudomonadales > Pseudomonadaceae > Pseudomonas > Pseudomonas phenolilytica. Next base: position 1,103,153 of record NZ_CP058908.1, read on the forward strand.
CGGCCTTCTCGGCCGAGCCGACCACCCCGATCAGCCGCACGCCCAGCGCCTTGGCCCACTGACAGGCGATCGAGCCGACGCCACCGGCCGCGGCGTGGAACAGCACGGTATCGCCGGCCTGCAGCGGGTGGGTCTGGCGCAGCAGGTACTGGCAGGTCAGGCCCTTGAGCATCGCCGCGGCAGCCTCTTCGAAGCTGATCGAGTCCGGCAGCTTCACCAGATTCCCCGCCGGCAGCACGTGATGCTCGGCGTAAGCCCCCAGTGGTCCGGTGCCATAGGCAACGTGGTCGCCGGGCTGAAAGGCAGTGACGCCCTTGCCCACTGCCTCGACCACCCCGGCGCCTTCGTTGCCCAGCCCCGAGGGCAGGCTCGGCGGTGCGTAGAGGCCGCTGCGGAAATAGGTGTCGATGAAGTTCAGGCCGATGGCGTGATTGCGTACGCGAACTTCGCCCGGCCCCGGTTCGGCCACCGGCGCGTCGACCAGTTCGAGAACCTCGGGACCGCCGTGCTGGCGGAATTGAATGCGCTGCGACATCTCAGGCTCCTGCTGGGGATCAAAGAGACCTATCCAACCTGCCGAGCCTGCTTTAGTCAATCGAGCGGATGCTATGCTTGCCGGCCCGATCCACGCCCCGACACCCCTGCGCCCGGCTCCGCTCGCGCGCGGTGCCGTCATTCGCAAGGTGATTCGTGAACGTTCGAACCGAAGCCGTCAAAGCCTACCTGCTCTCGTTGCAGGACCGCATCTGCGCCGCCCTGGAGGCCGAAGATGGCCGCGCGCGCTTCATCGAGGATGCCTGGACTCGGCCCGGCGGGGGCGGCGGTCGCACCCGTGTGATCGAGAACGGCGCGCTGATCGAGAAGGGTGGGGTCAACTTCTCCCACGTGTTCGGCACCGGCCTGCCACCCTCGGCCAGCGCGCATCGGCCGGAGCTGGCCGGGCGCGGCTTCCAGGCGCTCGGTGTATCGCTGGTGATCCACCCGGAGAACCCCCACGTGCCGACCTCGCATGCCAACGTGCGCTTCTTCATCGCCGAGAAGGAAGGCGAGGAGCCAGTCTGGTGGTTCGGCGGCGGGTTCGACCTCACGCCCTACTACGGCGTCGAGGAAGACTGCGTGCACTGGCACCGGGTCGCGCGCGATGCCTGTGCACCGTTCGGCGCCGACGTCTATCCGCGCTACAAGGAATGGTGCGACCGCTATTTCCACATCAAGCACCGCAACGAACCGCGCGGGGTCGGCGGTCTGTTCTTCGACGATCTCAACCAGTGGGACTTCGATACCTGTTTCGCCTTCCTGCGCGCGGTCGGCGATGCCTATCTGGAGGCCTACCTGCCGATTGTCCGCAGGCGCAAGGACACGCCCTATGGCGAGCGCCAGCGCGAATTCCAGGCCCTGCGCCGCGGCCGCTACGTCGAGTACAACCTGGTCTATGACCGCGGCACGCTGTTCGGCCTGCAATCGGGCGGGCGCACCGAATCGATCCTGATGTCACTGCCGCCGCGGGTGAGCTGGGGGTATGACAAGCAGCCGCAAGCCGGTTCGGCCGAAGCTCGGCTGACCGAATACTTCCTCAAGGACCGCGATTGGCTGGCAGAGTGCTCCTGAGTACAACCCTGCGCCTAATGCCCGTAAAAATAACTCGTTGATGTAGAAGGAATTCTGGATGGACCGCTACGGCGTCTTCGGCAATCCTATCGGCCACAGCAAGTCGCCGCAGATCCATGCGCTGTTCGCCGCGCAGACCGGCCAGGCGCTGCGCTACGACCCGCTGCTGGCGCCGCTGGAGGAATTTCCGGCATTCGCCCGGGCGTTCTTCGAGAGCGGTCAGGGTGCCAACGTCACCGTGCCGTTCAAGGAACAGGCCTATCGCCTCGTCGACCAGCTGACCGAGCGCGCCCGCCGCGCCGGTGCGGTCAATACCTTGAAGAAGCTCGCCGACGGGCGCCTGCTCGGCGACAACACCGATGGCGTCGGCCTGGTCAACGATTTGCGCAACGCCGGCATCGAGCTGGCCGGCCGGCGCGTGCTGCTGCTTGGCGCCGGCGGTGCCGTGCGTGGCGTGCTCGAACCGCTGCTGGCACAGCGCCCTGCCGCCTTGCTGATCGCCAACCGCACGCCGGCCAAGGCCGAACAGCTGGCCGCCGAATTCGCCGAACTCGGGCCGATCTCTGCCTGCAGCTTCGCCGACGTGCCGGCCCCGGTCGACCTGATCATCAACGGCACTTCGGCCAGCCTGGGCGGTGACGTGCCGCCCCTGGCCGACGCGCTGATCGTTCCCGGCCGGACCTTCTGCTACGACATGATGTACGCGGCCGCGCCGACGGCGTTCTGCCAGTGGGCGAGCGCGCGCGGCGCCCGGGTGCGTGACGGCCTCGGCATGCTGGTGGAACAGGCCGCGGCGGCGTTCGAGCTGTGGCGCGGCGTGCGTCCCGAAACCGCGCCGGTGCTCGCCGAACTGCGCCGCCAACTCGCCGGCTGAGGGCGCTCAGAGACGGAACTGAATACGCTGGTGCAGGTGTTGCGGGCGCTCCAGCTCGTCGAGCATGCCGGCGGCGATGCGGCGCAGCTGCACGCGTGGATCGTTGCGCGGCAGCCCGGCGACGTCGCTCAGATCATCGATGGACAGCTCCTCGCCCGCCGTGCCGGCATCCACCAGCGTCCATTTCAGCGGGTGCGAGGCGATCAGCTTCAGCGCGGCGTCCAGTTCCGATTCCTCTGCATGCGCCGCGAAGTCGGCCACCAGCATCAGGCGCTCGACACCGGCTTCGGTCATGCCGTTGAGCAGCGTGTACACCGCCTGGTAGAGGTCCTGCGGCTGGCCGACGATGGCGGCGTCCGGGGCGCTGGGCACCGACGGGCTGTCGAACAGGCAGATCACGCCATCCATGCCGGCCACGCTGCGCGCCACGCTGGCGACGTCGAACAGGTCGCCGGGCTTGGTACGCAGCCCGGGACGCGCGGTGATCGAGTTGCAGTCGTTGAGCAGGGCCACAGCCTCGTGCTGCCGGCTCAGCAGTTCGCAGAGCACGGCACTGCCCAGGCTGGAATGCGCTCCGTAGAGCGCGAACTTCAGGCGTGGCGTTTCGGCGTTGAGCATGGCGGCCGTCTCTTAGCGCCGCGTGACCAGATAGCCGATCAACGCGCAGGCACCGGCGGCCAGTGCCACCGTGGTCCACGGATGCGCGCGGGCGCAATCCTTGGCCATGCGACTGGCATCGCGGGTACGCCGCGACAGGTCGGCGCAGTGCTCATCCCAGTGAGTGTCGTGCCAGAGCGCTTCGGCACGCGAGCGCAGATCCTGCAGACCGTGGCGGGAGCCGCGCGTGGCGTCGTGTCTGAGCTCGTCTAGGGCGCGCATGAGGGTATCGATCTCGTGCTGGACTTCGGCACGCGTGGTGGGTGTGTGGCTGAATCGCGACATGTGAGGCCTCCCCTGCAATCGATGTGAGCCAATTTGGACTCTGCGCCCTACCAAAGGTGCCACTCCGCCCAGGAACGGGGCAGCGCGATTGAGCGGGCCGCGCTACGCTCAGCGTAGTCGATGCTTGCGGCCTCGGCGCATCGCACGCGAAAGCTGCGGTCCGCCTGGGGCGCGCATATACTGCGCGCCGCGTCTGTCGTTGCGGCGCGTCCCGTTTCCGAACCTTTCTGTGGGTGAAATCCGTGAAGCTACGTCAATCGTTCCTGGGGCTGCTGCTGGGATGCGGCGGTATCGTGCTGGCCACGCTGGCCTGCGCCGCGCCCAAGGGCCAGCAGGAACTGGCATCCGGCAGCGCCCTGCTGGTCGACCTGCGGACCAGTGAAGTGCTCTATTCGAGCAATCCCGACCTGGTGGTGCCGATCGCCTCGGTGACCAAGCTGATGACCGCGATGGTGGTGCTCGATGCCAAGCTGCCGCTGGACCAGGTGCTGCCGGTCACCATTCGCGAAGCGGTCGAGATGCGCGGCGTCTACTCGCGCGTGCGCCTGGGCAGTGAGATCAGCCGGCGCAACATGCTGCTGCTGACCCTGATGTCCTCGGAGAACCGCGCGGCGGCCAGCCTGGCGCACCATTACCCGGGCGGCTACGGCGCCTTTATCCAGGCGATGAACGCCAAGGCGCGGGCGCTGGGCATGAGCAGCACGCGTTACGTCGAGCCGACCGGGCTCTCCGAACGCAACGTCTCCAGCGCCAACGATCTGGTCAAACTGATCCGCGCCAGCCAGCATTACCCGCTGATCGAGCAGTTCAGCACTACCACCGAGAAGACCGTGGCGTTCCGCAAGCCGAGCTACACCCTCGGTTTTCGCAACACCAACGCGCTGGTGCGCAAGCCCAACTGGGACATCCAGCTGACCAAGACCGGCTTCACCAACGCCGCCGGTCATTGCCTGGTGATGCGCACCACCATGAATCGGCGCCCGGTGGCCTTCGTGGTGCTGGATGCGTTCGGCAAGTACACGCACATGGCCGACGCCAACCGGCTGAAGAAGTGGGTCGAGACCGGTGCCGTCACGCCGGTGCCGGCGGCGGCGCTGGCCTACAAGCAGCAGAAGATGGCCCAGCGCCAACAGATGCTGCAGGCCGCGCAGTAGCAGGATGGAGAAATGAAAAAACGCCGCATCGCGGCGTTTTTTTATGGTTGCCGGCTCAGAGTGAGCCGAGCCGCTGGACGAACAGGAAGAACACCAGCAGCACGCTATTGATCGCCCAGGCGGCGGTCAGCAGTCGCGCCATGTCGCCATAAAGCCTGTTGCGCACGTTGTCGGCGCACAGCCAGATTTCCATGATGATCCAGGCCGTGTAGCCGAGAATCAGCCCGAACATCAGCAGGTTGGTCGCCAGCGAGGCGCCGTTGAAATAGGCGAACAGCGCCATGCCCCAGAGAATCTGGCTGGGGATCACGCCATAGAGCCAGAACACCACGCCCAGCGGGCGTTTGATCAACAGGGAAGCCAGTGGGGATGACGATTTCATGGCTGCGATCCTTATTCCAGAGGGCTCGGCCATCATCCGCAGGACACTGCGGGTGGCGTGGACGAGGCGGCTTGCGAATGCCGCGCTCGATTTCACTCTAGCCCTGTCCCATCTGCGACGCAATGCCGCACCCTGCGAAGCCTCCGCGCGAATTTCTTGCGTTTGCGCAATTTCATTAGTTGATATTAATTCTTAAGATCACTCGCCTCCTCCACCCGCGGATCGCTCATGCGCCGTAGCCGTACGACAGCCTGGATTGCCCTCGCGGCCATGCTCCTGCATCTGCTGGCGATGCCGCTTGCCGGCAGCCTGTCGGCCGAGACCAAGCGCCTGCTCGGCTGGGGCGGCTACTGTCCGCTGGCGCAGCAGCTCGAACATGCCGGCCATGCGCAGGCGGCGGCCGATCAGCACGATTCCGGGCCGGCTGCGCACCACGCCAGCATGCCGCAGTGCTGTTGCGGTGCCGGTTTCGCCGGGCTCGCCGTTCTGCCCAGTGCCACGCCGTCGCTGCCCGATCCACATGCCCTGCTGCGGGTGCGCCTGCCCGCCGAGCCCGCATCGCTGCCAGCGCCGCGCCAGCAATGGCCGGCGCTCAACCCGCGCGCATCCCCCCTCGCCTGAAGCGGGCCGACCGGCCCTTTCGTTCATCGAACCGTACTTGCCGCCGCGGCTGTGGCCGCGCGCCCGTACCCGATCACCCGGCGTTTGAGCGTCGGGACACGAATCGCTTCAAGGAAACTCATCGATGGTCTTTCACCCGCGCGCCCCGCGCCACTCCACCCTGCCCTGCCTGCTGGCCAGCTCGGCCCTGCTGTCGCTCTGCGCAATGGCGCACGCCGACAACCGCGCCGACTCCGCCCTGAGTCTGGGCAGCAGCACCGTCACCGCCGACGGCAGCGGTCCGCTGCAGACCAGCAGCGTCATCAGCTCGGTCGACCTGCTCGGCGGCGACATCCTCGAGCAGCAGCCGGTGCTCTACAGCTGGGAACTGTTCCGCCGCGCGCCGGGCGTGATGCTCACCGAGTTCGGCCAGGGCACCAGCTCCGGCAAGCTGTCGTTCCGCGGCTTCAATGGCGAGGGCGAGGTCAACGCGGTCAAGCTGCTGATCGACGGCATTCCGAGCAACAGCAACGACGGCAACATGCCCTACCTGGATATGCTGTTCCCGCTGGAGATCGACGGCATCGAGGTGGTGCGTGGCACCAACGACCCGCGCTACGGCCTGTACAACATCGCCGGCAACGTCACCGTGCATTCGCGCACCGGCGGCGAATACGGCAAGGCGCGGCTGCGCTACGGCAGCTTCGACACCCAGGAACTGCAGGTGGCCAAGGGCATCGAGGGCAGCAACTGGACGCAGAACTACTTCATCGGCCAGCAGAAGAGCGGCGGCTATCGCGACCACGCCGACGCCGAGCGCACCAGCCTGTCCGGCAAGTGGTTCTACCAACCGGACGCCGCCGCCTGGCGCCTGGGCCTGATCGCCCGCCACTACCAGGCCGATGCCAACGAGCCGGGTTACCTGTCACGCGAGGATGCGCGCCGCTCGCCGCGCGAGTCCTACGCGCTGTCGGCCACCGACATGGGCGAGCGCGAGATGAACCAGCTCAGCCTGCACCTGGACAGCGAGCTGGCCACCGATCTGTCGTGGGCCACCAAGGTCTGGCTCAACACCCTGGACGACGACCGCTGGGTGCGCTTCTCGCAGTCGGCGCCGCAGCAGCAGCGCACCACCGAGGAGCGCCACTACGGTGCGCGCAGCTCGCTGACCTACCGTCCGGAGGTGGCCTGGCTGCATGACTTTTCCCTCGAAGGCGGGCTCGACACCGAGCAGCAACGCAACCGCAGCGAGCGCTTTACCACCGTCGAACGCGAGCCGGTGACGCAGACCCGCGACCAGCGCTTCGACTACGACAGCTACGGCGCCTACCTGCAGGCGGTGATCCAGCCGGTGGAGTCGCTGAAGCTCATCCCGGCGTTTCGCGTTGATCGCATCGAGGGCGACTACACCGACGAGCTGACCGGCAAGGACTATTCGATCAACGACTACGGCAGCATCGAGCAGCCGAAGATCAGCCTGGTCTACACCCCGGTGAAGGCGCTCAGCCTCTACGGCAACTGGGGCCGCACCTTCCAGATCGGCACCGGCGCCGCGGCGTACAAGGTGCCGCCGCGCACCACCGACCTGTCGCCGTCGATCAACGACGGCTGGGAGACCGGCATCAAGTTCAATCCGACGCCCTGGCTCGACGGCCGCATCGCCTACTGGGAGCAGGTCGCCTCCGACGAAGTGCGGCGCCGGCTCAACGACCCCAGCGGCGAATCGGAAAACCTCGGGCAGACGCGTCGCTGGGGTTACGACGCCCAGCTCAACCTCTACCCGAGCGCGGAGCTGAGCCTGTGGCTGGCGCACTCCTGGCAGTTCTCCGAGATCGAGAAAGCCGACCCGAGCCTGCCGGCCAGCCAGGGCCAGGAGATCGATCACGTGCCGCAGCGCCTGTATTCGGCCGGCAGCACCTACCAGGCGACGCCGGACCTGCAGCTCAGCGCCTGGCTCAACGGCCAGACCGACTACTACCTCGAGCGCGAGAACACCCAGGGCACCTACGGCGGCTATGTGCTGTTCAACCTCGGTGCCAACTACCAGCTGACCGAGCAGCTGGCCGTCGACCTGCAGCTGAAGAACCTCACCGATCGCTACTACGAGTACGTCTGGTACGACGGCGTGCAGTCGCTGCATGCGCCGGGTGACGGCCGCGCGCTGTACGCCGCCGTGACCCTGGACTTCTGAGCGGCATGAAGCGCTACCTGTTCCTGGCGCACCGCTGGCTCGGCATCGTCCTCGGCGTGTTCGTGCTGCTGTGGATCGTCAGCGGCATGGTGATGCTCTACGTCGGCTATCCCAAGCTGACCAGCGCCGAGCACCTGGCGCGGCTGGCACCGCTGGCCGGCGATTGCTGCGTCGCACCCGGGGTGGCGCTGGCGGCCGCGGGCGGCGCACGCCCAGCGAGCCGTCTGCGCCTGACCAGCGCCGGCGGCTCGCCGCGATACCTGCTCGATCACGGCGACGGCCCGCTGATCGCGGTCGATGCACAGAGCGGTCGGCGCATCGAGCGGATCGGTCCGGGCGAGGCACTGGCCAGTGCGCGGCAGTTCGCCGGGGGCGCCGCGGTTCGGCTCCTCGACCTGATCGAGGAGGACGCCTGGACGCGCAACCACGCGCTGGCGCGCGAACGGCCGCTGTACCGGGTGCAGAGCGCGGACGCCGAAGGCCGTCTGCTCTACGTCTCCAGCCATACCGGGCTGGTGGTACGCGACGCGACCGCGCGGGAACGTGCCTGGAACTACCTGGGCGCCTGGCTGCACTGGCTGTATCCGCTGCGCGAGGTGTTGCCCAAGGCGGCCTGGGCCGTGGCGCTGGTCTACGGTGCGCTGCTGGCGGGGCTGATGGTGCTGCTCGGGCTGCTGGTCGGCGTGCTGCGCTGGCGCTTCGCCGGTCGCTACCGCAACGGTTCGCGCTCGCCCTACCCAGGCGGCGTCGGGCGCGTGCACCATGTCGGCGGCCTGCTCGGCGGCGGCGTGCTGCTGCTCTGGCTGCTCAGCGGGATGCTGTCGATGGAACCCTGGGGGCTGTTCCAGAGCCGCTCGGGCATCAGCGCCGGGACGCTGGCGGGCGCGCCGCTGCCGCTCGACGCCTTGTCCGACGATCTGCACAGCAGCCTGCAGCGCCTGCGCGAGGCCGGCATCGAGGCGGTCGAGCTGGACTGGTACATGCTCGCCGGTGAGCCCTACCTGCTGGGTCGCGATGCCCGAGGCGAGACGCGCCTGCTGGCACTGGGCGACGCCGCGGCGCGGCTGCGGCTGCCGCGCGCCGAGCTGGAGCGCGCGGTGCAGCAGGCCTGGCCCGAGTTGGCGCCAACCTTCGACTGGCTCGAACAGGCGGACCGACACTACTACGCGCGCAGCGAGCCCAGCCTGTACAGCGACCTGCCGCGCCGCCTGCCGGTGCTGCGCGTGCGCTTCGACGATCCGGCGGCGACCTGGCTGCACATCGACCCCTACAGCGGCGCGGTGATCGAGCAGCTCGACGAGCGTCGGCGCGCGGTGCGCTGGGTGTTCAAGCTGCTGCACAGCTGGGACTGGCTGCCGCTGCTGCAGCGTCCGTGGCTGCGCGACGGCCTGCTGCTGGCGGGCAGCGCCGGCGTGCTGTTGCTCGCGGCCAGCGGTGTGCTGCTCGGCTGGCGGCGGCTGCGGCGCAAACCGCGGCGGCGCACGGAGGTCGCGGCGAAGGCGGCTGCGCCGTCACGCTAGGCAGGCGGATGCAACGATGGCGAGGCGCTCGACTCCAATCGCTATATCGCCCTGTCTTGCCCCAACGGATCGACGCATGAGCAACCCGGACAACGCCTATATCCAATGGCTGGTCGACCAGTCCATGCTGCACGCGGCGCGCCAGAGCGCGCGCCTCTACGCCGGCCAGTCGCGCCTCTGGCAGCGCCCCTACGCCCAGGCCCGCCCGCGCGATGCCAGTGCGATCGCCTCGGTGTGGTTCACCGCCTACCCGGCGGCGATCATCACCGCCGACGGCGCCTCGGTGCTGCAGACGCTGGGTGACGAGCGGCTGTGGAGCGCGCTGTCCGAGCTCGGCGTGCAGGGCATCCACAACGGCCCGATGAAACGCTCCGGCGGCCTGCGCGGCCGCGAGTACACGCCCACGGTGGATGGCAACTTCGACCGCATCGGCTTCGACATCGACCCGGCGCTCGGCAGCGAGGAGCAGATGCTCCAGCTCAGCCGCGTCGCCGCCGCGCACAACGCCGTGGTGATCGACGACATCGTCCCGGCGCACACCGGCAAGGGCGCTGACTTCCGCCTCGCCGAAATGGCCTACGAGGACTATCCCGGCCTCTACCACATGGTGGAGATCCGCGAGGAAGACTGGGCGCTGCTGCCCGAGGTGCCGCCGGAGCGCGACGCGGTGAACCTGCTGCCGCCAGTGGTCGACCGTTTGAAGGAAAAGCACTACATCGTCGGCCAGCTGCAACGGGTGATCTTCTTCGAGCCCGGCATCAAGGACACCGACTGGAGCGCCACCGGCGAAATCACCGGGGTCGACGGCAAGGTGCGCCGCTGGGTCTATCTGCACTACTTCAAGGAAGGCCAGCCGTCGCTGAACTGGCTCGACCCGACCTTCGCCGCGCAGCAGCTGATCATCGGCGATGCCTTGCACGCCATCGACGTCGGCGGCGCGCGCGTGCTGCGGCTGGACGCCAACGGCTTTCTCGGTGTCGAGCGGCGTGCCGAAGGCAGCGCCTGGTCGGAGAGCCACCCGCTGTCGGTGACCGGTAACCAGCTGATCGCCGGCATGATCCGCAAAGCCGGCGGCTTCAGCTTCCAGGAGCTCAACCTGACCCTGGACGACATCGCGGCCATGTCCCACGGCGGCGCCGACCTGTCCTACGACTTCATCACCCGCCCCGCCTACCAGCACGCATTGCTCACCGGCGACAGCGAATTCCTGCGGCTGATGCTCAGGGAAATGCACACCATCGGCATCGACCCGGCGTCGCTGATCCACGCGCTGCAGAACCACGACGAGCTGACCCTGGAGCTGGTGCATTTCTGGACGCTGCACGCCTACGATCATTACCACTTCCGCGGGCAGACGCTGCCCGGCGGGCATCTGCGCGAGCTGATCCGCGAGGAAATGTATGAACGCCTGACCGGCGAGCAGGCGCCCTACAACCTCAAGTTCGTCACCAATGGCGTGGCCTGTACCAGCGCCAGCCTGATCGCCGCCGCGCTGGGCATTCGCGATCTGGACGCCATCGGGCCGGCCGAGGTCGAGCAGATCCAGCGCCTGCACCTGCTGCTGGTGATGTTCAACGCCATGCAGCCGGGCGTGTTTGCCCTCTCCGGCTGGGACCTGGTCGGTGCCCTGCCGCTGGCGCCCGAGCAGGTCGCGCACCTGATGGGCGACGGCGACACGCGCTGGATCAACCGTGGCGCGTATGACCTGGCCGATCTCGCGCCCGACGCGCAGACCTCCGCCGAGGGTCTGCCGCGTGCCCGCGCGCTGTACGGCAGCCTCGTCGAGCAGCTGCAGAACCCCGGTTCCTTCGCCTGCCAGCTCAAGCGCATCCTCAGTGTGCGGCGCGCCTACGACATCGCCGCCAGCCGGCAGATCCTGATTCCCGAGGTGCAGGCGCCGGGCCTGCTGGTGATGGTGCACGAGCTGCCGGCCGGCAAGGGTGTGCAGCTCACCGCGCTGAATTTCGGCGCAGCGCCGATCAGCGAGACGATCTGCCTGCCCGGCGTCGCGCCGGGGCCGGTGGTCGACATCATCCACGAGCGGGTCGAGGGCGATCTGACCGAGAACTGCGAGCTGACGCTCAACCTCGATCCCTACGAAGGCCTCGCCCTGCGTGTGGTCAGCGCCGCCTCGCCGGTGATCTGAGCGGCCCTTCGCGGGCCGGCGCCGCGCCGCTATAGTGCGCGGCGCCGATCGCCTCCCGTCTGCGAGAACCGCCGTGCCGCTCAATCCGTTCCTTCGTCTGACTCGGGGCCTGCTCACGCTGCTGGTGCTGGGCAGCGCCGCCGTCCCGGCACAGACCAGCTGCCCGTCCGGCGAGCAGCCGCTCTGCCTGGGCGGTAACTGCTTCTGCGTGCCCGGCGCGGCCACCGATGCCCAGGTGGTGCTCGAGCGCGTGCAGCAGATGAGCGCGCTGGCGCTGCAGAGCTGGATCCAGCAGTCGCGCGAGCAGCTGATCGCCGCCGGCGCCGAGCCGATTCCGCTGCACTTGCGCCTGCAACTGGAGCCTTACTTCGACCTGGCGGTGCTGGAGACGGCGCGCTTTCGCGTTGGCGACCAGGTTGCGCTGGATGCCGGCAACGCGCTGTTGCGCAACCCGGACGTCAACGCCGTCACCCTGATCGACGTCATCGTGTTCCGCCGCGCGGCAGACGCGCAGGACAACCTCGCGCTGTGGGCGCATGAGCTCAAGCACGTCGAACAGTATCTGGATTGGGGCGTGGCCGAATTCGCGCGGCGCTACACGCTGGATCACCGCGCCGTGGAAAGCCCCGCTTACGCGCTGGAGCGCGAGGTCGAGCAGGCGTTGCGTCAGGCCGAGGCGCAACCCTGAGCTGCGGACATGAAAAACCCCGCCGCGGCGGGGTTTTCGGTCACAGCGCTAGCGTTCAGTACACCGGCACCACCGCACCGGCGTACTTCTCGGCCATGAATTGCAGGACGTCTTGGCTATGCAGCACCTCGACCAGCTTCTGCATGGCGGCGCTGTCCTTGTTGTCCGGCCGGGCGACCAGGATGTTCACGTAAGGCGAGTCGCTGCCTTCGATGATCAGGGCGTCCTCGATCGGGTTCAGCTTGGCTTCCAGCGCGTAGTTGGTGTTGATCAGCGCCAGGTCGACCTGGGTCAGCACGCGCGGCAGGGTCGCGGCTTCCAGCTCACGCACCTTGATGTGCTTGGGGTTGTCGGCGATGTCCTTCGGCGTGGCGGTGATGCCGGCGCCTTCCTTCAGCGTGATCACCCCGGCCTTGGCCAGCAGCAGCAGCGCGCGGCCGCCGTTGGTGGCGTCGTTGGGAATCACCACGTTGGCGCCGTCGGGCAGCTCGTCCAGCGACTTGTACTTGCTGGAGTAAGCGCCGAACGGCTCGATGTGCACGCCGGTGACGCTGACCAGATCGGTGCCCTTGCCCTTGTTGAACTCGTCCAGGTACGGCTGGTGCTGGAAGAAGTTGGCGTCCAGGCGCTTCTCGGCGACCTGGATGTTCGGCTGCACGTAGTCGGTGAAGATCTTGATCTCCAGTTCCACGCCCTGCTCGGCCAGCTTGGGTTTGACGAACTCGAGGATCTCGGCGTGCGGCACCGCGGTGGCGGCGACTTTCAGTTCTTCGGCCGCGTGAGCGGAGAAGGCGGCAACGGTGGCCAGGGCGGCAATCAGTTTCTTCATCGTTCGGTTCCTTCAGGAGTTGAGCGGGGTGCGATGGTTCGCTCGCCCTGGTTGCGGTTATTTGCGCGAAAAGTGCGTGACCAGCCGGTCGCCGACGCTTTGCAGTACCTGCACCAGCACCAGCAGCAGGACCACGGTGACCACCATCACGTCGGTCTGGAAGCGCTGGTAGCCGAAGCGGATCGCCAGGTCGCCGAGACCACCGGCGCCCACCACACCGGCCATCGCGGTGTAGGACACCAGGGTGATGGCGGTGACGGTAATCGCCGCGATGATGCCCGGCCGCGCCTCCGGCAGCAATGCGCTGAAGATGATCTGCCGGGTGGTGGCGCCCATCGCTTGGGTGGCCTCGATGATGCCGCGGTCGACCTCGCGCAGCGCGGTCTCCACCAGCCGCGCGAAGAACGGCGCAGCGCCCACCACCAGCGGCGGAATCGCCCCGGCCACACCCAGCGAAGTGCCGGTGAGCAGCACGGTGAACGGGATCATCACGATCAACAGGATGATGAACGGCAGCGAGCGCAGCACGTTGACCACGAACGACAGCGCGGCGTACAGCGGGCCGTTCTCGAACAGCTGGCGCGGACCGGCGAGGAACAGCAGCACGCCCAGCGGCAGGCCGAGCAGGATGGTGAACAGCAGCGAGCCGCCGAGCATCAGCAGGGTGTCCAGCGAGGCCAGCCAGATTTCGTACCAGTCCACATTCCCTAACAAAGAGCCGAACAACGCATCCATCAGCGCAATACCTCCACGTGCACGTCGGCGGCCTGCAGACGGCTGATCGCCGCACTCATGTCACCGCCGATCAGCGACAGCGTGAGCTGGCCGTAGGGGGTGTCCTTGATGCGGTCGATGCGCCCGGACAGGATGCTGTAGTCGACCCCGGTTTCACGGGCGACCGTGCCCAGCAGCGGCTTGTAGGTCGAATCGCCCTGAAAGGTCAGGCGCAGGATGCGCCCTGGCACATGGGCGAAATCGTCGTGTTGCTCGCCTTCGTCCACTGCCTCGTCTTCCAGGACGAAACGCTGGGTGGTCGGGTGCTTGGGGTGCAGGAACACCTCGGTGACCGGACCCTGCTCGACGATCGCGCCGCCGTCCATCACCGCGACGCGATCGCAGACGCGGCGGATCACGTCCATCTCGTGGGTAATCAGCACGATGGTCAGCTGCAGCTCGCGGTTGATCTCGGCCAGCAGTTGCAATACCTGCGCGGTGGTCTGCGGGTCGAGGGCGCTGGTGGCTTCGTCGCAGAGCAGGATGTCCGGCTCGGTGGCCAGCGCCCGGGCGATGCCGACGCGCTGCTTCTGCCCGCCGGAGAGCTGCGCCGGGTATTTGCGCGCATGGTCCGTGAGGCCGACGCGCGCGAGCAGGGCGGCGACGCGGCGGTCGATATCGGCTTTCGAGTAGTTGCCGGCCAGGCGCAGCGGCATGGCGACGTTGTCGGCCACGGTCTTGGACATCAGCAGGTTGAAGTGCTGGAAGATCATCCCGACGCGCTGGCGGAAGCGCCGCAGGCCGTCGGCATCCAGCGCGGTGACATCCTCGCCGTTGACCAGAATGCGTCCGCCGGAGGGTTCCTCGAGGCGGTTGATCAGGCGCAGCAGCGTGCTCTTGCCGGCGCCGGAATGGCCGATCAGACCGAACACTTCACCGGAGGCGATCTCCAGCTGCGTCGGCTGCAGGGCGGGGACGTCCCTGCCGGCGGTCCGATAGGTTTTGTGGACTTGATGGAATTCGATCACGGGCGAACCTTGTGGGTGCGGCGTTCGTTGCCGGGATATTCGGCGAAAGCCGGGCATTCTACCCGTTTGCCGGGCGGGTCGCTCGAATGTGCCCATTCGATTGACTGAATATATCGCTGCCATAGGCAATGCAAATCGTCGCAGCCGGCAACCTTGCAGCCGTTGCCGGGGTCACTAACCGGTACGCCGTGAATTGATCACGCATCTGGCCAGCCCCGGCTCGATCGTTCGCGGTTCAGCTAATCGGCTAACCGAGGCCCATCATGACGCACAAGACCCCCAAACAGAGCGAGCTCGCCGGCACCGATACCGTCGACCGCGCCAATCACAACGCCAAGCTCGATCAGCTGGAAGCATTCCGCAGCGACGCCACCGGCGAGGCGCTGCGCACCAATCAGGGCGTGAAGATCGCCGACAACCAGAACACCCTCAAGGCCGGCGATCGTGGACCCTCGCTGCTCGAAGATTTCATCATGCGCGAGAAGCTCACCCACTTCGATCACGAGCGCATCCCCGAGCGCATCGTGCACGCGCGCGGCGCGGCCGCGCACGGCGTGTTCAAGAGTTACGCCGACCACAGCTGGCTGACCAAGGCTTCGTTCCTCGCCGGCGAAGGCAAGGAAACGCCGGTATTCGTGCGTTTCTCCACCGTGCAGGGCTCGCGCGGCTCGGCCGATACGGTACGCGATGCACGCGGCTTCGCTACCAAGTTCTACACCGACGAGGGCAACTTCGACCTGGTCGGCAACAATATGCCGGTGTTCTTCATTCAGGACGCGATCAAGTTCCCGGACTTCGTCCACGCGGTGAAACCCGAGCCGCACAACGAGATCCCGCAGGCGCAATCGGCGCACGACAGCTTCTGGGACTTCGTCTCGCTGACCCCGGAGTCCGCGCACATGGTGCTCTGGACCATGTCGGACCGCGGCATTCCGCGCAGCTTCCGGGCGATGGAGGGTTTCGGCGTGCACACTTTCCGCATGATCAACGCCGAGGGCGTCAGCCGCTTCGTCAAGTTCCACTGGAAACCGGTGGCCGGCGCGTTCTCGATGGTCTGGGACGAGACGCTGAAGATCGCCGGCAAGGACCCGGACTACAACCGCCGCGACATGTGGGAGTCGATCGAGAAGGGCGACTACTTCGAGTGGGAGCTGGGCGTGCAGGTGGTCGAGGAGGCCGACGAGCACAAGTTCGACTTCGACCTGCTCGACCCGACCAAGATCATTCCCGAGGAGCTGGTGCCGGTGCAGAAGCTCGGCAAGATGACCCTCAATCGCAACCCGGACAACTTCTTCGCCGAGACCGAGCAGGCCGCCTTCCACCCGGGACACGTGGTGCCGGGCATCGACTTCAGCAACGACCCGTTGCTGCAGGGCCGGCTGTTCTCCTACACCGACACGCAGCTGCTGCGTCTCGGCGGGCCGAACTTCCACGAAATCCCGATCAACCGGCCGGTGTGCCCGTTCCACAACAACCAGCGCGACGCCTTCCATCGCCAGACCATCCACAAGGGCCGCGCCAACTATGAGCCCAACTCCATCGATGGCGGCTGGCCCAAGGAAACCCCGCCGGCGGCCCAGGGCGGCGGGTTCGAGAGCTATCCGGAGCGGGTCGAGGGGCACAAGATTCGCAACCGCAGCGAATCCTTCGGCGACCACTTCTCCCAGGCCACGCTGTTCTGGAACAGCATGAGCGCGCCGGAGAAGGAGCACATCATCGGCGCCTATACCTTCGAGCTGGGCAAGGTCGAGCGGGTGTTCATCCGTGAGCGTCAGGTCAACGAGATCCTCGCCAACATCGACCTGGAGCTGGCCCGCCGCGTGGCCGAGAACCTCGGCCTGCCGGCGCCGAGCGCACCGACCGTAGCGCCGAAGGTGCCGACGCCGCAGAGCTCGCCGGCCCTGAGTCTGATGAACCACGTGCCGGGCAATATCAAGTCGCGCAAGGTGGCGATTCTGGTGGCTGCCGGCGTCGATGGCGCGGCGATCGATGCGTTCAAGGCCAAGCTGGCCGAGCAGGGCGCGCTGGCCAAGATCATCGGCCCGTCACCGGCGCCGGTGAAAACGGCGGACGGCAAGATGCTGCCGGTCGACGCCGCGATGGATGGCATGCCCTCGGTGATGTTCGACGCGGTGTTCGTCCCCGGCGGTGCCGATGCGGCGGCGGCCATGGCCAAGTCCGGCGAGGCCAAGCACTACCTGCTCGAGGCCTACAAGCACCTGAAACCCATCGTGGTGCTCGGTGCGGCACGGCCGCTGCTGGCATCGCTGAACCTCACCGCCGATGCCGGACTGCTGGAGGGCGATGCCGTCGATGGGGTATTCGGCCACTTCGCCCAGGCGCTCGGCCAGCACCGCATCTGGGCGCGTGAGGCCGCGGCGGCGGCGATCCCGGCGTAACGTAACGGGTCAGCGTAGGGTGGATGGCCGCAGCCATCCACGCGGATGAGGCGCGAGGTCCGGCATGAGGCCAAACCAGGCACTGACGCGTGGAAAATCGCTTCGCGAGTTTTCCACCCTACGCAGGCTTCGGTACCAGCGGGGCGTAGGGTGGATGGCCGCAGCCATCCACGCAGGGCGGCTCCTCAGCTGCCCTGCAGCTCCCGCCAGTGCAGGAACAGCCGCAGGTCGAACTCGATCTGCCCGTAGCCGGGCAGCATGTGTTCGCACAGCTTGTAGAAGGCGCGGTTGTGCTCGCTCTCGCGCAGGTGAGCGAGCTCGTGCACCACGATCATCTGCAAAAACTCCGGCGCCGCCTCGCGGAACAGCGCGGCGACGCGGATTTCCTTCTTCGCCTTGAGCTTGCCGCCCTGCACCCGCGATACCGCGGTATGCAGGCCCAGCGCGCGGTGAGTCAGGTCCAGCCGGTTGTCGTAGAGCACCTTGTCGATCGGTGGCGCGCTTTTCAGGTACTCCTGCTTGAGCGTCTGCACGTAGCCGTACAGCGCCTTGTCGCTCTGCACCTCATGACGGCCGGGATAGCGCCGTTGCAGGTAATCGTCCAGACGGTCCTCGGCGATCAGCTGGCGCACCTGAGCCAGCAGCGCTTCAGGGTAGCCGCGCAGGTACTTGAGATCGGTCATGCGCGCTTCGGCCAGGCGAAGCTGAGCAGGAACAGCGCGGCGGCGCTGACCACGATGGACGGACCGGCCGGGGTGTCCTCGTACCAGGACAGCGTCAGCCCCAGGCACACCGCGACGATACCCAGGATGCTGGCGCCCAGGGCCATCTGCTCCGGCGTGCGCGCATGGCGCTGTGCGGCCGCGGCGGGAATGATCAGCAGCGAGGTGATCAGCAGCACGCCGACGATCTTCATCGCCACGGCGATCACCACGGCGATCAGCAGCATCAGCGCCAGGCGAATGCCGGCCACCGGCAGCCCTTCGACCTTGGCCAGCTCCTCGTGCACGGTGATCGCCAGCAGCGGTCGCCACAGCGGAATCAGCATCAGCAGCACCAGGGCGCTGCCGCCGATGATCCAGGCCAGATCGCTCGGCCCGACGGCGAGCAGGTCGCCGAACAGGTAGCCCATCAGGTCGACGCGCACATCCTTCATGAAACTCAGCGACACTAGGCCGAGCGACAGCGTGCTGTGCGCGAGGATGCCCAGCAGCGTGTCCGAGGCCAGTGGCTGGCGCTGCTGCAGGGTCACCAGCAGCAGGGCGAGCAGCACGCAGCCGACGGTCACCGCCAGCGTCAGGTTGACGTCGAGCATCAGTCCGAGGGCGACGCCGAATAGCGCGGCGTGGGACAGGGTGTCGCCGAAATAGGCCATGCGCCGCCAGACCACGAAGGAGCCGAGCGGACCGGCGACCAGCGCCAGGGCGAGGCCGGCGAGCAGGGCGTTGAGCAGGAAATCGGGCATGCTAAGGCCTATTGATGCTTTGGCGCGAGCCGCGTTGCCGCGTCAAATGGTGCCAGGCAAGGCGCGGGACGCAGGCAATGGTCGCTCCCTTGGCAAGTCCCGCAACGCCGCATGGCACCATTTGACGCGCAACCCGAAGGGCCGGGCCAGTTTTAGCGCGGTGCTGCGTTATTCGTCGTTTATTTGGAATAACCAAACTTCTCTCCTCATGCCTTGCCCCGCGCTAAAACTGGATCCGGCGCGGCCGTGACAAAGCATCAATAGGCCCTACTAGTGCTTGCAGTTCGGGCCGTGGACATGGGGTTTGCCGATCACCACGCTGCCGTGCAGGTCGTGGCGGTGATCGTGCTGGTGGTGATAGACCGCGAGGCTGCGGGCGTCCTGGCCGAACAGCTCGACGAAGGCCGGGTCGGTACTGACCTGCTCCGGATGGCCGGAACAGCAGACGTGGCGGTTCAGGCAGACCACCTGATCGGTGGCGCTCATCACCAGATGCAGGTCGTGGGAGACCATCAGCACGCCGCAGCCGTAACGCTCGCGCAACCGGCCGATCAGCCGGTACAGCTCGGCCTGGCCGGCGACGTCGACGCCTTGCACGGGCTCGTCGAGCACCAGCAGCTCCGGTTCGCGCAGCAGGGCGCGGGCCAGCAGCACGCGCTGCAGTTCGCCGCCGGAAATTTTCTGCAGCGGGCTGTCGATCACCTGTTCGGCGCCCACCTCGCTCAGCGCCGTCAGCGCGCGGGCACGATCCACACCCGGCACCAGCCGCAGGAAACGCAGCACCGACAGCGGCAGCGTGGCATCGACATGCAGCTTCTGCGGCATGTAGCCGACCCGCAGCCTCGGCTTGCGCCAGACCTCGCCGCGCTCCGGCTTGAGCAGGCCGAGCACCACGCGCACCAGGGTGGTCTTGCCGGCGCCGTTGGGGCCGATCAGCGTGACGATCTCGCCGCGGTGCACTTGCAGGTGCGCGCCTTCCAGCACGCCCTGGCCGGCAAAGCGCACGTGGACGTCATCCAGCCGCAGCAGCGTATCGCTCATGCCGCGCTCCGGCATGGTGTGCACAGCCCGACCACTTCGACGGTCTGGCCTTCGACGGCGAAGCCGACGTTGCGCGCCGCGGCCTCGATGGCCTCGGCGATGGACGGTTGCTCCAGCTCGATGGCGGTGTGGCAGCTGCGGCAGATGAGGAACTGGCCCTGGTGCGGGTGCTCCGGATGGATGCAGCCGATGAAGGCGTTGAGCGAGGCGATGCGGTGCACCAGACCGTTCTCCAGAAGAAAATCCAGCGCGCGGTATACGGTCGGCGGGGCGGCGCGGCGGCCGTCCTGCTCGCTCAGCACGGCGAGGATGTCGTAGGCGCCGAGCGGTCGGTGGCTCTGCCAGACCAGCTCAAGCACACGCCGGCGCAGCGCGGTCAGGCGCACGCCCTGGCGCGCGCACAGCGCATCGGCTTCGGCCAGCGCATGGCTGACGCAGTGGTCGTGGTCGTGGGGCGTGCAGGCCAGCGGAGTCTTGGACATGGGCGGCGACGTTCTGATGGAGAGACGTTATTATGTACCATTTACAGCCTCCTGAGTGATAACCCGTGAAGCGTCTTTTCTCTCTCCCGCTGCTTGCCGCGTTGCTTGCATGCAGCGCCGTTGCCCAGGCCGACATTCGCGTGCTGACCAGCATCAAGCCGTTGCAGCTGATCGCCGCGGCGGTACAGGACGGCGTTGGCACGCCCGACGTGCTGCTGCCGGCCAGCGCTTCGGCGCATCACTACGCGCTGCGTCCATCCGACGTCCGGCGCATCCGCGAGGCCGAGCTGTTCTATTGGATCGGCCCGGATCTGGAAACCTTCCTGCCGCCGGTGCTGAAAGGGCGTAGCGGCGCGACCCTCGCCGTGCAGCAGCTGCCGGGCCTGACGCTGCGGCACTTCGGCGACGCGCCGGCCAGCGAAGAGGCCGCGGAGCATGACGAGCACGACGAACACGGGCACGACGCGCATGAGCATGAGACCGCCGCTGCGCACGACGAAGACGAGCACGACCACGATCACCGTCCCGGCAGCCTCGACGCCCACCTGTGGCTGCTGCCGGCCAATGCGCGGGTAATCGCCGAGCGCATGGCCAGCGATCTCGCCGCTGCCGACCCGACCAACGCGGCGCGCTATCAGGCCAACAGCGCGGCCTTCGCGCAACGCCTCGAGGCGCTCGACGGTCGCCTCGGCGAGCGATTCGAGGGCCTGCGGGGCAAGCCATTCTTCGTCTTCCACGAAGCCTACGACTACTTCGAGGCCGCCTACGGCCTGCGTCATGCCGGCGTGTTCAGTGCTGGCGGCGAGGCGCAGCCGGGAGCCCGGCATGTCGCGGCGATGCGCGAGCGGTTGCAGCAGGCCGGGCCGAGCTGCGTGTTCAGCGAGCCGCCGGCTCGCCCGCGTCTGGCTGAAACCCTGACTCGCGGCCTGCCGGTGCGGATGGCCGAGCTGGATGTGCTCGGCGTTAACCTGACGGTCGGCGCACGCGGCTACGAACAGCTCGTCGAGGACCTCGGCGACACCCTGGCCGACTGCCTGCAAGCGCTCTGACAGACGGCGTGCGCTGCTGCTGCAGCACGCGCCCACCCGTCGGGAATTGCGCTGTTTTCATGTTGGCTCCCACCCTCGATTGATATCCATCATGTGCGTCCGACGCGCTCATGACATAAGCTTCGCGATCTTTTTTATCCAATCGACGAAGGACGTGCAGCGCATGGCGAAGACGGGTGGGCCGGTCGCGGCAGAGAGCAAAATCACCTCCAGCATCCCCCTGCAGGTGGCCTCCGAAGATATCTGGGCGCAGAAATATCGCCTGACCAACAAGGACGGCACGCCGGTCGACGACAACGTCGACGCCACGTGGCAGCGCGTCGCCCGTGCCCTGGCCGATGTCGAGCCGGCCGAGCAGCGCGAGCACTGGCATGAGCGCTTCCTCTGGGCGCTGCGCAACGGCGCCATACCGGCCGGGCGGATCATTTCCAACGCCGGCGCGCAGGACTACAAGCCGGCGACTTCGACCATCAACTGCACCGTCTCGGGCACCATCACCGACTCGATGGACGACATCCTCGGCAAGGTCCATGAGGCCGGGCTGACGCTGAAGGCCGGCTGCGGCATCGGCTACGAATTCAGCACGCTGCGCCCGCGCGGATCGTTCGTCTCCGGTGCGGGCGCGCACACCAGCGGCCCGCTGTCGTTCATGGATATCTTCGACAAGATGTGCTTCACCGTCAGCTCCGCCGGTGGCCGTCGCGGGGCGCAGATGGGCACCTTCGAGGTCGGTCATCCGGACGTGCGCGAGTTCATCCGCGCCAAGCGCGAGGACGGCCGGCTGCGCCAGTTCAACCTCAGCCTGCTGATCACCGACGAGTTCATGCAGGCGGTGGAAGCCGACGGCGAGTGGCCGCTGGTGTTCCCGGTGCATGCCAAGGAAGCCGCCGAGCTGGACCTGAGCGACGCCGAGCACGTGCTCTGGCGCGAATGGCCGGTGCACGACAACTACATCGTGCGCGATGACGGCCTGGTCGCCTGCAAGATCTACGGGCGGGTCAAGGCGCGGCATCTGTGGGACATGATCATGGTCTCCACCTATGACTACGCCGAGCCGGGCTTCATCCTCATCGACCGCGTCAACCAGCTGAACAACAACTGGTGGTGCGAGGCGATCCGCGCCACCAACCCCTGTGGCGAGCAGCCGCTGCCGCCGTACGGCTCCTGCCTGCTGGGTTCGGTCAACCTGACCAGCTTCGTCATCGACCCGTTCGGCGCCGAAGCACGCTTCGACTGGGACAAGTACCGCGAAGTGGTGCGTATCTTCACGCGTATGCTGGACAACGTCGTGGAAATCAACGGCCTGCCGCTGGAGCAGCAGCGCCACGAGATCGAGACCAAGCGCCGCCACGGCATGGGCTTCCTCGGCCTCGGTTCGACGCTGACGCTGCTCAAGTTGCGCTATGGCAGCCCGGAAGCCTGCGTGTTCACCGAAGAAGTCGCGCGCGAGATGGCGCTGGTCGGCTGGGAACAGGCGCTCGAACTGTCCCGCGAGAAGGGTCCGGCACCGCTGCTGAGCGAAACCTTCACGGTCACCGCGGAGATGCTGCGCAAGCGTCCGGAAATGGCCCGTGATGGCTACAAGGTCGGCGATCAAGTGGCCGGCCGCGTGCTGCACGCCAAGTATTCGCGCTACATGCAGAAGATTGCCGAGTACGCCCCCGAGCTGATCGAGGCGCTGGCCACCGAAGGCGCGCGCTTCACTCACCACAGCTCCATCGCGCCGACCGGCACCATCAGCCTGAGCCTGGCCAACAATGCCTCCAACGGCATCGAGCCGAGCTTCGCGCATCACTACTCGCGCAACCTGATCCGCACCGGGCGCAAGGCCAAGGAAAAGATCGAGGTTTACAGCTACGAGCTGCTGGCCTATCGCACGCTGATCAACGAGCGCGCCAAGCCGGGCTCCGACGAGCCGGGCGAGAAGCTGCCGGACTACTTCATCACCGCCGACGACGTTACTCCGACCCAGCACGTCGACATCCAGGCTGCGGCGCAGAAGTGGGTCGACTCGTCGATCTCCAAGACCGCCAACGTGCCGACCGACTATCCGTTCGAGTCGTTCAAGGACATCTACCGCTACGCCTGGCGTCAGGGCCTGAAGGGTTGCACCACCTTCCGCTTCAACCCGGCGGCATTCCAGGGCGTGCTGGTCAAGGAAGCCGATCTGGAGAAAACCCTGTATCGCTTCACCCTCGAGGACGGCAGCGTGGTCGAACTCAAAGGTAACCAGGAAGTGGAATACGACGGCGAGGTGAATACCGCCGCCAACCTGTTCGATGCCCTCAAGGAAGGCTATTACGGCAAGTACTGAGCCGAGCCGCCAACTGAATAGTCGCCGGGCCGCCAACGCCGCCCGGCAGGAGAGACCGCACCAATGACCGTAAAGATCACCCAGCGCATCAAGGGCTTCAAGGTCGTCGACGAGACCCTCGAACGTCCCGCCGCGCCCGCGCCTGCCACCGATAGCAAGGCGGCCAAGCCCGTCAAGGTAGTGGAGATGGACGAGAGCCTGCAGCGTCCGGAAACCCTCATCGGCATGACCTACAAGATCAAGTCACCGTTGTTCGAGCACGCGCTGTACGTCACCGTGAACGACATCGTGCTCAACGCCGGTACGCCGCACGAGCAGCGCCGGCCGTTCGAGATCTTCATCAATTCGAAGAACATGGACCACTTCCAGTGGATCGTCGCGCTCACCCGGATCATGTCAGCGGTGTTCCGCAAGGGCGGCGACTGCACCTTCCTCGTCGAGGAGCTCAAGGCGGTTTTCGATCCGCGCGGCGGCTACCTGAAGAAGGGCGGCGTCTACATGCCGTCCATCGTCGCCGAGATCGGCGCGGTGCTGGAGCGCCATCTGATCGCCATCGGCATGATGGAAGGCCAGGCGCTGGACGAAACCCAGCTCAAGTACCTGGCGGAGAAGCGTGCCGCCTACGAGGCCAGCCAGGGCGCGGTGGCGGTCGAGCCGGGCGAGGGTTTCCCGGCGGGCGCGCAGTTGTGCAACAAGTGCAATACCCAGGCGGTGGTGCAGATGGACGGTTGCGCCACGTGCCTCAACTGCGGCCATTCCAAGTGCGGCTGAGTTCGCCGGCCGAACGCTGCGCCTGACAAAAAAAGCCCGGGGTCGATGCCCCGGGCTTTTTGTTGGTGTGGCGCTCAGCTCACCACGTTGTAGCACGGCTCGTAGGCCGCGCTGCCGGGCAGCTTCATGCGATGCTGCTCGACAAAGGCCTGCAGCAACTCGTCCAGCGGCTGCATGATGCAGGCGTCGCCGTGAATCTGGTAGCGGCCGTGCTGTTCGATGCGGCGAATGCCCTTGTCCTTGACGTTGCCGGCGACGATGCCGGAAAACGCGCGGCGCAGGTTGGCGGCCAGCTCGTGGGGCGGCAGCGCGCGGCGCAGCTGCAGGCTGGCCATCGCTTCGTGGGTAGGGTCGAACGGGTGCTGGAAGCTCTCGTCGATCTTCAGCAGCCAGTTGAAATGGAAGGCATCGTTGCGCTCGCGGCGGAAGCGGCGCACCTCATGCATGCCGGCGACCATCAACCGCGCCACTTCGCTCGGATCGTCGATCACCACCTGGTAACGGCTCTGCGCCTGCTCGCCGAGGGTGGCGCCGACGAATGCGTGCAGCTGTTGCAAGTACGGCGCCGCCTCGCGCGGGCCGGTGAGTACGACGGGGAAGGGCAGCTCGCGGTTGGCCGGATGCAGCAGGATGCCGAGCAGGTAGAGAAATTCTTCGGCGGTGCCGACGCCGCCGGGGAAGATGATGATGCCGTGGCCGACGCGCACGAAGGCTTCCAGGCGCTTCTCGATGTCCGGCAAGATCACCAGCTCGTTGACGATCGGGTTCGGCGCCTCGGCGGCGATGATGCCCGGTTCGGTGAGGCCGACGAAGCGGCTGCCGGTCAGGCGCTGCTTGGCATGGCCGATTGCCGCGCCCTTCATCGGGCCTTTCATCACGCCCGGCCCGCAGCCGGTGCAGACGTGCAGACTGCGCAGGCCCAGCTCGTGGCCGACGCGCTTGCTGTATTTGTATTCCTCCAGGCTGATCGAGTGGCCGCCCCAGCACACCACCATGTTCGGCTCGACGCCCGGGCGCAGCGTGCGGGCGTTGCGCAGCAGGTGGAACACGTAGTCGGTGATGCCCTGCGAGGTGCTCAGGTCGATGCGGGCGTTGCCCAGCTCGCTCTCGGTGTAGACGATGTCGCGCAGCGCGCTGAACAGCATTTCACGGGTGCTGGCGATCATCTCGCCATCGACGAAGGCATCGGCCGGGGCGTTGAACAGCTCCAGGCGCACGCCGCGATCCTGCTGACGGATCTCTACCTCGAAGTCGGCATAGGCCTCGAGGATGGTCTTGGCGTTGTCGATGCGCGCGCCGGTATTGAGGATGGCCAATGCGCACTGGCGAAACAGCTTGTGCGCACGCCCGGCGCCGACTTCGCTCAGGTGCTGGACTTCGCGCTGCGAGAGGGTTTCCAGGCTGCCCTTGGGGCTGACCGAGGCGTTGATTACATGGCGTTGGGTCATTCGTCGTTCCCTGAAGGCGCTGCACCGAACGGCGATGCTCGGCCGCAGCGCAAGAGTGGGGCGCCGCTAGGCGCAAAAGAGCGGGCGGCCGGCGACGCTCAGCGTCGGTCCGGACCGCAGGTATCAGCGTTGCCGCTGGAAAAAGAGCGCCATCTTACCCGGGCGTGGCCCGATACTCGACCGCGCGGTCGCGTCGTCAGAAGGCAAAAGGTAGGACACTCGCCGGCTGCTGGCGTGCGACCAGCAGGCGATGAAATTCGCCCGGGTCCTTCACCTGCACGTCGGGAGTGCCCCCGAAGTGTTGTGCCGCGATCAGGCGCGACAGCCAGAAGCGCACGCAGGCGACACGCAGCATCGGCTGCCACAGCTCGGCTTCGGCCGGGGTGAAGCGGCGCAGCGCGGAATAGGCGGCCAGCAGCGGCTCGCTGCGTTCGGGATCGATCTCGCCATTGGGGTGCGAACACCAGTCGTTCACGGCGATGGCGAGGTCGTAGAGCATCGGCCCGGAGCAGGCGTTGTAGAAGTCGATCACCCCGGTCAGGTGGCTGCCTTCGAACAGCACGTTGTCGCGGAACAGGTCGGCATGCAGGTTGGCACGCGGCAGGGCGAGGAGCTTGGGGCGCAGCTCGGCGATTTCCGCCAGGCCATCGCGCAGCAGCGGCAGTTGGTTCTCGGGCAGGTTCAGCGCCAGGCTCGGGCCTTGTTCCTGCATCCAGTCCAGCCCGCGGTCGCTGGCGCGCTCGAGAATCTGCTCGCGGGTCGCCAGATGCAGGCGTGCCAGCAGGCGGCCGACCTCTGCGCAGTGATGCGGGTTGGGCTCGATCACATGCCTGCCGGCCAGGCGCGGCTGCAGCAGCGCGGGCTTGCCGGCCAGCTCGCGCAGCGCTTTGCCGTCTTCGCTGTGCAGGGCGTAGGGCACCGGCAGACCGGCGTGGTGCAGGCGCTCGAGCAGCTCGATGAAGAACGGCAGATCCTGCGTCGGGCCGCGCTCGATCAGCGTCAGCACGTATTCGCCCTGCTCGAGACTGACGAAGAAGTTGCTGTTCTCGCTGCCGGCGGCGATCCCCTGGAAGTCACGCAGCCGGCCGAGCCGGTACGGCGCCAGAAAGGCTTCCAGCTCGTCGCGCTGCAGGGGGGTGAATACCGACATGTCAGGCCTCCCGACGGCTTACCAGCTGAAGATCTTCCAGGCGGGAATCAGCATATCCGGCTGGTCGGCGCGCACGAAATTGCCGTCGTTGCCGTCGGCGCGCACCAGGAAGTACGGCTTGCCATGCTTGGGCGTCACCTTGACCGCATAGAGGAAGCCGTTGACGCGGTACTCCTCGACGGTGCGGTCACCCTCCTGGCGGATGGTCACGTCCGGCTCGCCGTCGACCGACTCCTGGGCAAAACCGGTCAGAGGCACGCACGCCAGCAGGGCGGCCAGCATCAGGGGTTTGAGAGCGCGCATGATAACCTTGTCCCTTTGTCGATAAGTGGTCCTGTGCATTCTAGCGCCGGGCCCGCCGAAAAGGTTATTCCGCTCATGAGCCAAGCGCCTCTCGTCCTGGTGGACGGTTCGTCCTACCTCTATCGCGCCTTCCATGCGCTGCCGCCGCTGACCACCTCCACCGGCAAACCGACCGGCGCGGTGAAAGGCGTGCTGAACATGCTGCTGGCGTTGCGCAAGCAGTACCCGGACAGCCCGTTCGCCGTGGTCTTCGACGCCAAGGGGCCGACCTTCCGCGACGAACTGTTCGAGCACTACAAATCCCACCGCCCGCCGATGCCGGATGACTTGCGGGTGCAGATCGAACCGCTGCATGCGGCCGTGCGCGCCCTTGGCCTGCCGCTGCTGAACGTCGATGGCGTCGAGGCCGACGACGTGATCGGCACCCTGGCCCGGCAATGCGCGGCGCTCGGTCGCGACGTGGTGATCTCCACCGGCGACAAGGACATGGCGCAGCTGGTCTGCCCGCATGTCACCCTGGTCAACACCATGACCGGCAGCGTCTACGACATCGAGGGTGTGAAGACCAAGTTCGGCGTCGGCCCGGAGCTGATCATCGATTTCCTCGCGCTGATGGGCGACAAGGTCGACAACATTCCCGGCGTGCCGGGCGTGGGCGAGAAGACCGCCTGCGGGCTGCTCAATGGTATCGAGGGCGGCTTGAAGGGCCTCTACGACAACCTCGATCAGGTCGCGGCGCTGCCGATTCGCGGTGCCAAGACGCTGGGCGCCAAGCTCGCCGAGCATCGCGATGCGGCGTTCATGTCCTACGAACTGGCGACGATCAAGCTCGACGTCGCGCTGGACGTCGAGGTCTGCGACCTGATGCCCGGCGAGCCACACCGCGAGGCGCTGATCGCGCTGTATCGCGAACTGGAATTCAAGAACTGGCTCGACGACCTGCTGCGCGAGGCCAAGGCCGCGGGCGAGAACTGCGAGGTGGCGCCGGAGAACTGCTCGATCCAGGCCGAAGCCGACTACGAGACGCTGCTTGAGCAGGCCGACTTCGATCGCTGGCTGGCGCGCCTGCGAACCGCCAGCTGCTTCGCCTTCGATACCGAAACCACCAGCATCGACGCCCAGCGTGCCGAGCTGGTTGGGCTGTCGTTCGCCATCGAGGCCGGCAAGGCGGCCTACGTGCCGCTGTGCCATAGCTATATGGGCGTGCCGCAGCAGCTCGAGCGCGACGCCGTGCTCGCTGCGCTCAAGCCGCTGCTGGAAGACCCGGCGAAACCGAAAATCTGCCAGCACGGCAAGTACGACATGAACGTGCTGATGCACTACGGCGTCGAGATGCGCGGCATGGCCTTCGACACCATGCTCGAATCCTATGTGCTGGACGCCACCGCCACCCGCCACGACATGGACAGCCTGGCGCTCAAGTACCTCGGCCGCGGCACCATCCGCTTCGAGGACATTGCCGGCAAAGGCGCCAAGCAGCTGACCTTCGACCAGATCGCCATCGAGCAGGCCGGCCCCTATGCCGCCGAGGATGCCGACGTCACCCTGCGCCTGCACCAGACCCTGCTCGGCAAGCTGGAGCAGACGCCGTCGCTGCTCAAGGTGCTGACCGAGATCGAGATGCCGCTGGTGCCGGTGCTGGCGCGCATCGAGCGCAACGGCGCGCTGGTCGATGCGCAGCTGCTCGGCCAGCAGAGCGTCGAACTCGGCGAGAAGATGGTCGAGCTGGAGCGCGAAGCCTTCGCCATCGCCGGCGAGGAGTTCAACCTCGGCTCGCCCAAGCAGCTCTGCGCGATCCTCTATGACAAGCTCGGTTGCCCGGTGCTGTCCAAGACCGCCGGCGGCCAGCCGTCCACCGCCGAAAGCGTGCTGGCCGAGCTGGCCGAGCAGGACTACCCGCTGCCCAAGGTGATCATGCAGCACCGCAGCCTGAGCAAGCTCAAGGGCACCTACACCGACAAGCTGCCGCAGCAGATCAACCCGCGCACCGGGCGCATCCATACCAGCTACCACCAGGCGGTCACTGCGACCGGGCGGTTGTCGTCCTCCGACCCGAACCTGCAGAACATCCCGATCCGCACCGCGGAGGGCCGGCGCATCCGTCAGGCCTTCATCGCGGCGCCCGGCTACCGGCTGCTGGCGGCGGACTACTCGCAGATCGAATTGCGCATCATGGCCCACCTGGCCCAGGATGCCGGCCTGCTGGATGCGTTCCGCAACGGCCTGGACGTGCACCGCGCCACTGCCGCGGAGGTGTTCGGCGTGCCGCTGGAGCAGGTCAGCAGCGACCAGCGGCGCAGCGCCAAGGCGATCAACTTCGGCCTGATCTACGGCATGAGCGCCTTCGGCCTGGCCAAGCAGATCGGCGTCGGCCGCAAGGAGGCGCAGGAGTACATCGACCGCTATTTCGCCCGCTACCCCGGTGTGCTCGCCTATATGGAACGCACCCGCGCCCAGGCCGCCGAGCAGGGCTTCGTCGAGACGCTGTTCGGCCGACGCCTGTACCTGCCGGAAATCCACTCGAAGAACGGCGCCATGCGCAAGGCAGCCGAACGCACTGCGATCAACGCGCCGATGCAGGGCACCGCGGCGGACATCATCAAGCGCGCGATGGTCGCCGTCGACGCCTGGCTGCAGGACTCGGGGCTGGACGCGCGCATCATCCTGCAGGTTCACGACGAACTGGTACTTGAGGTCCGCGAGGATCAGGTCGAGACGTTGCGCGAGCGCATCGGCCCGCTGATGAGCGCGGCCGCCGATCTGGACGTGCCGCTGCTGGTCGAGGCGGGCGTCGGCGCCAACTGGGACGAGGCGCATTGAGTTTTTTTCGCGGCCCGTGGAACCAATTGCGGAACCCGATGGTCAATGCATGCGAAGGGTGTAAAAGCCCTTCAATGCTCCTTGTTGTGTTAAGTGTTGGCAGATCTCTGGACCCCGCCCTAGCGGTCCGGATTTGGACCTCGAACTTCCCCCTCCCCCAATGAAGTTCGAGGTTTTTTTTGCCTTGAAAAAACCTTCGCATCGTCATTCATCTGCGCAAGAAGTGGCGCACTCCTCTGTGGATAACTCTGTGGAAAGGCCTGTGTAGCGCTTGCGGCACCATGCGTGCGAGTAGTTGCGCAAGGTTTTCTGCCGGCTGTGCCAGATCTTGCGCAGTTTTTCGTGATGCGCTTCCACAAAGGAGCGAAACGTTCTGCTGATATTTTTATAACTGATTGAATTTAAAGTTATTTACAGATTTGGCATGGCGTTTGTACCAAGGGGAATTGCCAACTACGGCATTTCATTCAGCAAGGAGAGCACCCATGCCAACACCCGCGTACCTGTCCCTGGAAGGCACCAAGCAAGGCCTGATCACTGCCGGCACCTTCACCGAGGACTCGGTGGGTAACATTTTCCAGGAAGGCCACGAAGATCAGATTCTGGTCCAGGCTTTCCAGCACCAGGTCATCATTCCGCGTGACCCGCAGTCGGGCCAGCCGACCGGACAGCGCGTGCACAAGCCGCTGATGATCACCAAGGTGTTCGACAAGTCGTCGCCGCTGATCTTCAACGCCCTGACTTCCGGCGAGCGCCTGAACAAGTGCCGTCTGGAGTGGTACCGCACCTCGTCTACCGGCACCCAGGAACACTACTTCACCATCGAACTGGAAGACGCGGTGATCGTCGACGTGCAGTCGCGCATGCCCAACTGCCAGGACCCGAACATGTCGCACTTCACCCATCTGGAAGACGTGTACTTCACCTACCGCAAGATCGTCTGGACCCACGAAGTTTCCGGCACCTCCGGCTCCGACGACTGGCGCACCCCGATCGCCGGCTGATTCGCCGCGGTCCCGCTTCGGCCAGGCTCGCCTGGCCGAACGTCTTTTTGCGAAGCACCGAACAGAATCCGACGTTGCCGTTGCGGAATGCGTAAGGCGCGCGTTGCCGAGCGGCCGGTCTGTGCTACATCGACGCTCCGCAGCGCCCCTGCGCCGATACATGGACTGAACAGGAGGAACATGGATGTTCGCCCCAGCCAACCAGGCCCATTTCAGCCTCACGTTTGACGGTTTCGCGCACGACTTCAAGGTGCTCGAATTCCAAGGCCGCGAGGCCATCAGTCAGCCCTATCGCTTCGAGCTGGAGCTGGTCAGCGAACGCCCCGATCTGGAGCTGGAAAGCCTACTGCACCGCCCGGCCTTTCTCGCCTTCGCTCCGGCTGGCAGCGGCATTCACGGCTTGGTATATCAGGCCGGCCAGGGTGAATCCGGCAAACGTCTGACCCGCTATCGGTTGACGCTCGTGCCGCAGCTGGCCTACCTGGCCCATCGCACCAACCAGCGCATCTTCCAGCATCTGAGCGTGCCGCATATCGTTGCCAAAGTGCTCGAGGAACACGGCATTCAGGCCGACGCCTATCGCTTCCAGCTCGGTCCGGTGATCTACCCGCCGCGCGAGTACTGCGTGCAATACGATGAATCTGACCTGCACTTCATCCAACGCCTGTGCGAGGAGGAGGGTATCCACTATCACTTCCAGCACAGCGCAGATGGACATGTGCTGGTGTTCGGCGACGATCAGACGGTCTTTCACAAGCTCGCCACAACTGCCTATCAGCAGGACAGCGGTCTGGTCGCCGACCAGCCGGTGATCAAGCGCTTTGGCCTGCGTCTGGAAACCCGCACCAGTCGCGTCACGCGCCGCGATTACGACTTTGAGAAGCCGCGTCTGACCATGGAGGCCGCTTTCCATAGCGACTTCCAACCCGCTCTCGAGGACTATGACTACCCAGGCCGCTTCACCGAGCGCGCCCGCGGCAAGCACCTGTCGCAACGCGCCTTGGAGCGCCACCGCCACGATTACGAACTGGCCGAAGGCGAAAGCGACCAGCCGAGGCTGGTGAGCGGGCATTTCCTCCCGCTCACCGAACACCCCTGCAACGACTGGAACCAGCTCTGGCTGCTTAACGAAGTGCTGCACGAAGGCAAGCAGCCGCAGGTGCTGGAGGAGTCGGTCACCAGTGATGTCGATAGCGGTGACGGTTTCGTCCAGGGCTACCGCAACCGCTTCAGCGCCACGCCCTGGGACATCCCCTTCCGCCCGGCCCTTCGCCATCCGAAACCCAGGATCCTCGGCAGCCAGACCGCCGAGGTCACCGGCCCGGTAGGGGAAGAAATCCACTGCGACGAGTATGGCCGCGTGAAGGTCCAGTTCCACTGGGACCGCCACGGCCAGGCCGACGACAAGACCAGCTGCTGGCTGCGCGTCAGCTCCAGCTGGGCCGGCGACCGCTACGGCGGTATCGCCATCCCGCGGGTCGGCATGGAAGTGCTGGTGACTTTCCTCGAAGGCGATCCCGATCAACCGCTGGTGACCGGCTGCCTGTACCACAAGGAGCATCAGGTCCCCTACGACCTGCCGGCCAACAAGACGCGCACGGTGTTCAAGACCCTGAGCAGCCCGGGCGGTGGCGGCTACAACGAACTGCGCATCGAAGACCGCAAGGGCACCGAGCAGATCTACCTCCACGCCCAGCGCGACTGGGACGAGAACATCGAGCAAGACCAGAAGATCCGCGTCGGCCACGAGCGCCACGACACCGTGGAGGCCAACAGCTACAGCGAATTCCGCGCCGAAGAACACCGCACCACCCACGCCGACCGCAAGAGCGAAGTCCGCGTCAGCGACCATCTGACCGTGGGCAACAGCCAGCACCTGAAGATCGGCAGCGGCCAGTTTGTCGAAGCGGGCCAGGAAATTCACCTCTCTAGCGGCCTGAAAGTCGTCCTGGAGGCTGGCAGCGAACTCACCTTCAAGGCAGGCGGCAGCTTCGTGAAGCTCGACGCAGGGGGCGTGACGTTGGTGGGGCCAGTGGTCAGGGTGAATTCGGGCGGTACGTCGGGGAGCGGGGCGGGCGCGGCGCCGATATCACCTGACTTGCCCAAACCAGCAGATACCGCGCCGGTGGGCGAGAAAACCGGTACTGCCACCACCAACCTACCGTCTCTACTTTCAGAAAAGGGGGGCAAGGGGTCGCAGCAACTGATCGTGGACGTATGGGGTGACCCGGAGCAAGGCGGGCAAGTCAAGTTGCTCGACCCGGAGGAAGGCGCATGAGCGAATTGATGGATCACCCCATTGATCAGGGCGTTCGCAAACGAACCCAGTATGACGACGCTCAACGCAAGAGACTCGCACTGAGCATCGAGCGGGAGGACGGTGGTGAGTTTTCGTTGCCCATTGCCGTGGACATGCGCAGCCATGATGAAGAAGAGAACATTCAGCAGAACACGCTTCTGGCGGTAATGCCGCTGGCCAGACTTCCGGGTCACAACGCCTATAACGAAACCCCCAAGGGAGCGCTCCCGCGCTCTGGTCGTATCTACGTATTTCAGAGCGGCAAGCTCTGGCGCGAAGTGCTATGCGACGGCCAAGGCAACATGAAGGATGTCGATCTTGCTCATTGGCGCAAGCAGGCCGAGAACAAGGCTCCTGCCGATGATCGTCGATCCGTTGGCAAGCAACAGCAGATTCTGTTGATCCCGATACTGGTACAGGGACAATCCGTCGCCAATAACTACCTGATGGCCTACAGCGAAAAGCCCTGGACGTGGGAATACATCCAATGGCTGGAGGCTGACCAGAACAGAGTCAAGAGCCGTGCGCAGAATGTGGGGTTCGCTTGGTCAGCGGCCGTCGTCGGCCAAGGACAATGGCGCCCGACGCAAGCGATGCCGGCAGTCGTGATCGGTGTCCAGACAGAGGGCTACAGGCCACGGGATTTCAGTATCGAAAGTTTGCTGGGTGACCCCTCCCTGTTCACGCCCAGCCTTGGCAGTCTCCCATCGTACGAAATGAGCAGCCGCATGCAGATGCGCCTGGAGGAGCTTGCTGCCGCGACACAGAGCCAACCCCCGCAGCCGCTGCCAACATTGGAGGCCGGCAAGGATGTGCTTGTAGACCGCAATCTGCGCTCCTATCCCAGGCTGGTCGGGCTCATGCTCGATGATCCTCTGTTCGCGCTCAGACACGCCTGCGCGCAAGCACGCCTGGCGGAATCCTACCTGCTTACCCTCAATGCATTGGTGCCGCATCGTCCGAATGGCCAATATGCCCATGCGCTATACAGTTCGGTCATGCAGAGCCCGAACAGCCCGCTGGGTAAGCTCAAGACACACCTTCATCTTGAACAGCTTCAGGACACCGTGTTCGACGGGGAGCGCAAGGTGGCCCGAAACCATCTTGCCTCGCAACTTCAGCGCCTCACCGATCTGTTATCGGATGTGCCGCTGGCTGCAAGTCTGTGGGATTGGCAATACACGCACGATGAACGCCTGCTGGAACCCTATCTACTGTTCAGCGATATATTCACCACGCTGGGGAAACTGCCGGAGCACATAGATGCCTTAGCCCAAGCGGGCAGCAGCAACGCCTTGCAAGGCCGCATCGCTCAACTGAGTGATCGACTCCTGAGCGGACGTCACCCCATTACCCAGCCATTTTTGGCAAAAGCGGATGGCGCGCTGCCTGAGCCCGTGAACCGACTTGTCGCCCTGGCTGCGAAGAAGCGTGAACCCGACCCGCAACGTCTGGGCATGAGCAGCCTTCTGCACGTTGCCAACATCGATCCGCAGGATGCGGACAAGGGGTTGATCTACAAGAACCTGCACTCGCTGATCGATGATTTCACGACCACCTTCTCCATGGCCGTGCTGACCCAGATTCAGCGTCTGAATGCCGCCGATGTAACGGTAGCGATTCGGTTCAACCGCCTATTCGGGCCGACGCTCGGTGTGCTCGATAAGCTCTCCCCTAGCTGGCACGGTATACAGCTGGTCACCGAGTCACAGGCTCAGGCTGCGAACCTCAGGATTCTGGGTATTCAAGGAGAAGGCCTTAGAAATGGCCTGACCGTTTCCGAGCGTGCGGCGATCACTCGCAAGAACTATCTATATCTGAACATCAACAACCCTCAGGGACAGGTCGTCGCTTCCACCAGCCCTCGCCAGGTAGGCCATGGACTGCCAAATCATGGCTCAGGAGTAATCATTGCGGCGCCTGCCGATCACCCGGAAGTGGCCAAGTACAGTGCCTGGAAACATGCGGTTGCCAACAAACTCGATACTGCTGCGCGGTCGCCCTCTATGCCACTGGTTGCAGTGGCTTGCGCCATGTACAACCTGAATGTGCAGGTTGAGGGGATGAAGAGTTTGCAAAGGGAAGTGGGGGATGGCCGACGCCGCTATGTGGCAGGTTATGCATCAGCAGCAGCAGATCTTATGGTTGCCTCGGGAAATCTTTCCAAATTTGTTCTTGGCGGCGAACACCAGCTCGTGACATTGCTAAATAAGCCTCGTGTCGACGTTTATAGGTTTTCCACCCGCTGGGCCATAAATCTGACCGAGCAAACGGGCAACCCGCGGTTGCCCATACTGCGTGCTCTTTCGGGCGGGGCCATGCTTGTGACAACGCTGATTACCGTCTGGGACGCCAAGCGCGCCTGGAACCAGGGTGATCGCGATGCCGCTTTGGTCTATGGCGTAGCGGCTGCAGGTGGCGCAGCCTGGACGGCCTACGCCTTGGGTATGTGCATCAACCCTGTGGTGCTGGTAGCAGGAGCGATGCTATTCATAGGCGGCAACATTGTGGCGGGCTGGCTGGTCGACAGCGATATCGAGGCCCTAATGAAGAACGGTCCATTTGGCAGGGATCATGGCCAGACAAGCATGCTCGACAAGGTATTCGGTGACGACCAGCGCTTTGCCCATCTCAGCGATCCGAAAGTTGCCTACCAGCAACTGATCGGCATTCTCGGCAGGCCCGTGATTCAGGTCAGCCGCCTAGGTGATTGGCTCGACCAAGCACCCCGTAGCGTGCGCTCTCGCCTCG
Source organism: Pseudomonas phenolilytica (assembly GCF_021432765.1). NCBI lineage: Bacteria > Pseudomonadati > Pseudomonadota > Gammaproteobacteria > Pseudomonadales > Pseudomonadaceae > Pseudomonas > Pseudomonas phenolilytica. Next base: position 1,139,125 of record NZ_CP058908.1, read on the forward strand.
GCACCCTCAACGGGCAACGGGCCCCACTGAACACCGGTTTGGAATGCCGCCGCGCATCGGCGCAACCTTTCGAGCGTGAAGACTGGGCGGTACGTGTCCATTCGCCGCTGCTAGGAATGTTCGATGCCCAGCATTTTCAGTTCTACGCCAGGGAAGAAGTGGCGGCCCTCCCATTCACGGGAGTCTTCAACGTAGAACGCCTTGAGCAACGTACGATCAACGAGGCGAAGTTGACGGGACACCCTTTGGACAATACTTCGGTGCTCTATATTCTGCCGAAGCAGTTTCCCGTGATGACTCAAACGCCATTGCAACGTCACGCTCAGAAAATCACCCAGCGCCTCAAGGTTTTTGGCCAGTTCCGTCTCGCCAAGGCGCCCGACCGATCCGATGAATTGGTGCTGCCACAACCCAGTCCGAAAACCTGGCGTCCCTATCAGCCCGCCTTTTCTCGACCGCCCGCTCCGAACACTCAACCTGATGATGCACCTTACTGGCAGGTTGAAATCCAGGAATTCAAGGTATGACGATTAAAACTTACGGCCCTGCTGCCTATTGCGGCCAAACATTGCCCTCACTACCGCCACCTATTCGCGATAAGCAAGGCCTGTTCGACACCGCCTTGAAATGGGGGCATTACGCCAATCTGGACTCGATATCCGAAATCGAAGGTCAGCTTATGGGAGAGGCCCATCTGACTTATGAGCGGCAAGCAAAGGAGAAACGTAAACAACATATTTATTGCGATGCAGAGCGTTGGAACTTCGAAAATAGTGGCAAACTATTGAGTTTTTTATTTGTATCGAGACTTTGTTGTATAACTTTGTTTTTTTTTCCATGGGTTGTGGAAGTTTCGGTAATTTATGACTCCATGATCATTCCGATATTTGGAGTTGCCCTGATGTTTGTGAACTTGATTGTCTATAGTTCATCAAGGCCCTGGCTGGCCTATATACTTTGGGGGGCGCTAACAATAATCACCGCTGGAAGTATTGCCTGGGATCAAGGTGCACTCTGGGGTTTCTGGAGTGAACAAACCGCATTCTGGTTTGGAGCGGTTCTGCTGTTCATGGCAGCTATCGGTGTCGACCTGCTGATCGGCCTGTACTCTTTGATCTACACCCACGACGGCAGCGGCTTCAACCGGCGCGACGGCATGCTGCGCATCGGCAGGCGCTTCCGCTCTCCCTTCGTCGCGCCCTTCTACGAGTTCGATCCGGTCATGCAGCTGCAGGTCACACCCCATGGCGGGCATGATTACGTGCTCTGGCTGCATCACCGCTACACCGACACCAAGGTCTGCTTGGGCATGAAGATGCATAGCCTCGGGCTCGACAAAGCCAACCTCTACGCCTTCTGGGATACCCTGCAGCGCTATATGGACGTCGAGCAACCGCTGCCTGACCTGCCGGTGCTGGAGCAAAGTCGCCACCTCGACCCGGTTACTGCTGCCCATGATGCCGCCATCGGCCGCCCTGAGCGCTACTGGCGCGACCGTACACTCGAAGGCTGGAAGCGCAACTCCGCTTCCAGGGCGTTGCGGGAGAAGCTGGCCAGCCACCCTTGGCAGCAACACCCCTGCACCCTGCGCGCCAGAATCGACGCAAGCCTTGGCATTGAGGACTACTACCGCAGCCAGCGGGCCAGGGGCATCCATGCCGCCCGTAAGGGCGGCGACGATGCTGTGGCTCTCCAAGGTTAGCTTGGTGCAGCGCCTAGATGGCATGGGCTCAGCGCAGCAGCTGTAGGGGCCTCACGGCAATTCCAACCCACCTCCAGCCTTGTGCAGCCCGCGCAGGTGCTCCCCGATCTGCGTCAGGTTGGCTTCGATCGCTTCCAGTTCCTTCCGCCGCTCGTCTCCGAGCAGTACGCGCACTTCGCGGTCGAGTTCTTCGCTTAGCTCATTCAGGCGCAGCTGGCGCTGTTCGCTCTCGCGCTCCAGGCGGCGCCACTCGCTGGCTTGTGGCAGGCCGTAGCCGTCGCCGTCGAGCAGTTCGGCCGGGCGGCTGAGGTAGCCGCTGCTGGCGAGGATTTCCTGCAGCGCGCCGTCAGCCTTGTCGAGCCGGGCGTCCTGACCGCGACCACCGAGGTAGCGGTTCTTCAGTTCGTCCTGGGCCAGCAGCAACTGCTTGCGCAGGGCGGCCTGCTCGACCAGCAGCAGCGCGGCGGCGGCGCGCAGGTCGGCGCGTTCGATCCACGGCCGGCGCTTGGCCGCGTCGAGCTCCAGCCATTGTTCAACGCTGTCCTGCGGCAGGCCGAGGCGTTCCTTGAGTACGACGAACATCGCCTGATAGCGGTCGCGGTAGGAGTCGAAGCGATAGCCCAGGCGCAGCGCTTCGCGAGGATCGTCGAGCACGCTGGCGTCGGCGAGACCGCGGTGGATCAGCACCTCCAGCAGGCCGTTGGGCATGATGCTGTCCAGTGCGCGCAGCTCGTCGCGCGCGGTGCCGCCGCGCAGCAACTTGAGGGTTTCGACCGCACAATTGTTGGAGAGGAAGTAGTAGTCGCCGTCGTAGCTCCAGTGCAGCTCGGCGCTGCGCTCGACCAGCTGGCGAATCTCCTCGCGGCGCAGCTTCAGCGGTACCGAAGCGAGGCTGCGCAGCTCCACCTTGGTGTATTCGTCGATCACCTGGCCCAGCGGCAGGATGAACAGCCGCGAGGGGTAGGCGCCGGTCAGGCCATCCCAACTGGACAGCTGCACATCATCGACGAAGGCGCGGAAAGACAGCACCAGATGATGTTCCAGATCCAGCCGGCAATCCGGTCCGGGCGTGCGGCCGGGCGCGCAGATCACCAGACGTAGCATGCTGTGACCCCAGCGGCTGACCCAGGCGTCGTTGGCTTCGGCGAACAGGTAGTCGACCTCAAAGACCCGCGCCGGATCGAGCGTCAGCAACGGTGTGCGGCCGAAGTCTCGGCCGGCATTGAGAAACGGATAGCCCGGCGCGCAATCGGCCGTGGACGCCGGTGTCCAGCCGAAGTGCGCGCTGAAGTAGCGCTGCAGCGAGGGGCGGCGGCAGGCGTAGCTGGGGTCAAGCAGAAAATATTCGAGATTGACCGCGACAAACTCGCGCGGATTGCTCAGCTCGTAGCGATCCGGGCTGCGTGCGACCTGGGCGTTGGTCAGTTCGCGCGCGCCGCGGCGGCCGACCCGCTGCGGCCAGCCGGCGAGGTCGAGCAGGCGCGGTTCGTCGCTGAGGGTGAAGCGGCGCCGCTCCTGGCCACGGCAGTCGTCCGGCAGACCGACCGCGCCTAGACTGCCGACGCGCTGGCGGCACTGCGCCTGCAGAAGATGCTGGTCGGGCGACCACAGGCGGGCGCGATCGTAGAGGTGGGCGATTTCGTGGATGACGGTGGCGAGCAGTTCGCGGCGAACCGTGCCGTGCGTACGCCCGGTACGCTGGCTGGCGGCGGAGCCGTCGACGAGGGCCGGCAGCAGTCGTCGATTGAGTTCGAGGCGATCGCCACCGGCGCGACCGTAGGCTTGCGTTGGCAGCCCGTCCTGCCACACCACCTGCACGTCGCGATCCAGCCGCTGGAGCAGGCGCGGCGGCAGCGCGGCCAGCGCCTCGTCCAGCAGCGCCTGGCTGGCCTGGCGTTCGCTGGCCTGCAGGGCGGTGGCATCCAGCGTCAGACGCAGGTCGGCCTGGGCGGTGGCGGCCAGGCCCAGGCAGCTCGCCAGCAGCCAGGCGCGAATCACAGGGCGAGGATGGCTTCGGCCAGGGCCAGATCGCTGGCGTCGCGGGCCGCCGGGAATTCGCTGCGCAGCGAGCCGAGCGCGGCTTCCAGGCGGGCGCCGCGGATCTCGCCTTCGCTGGCGACGAAGCTGGCGGCCTCGTCGCGGGCTTCGACCACGACCTTCATGTCGCGGATCGAGGTGGTGGTGTCGGAGGTGAAATCGAGGCTGCGATCCAGCGCGCGCACCACGATGTTGCTGGTTGCCACCAGCGTCTGGGCCTGGGCGGCGCCGGCGCATAGCGCCAGGGCGAGGGGGAGGGCAATCGACAGTCTGTGCATGGTGCGAGTCTCATGGCTGGGGCGGGGCGATGCGCGATGACGGCATCGGGCGCCGGATCATTGAACGAGGATGGCCTCGGCCAGCTGCAGATCGCTGGCGGGCAGGCCGGGGTGCTGCTCGCGCAGCCAGTGCAGCGCCGCCTGCAGGCGCGCGCTGCGGATCTGGCCGCCACTGCCGACGAAGCTGGCAGCATCGTCGCGGGCGGCGGCGACCAGCTTGTTGTCGAACGGTGCACTGGTCAGCTGGCTGGCGACGAAGGTGGTCTTCGCGACGCCGGCGATGGTGGTGTCCAGTGCCAGCGCGGGGCCGGCGGCGCAGCAGGCGATGGCGAATACGAGGTGCAACGAACGCATGGGAACCCTGGCAGCAAAAAAACGGCGCCAAGGCTAGCGAAACGCCGGTCTCAGGGCCAGCGTCCGCCGCGTTCGCCTCACAGCGCGAGGATCGCCTCGGCCAGTTGCAGGTCGCTGGCGCCCAGTTGCGGTTGCTGTGCGCGGATGTGCAGCAGCGCGGCCTCCAGATGCGCACCGCGCAGCTCACCCTGGCTGGCGACGAAGCGCGCCGCGTCGTCGCGGGCATCCAGCACGAGCTTGTCGTCGCGCAGCGAGGAGGTCAGGTCGGAGGTCGCATCGACGGTGTTGATCAGACCGCCGACCACCATGTCGGTGGTGCCGGTGAAGCTGGCGGCCGAGGCGTTGCCGGCCAGCAGCAGGCCGGCGGCGCAGAAGGGGAGCAGGTAGCGGTGCATGACGAAGTCTCCAGATGTTCGCACTAGACCGTACCGCTTGCAGCATGTTCCGCCCCGCGGCCGGCTGGGCGCAGCATAGGCGCCCGGTCGCGGCCTGCAAAGCGGATCGTGCGATCCGCGTCTGGGCGTTCAGCGCCAGAACGGCCGGCGCAGCTCTTCCTGGCGTTCGCTGGGGCTGATGCCGGCATCCGCCAGCAGTCGGGCGTCCAGCTGTGCCAGCTGACGGCGGCTACGCGCGCGTTGCTGCCACAGCCGCAGCGTGTGCGGCAGGCGCGCAAGCCAGGCTACGGACGGGGTGATGATGACGAGGGTGCGAGGCGCGGCGCGGTCCATGAGGCCTCTCCTTCCCGGCTGGCGGGGGCTGATGTCTGGGGAGACAGGATGGCGCGCGTCACGCCGGTGCGGCAGCCACAGGGAAAGACAATTGTGCCGGTGCAGTCGCGGCGCGCGGCAAACTGTACCGCTGCCCGGTGGTGCAACTGTTCGTCGTGCGCTAATCGCGTCGTGGTCGCGCCACGGCGCCCGGGGTGGCGCCGAAGTGCAGGCGGAAGGCGGCGATGAAGGCCGAGGTGGAATCGTAGCCGCAGGCGAGCGCGACCTCGGTGACCGCCTCGCCCTGTTCCAGCAGCGGTAGCGCGCTGAGCAGGCGCAGGCGCTGGCGCCAGGCGCGGAAGCTGAGGCCGGTATCGCGCTGGAACCGGCGCGTCAGGGTCTTCTCCGACACCTGCAGGCGCTCGCTCCACTGCGCCAGGCCGAGCGGCAGGTCGGGCTGCGCGTAGAGCGCCTCGCAGAGCTGCCGCAGCCGCGCGTCGCCGGGCCATGGCAGCGAATAGCCGATCTCCGGTGCGGCGCGCAGCTGGTCCAGCAGCACCGCGGCCAGACGCCCGTCGGCGCCCTGCTCGTCGTACTCCACCGGCAGTTCGCCGAACGCGCGGATCAGCTCGCGCAGCAGCGGGCCGACCGCCAGCACCTGGCAATGCGGCGGCGCCCAGGACACGGCGCGGTAATCGATGTACAGGCTGCGCATTTCGGTACGTGGCGAACTCACCACCTCGTGCAGCAGCCCCGGCGGCACCAGGATGGCGCGCTGCGGCGGCGCGAGAAAACGGCGCCGCTCGGTGTGTACCCGCAACACGCCGCTGGTGGCGTAGGACAGCTGGGCCCACGGATGACTGTGGCGCGGCGTGGTGGTGCGCTCGGCCAGCGATTCACTGCGGGCGAATAGCGGGCGCGGCAGGGACGCCATCGTCGGGATGGGGCGTTGCGGCAGGATGGCCTGTCCGTTTGTCGACATTAGCTGGCTCGATGGCGTTAGTCGGATATCCGAGACGACAGTAGACTCGCGCTCAATCCGTCGCAAGTCACCGTCCTCAGGAGCACACATGGCCAGACCCCGCCTGTTACCGGACAACTTCACCCTTGCCCTGCTTGGCGCGGTGGCCCTCGCCACGTTGCTGCCGGCGCGCGGACAGGGCGTAGCGGTGTTCGAGTGGATCACCAACCTGGCCATCGGCCTGCTGTTCTTCATGCATGGCGCCAAGCTGTCGGGGCCGGCGATCCTCGCGGGACTGGGGCACTGGCGCCTGCACCTGCTGGTGTTCGGCTGCACCTTCGTGCTGTTCCCGTTGCTCGGCCTGGCGCTGCGCCCGCTGCTGACGCCGCTGATCGGCCCGGAGCTGTATCTGGGCATGCTCTACCTGTGCGCGCTGCCGGCCACGGTGCAATCGGCTATCGCCTTCACCTCGCTGGCGCGCGGCAACATTGCCGCGGCGGTGTGCAGCGCGGCGGCCTCCAGCCTGATCGGCATCTTCCTCACCCCGTTGCTGGTGCTGCTGCTGATGGGCGCGCAGGGCGATGGCGGCTCGACACTGGATGCCATCGGCAAGATCGTCGTGCAGCTGCTGCTGCCGTTCATCGCCGGGCAGTTCGCGCGGCGCTGGATCGGCGACTGGGTGGCGCGCAACAAGGGCTGGCTGAAGAACGTCGACCAGAGTTCGATCCTGCTGGTGGTCTACACCGCGTTCAGCCACGCGGTGGTCGAGGGCATCTGGCAGGAGGTGCCGCTGCCACAGCTGCTCGGCCTGGTGCTGGCCTGCTGCCTGTTGCTGGCGCTGGCGCTGGGTATCACCTGGCTGATCGCGCGCGGGCTGGGCTTCGATCTGGAGGACCGGATCACCATCCTCTTCGCCGGCTCCAAGAAGAGCATGGCGACTGGCATTCCGATGGCGCAGGTGCTGTTCGCCGGCGGCGCGCTGGGCACGCTGATCCTGCCGCTGATGCTGTTCCACCAGATCCAGCTGATGGTCTGCGCGGTGCTCGCTCAGCGTTATGCGGCGCGGCCGGAGTCGCCGCCGGTGGCGAAAGCTGTGTAGTTCGCCACCAATAGCTTGGAGATTCGTGACGGATACGCACAAATCATTTGCCCGTTCCAATCTGGGTGCGGTGCGCGGGGATGAGTAAACTGCGCGCCAATCCGTTCCCGAGGCCTCTCCATGAAGAAGATTCTGCTACTCAACGGCGGCAAGGCGTTCGCCCATTCGGCCGGCCGCTACAACGCCACGCTGCATCACGCCGCACTCGAAACCCTGACGGCGGCCGGCTTCGAGGTGCGCACCACCGAGATCGACGCCGGCTACGACGTGCAGCAGGAAGTCGAGAAGATTCTCTGGGCGGATGCGCTGATCTATCAGATGCCCGGCTGGTGGATGGGCGCGCCCTGGACGGTGAAGAAGTACCTGGACGAAGTGTTCACCGCCGGCCACGGCAGCCTCTACGCCAACGACGGTCGCACCCGCTCGGACGCGTCGCAGAAGTACGGCAGCGGCGGCCTGCTGCAGGGCAAGCGCTACATGATTTCCGCCACCTGGAACGCGCCGCAGCAGGCCTTCGACGACCCCAGCGACTTCTTTGCCGGCAAGGGCGTGGATGCGGTCTACCTGCCGTTCCACAAGGCCAACGAGTTTCTCGGCATGCAGGGCCTGCCAACCTTCCTCTGTGTCGACGTGATGAAGCGGCCGCAGGTTGAGGCGGATGTCGAGCGCTATCGGCGGCACCTGGGTGAGGTGTTCGGCTTCAGTGTCTGACCCTTCGCTACAGGCAAAGAAAAACCCCTCGCGGCATGGCCGGGAGGGGTTTTTTTCGTTTCAGCGCGAGGCGATCATTCCACGGCCTTGACCATGTCCTCGACCACCTTCTTGGCGTCGCCGAAGACCATCATGGTCTTGTCCATGTAGAACAGTTCGTTGTCCAGGCCCGCATAGCCGCTGGCCATTGAGCGCTTGTTGACGATGACGGTCTTGGCCTTGTACGCCTCGAGGATCGGCATGCCGGCGATCGGCGACTTCGGATCGGTCTTGGCCGCCGGGTTGACCACGTCGTTGGCGCCGAGCACCAGCACCACGTCGGCCTGGCCGAACTCGGAGTTGATGTCCTCCATCTCGAAGACCTGCTCGTAAGGCACCTCGGCTTCGGCCAGCAGCACGTTCATGTGCCCCGGCATGCGGCCGGCGACCGGGTGGATCGCGTACTTCACGGTCACGCCCATGTGCGTCAGCTTCTCGGCCAGTTCCATCAGCGCGTGCTGCGCGCGGGCCACCGCCAGGCCGTAGCCGGGCACGATGATCACGGTGTCGGCGTTGGTCAGCAGGAAGGCGGCATCATCGGCCGAACCGGACTTCACGTTGCGCTCCTGCTGCGCGCCCGCCGGGCCACCGGCATCGGCGTCGGCGCCAAAGCCGCCGAGGATCACGTTGAAGAACGAGCGGTTCATCGCCTTGCACATGATGTACGAGAGGATCGCGCCGCTCGAGCCCACCAGCGAGCCGGCGATGATCAGCATCGAGTTGTTCAGCGAGAAGCCGATACCGGCGGCCGCCCAGCCCGAGTAGCTGTTGAGCATCGACACCACCACCGGCATGTCCGCGCCGCCGATGGGGATGATGATCAGCACACCGATGACGAAGGCCAGCGCCACCAGGATGGCGAAGGCGGTCAGGTTGCCGGTGAAGGTGTAGACCAGACCCAGACCGACGATCGCCAGGCCCACGGCCAGGTTGACCATGTGCTGGCCCTTGAACACCACCGGAGCGCCCTGGAACAGGCGGAACTTGTACTTGCCGGACAGCTTGCCGAAGGCGATCACCGAACCGGAGAAGGTGATGGCACCGATGGCCGCGCCGAGGAACAGCTCCAGGCGGTTACCGGCCGGAATCGCGTAGCCCATGTGCTCGACGATGCCCAGCGACTGCGGCTCGACCACCGCGGCAATGGCGATGAACACCGCGGCCAGGCCGATCATGCTGTGCATGAAGGCGACCAGCTCGGGCATCTTGGTCATCTCGACGCGCTTGGCCATGATCGATCCGGCGGTGCCGCCGATCAGCAGGCCGACGATCACGTAGCCGATGCCGGCGGTGGCCAGCTCGCTGCCGAGCTTGAAGATCAGGCCGACCGTGGTCAGTACCGCCAGGCCCATGCCGATCATGCCGAACAGGTTGCCGCGGCGTGAGGTGGTCGGGTGGGAGAGGCCTTTCAGCGCCTGGATGAAGCACACCGAGGCGATGAGGTAGAGAACGGTGATGAGGTTCATGCTCATGGCTTACTTGCCCTCTGCCTTGGCCGCGCTGCGGTCCTTCTTCTTGAACATTTCCAGCATGCGTCGGGTGACCAGGAAGCCACCGAAGACGTTGACCGCGGCCAGGGCCACGGCCAGGGTGCCCATCGCCTTGCCCAGCGGGGTGACGGTGAGCGCGGCGGCCAGCATGGCGCCGACGATGACGATTGCCGAGATCGCGTTGGTGACCGCCATCAGCGGCGTGTGCAGGGCCGGGGTGACGTTCCAGACCACGTGGTAGCCGACGTAGATCGCCAGCACGAAGATGATCAGGTTGTAGATGCCGTCCGAAATCAGATCCATGTTCGCGTCTCCCTTAACCGTTGGTCCGCACGACCTGGCCGTCGCGGCACATCAGGCACGCGGCGACGATGTCGTCTTCGAGGTTGAGCTGGAACTGGCCGTCCTTGTCGATGACCAGCTTGAGGAAATCCAGCAGGTTGCGGGCGTACAGCGCCGAGGCGTCGGCCGGCACCAGCGTCGCCAGGTTGGCGTGGCCGACGATGGTCACGCCGTGGCGCACCACCACCTGATCGATCTCGGTCAGCGGGCAGTTACCGCCGTGCCCGGCCGCCAGGTCGACGATCACCGAGCCGGGCTTCATCTGCTCGACGGTGGCCTCCTGCAGCAGCGTCGGCGCCTTGCGGCCCGGGATCAGCGCGGTGGTGATGACGATGTCCGACTGCAGCGCACGCTCGTGCACCGCCTGCGCCTGACGCGCCATCCACGAGGCCGGCATCGGCCGCGCATAGCCGCCGACGCCTTCGGCGCATTCGCGCTCCTCGTCGGTCTCCAGCGGCACGTCGACGAACTTGGCGCCGAGCGATTCGATCTGCTCCTTCACCGCCGGGCGCACGTCCGAAGCCTCGACCACCGCGCCCAGGCGCTTGGCCGTGGCGATGGCCTGCAGCCCGGCGACACCGGCCCCGAGGATCAGCACGCGCGCGGCCTTCACCGTACCGGCGGCGGTCATCAGCATCGGCATGAAGCGCGGGTAGTGATGGGCGCCGAGCAGCACCGCCTTGTAGCCGGCGATGTTGGCCTGCGAGGAGAGCACGTCCAGGCTCTGTGCGCGCGAGGTGCGCGGCGCGGCTTCCAGCGCGAACGCGGTGATGCCGCGCGCGGCCATGCGCGCGATGCAGGCGTTGTCGAACGGGTTGAGCATGCCCAGCAGCACGCTGCCGGACTGCATCTGCGCCAGTTCCGCCTCGTCCGGCGCATTGACCTTCAGCACCAGCTCGGCGGCAAAGGCCGCGGCCGCATCGCCGATGGTCGCGCCAGCGGCCTCGTAGGCGCTGTCCGGCACGCTGGAAAGCAACCCGGCGCCGCTTTGCAGCGTTACCCGGTGCCCTTGGCCGATCAGTTTCTTGACGGTTTCCGGGGTCGCGGCGACGCGCGTTTCCCCGACATGGGTTTCGAGGGGTACACCGATGTGCATTGTTGTTGTTCTCCTGCGTGATCTTGACCAGAGCGCGGTAACCGCTGCCCTGGCGAGCTTTTTCACCCGGCCACTACTCTGGCGGTCGGGTTTTGAAACGATGGAGCGGGCCTCGGCGACTGCGCTAAACAGCCGGTCCGGCGCGGCATTCTGCAAGCACGGAAAAAATCAAACAACTGTTTCAATCGGGCGATTGCATCTGACGCACCGGTCGCAAGCCGACTCTAGATTCGCACAGAGTCGCGCCAGCCAGCGCAGCTTAGGGGGCCGCTTCGGTTAAAAGTGCGGTCGCCAAGGAAAAAACGTGCGGATCATGAATGACGCACCATTGCCACGGTATTCCCCTGCGGTGCCGGCTGACTGCGACCTTGGTGCCGGTGGTCTAGGGTTGATGCAGCGATACAGCGGTTGAAATGTCGTTCGATTCTTGTAGTCCAAGCGCTCTGGCTGCTTTTGTTGTCTGGAGTGTTTCGGCGCAGCGACAAACTGTCGCTGCGCACCCTGCTGGAGTTGCACGATGCCCGAACCCGATGTGGACGAACTGACCGAGCTGCTCGAGCCCTCGCCGCAGCGCCGCCTGCCGTTCGCCTTCGCCCGCCGCCACGGCGTGTTCCTGCTCGAACGCGACGGCGCGACCAGCCTTTGTCTGCGTGAAGGCGCGGCGCTGACCGCGGTGCAGGAAGCGCAGCGGGTGGTCGGTGCGCGCCTGGCGTGGCAGTGGCTGGCGCAGGACGCCTTCGAGCAGGCGCTCGGCGTGGCCTACCAGCACGATTCCTCGGCGACGATGCTGATGGTCGAGGGCCTGGGCAACGATCTGGATCTGGCCAGCCTGGCCGACCAGATCCAGGAAACCGAGGACCTGCTGGAGCAGGAGGACGATGCGCCGATCATCCGCCTGATCAACGCCATTCTCGGCGAGGCGATTGCCGAGAACGCCTCGGACATCCATATCGAAACCTTCGAGAAGCGCCTGGTGATCCGCTTCCGCGTCGACGGCATCCTCCGCGAAGTGGTGCAGCCCAAGCGCGAGCTGGCGGCACTGCTGGTGTCGCGGATCAAGGTCATGGCCAAGCTGGACATCGCCGAGAAGCGCATCCCGCAGGACGGGCGTATCTCGCTGCGGGTCGGCGGCCGCGAGGTGGACATCCGCGTTTCCACGCTGCCCTCGGCCAACGGCGAGCGGGTGGTGCTGCGTCTGCTGGACAAGCAGGCCGGGCGTCTGACCCTGCGTCATCTCGGCATGAACGAGCAGGACCGCCGCCAGCTGGAGCAGGCGGTGAAGAAACCGCACGGCATCATCCTGGTCACCGGGCCCACCGGCTCGGGCAAGACCACCACTCTCTATGCCGCGCTGACCACGCTCAACGACCGCACCCGTAACATCCTCACCGTCGAAGACCCCATCGAGTACCACCTCGAAGGCATCGGCCAGACCCAGGTCAACACCAAGGTCGACATGACCTTCGCCCGCGGCCTGCGCGCCATCCTGCGTCAGGACCCGGACGTGGTGATGGTCGGCGAGATCCGCGATCAGGAAACCGCCGACATGGCCGTGCAGGCCTCGCTCACCGGCCACCTGGTGCTCTCCACGCTGCACACCAACAGCGCCATCGGCGCGGTCACCCGCCTGGTCGACATGGGCGTCGAGCCGTTCCTGATTTCCTCGTCGCTGCTCGGCGTGCTGGCCCAGCGGCTGGTGCGGGTGCTGTGCCACGACTGCAAGCGCCCCTATGTCGCCGATGCCGCCGAATGCGAGCTGTTCGGCGTGACGCCGGACGCGGCGCCGACGCTGTACCACGCCGAAGGCTGCGAGCACTGCCGCGGCATCGGCTATCGCGGGCGCACCGGCATCTACGAACTGGTGCTGTTCGACGACGCGCTGCGCAGCATGGTGCATACCCGCGCCAGCGAGCAGGACATGCTGCAGCACGCGCGCCTGCTCGGCCCGAGCATCCGCGACGACGGCCTGCGCAAGGTGCGCGAGGGCGTCACCACCATCGAGGAAGTGTTGCGGGTGACCCGTGAGGAATGATGCCCTGCGCCGTCCGGCTCACCGTGGAGAGCACCGCTGATGGCCGCCTTCGAATACCTCGCGCTGGATGCGCGCGGCCGCGAGCAGAAGGGCCTGATCGAAGCCGACAGCCCGCGTCAGGCGCGCCAGTTGCTGCGCGACAAGCAGTGGGCGCCGCTGGAGGTGAAGCAGGCCAAGTCCAAGGAGGATGTCAGTCGCGGCGGCTTCAGCTTCGGCCGCGGGCTGTCGGCGCGCGACCTGGCGCTGGTCACCCGGCAGCTGGCGACCCTGGTGCAGGCTGCGCTGCCCATCGAGGAAGCCCTGCGCGCGGCGGCCGCGCAATCCACCTCGGCGAAGATCAAGTCGATGCTGCTGGCCGTGCGCGCGCGGGTGATGGAGGGCCACAGCCTGGCCGCGGCGCTGCGCGAATATCCGTCGGCCTTTCCCGAGCTTTACCGCGCCACCGTGGCGGCCGGGGAGCACGCCGGCCATCTTGGGCTGGTGCTCGACCAGCTGGCCGACTACACCGACCAGCGTCAGCAGTCGCGGCAGAAGATCCAGCTGGCGCTGCTCTATCCGGTGATCCTGATGGTCGCCTCGCTGGCCATCGTCGTGCTGCTGCTCGGCTACGTGGTGCCGGACGTGGTCAAGGTATTCGTCAACACCGGGCAGGAACTGCCGGCGCTGACCCGCGGCCTGATCGCCACCAGCGACGTGGTGAAGAACTGGGGCTGGCTGATCGTGCTCGGCATCGTCGCGTTCGTGCTGGCCATGCGTGCGGCGCTGCGCGATCCGGCGCTGCGCCTGCGCTGGCATGCGTTCATCCTGCGCCTGCCGCTGATCGGCCGTCTGAGTCGGGCGACCAACACCGCGCGCTTCGCCTCGACCCTGGCGATCCTCACGCGCAGCGGCGTGCCGCTGGTGGAGGCGCTGTCCATCGCGGCGGCGGTGATCGCCAACCTGCGCATCCGCGAGCGGGTGGTCGAGGCGGCGCAGAAGGTGCGCGAAGGCAGCAGCCTGACCCGTGCGCTGGAGGCCACCGGCGAATTCCCGCCGATGATGCTGCACATGATCGCCAGCGGCGAAAAATCCGGTGAACTGGATCAGATGCTGGCGCGCACCGCGCGCAACCAAGAGAACGACCTCGCCGCCCAGGTGTCTCTGCTGGTCGGCCTGTTCGAACCGTTCATGCTGGTGTTCATGGGCGCGGTGGTGCTGGTCATCGTGCTGGCGATCCTGATGCCGATCCTTTCTCTCAACCAACTGGTGGGGTAACGACAATGAAGTTGCAACGACGCACGCAAGGGGGCTTCACCCTCATCGAGATCATGGTGGTGGTGGTCATCCTCGGCATCCTCGCCGCGCTGGTGGTGCCGCAGGTGATGAGCCGCCCCGAGCAGGCCAAGGTCACCGTGGCCAAGGGCGACATCAAGGCCGTCGCCGCCGCGCTGGACATGTACAAGCTGGACAACTTCGCCTATCCGAGCACCCAGCAGGGGCTGGAGGCGCTGGTGACCAAGCCGACCGGCAATCCGCAGCCGAAGAACTGGAACCGCGACGGCTACCTCAAGCGCCTGCCCAAGGACCCATGGGGCAACGACTACCAGTACCTGTCGCCAGGCACCCGTGGCCAGTTCGACTTGTACTCCTTCGGCGCCGACGGCAAGCCCGGCGGCTCGGACCTCAACGCGGACATCGGCAACTGGGACCTCTGACCGATGCGCCGGCGCGCCCGCGCCTTCACCCTCATCGAACTGCTGGTGGTGATCGTCCTGCTGGGCATTCTGGTCAGCCTGGCGGTGCTCACCACCGGCAGTTCGAGCACCTCGCGCGAGCTGCGTGACGAGGCCCGGCGCATCGCCGCGCTGATCGGCGTACTCAGCGACGAGGCGGTGCTCGACAGCCGCGAATACGGCCTGCTGGTCAACCGCGAGGGCTACCGTGTGCTGCGTTACGACGAGGCCGACGCCCGCTGGCGCGAGGTCGAGCGGCGCAAGGTGCATCGGCTGCCGGAGTGGATGCGCCTGGAGCTGGAACTGGATGGCACGCCGCTCGAACTGGTGGCGCCGGTCAGGCAGGCGGACGACCGCGCCGGGCTGAGCGACGCCGACAGCCGCGGGCGCAGCCGCGAGCGCAACAGCGGCCCGCGGCTGGAACCGCAGCTGCTGATCCTCTCCAGTGGCGAATTGTCGCCGTTCAGCCTGCGCCTGTCCGAGCGCAAGGTCGGCGGCAGCACCTGGCTGATCGCCAGCGACGGCCTGCGCCTGCCGCAGGCCGAACTGCTCGAGCACCGGCGATGAGTGCATCGATGGCCAGGGCCGGCCGCGGCTTCACCCTGCTCGAAGTGCTGGTGGCGCTGGCGATCTTCGCCACCGTCGCCGCCGTGGTGCTCACCGCCGCCGGGCGCAGCCTGAGCAATGCCGGGCGGCTGGAGGAGTTGACCCTGGCCGGCTGGATCGCTGACAACCGCCTCACCGAACTGCAGCTGCAGCCGACCACGCCGGCGCCCGGCCGCGAGACGCTGGAACTGGAATTCGCCGGCCGCCGGTGGCAGACCCTCAGCGAGATCGAGGCGAGCAGCGATCCCGGCCTGCTGCGCGTCACCGTCTGGGTCGCGCTGGACGAGCGCCGCGCGCGCAACCGGCCGCTGCCCGAGCGCGCGGTGACCAGCCTCAGCGGCTTCGTCGCGGTGCGCCAGGCCGGCAGCGGCCAGCCGGGGCTCGCGCAATGAATCCGCAGCTGCCGCGGCGCATGGCCGGCTTCACCCTGCTCGAACTGCTGATCGCCATCGCCCTGTTCGCCCTGCTTGGCCTGGGCACCTACCGCATGCTCGAAGCGGTGCTGCGCAGCGACGCGGCGACCGCCGGGCAGGAACAGCGTCTGCGCGAGCTGAGCCGCGCGCTGTGGCTGTTCGAGCGCGACCTGCTGCAGGTGATCGACCGGCCGGTGCGCGACGGCTACGGCGACGAGCGCAACGCGCTGGTGGGCCAGCTCGAAGGCGACGACGGCGCGCCCATACTGGAGCTGACCCGTAGCGGCTGGCGCAACCCCACCGGCCTGCGCCGCGCCAACCTGCAGCGGGTGCGCTGGCGGCTGGTCGGCGAACGGCTGGAGCGCACCTACTGGGTGGTGCTCGACCGCGACGTCGACAGCCAGCCGCGTGTGCAGGTCGCGCTCGACGCGGTGCGCGCGCTGCAGCTGCGCTACCTCGACGAGGACCACGTCTGGCACGAGGAGTGGCCGCCGTTCGACTACGGTCGCGGCGGCGGCGAGGAGGCCGCGCAGCGCCTGCCGATCGCCGTCGAGCTGACCCTCGAACACCCGCGTTACGGCCGCATCAGCCGCCTGCTGCGCTTGCCGGACGGTCCGCCGCAGCAGGCGCAGATGCAGCTGCCGGGCGCCGAGGGCGTGCCCGAACCGTACGACGGGGAGCAGCCGCAATGACGCGCCAGCGCGGCGTCGCGCTGATCACCGTGCTGCTGGTGGTGGCGATCGTCACCGTGGTCAGCGCGGCGATGGTGGCGCGCCAGCAACTGGCGATCCGCGCCAGCAGCAACCAGCTGCAAGCCCGTCAGGCGTGGCATTACGCGCTGGGCGGCGAGGCGCTGGCGCAGTCGATCCTGCAGCGCGATGCGCGCGCAGGCGGGCAGGCGCCGGTCGATCATCTCGGCGAGGCCTGGGCGTTGCCGCGACCGGCGTTCGCCGTCGACGAAGGGGAGATCCGCGTGCACATCGAGGACCTCGCCGGACGCTTCAACCTCAACAGTCTGGTGAAGAACGGTCAGGCCGACGCCGCCGCGCTGGCGCAGTTTCGCCGGCTGCTGTTGCGCCTGCAGATCGCCGCGCCCTATGCCGAACGGCTGGTCGACTGGCTGGACGTCGACCAGCAGCCCGGCGCCGAGCAGGGCGCCGAGGACAACGCCTACCTGCTGCTCGAGCCGCCGTATCGCACGGCCGGACGGCGGCTGTTCGATCTTTCCGAACTGCGCCTGCTGCTGGACATGCGCGACGAGGATTTCCAGCGTCTGGCGCCCTACGTCGCCGCGCTGCCGGCCGATCACGGGCTGAACGTCAACACCGCCAGCGCGCTGGTGCTGTCCAGCCTGGGCGACAACCTCAGCCTCGGCGCCGCCGAAGCGCTGGTGGAGGTGCGCCGCGCCAGCCCTTTTCGCGACACCGCGGCGTTCCTCGCGCAGCCGGCCATGGCCGGCAATACGCTGCAGGGCACCGCGCTGGCGGTCGGCAGTCAATACTTCCAGGTCACCAGCGAAGTGCATCTGGGCGACCGCCGGCTGGCGCTGGTCAGCCTGCTGCAGCGCGAGCAGGACGGCACGGTCCGCGTGCTGGCGCGCAACCTCGGGCAGCCGCCGCGTCTGCCCGCACCATCCGCAAAGGGAGAACGCTAGATCATGGATTGCCTGTTCCTGCCCGCCGACTGTGCCGCGCACCTGCAGCCGGAGACGCCTGGTTACTGGCTGCCGCGCGAGGGCGCTGGCCGCTGGCTGAGTCTGGCGCAGTGCGCCGCTGCCGCGCAGGGCGCTGTGACGCTGGTGCTGCCGGCCGAGCACTGCAGCGCCTTCGCCGTGGCGCTGCCGACGCGCAAGGCGCGCTGGCTGCAGCAGGCGCTGGCCTACGCCGCCGAGGAGCTGCTGGCGGAGAATGTCGACGAGCTGCACCTGAGCCTCGGCGAGGTGCTGGACGACGGCCGCCACCGGGTCATCGCCATCCGCCGCAGCCTGCTGCAGGGCTGGCTCGAACAGCTGCGCGGGCTGGGGCTGCCGATTGTCGCCGTGCATGTCGACGCCGACCTGCTGCCGCGTACGGGCAGCCAGATTCTGCTGCTCGGCGCGCGTGGACTGCTCGGCGGCAGCTTGGAGGCGCGGCTGGCCTTCGTTGCCGAGCAGTGGCCGGCACTGGCCGAACAGTGCCCGGCGCCGCGGCAGGCGCACGGCGACGGCGAGACGCCGCCGCCCGGGGTGGATGACTACCAGCGTCTCGACGACCCCTATGCCTGGCTCGCCAGCGGTCGCGCGGCGGCGGTCAATCTGGCGCAGGGCACGTTCGCCATCGATCTCGGCGGCAGCGGGCTGGCGCGCTGGAAACCGCTGTTCGCCACGCTCGGGCTGATCCTGCTGGTGCAGCTGGGCTTCAACCTGGCGCAGGGTTGGTACTTCCAGCGTCAGGGTGACCTGCATGCCGACGCCAGCCTGGCGCTGTACCGCGAGCTGTTTCCGGCCGACACGCGCATCGTCAATCTGCGCGCGCAGTTCGACGACCACCTGGCCCAGGCCGGCGGCGCCCGCGCCGGCTTCACCCGCCTGCTGGAACATGCCGCCACGGCCGTCGCCGACGGCGCGCCGGTGACAGTGCAGCGGCTGGACTACAACGAGACGCGCGGCGATCTGGCGCTGGAGGTGCGCGCCGCTGATTTCGCCGCGCTGGAACAGCTGCGCCAGCGCTTGAACGAGCAGGGCCAGAGCGTGCAGCTGGGCTCGGCAAGTCGCGACGGCGATGCCGTCAGCGCCCGCGTGGTGATCGGAGGCTGACGATGAATTTCAAACAGCAACTGGCCGTGCGCCTGACCGATTCACCGCTGTGGCGCCGCTGGCAGCGCCTGCCGCCGCGCGACCGCCTGGCGCTCGGCCTGCTCGCCGCGTTCCTCGTTGCCCTGCTGTTCTACCTCTGGCTATGGCTGCCGGCGCAGCGCCATGCCGCCGCCGCGCGCGAGCATTACCAGGCGCAGCGCGAGCTGTACGCCTACCTCGAACAGAACAGCGAACTGGCGCGGCAGATGGGCCGTAGCGGCGAGCAGGTGATGCTGGCGCCGGAGGAGTTGCAGGGGTTGGTCACACAGAGCGCACAACAGAGCAACCTGCGCATCGAGAGCTTCGACAGCGGCGCCGACGGCGGCCTGCAGGTCAGCCTGCCGGGTGCGTCGTTCGCCCTGCTGCTGCGCTGGCTCGCCGAATTGCAGGCGCTGGGGGTGAACGTCGGCGAGGTCAGCCTGGAGCGCGCCGGCGAAGGACAAGTGGATGCACGGGTGGGGCTGCGCGCGGGCGGCTGAGGCGCTGCCCGCGCATCTCGCCGGTCACTGATGGGGAAACGGCATGGCCAGCGCGCGCAGCGCGGCTTCGGCGTTGAGCACGCGGGTCACCGCCTCGTCGGCCTTGTCGCGGCTGAGACCGAGGCGGTCCAGCAGCGGCTGCGGAATGTCCTGCGGGCCGCCGGTGCCGATGCCGCGCTGGCGCAGCAGGCGCACGGCCAGGCAGACGAGGTTCGGATAGGCGGCGTGCTCGCCGGCATAGTCCGGGTCGTTCTGGAAGCGCAGGGCATTGGCCACTTCGTCCGGCATGCCCCACAGGCGCATCAGCCAGGCGCCGATCTGCTCGCGGGTGATGCCCAGCAGGTGCTGTTCGATATGGTTCGAGCCCAGGTGCGGGTTGACCTCCAGATGCCGGCAGATCAGCGAGAAGTGCGGCGGAAAGATGTGCGCCAGCACCAGGTAGCCGAAGTTGTGCAGCAACCCGGCGAGATAGCTCAGCCCCATCTCCGGGCGCGTTTCGCGCGGGATGGCGCGCGCCAGCCCTTCGATCACCGCGGCGGTGTAGATCGCCTGCTGCCAGTACGGCGTCGCTTCCTGCGGCCGGTCCTTGGGCAGGCTGAGGGTCTTGCCCAGCGCCAGGCCCAGCGCCAGGTTGATCACCAGATCGAAACCCAGCACGCGGACGATGGCGTCTTCCACCGAGCGGATGCGCCCGGGTGCGGCGTAGTAGGGCGAGGCCGCCCAGCTGATCACCTGCGCCGCCAGTGCCGGGTCGGTTTCGACCACGCCGGTGATGTCGTCGACGGTGGCTTCCGGGCTCACGCGCAGCTTGATGATGCGCTGCGCGGTATGCGGCAGCGGCGGAATCTCGATGGTTTCCTCCAGGCGCTTCTGGATGCGCCGCGCGGTGAAGCTCTGCACCGCCTGGCTGATCTCTTCGCGGTCGTCATGCGGACGGTCGAGGTTCGGCCGGATGTCACGCAGCGGCACGGCGAAGCTGCCGGCACTGGCCTTGTTCAGCAGGCGCTGGAAATCCTCCGCCGCCAGCTCCACCAGCAGCCCCGGCTGGCCCGATTCGACCAGCAGCCGCGGTTGCTGCAGCAGGCAGCGCTCGTACAGGCAGGGCGAACTGGTCAGCGGCGGCAGGCCGGGCAGGCGGTTCAGCTCGTGCTTGGCGAGCATGCGTGCCAGGCGTTCCGGTTTTACCGCCAGCAGCTGGCGGCCGGTGAGCTCGGTCAGCCGCGGCAGATCGAGCAGATGATCCTGGGGAAACAGCACCAGCATGGCACCGACGCTGTCTTCCAGCAGCACCGCCTGGACCCGCTGCGCAGCCGGCAAGGCGGCGTGGTCGCGCAGGATCTGGTAGCGCACGCCGAGGTCTTTCAGCAGCTTGGTGATCAGCAGCGGCAGTTCGGAGCAGCTTTCGGTATCGACAGCAGAATTCATGAGCGGACCCGTGATGATGGCCTGCCCGAGTATAGCGAAGCCCTCAGGCGGAAAAATTGCGGTGACGAGTGGTTGTCACACCTGGCCGTACTCCTGGCCATGACGCAGCCAGCGCTCCAGCAGCGGGCTGACATGTTGCGGCCAGCGCGCCAGCAGCTCCTGGGCGGCGTCGCGCACCGCCGGCAGCAGGTCGGCGTCGCGCATCAGGTCGGCGACCTTGAACTGCAGCAGGCCGGTCTGACGGGTGCCGAGCATTTCGCCGGGGCCGCGTAGCTCCAAGTCCTTCTCGGCGATTATGAAGCCGTCGCAGGTCTCGCGCATGATCGCCAGCCGCTCGCGGCCCAGCTGCGACAGCGGCGCGTGGTAGAGCAGCACGCAGTGGCTGGCCGCGCTGCCACGGCCGACGCGGCCGCGCAGCTGGTGCAGCTGCGCCAGGCCCAGACGTTCCGGGTTCTCGATGATCATCAGGCTGGCGTTGGGCACGTCGACGCCGACTTCGATGACCGTGGTGGCGACCAGCAGCTGCAGTTCGCCGCGCTTGAACTGCTCCATCACCGCGGCCTTCTCGGCCGGCTTCATGCGCCCGTGGATCAGCCCGACGCGCAGGCCGACCAGCGCCGCCGAGAGATCGTCGTAGGTGGTTTCCGCCGCCTGGCAGGTCAGCTCCTCGGATTCCTCGATCAGCGTGCACACCCAGTACGCCTGACGCCCCTCGTTGCAGGCGATGCGCACCCGCTCGATCACCTCCAGGCGGCGGCTATCGGCGATCACCAGGGTGTTCACCGGCGTGCGGCCCGGCGGCAGTTCGTCGAGGATCGAGGTATCGAGATCGGCGTAGGCGCTCATCGCCAGGGTGCGTGGGATCGGCGTGGCGGTCATGATCAGCTGGTGCGGGCAGAGTCGGCCGTCGATGCCCTTCTGGCGCAGGGCGAGGCGCTGCTGCACGCCGAAGCGGTGCTGCTCGTCGATGATCACCAGGGCCAGGCGCTTGAAGACCACCTCGTCCTGGAACAGCGCGTGGGTGCCAACCACCATCGGGCAGCCGCCGGCGATCTGCTCCAGCGCCGCGGCGCGGGCCTTGCCCTTGAGCTTGCCGGCCAGCCAGGCGACCTCGATGCCGAGCGGCTCCAGCCACTTGCTGAAGTTGAGAAAGTGCTGCTCGGCGAGGATCTCGGTCGGCGCCATCAGCGCCACCTGGTAGCCGGCTTCCAGCGCCTGCAGGGCGGCGAGGGCGGCGACCACCGTCTTGCCGGCGCCAACATCGCCCTGCACCAGACGCAGCATGGGCTCGTCCTGGGCCAGGTCATAGGCGATCTCGGCACCGACACGCTGCTGCGCGCCGGTTGGCGCGAAACCGAGGTTGGCGAGAAAGCGCTGCGGCAGCTTCTGCGCCGGCGGCAGCGCCGGCGCCTGCTGCGCGCGCACCCGCTCGCGCAGGCGCTGCAGCGACAGCTGGTGGGTCAGCAGCTCCTCGAACGCCAGGCGATGCTGCGCCCAGTGCCGACCTTCGGCGAGTTCCTCCAGATCGGCATCGGCCGGGGGGCGGTGCAGGTAGCGGATGGCTGCGTCCAGCGCGCCGAGCTGGTAGTCGCGGGCCAGCTCGGCGGGCAGCCAGTCCGGCAGGCTGTGCGGGCCGAGCCGCGCCAGCGCCTGTTCGCTGAGGTTGCGCAGACGCTGCTGGGTCAGGCCTTCGGTGGTCGGGTAGATCGGCGTCAGGGTCTGTTCGACCGGTGCCGGTTCGCCGGTCAGCGCGCGGTATTCCGGGTGATAGATCTCCAGCCCCGAGGCGCCGGGACGTGCCTCGCCGTAGCAGCGCAGCGGGGTGCCGCGCTTCAGGGCTTCCTTCTGCGCCTGGCTGAAGTGGTAGAAGCGCAGGCTCAGGGTGCCGCTGCCGTCCTGCAGACGCACCAGCAGGCTGCGGCGGCGGCCCATGACGATGTCGGCGCCGGACACCACGCCTTCGATC
This sequence comes from Pseudomonas phenolilytica, assembly GCF_021432765.1. Lineage (NCBI taxonomy): Bacteria > Pseudomonadati > Pseudomonadota > Gammaproteobacteria > Pseudomonadales > Pseudomonadaceae > Pseudomonas > Pseudomonas phenolilytica. The sequence goes on from NZ_CP058908.1 coordinate 1,161,407, forward strand.
ACCGCGTCCTGCCCCGGGCGCAGTGCGCCGATCGGCACCACGCGGGTGCGGTCCTGGTAGCGCAGCGGCAGGTGAAACAGCACGTCCTGCAGGGTTTCCAGGCCGACCCTGGCGAGCTTCTCGGCCAGCGCCGCGCCGACGCCCTTGAGCGCGGTGACCGGGATGGTCGCCAGTTCGCTCATGGCCTCAGGCTTTCGCCGACGGCGGTTTGCCTACCGAACACAGGCGGATCGAGTCGGCGAGGATCTCGATCGCCTTGGGCCGCGGGAAGCTGGCGCGCCAGGCGATCGCTACGGTGCGGAACGGCACCGGCGGCGTCAGCGGGCGGGTCTCCAGTACGCCGGGGGCGTAATGGTGGCTCTCCACTGCCGACAGCGGCAGGATCGACACGCCCAGACCCGAAGCGACCATGTGGCGGATGGTTTCCAGCGAACTGGATTCCACCGTGGTGTGGCTTGGCGCCTCGCCCTTGCGCGTCGTCGGGCAGGCTTCGAGCACCTGATCGCGGAAGCAGTGACCCTCACCGAGCAGCAGCAGGCTCTTGTCGTTGAGCATCTCGGCGTCGATGGTTTCCTTGGCCGTCCACGGATGGTCGGCCGGCATCAGCACATAGAACGGCTCGTCGTAGAGCGGCTTGGTCAGCACGTCGGCTTCCTGGAACGGCAGCGCGATGATGATCGCGTCCAGCTCGCCGGTGCGCAGCTTGTCGCGCAGGACGTGGGTGAAGTTTTCCTCGATGTACAGCGGCATGTCCGGCGCCACGCGGTGTAGCTGCGGGATCAGGTGCGGGAACATGTACGGGCCGACGGTATAGATGGCGCCGACCTTCAGCGGTGCGGCCAGCTGGTTCTTGCCCACCTGCGCCAGCTCGCGGATGCTCTGTGCCTGCTCCAGTACCTTCTGCGCCTGCGTGACGATGCCTTCGCCGACCGGGGTCAGGCGCACCGCGCTCTTGGTCCGCTCGAAGATCAGTACGCCGAGCTCGTCCTCGAGCTTCTTCACGCCGACCGAGAGGGTCGGCTGACTGACGTGGCAGCGCTCGGCGGCGCGGCCGAAGTGCTGTTCCTGGGCGAGGGTGACGATGTAGCGCAGTTCGGTCAGGGTCATAGTCAGCGTCCATTAGATTGGCGGCAAGCATAGCCTTTGCGTAGCGGTCTAACCAACTGCGGGCGCAGGCCGAAGCGTTCGGCAAATGGCGCGTGCGGTGTTCGGCATGAGCCAGCGCGGCGGCGCTACACTGCGCAACAGGAAGATGATGCGGTCTCGGTGGGTCGCCGGAGGATGAAGGATGGGCAAGCGTTATTCGGTATTGATCGCCGGCTGTGGCGATGTGGGATGCCGTCTCGGTCTGCAGCTGAGTCGCGCGGGCTGGCGGGTGTACGGCATGCGCCGCGAAGCCGCCGGCCTGCCGGTGCCGATCCTGCCGGTCAAGGGTGACCTGAGCAGCGCGGAATGTCCGCGCACCTGGCCGAATGGCGAGCTGGACTATCTGGTCTATGCCGCCTCGGCCAGCCAGCACGACGAAGCAGGCTATCGCCAGGCCTATGTCGACGGCGTGCGCCATGTGCTCGACTGGCTCGAACAACGCGGCCAGCGCCCGCGGCGGCTGTTGTTCATCTCCAGCACCGGCGTCTACGGCCAGCACGACGGCGAGTGGATCGACGAGACCTCGGCCACCGAACCCAGCGGCTACACCGGCCGGGTGATGCTGGAGGCCGAGCGTCAGGTGCTCGGCTGCGGGCTGCCGGCGACCGTGGTGCGCATGGGCGGGCTGTACGATCCGGCGCGGCCGTGGATGCAGAATCAGGTGCGCGCCGGCCTGCGCGTCGAGCGTGATCCGCCGCAGTACAGCAACCGCCTGCACCGCGACGACGCCGCCGCGCTGCTGGCGTTCCTGCTGCAGGCCGATGCGCGTGGCGAACCGCTGGATGATTGCTACCTGGGCGTCGATGACGATCCGGCGCCGCTGCACGAGGTGGTCGACTGGCTGCGCGCGCGCCTCGGCGTCACCCAGTGGGCCGAGCAGAGCATGACCCGCCGCGCCGGCAGCAAGCGCTGCAGCAACGCCCGCGCCCGCGCGCTGGGCTGGGCGCCGCGCTATCCGAGCTATCGCGATGGCTACGCCACGCTCGGCGAGCGGCGTGACTGACGGCAATCGCCTACTGGCGCGGCCCTGGTTGCCGGGCGTGGAGCTGTTCCATGCCGACTTCTCCGGCCAGCCGTTCGGCCGGCATAGCCACGATGCCTTCGCCATCGGGGCCATCCTCCACGGTGTCGGCGGCTACCAGTGTCGCGGCGCGCGCCATGCGCTGCCGGCCGGCACGCTGTCGCTGATGAATCCGCAGGAGCCGCACACCGGCCACGCCGAGTCACCGCGGCTGATCTACCGCATGCTCTACATCGAGGAGGCGCGGCTGCCGGCGCTGCTCGGACGCAAGCAGCTGCCGCGCGGCTTTCGCCAGCTCAATCCGGCCGACGATGGCGCCGTGGCCGCCGGGCTGGCGCAATTGGCCGTCGACTTCCAGCACGGCGACGCGCTCGGCCTGGAGAGCCGCCTGCTGCAGCTGCTGGACCTGGTGTTCACCCGCCACGGCGGCTTGCGACCGATGCAGACGGCGCGGCGCGACGGCGGCACGGTCGCTGCCCTGCGCGATTACCTCGAGCAGCATTACGCCGAGGCGGTCAGCCTGCAGGCGCTGGCCGAGCAGCTGCAGCGCCATCCGCGCCATCTGATCGAAGCCTTCCGCCGCGCCTATGGCGTGCCGCCGCATACCTGGCTGCTGCAGCGGCGCATCCGCGAGGCCAAGCGCCGCCTGCTCGATGGCGAGACGCTGGCCGAGCTGGCGCTGGGCCTGGGCTTCTACGATCAGGCGCACTTCAGCGGCACCTTCCGCCGTTTCACCGGCGTCACGCCGGGGCAGTTCCGCGCTACCGCGCGGGCCTGAGTTTCTTCCAAGACCGTAGCGAGCCGCTGCGGCAGTCTGGCCGCCCCTGTCAAAGGAGGCGGTCATGATCGGGTTGTTTCTGCTGGTTGCCGGTACGCATTTCGCCGCCCTGCTGTCCCCGGGGCCGGATTTTTTCCTGCTGATCCGTGCGGCGCTGCTGCATGGCCGGCGCCAGGCCGATGGCTGCGCGGCCGGCATCGCCCTGGCGAATCTGCTGTCGATGCTGCTGGTGTTGCTCGCCCTGGCGGCGCTGCCCGGCGCCAACGGCGGGCTGTGGCGCAGCTTGCAGCTGGTCGGCGGCGGCTATTTCTGCTGGCTCGGCAGCCAGGCGCTGCTAGCCCGGCGCGAACTGCAGCTACCGGACGGCTCCGGCGAAACCGGCGGGCGCTGGCGGGCCGGCTTCGGCCAAGGCCTCCTGGCCAGCAGCCTGAATCCCAAGCTGCCGCTGTTCTATGCCGGCCTGTTCGGCGTGCTGCGCGAAGCGGCGGTGCCCGGTTGGGGGCTGGCGCTGGCGATGGTCTGGATGGCGGCGGTGGTGCTCGGCTGGGACCTGGCGCTGGTGCGCCTGCTCGGCCACGCGCGCTGGCGTGGTTGGCTGCGCCGGCGGGTGCGCACGCTCGACCGTCTGTGCGGCGCATTGCTGCTGGCGCTCGGTGGCTGGTTGCTGGTGACCGCTGTGCCGGGGTAATGGCCTGCGCATGCAGTCCGTCGGCCCGGCGGCAACTCTGCGGCGGCGGGACTTACTAAAACTCAGACGACACGTCGCACGGCAGGAGCGGCAGCACCCCCGCGCAGTCAGCGAGGCACAGGGAGATCACCGAGGCGGCGCCCCGACCCCCGATCTGGAGATTGCCCATGAGAGCGCTACGCTGGCACGGCAAGCACGACATCCGCTGTGACGACCACCTCCCCGACCCCACGATCGAAGATCCGCGCGACGCCATCATCAAGGTCAGCTCCTGTGCCATCTGCGGTTCGGACCTGCACCTGTATGACGGCTTCATGCCGGGCATGAAACACGGCGACATCATGGGCCACGAGTTCATGGGCGAGGTGATGGAAGTCGGCTCGGCGAACAAGAAGCTCAAGGTCGGCGACCGCGTGGTGGTGCCCTTCACCATCGTCTGCGGCGAATGCGAGCAGTGCCGGCGCGGCAATTTCTCGGTCTGCGAGCGTACCAATCGCAACAAGGACATCGCCGACAAGGTCTTCGGCCATAGCACCGCCGGGCTCTATGGCTATACCCATCTCACTGGCGGCTATGCCGGCGGCCAGGCCGAGTATGTGCGCGTGCCCTACGCCGATGTCGGCCCGGTGGTGATCCCCAACGGCCTGACCGACGAGCAGGTGCTGTTTCTTGGCGACATCTTCCCCACCGGCTGGCAGGCCGCCGCGCAGTGCGACATCCAGCCGACCGACACCGTGGCGGTGTGGGGCGCCGGTCCGGTCGGCCAGTTCGCCATCCGCAGCGCGGTGATGATGGGCGCCGAGCAGGTGGTGTGCATCGACAACGTGCCCGAGCGGCTGTCCATGGCGCGTGCCGGCGGGGCGATCACCATCAACTTCGACGAGGAAAGCGTGGTCGAGCGCCTCGCCGAGCTGACCCGCGGCAAAGGGCCGGAGAAGTGCATCGACTCGGTGGGCATGGAGGCGCATGCCAGCGGCTCGCTGGATTCGATGTACGACCGTGCCAAGCAGGCGCTGATGCTGGAAACCGACCGCCCGCACGTGTTGCGCGAAATGATCTACGTCTGTCGACCGGCCGGCATCATCTCGATCCCCGGCGTCTACGGCGGGCTGATCGACAAGATCCCGTTCGGCGCGGCGATGAACAAGGGACTGACCTTCCGTATGGGCCAGACCCACGTCAACCGCTGGACCGACGACCTGCTCAAGCGCATCCAGGAAGGCCAGATCGATCCGAGCTTCGTCATCACCCACACGGTCAGCCTCGAGCAGGGCCCCGAGATGTACAAGACCTTCCGCGACAAGCACGACGGCTGCATCAAGGTGGTCCTCAAGCCATGACCTGGTCGCCGATCCCTACGGTAGGGATCGGCCTGCGAACATATCGAGCGAGGAGTCTGCATGAGCATTCCACGGCAAGTTACCCGGCCCAACCCTTCGGCTCGCTCGCTGGCGCGCGGGCTGGGCTGGTTCAGCATCGGCCTGGGCGTCGTCCAGCTGGTCGCGCCGCGCCAGGTCGCGCGCTTCATCGGCATGCCCGGCAGCGACGGGCTGATCCGTGCCTGCGGGCTGCGTGAGATCGCCACCGGCGTCGGCATCCTGCTGGCGGACGACCCCAAGCCCTGGATCTACGGGCGCATCGGCGGCGATGCGCTGGACCTCGGCTGCCTCGGCTGGAGCATCGAGCACGGCCGCGAGCCGGCCAATGCGGCCATCGCTGCCGGCGCGGTGGCCGGCATCACCGCACTGGACCTGAGCTGCGCCAAGGGTCTGGATGCCGAACGGGTGCCAGCGGTCGAGTGGGACTACAGCGATCGCAGCGGTTTTCCCGCAGGCACGCAGCAGGCTCGCGGCTGCGTCGAGGCGGAATTCGCTGCGGCCCGCGCCGAACCCAACGGCTACTCGCCCTCGCTGCACTGACGTACTGCGCCGAGCCGGGGCGCCTGCGCTCTCGGTTCGGCGAAGTTTTTGTTAAGGTGCCGGCCGTTCCGGTCGTCCGCCCGCTGGGCTCAGCGACGACGCTTCAGATGAGAGCCCATGTCTTCGGTCATCAACGTTGTCCTGCCCGTCTTCGCCCTGATCCTGCTCGGCTACCTGTGCCGCCGCAGTGGGCGCATGGGGCCGACCGGCGCTTCGGAACTCAACCGTTTCGTGGTCTGGCTGGGCCTGCCGGCACTGCTGTTCAGCGTGGTCGCCACCTCCACCTGGGAGCAGCTCTGGCAGCCGGGGTTTATCGCCGCCTTCGCCATCGGCTGCCTTGGCGTGTTCGCCTTCACCCTTGCGTATCGCCTGCTGCAGAAGCAGCCGCTGGTCGATGCCAGCCTGGATGCGCTGGGCGCGTCGTACGCCAACACCGGCTATGTGGGGATTCCGCTGTGCATGCTGGTACTCGGCGACGAGGCGCTGCAGCCGGCGATGGTCGCCTCGATCGTGGTGGTCTGCGTGCTGTTCGCCATTGCCCTGGCCTGCGTCGAAACCGGCCTGCATGCCGGGCAGGGCGTGCTGCGCACGCTGGGCAAGGTGAGCTGGGCGCTGGTGCGCAACCCGCTGGTGGTCGCGCCCATGCTCGGTGCGCTGTGGGCGGCCAGTGACGCGCAACTGCCGGTGCCGCTGGCCACATTGCTCAAGCTGCTGGGTGCGGCGGCGGCGCCGTGCGCGCTCGCCTCGCTGGGGCTGTTCCTCGCCCAACCGCAGCCGGCCGGCCCGGTGCGCGGGGTGTGGCCGCTGGTGGGGCTGAAGCTGCTGGTGCAGCCGCTGATCACTTGGTATCTGGCGTTCCAGGTTTTCGCGCTGCCGACCCTGTGGGCCTATTCGGCGCTGCTGCTCAGCGCGCTGCCCACCGGCACCGGCCCGTACATGCTTGCCGAGTTCTACGGCCGCGAAGGCTCGCGGGTGTCGCGGGTGGTGCTGCTGTCGACGCTGGGCTCGCTGATCAGCCTGTCGCTGATCCTGGTGCTGTTGCCGGTCTGATCTGCGCGCTCACTTGGCGCGTGGATAAGCCTGCGGCGTTATCCACCCTACGCCGGAGCTGCCGTAGGGCGGAAAACCGCGAAGCGTTTTCCACGCGCTATCCACATGCTAACGGTCAGCTCACCGGGCGCGTTACTTCCAGCACCACGGCGGCGATGCGGTCGCAGCGGGTGTAGGCGCCGCCGAGCAGCTCCTCGCCGAACACGTCCGGGTCGATTTCCCGGTAGCGCCAGGTCAGCGGCGTCGGGGCCAGACGCTGGCAGGCTTCGGCGAGGAACGGGTCCTGGTTGTCCAGCATCGCCACGCCGGTATACAGCAGCAGCGTGCCGCCCGGCGCCAGCCGGCCAAGCGCCGCATCGAGGATCGCCAGCGACAGCTCGGCGCCCAACGGCCCGCCGCCGTGGCGGTAGGCGCGCTGATCGGCATCGACCAGATACGGCGGATTGGCCAGGATCAGATCGAACTCGCCGTCCACGGCGCCGAGCAGGTCGCTGTGCTCGGCGCGCAGGTTGTCGACGCCGGCCAACGCCGCGTTGATGCGCGTCAGGCGCAGCGCCTGCGGGTTGATATCCACCGCCAGCACCTCGGCCTGCGGCCGTGCCAGCGCGGTGAGTATCGCGCCGGCGCCGGAGCCGCAACCGATGTCCACGACGCGGCGGATCTCGCCGGTGTGACGGTCCAGATGACAGCGGATGGCGCTGGCGAAGCGGTAGGTATCCGGGCCGAAGAACACCGCGTCGGGCGAGTCGGTGGGATACGCCGAATGCACGAACAGCTGGCCATCGAGGCTCGACAGCCTTACCCGTGAGCGCCAGCGCGGGCCGCACGGCTCGAGCACCTGCGCCTGATCCATCAGGCTGAACAACGGCGGCGGCAGCAGCTCGTGCTGGAACGGCCGGCTCCAGCCGAACACCCCGGGGAGATCGCCGGCCAGTGCATTCTGCGGCCGCTGGTTGACCCGTTCATGGGTCAGCGGCGTGGGCGTGATGAAGTGATAGCCACGCTCGCGCAGGGCCTGGCCCAGATGCAGCAACGCGCGGTCCTGCGCGGTTTCCATGATCATGATGCGTCCCTTGATGCCTTCAGTTGAACAATCCGTTGAACAGCCGCGTGGCCAGCAGGCCGACGGCGCTGTGGTGGCGTTGCGGCGCCAGCAGCGGCAGCAGCAGACGCATGCGCGCGGCACGGTCCGGCTGGCGGGCGAGCTGCTGTTCGAGCAGCTGCAGCTCCGCGTCGAAGTCATTACCGGCGGTCGCCTGCGGCGCGGTCGAATCCGCCGCCGGGCGACGCGCGTTGAACCGCGCCTGCCCCTTGAGCAGCGCGCTGCGCGGGCTGCGCTTGCCATCGGCCTGCCAGTCGTCGGCGATCCAGTCGTGGATCATCTGCTGCTCGTAGGCGCTGAACACGCCGAACATCGGTGCCTGCTCGCCGACGATCAGCTGCCAGAAGCGGCTCTCCTGCGGGTCGTGGCCGCGCTTGATCCACCCCCGCGTCTCGAGCACGGCGAGGAACTGTTCGACGTCCTCGGCCAGCCATTGATTGACCGTGCGGCCCTCGAAGCGGCAATAGTCGGAATGCACGAACTGGCCGACCGCGGCCTTCTTCTCGAAGATGCGCTGCACCTCCGTCGACAGGTCGAAGTCGCCGATCACCGAGACGGTGCTGGCGCCCAGGTCGTTGAGCCGGTAGCCGTTGCGCACGCGCTGGTAGAACGCCGCGCCGTCGCCCATCTGCGGCCAGGCCGCGCGCAGGCCCTGCACCGCCTTGTGCGCATGGCCGTTGTCGGCGTTGTCGACGGTGACGTGCAGGGTGAAGTAGTACGGATCGATGCCCAGCTCGGTCAGCTCGTAGGCGGTGATCAGCAGGTGCAGCGGCAGCTGCTCGTAGCCCAGGTTGAAGCCGATCACCTCCGGCAGGAAGCGCTCGGCGTGCTCGGCCAGCGCCAGCTGGATGGCGCCCTGGACGAAGTGCTCGTCGTCCAGCTGCTGCCAGTCGTCGCAGCCCTGGCTGGCCAGCAGCTTGCGGTAGAGCACCACGTGGTTCTTTTCCGGCTGACCCTCGCCGAGTTCTTCCAGGTAGGTCTGGATCAGCGCGGTGAAGCGGCCATCGTCCCAGCGCTGCAGCAGGCCATAGAGCCAGGCGCCGTCGACCAGCTTGGTCGGCGCCACGCCGCGCAGGAAATGCAGTGCATGCGCCTTGCTCGAAAAATAGCGCCGCGCACCGCCGGCGCGGCGCTGATCCAGATAGGCCTGGTACTGGTGCCCGACGGCTTCGGTGCGCTGCATGACCCAGGTGTCCAGCGCCGCCGGATCGTCCGGCAGGTCGCAGGGCAGCGTGGCCGCGCGTTGCAGCTGGTCTTGCAGGTAATGCGCGGCGTCCTCGCGGCTGGCGCCATCGAGCAGGGCGAAATACAGCTCGCGCGATTCCTGCGTCGGTCGCGGATCGGCGGCGCGCGGCGCGGCGGGCAGGCGGTGCAGAGTCATCGGCATGGTCTTGTTCGGCGGCAGTGGTATGCAGATTTGGGCCGGCCGCCGCGACCATTAGTTCAGCTCGCCCGCCGAGTGGCCGCTGTGCGGCTTGCAACTTCCCGTGCGCGGGTCATCACTAAACCGGGTGAGCGGCAGCCCGTCGGCGCCGCGCGGACAGCCGGAGGCAACAGCATGAATACCGAGCACAGCGGCCGCGAAAGCATCGAGTCCATCGATCAGAGCGGCGACGCCCACGAGCAGAATCCGGAAACCACCATCACCCACGGTGAAGTCGCCGGCGGCGAGGAGGCCGACGTACCGGGCGGCGCCTACAACGTGCCGCCGGAGCTGGCCGAGGAGCTCAGCGACGAGGAGGCGGTGCACGACCAGGGGCCGGACGCCGCGCGCTAGCGGGCGAAACGGCGACTGGCGCACGATTTTCGACGGCGGGTCTTAAACGCCGACCGCGGGCGGTCGCCTGTTGGCAGTCATACATCGGCCGCGTGTTGCGCATGCAGCGCTGCGCGCCGCCCTGCGTCCAGCGACCGGAGCAATGGACATGCGCCAGCACAGCCGCCTCAGCTTTCGCCACATCAGCCGCATCCAGGTGACCAACCGCCTGAACGGTGAGCCGATGGGCTATGTCGCCGACCTGTCGCTGGGCGGCCTGCGCCTGGTGGCGAGGCAGCCGCTGGCGGTCGGCGGTTGCTACGACATGCTGTTGCACGTGCCGGAGCAAGGCGAGCGCGTGCGCGAGGTGCCGGTGGTGGTGATCTGCCAGTGGTCGCGCAAGGATTCGCGGCGCGACAGCTTCGAGATGGGCTTCGCCCTCGACCGCCCGGCGCCGGGCTTCACCGCGCTGGTCGCGCAGCTGCTGCCCAAGCGCCGCTGAGGCGCGCGCCGGTCAGCCGAGCGTGCCGAGAATCTGTACGCCGACGCGGTCGGGAATCTCGTTCTGCGACAGCACGTGCAGCCCCGGGCTGAATACCCGCGCATAGCGCGCCAGCAGCGGTCGCAGCTGCGGCATCACGGTGAGGATCGGCGGATGGCCGTCCTTGCGCAGCTTCTCCTTCACCACCGGCATGCTGTTCTGCAGCTGGTTGAGCAGGCTCGGTTCCACTGGGATGTTGTCCAGGCTGACCTGGCCGGCCTGCTGGGCGATGGCCAGGGCGTTGAGCAGGGTGTTCTCCAGCGCGTTCTCCAGCACGAACACGGTCAGCTCGCGACGGTCGCCGGCGATCATCGAGACGATGCTGCGGCGCAGCGCATAACGCACGTCGGCGGCCAGCAGCACCGGGTCCTTGGTGGTTTCGCTGCATTCGAGCAGGGTGCTGGCGATGGTCTCGATGTCGCGCAGCGGCACCTCCTCCTGCAGCAGCTGACGGTAGACGCGCATCTGCTGGGTGTAGCTCAGCGCCGCCTTGAGGCTTTCCGCCAGCTTGGGCGCCTGCAGGGTCAGGCGCTGCATCAGGTGCTCGACGTCGTCGTGCTTGAACAGCTCCGGCAGGTGTTCGCGCACGACCTTGTTCAGGTGGGTGGCGATGACGCTGGCGCAGTCGATCACCTGATAGCCGAGGTTGAGCGCGCGGGGCTTGTCGTTCGGCTGAATCCACACCACCTGCATGCGGTAGGCCGGGTCGGTGCCGAGGATGCCGTCGATCTCGCCATACAGCTCCGGCGAGGGAATCGCCATCAGGCGGTCGGCGTGCAGCTCGGCGCCGTCGATCTTCTCGCCGTTGATGTAGATGTCGTACTGCGAGGCCTTGAGCCTGAGGCTGTCGCGGATTTGCACCTCCGGCAGCAGGAAGCCCAGGTGCTCGGACAACGTCTGCCGCACGCCGCGTACCCGCGCCGGCAGCGGTGCGCCGGACGCCTCGTTGACCAGCCCGACCAGCTTGTAGCCGAGCGAAATCGACAGCCGCTCGACCAGCGGAATGTCTTCCCAGGCCAGGCTCTGCGCCTTCTCCTTGTCCATCGCCTGGCCGAGCGCCTGGATCTCCTTGAGATCGGCACCGGCCGCCGGCGGCGCCTGCAGCGACACCCGCCAGCCGATGAAGCCGACCAGCGCGGCGAAGCCGAGGAACGCCAGGTGCGGCATGCCCGGCACCAGGCCGAGCACGGCGAGAATGCCGGCCACGGTGTAGAGCGTCGCCGGGTTGGCCAGCAGCTGGCGCTGCACCTGGCTGGTGATGTCGCTGGATTCGTTGATGCGGGTGACGATGATCGCCGCCGCGGTGGACAGCAGCAGCGCCGGAATCTGCGCCACCAGGCCGTCACCGATGGTCAGCAGGGCGTACTGGCGGAAGGCTTCGCCGGCATCCAGCGCGTAGACGAACACGCCGATGGCGAAGCCGCCGAACAGGTTGATCAAGAGGATCAGGATGCCGGCGATGGCATCGCCACGGACGAACTTCGAGGCACCGTCCATCGCGCCGTAGAAGTCGGCTTCCTTGGCCACTTCCTGGCGCCGCGCCTTGGCTTCGTCCTGGGTCAGGGTGCCGGCGTTGAGGTCGGCGTCGATGGCCATCTGCTTGCCCGGCAGGGCGTCGAGGGTGAAACGCGCGGTCACTTCCGAGATGCGCTCGCCGCCCTTGGTGATGACTATGAAGTTGATGATCATCAGGATCACGAACACCACCAGGCCGACGATGAAGTTGCCGCCGATCACCACCTCGCCGAAGGCCTCGATCACCTTGCCCGCCGCGCCGGTGCCGGTGTGGCCCTCGAGCAGCACCACCCGCGTCGAGGCGACGTTCAGGCACAGGCGCAGCAGCGTGGTGACCAGGATCACCGTGGGAAACAGCGAGAAGTCCAGCGGACTCCTCGACGACACGCTGACCAGCAGCACCAGGATCGCCATGGCGATGTTGAAGGTGAACAGGATGTCCAGCAGCTGCGGCGGCAGCGGCAGGATGATCATCGCCAGGATCGACAGGATCAGCACGGGAATGCCGATCCGGCCACTGCGCAAGGTCGGCGTGAGTTTTTGCATCAGGCTCATGAGCGGGCTCGGTTGAACAGTTCTTCGGGAATGGGAATGTGCCTGGCGAGTTCAGGGCGCGCCTGGCGGCGGCCCTGCTTCCAGGCCTTGAGCTGGAGGATGTAGGTCAGCACGTGGGCCACTGCGGTATACAGCGGCGCCGGGATCTGCTGGTTGACCTGCGTGCTGAAGTAGATCGCCCGCGCCAGCGGCGGCAGCTCGATCACCTCGCAGTGATTGGCCTGCGCCATCTTGCGGATGTACAGCGCCATTTCGTCGACGCCGCGGGCAATGACGAACGGCGTCTCGGCCTTCTTCGGGTCGTATTTGAGCGCCACCGCATAGTGCGTCGGGTTGACGATCACCACGTCGGCGGTCTTGATCACCTTGCTGATCTGCCGCTGCGCCAGCTGGCGCTGCAGCTGCTTGATGCGCGCCTTCACCTCGGGGCGGCCTTCCTGGTTCTTGTGCTCTTCCTTGCGCTCCTGCTTGGTCATGCGCATTTTTTTCAGGAAGAAGAAGCGCTGCAGTGGAATGTCGATCAGCGAGAACAGCACGAACACCAGTAGCAGCGAGATCGCCAGGTCGAAGGTCAGGGTAAAGGCGCTGCCGATGGCGTTGCCGATATCGGTGCGTTGCAGCGCGATCAACTGCGGCGCGGCATGCAGCAGCTGCCAGACGGCAATGCCGAGCAGCGTGGCGATCTTCAGCAGCGACTTGGCCAGCTCGCTCCAGTTCTGCGCGCCGAACATGCGGCCCAGGCCGGTGATGGGATTGAGCTTGCCGAAGTTGGGCGCGAAGTTCTTCGAGGCGAACACCCAGCCGCCCGGCACCAGGGCGAAGACGATCACCAGCAGCGGCGTCAGCAGCAGCGGCAGCAGCACCCAGATGAACACCAGCAGGTTGTGCAGCATCACCAGCTTGAGGTCGTCGAGGCCGATCTCGCTGTGGCCGAAGTTGACGAACGAGTAGCTGAAGCTCTGCTGGATGCCGTCGAAGAACAGGCCGATGCTCAGCTTGAGCACCAGCAGCGTGACCAGCAGCGACACGGTGGTGGCGACATCCTTGGAGCGCGCGACCTGGCCGTCGCGCTTGCTCTTGCGCAGCTTCTGCTCGGAGGCCTCCTCGGTCTTGTCCTGGGCACTGCTCTGCTCAGACATGCGCAGCGCTCCCGAGCAGCACGCCGAGCTTGTCCAGCAGGTCGCGGGTCAGGTGCAGGTAGGCCTCGGCGAGGTTCGGCAGGGTCAGCGCGATCAGCGTCAGGCCGGCGAGGATCGCCATCGGAAAGCCCAGCGAGAACAGGTTCATCGCCGGCGAGATGCGGTTGAGCAGACCGAAGCAGAACTGCACGAGGGTCATGCAGAAGACGATCGGCAGCGCGATCAGCAGCGCCGCCGAGAGCACCCAGGCCAGCGACCAGGCGATGGTTTGCAGGCCGTCCCAATGGATGCCGCTGCCGATCGGCCAGTGCACGAAGCTCTGGTAGAGGATGCTCACCGTCACCAGATGGCCATCGATGCTGAAGAACAGCAGCGCCAGCATGATGAAGTACAGCTGGTAGATGATCGAGGCCGAGGACACGCCGTTCATGGGGTCGTTGAGCAGTGCCATGGACAGGCCGAGCTGGGTCGAGACGATGTCGCCGATCAGGGTGAACACGGTGAACACCAGCAGCAGCGCCAGCCCCAGCAACAGCCCCATCGCCACCTGCTCGAGGGCGGTGAGCAGGCCGGCCGGCGACAGCGGATCGAGCACCGGCGGTGCCGGCAAGGCGGCGCTCAGCACCAGCGTCAGCGCCAGCGCCAGCAGCACGCGTACGCGCACCGAGATGGCCTTGTGGCTGAACAGCGGCGCCAGGCTGAACACCGCCATGATCCGGCAGAACGGCCACCAGTAGGCCTGCAGCGCTTGCAGGTAGTGGCCGGCGTGCAGCAGCGCGTCGTGGTTCATGCTCAGCCCACCAGGCGCCCGGCCTGCTGGAACGTCTCGATGAACAGATCGGAGAGCGTGCGCAGGATCCAGTGCCCGGCGAACACCAGCATGCCGAGCGTGATCAGCAGGCGCGGGAGGAAGCTGAGCATCTGTTCGTTGATCTGCGTGGCGGCCTGAAAAATGCTGATCAGCAGGCCGCCGAGCAGGCTCGGCACGATCAGCACGCAGACCACCAGCACGATGATGTGGATGGCGTTGGAGACGATGTTGACGGCGGTGTCGGGGGTCAGCATTGGGGCACCTTGGCGGTGGGCGTTTGGTACGGGCCGGGGTGGCGCGGCGGTCGGCATGCGGGTGTGGCGTTTGGGGCGGGAGGTGCCTTCTGTGTGTTCTTCTGGCCAAGAGCCGCAGGGTGGAAAACCGCGCAGCGTTTTCCACCTTGTTGGGCGCCTATGCCTGAGAACGGCGCAGCGCTTTCCTCGGCCCGGGCTACCGGTTGCGCCTTGCACGGCGCGTCACTTTCTCTTGTCTCGCCAAGAGAAAGTAACCAAAGAGAAGGCGCCCCCTGCATCCGGGTCTGGCCGCTACGCGACCAGACTTCCCTCACTGCGGCGTCGCTCCGGAGGCACGTCACGAAGGGGCGTCCCTGCCCCTTCGTTCCTCGCTCGGCGTCCATGCCTCGCGTCCCCCTGCGCAACGCCTGCGTTCGGCCTCCTGAAGGGGATTCCGGTCCGAGTTGCCTGAAGGAGCAGTTGCTGGCTTCGCTTTGCTTTTCCATGCACGGCCCAATAGGCGACACCACTCTTCCCCTTGCAGACGGCCGAGTGGAGCCAGCGCGCAGGGGGACGAGCGGCATGGATGCCGCGAGAGGCGTAAAGGGCCAGGGATGGCCCTTGTACGCCGACCCCCGGAGTGCTGGCGGAAGGAGGGAAGTCCGGGGGCGAAGCTCCCGGACCCGAATGAAGGGGCGCGTTTTCTTTTGCTTACTTTTCTTTGCGCGTGCAAAGAAAAGTAAGGCGCCGTGCAAGGCGCAACAGAAAGCCCCCGCCGAGGAAAGCGCCGCGCCGGACACAAACCTACACGCCTCCATTGGTGGAAAACGCTTTGCGGTTTTCCACCCTACGCAAGCGGGCGCGGACCAGGCGGCAGCCAACATCGCCATCACCTAAAACGGCTGAACACTGGTGGTCAGCGTGCCCATCAACAGCACCCAACCATCCACCAGCACGAACACCATCAACTTGAACGGCAGCGAGATCATCATCGGCGAGAGCATCATCATGCCCATCGCCATCAGTACGCTGGCCACCACCAGGTCGATCACCAGAAACGGCACGAAGATCATGAATCCCAGCTGGAACGCCGTCTTCAGCTCGCTCAGCACGAACGCCGGCAGCAGCAGCGAGAAATCCAGCTCGGCGAGGTCTTCCGGCAGTTCCTCGCCGGCCAGCGACACCATGGTCTGCAGCGAGTTCTGGTTAGTCTGCGCCAGCATGAAGCGCGACAGGCTGCCCTTGGCCGCGTCGAGGCCCTGTTCCAGGCTGATCTCGTCCTTCTGGAACGGCTGATAGGCCTGGCTGTGAATCTCCTGCCAGACCGGGCGCATCACCAGCAGCGTGATGATCAGCGCGATGCCGATCAGCACCTGGTTCGGCGGGCTCTGCTGCAGGCCGATGGCCTGGCGCAGGATGGCCAGCACGATGATGAAGCGGGTGAAGCAGGTCATCATCATCAGCATCGCCGGCAGGAAGCCGAGCAGCGTCATGATGATGAGGATCTGCAGCTTCACCGAGAAGGCCTGGCCGTTCTCGGTGTCGTTCAGGTTGAACAGGGTGATCTCGCCACCGGCGGCCTGCGCGGCCAGCGGTAGCAGGCTGAGCAGCAGCAGGCCGAGCAGCAGCAGGCCGCGACGCGGATTCATCGGGCGAGGGCGTCCAGGCTGGTGCCGGACAGCTCGACGATGCGCAGGCCGTAGTTGCCGTTCATCACCACCACCTCGGCCTTGGCGAACAGCGTGCCGTTGACCTTCACGTCCAGCGGTTCGCCGGCCAGCTTGTCGAGCACGATCACGCTGCTGGTGTCGCACTCCATCAGCTCCTTGAGCGAAATCTCCGCCGAGGCGACCTCGAGGGTGACGTTCACCGGAATCTTGCCGAAGAAGCTCAGGTCCTGGCGCGGGGCTGGCAGCGCTGCCGCCGGCTCGACCACCGGCTCGACGACGGCATCGAGGTTGAGGTCGCCGTCGTTGATGAGCTGCTCGAAATCATTGTCGGAAAGTTGGCCGTTCATTGGGGGTTCACGCTTTCAAGTGAAGTGAGGAACAGGGCGCCATCCTCTTCGAAAATGGTGCCGCGATAGAGCTTCTGCTGGTTGATGCGCACTTCGTAGCGATCCAGCGGACGCAGCATGAGGATGTCGTTGAGCTGCAGGTCGAGGACCTGCGCCAGCGGCATCTGTGCCGCCGCCACCACGCAGTCCAGCCGCACCGGCAGGTGCTTGATGTGATCGATGGGGTTTCCGGCCAGGCGCGCCGGAGGCGGACCGGTCAGGCGGCTGGTCAGCTCGTCGACCAGGTCGGTGTCCAGATAGATGTAGATCGACGACAGGCTGCCGGTGATGTGGCTCAGGTAGCGGTATTCGGCGACGTACTCCCAGCTGGTTTCCTCATAGTCGTTGCGGTAGCTGTCGAGCTTGCCGAAGGTTTCGCCCGAGAGGATCGAGCGGGCAAAGATGTCGGCGATGTCCATGCCCAGCCGGTTGCGCATGCGCTGTTCGGAGGTGCTGATCGGCGGCGTGTTCTGCGTCGGCACGATGGTGCCGCCGTAATAACACTCCAGCGCTTCGGTGAGTAATTCGCGATCAATGGAAAAACCCACTTTGCCCATCGCCGAGCGATACATGCAATCGGGCGCCTGCTCGATCTGTTCCTGAACTTCGATCTTGTTCAGTTCAAGGCTGATGCGGTAGTTGCGCACGAAGTAATCGGCAATCAGGCGCGGGTTCTTGTTGGTGGTTTCCTTGATGTACTGCGGGATCTTGTGGTGATGCCGTCCCAACTTCTGCGGTTTCAGTGTGGTCAGGCTTTGGGCGGGCACGCCATGGTGGACTTTGGAATTGCCAGACATGTTGTGAACTGTATTCCTGGTGCTGAAAAGTGGGCCGGCATAATCGCTCGGCGGCTGTTGCAGAGGTCGAGTAGGGCGCGCGCACGAAAGCAGCGGGCACGGCGCCAACCTGCCGCCAATCTAGGCATGGGCGCGAGGTTGGGTTAAATCAATAGATATCAAATGAGCTTTTTTGAGCTCAGCTGTTAACTAATGATTCGGTTTAAGCGCAACTGATTGGTCAGCGGCGGCGAGGGGTTGTTAGCGTGCGCGCAGTTGTCCTGGCCTGTCTCCGTAAGATTTGGTAGTTGGACTTTCAGGGCGACGAAAGTTTCAGTTGGATTAAACTTTTCTTAAAATTTTTTCTGCAAAAGATATCCGGCGTGACTGCGGCTTATTTGCGCAGGCGCCCTCTGCGGCAAGGTGGTTACATTGAAGAGTGTCAGTCAGGCGATGAATTACTCATGCGACGAGCTATTCGATGAATTGCCGGCGCGCAAGCATGTGGTGGTGATTGGCGAAAGTGCCGAGGCAGGTTGCCAGTTATTGCGCGAACGGCTGCGCAAAGAGGGTTGTGAAGTTGTCGCGCGGGAGAACTTCGAACGCCTCGATCAGGCGCTGCTGAAGGATGTCGCACTGGTCTTCATCGTCATCGGTGGGCTGCCGGCGCACGCCTTGTATGCGCAGGTCAACGCGCTGGTGCAGCGGGTGCGCCACATCAGCGTGATTCCGGTGGTGCAGTATGCCGATCAGGAAAAGGCCGCCGCGCTGCTGGAGCTCGGCTGCGTCGACTACCTGCTGTCGCCGTTCAGCGACAGCCAGCTGACCGCACTGCTGCGCCGTCAGGAATACGCCAACGCGGCGCAGGAAAGCTTCGTCTCCTGCTCGCAGGCCGGCCGCCGCCTGCTGGCGATGGCCCAGCGCGTGTCGCTGACCCGCGCGCCGATCCTGATCACCGGCGAGACCGGCACCGGCAAGGAGCTGATGGCGCGTTACATCCATCGCTTCTCCGCCAGCGCCGAGGCGCCGTTCGTCGCGGTGAACTGCGCGGCGATCCCCGAGCAGATGCTCGAATCCATTCTCTTCGGTCACGAAAAAGGCGCCTTTACCGGCGCGGTGAGCGCCCAGCCGGGCAAGTTCGAGCTGGCCAACGGCGGCACCCTGCTGCTCGACGAGATCGGCGAGCTGCCGCTGGGGCTGCAGGCCAAGCTGCTGCGCGTGCTGCAGGAACAGCGTGTCGAACGTCTGGGCGGGCGCCGCGAGATCGAACTGAACGTGCGCATCATCGCCGCCACCAACCGCGACCTGCAGCAGGAGGTCGCCGAGGGCCGTTTCCGCGCCGACCTGATGTTCCGTCTCGACGTGCTGCCGCTGCACATCAGTCCGCTGCGCGAGCGCAAGGAAGACGTGTTGCCACTGGCGCGGCGCTTCATCGGCAAGTACGCGCCGCAGGACGCCGACACCGACCTGCTCACCGAGGACGCCTGCCGCGCGCTGCTGCAGCACGACTGGCCGGGCAATGCGCGGGAACTGGAAAACACCGTGCAGCGCGCTCTGGTGCTGCGCAACGGCCTGTTCATCCAGCCGCAGGACCTCGGCCTGGCGGCGCCGGCGCCGCTGGAGGCACGGCTGGAAAAGCCGCTGGCGGTGGCGGTGGAGAACGGCAAGGCGGCGCTGCGCGCCAGCGGCAAGTGGGCCGAATACCAGCATGTGATCGACACCATCCGCCGTTTCGACGGCCACAAGGCCAAGGCCGCCGCGAGCCTGGGCATGACTTCGCGCGCCTTGCGCTATCGCCTCAATGCCATGCGCGAGCAGGGCATCGAGCTGAATTTCTGAACAATCGGGGAGAGCAGCGATGAGTTCCATCATGCAGGTCCAGCAGCAGCTGCTGGGCCGGATGCAGCAACTGGCAGAGGCCGCCGACGGCCAGCCGATCCGCCCGGCGAGCGGGCCGGCCGCTGGCATCGGCGGCTCGTTCGAGGCCGCCCTGCGTTCGGTGGATGCCGAACAGCACCAGGCCAGCGCGGCGATGGCGGCGGTCGACAGTGGCAAGAGTGACGATCTGGTCGGCGCGATGATCGACAGCCAGAAGGCCAGCGTGTCGTTTTCCGCGTTGCTGCAGGTGCGCAACAAACTGACCACGGCGTTCGACGACGTCATGCGGATGCCGCTGTAAGCGGCCCAGAGAGCTGAGACGTGCTGCAGACAATCAAAAGCAAGTTGCCCGCCGGCGGGCTGAGACCCGATCCGCGCATCACCCTCGCCGGCATGGCGGTGGTCGCCGCGGCGCTGGCCGTGGCGGTGGTGTTCTACCTCTGGCGTGACAGCGGTTCGTTCCGCGCGCTGCACGGCGCCGGCGAGTCGTTCCCCGCCGCCGAGGTGATGCAGGTGCTCGATGCCGAGGCCCTGCAGTACCGCATCCACCCGCAGAGCGGGCAGATCCTGGTGCGCGAGGACCAGCTGGCGCAGGCGCGCATGCTGCTCTCGGCCAAGGGCGTGAAGGTCAGCCAACCGGCCGGCTATGAACTGTTCGATCAGGAAGAGCCGCTGGGCACCAGTCAGTTCGTCCAGGACGTGCGCCTCAAGCGCAGCCTGGAAGGCGAGCTGGCGCGCACGGTGATGGCACTCAAGGGCGTGCAGCATGCGCGGGTGCATCTGGCGCAGGAGGAGAACAGCTCCTTCGTGATCAGCAAGCGGGCGCCGACCAAGGCCTCGGTGATGCTGCAGCTGGATGCCGGTTACAAGCTCAGCAGCGATCAGGTCGCTGCCATCGTCAATCTGGTGGCCAACAGCGTGCCCAACCTCAAGCCGGAAGATGTCGGCGTGGTCGACCAGTACGGTGCGCTGCTGTCGCGCGGGCTCAACGTCGGCGGCGGTCCGGCGCAGAACTGGCGCGCCGTGGAGGATTACCAGCAGCAGGCGGTGGCCAACATCGAGCAGGTGCTGGCGCCGGTGCTGGGCAGCGGCAACTACCGCATCAGCGTGGCGGCGGACATCGACTTCAGCCAGAAGGAGGAAACCCTCCAGGCTTTCGGCGATGCGCCGCGTCTGCGTCGCGAGGTGCTGAGCAACGAGAGCGCGCTGGATCAGCTGGCCCTCGGCGTGCCCGGCTCGCTGAGCAACCGCCCGGTCGGCCCGCCGCAAGAAGGCGAGGAGCCCGCAGCGGCGGACAAGCAGACCAAGGGCGCCACCTCGCTGCGCGAGGAATCTACCCGCCAGCTCGACTATGACCAGAGCGTGATCCATGTGAAGCACGCCGGTTTCGCCCTGCGTCAGCAGAGCGTGGCGGTGGTGCTCAATGCCGCCGCCGCGCCGGAAGGTGGCTGGAGCGAGGCAGCGCGTGCCGAGCTGGAAGCCATGGTGCGCAGCGCGGTGGGCTTCCAGCAGGCGCGTGGCGACCTGCTGACCCTCAGCGTGCTGCCCTTCGCGGCGGTCGAGAATCCTGCCGAAACGCTGCCCTGGTGGGAGAACAGCCAGGTGCATGCGCTGGCCAAGGTCGGCGTCGCCGGGCTGATCGCCCTGCTGCTGTTGCTGATCGTGGTTCGCCCGGCGGTGCGCAACCTGACTCAGCGCGACGGTGCGCAGCTGCCGCAGGCGGAGCCGCCGGAAGGCACGCTGGCCCCGGCCGGTGTCGCCGCGGCGCTGGAAAGCGAGGTGCGGCCGGCGCTGGTCAGCCCGCGCCAGACTGACGGCCCGCACATCTTCGGCGAACTCAACCCGCTTTCGGAAATCCGTCTGCCGGCGCCGGGCTCGGGCCTGGAGTTGCAGATCGAGCATTTGCAGATGCTCGCCAAGAACGATCCCGAGCGCGTCTCGGAAGTCATCAAGCATTGGATAGGGCGCAATGAAAGAGACCTCAACCCAGCCGGCTGATCAGGACACCGCGTCCGCCAAGGAGATCAAGCCGCGCCCGCTGCAGCTGCGTTCGGTCAGTTCGCTCGACCAGGCGGCGATCCTCATGCTGAGCATGGGTGACGAGATATCCGCCGGCATCCTGCGCAACTTCTCGCGCGAGGAGATCATCAGCATCAGCCAGGCGATGGCGCGACTGTCCAACGTCAAGCAGCCGATGGTCTCCGACGTGATCAGCCGCTTCTTCGACGATTACAAGGAGCAGAGCAGCATCAAGGGCGCCTCGCGCAGCTACCTGGCCGGCATGCTCGGCAAGGCGCTGGGCGGCGACATCACCCGCTCGCTGCTGGACTCCATCTATGGCGAGGAAATCCGCGCCAAGATGGCCAAGATGGAATGGCTCGATCCCAAGCAATTCGCCGCGCTGATCGCCAAGGAGCACGCGCAGATGCAGGCGGTGTTCCTCGCCTTCCTGCCGCCGGGCATGGCCACCGAGGTGCTCGAATGCATGCCGGCCGAGCGCCAGGACGAACTGCTCTACCGCATCGCCAACCTCTCGGAGGTCAACAGCGACGTGATCGCCGAGCTGGAGCAGCTGATCGACCGCAGCCTGCGCGTGCTCAGCACCCAGGGCTCGCAGGTGCGCGGGGTGAAGCAGGCGGCCGACATCATGAACCGCTTCAAGGGCAACCGCGACCAGATGTTCGAGCTGCTGCGCGCGCACAACGAGGAGCTGGTCGGCAAGATCGAGGATGAGATGTACGACTTCTTCATCCTCTCGCGACAGAACCAGGACGTGCTGCAGACCCTGCTGGAAGTGATTCCGCTGGAAGAATGGGTGGTCGCGCTGAAGGGTGCCGAGCCGGCGCTGGTGCGGGCGATCCAGGGCGCGATGCCCAAGCGTCAGGCGCAGCAGATGGAATCGATCAACCGCCGCCAGGGCCCGGTGCCGCTGTCGCGCGTCGAGCAGGTGCGCAAGGACATCATGGCGGTGGTCCGCGAGATGTCCGCCGATGGCGAGCTGCAGGTGCAGCTGTTCCGCGAACAGACGGTGGAATGAGATGACGGTCAAGGTGGTCAAGGGCGCGGGCCGCAGCTGGCGGCCGTTCCGGTTCCCGCCACGGGTCAAGGCCCCGGCGCAGCTCGCCGAGGGTCTGGCCGGCGATCCGGCGGCGCTGCAACGCGCGGTG
This sequence comes from Pseudomonas phenolilytica, assembly GCF_021432765.1. Classification (NCBI taxonomy): domain Bacteria; kingdom Pseudomonadati; phylum Pseudomonadota; class Gammaproteobacteria; order Pseudomonadales; family Pseudomonadaceae; genus Pseudomonas; species Pseudomonas phenolilytica. Next base: position 1,183,538 of record NZ_CP058908.1, read on the forward strand.
GCCGAAGGTTTTCAGGAAGGCATCGACAAGGGCTACCGCGAGGGCCTCGAGCAGGGCCGCGAGGCGGGGCATCGCGAGGGCTTCGAGCGCGGCGTCGAGGATGGCCGCAGCATCGGCCGCGAAGAGGGGCGCCAGCAGGGGCGTCAGGCCTTCGAGACTGCTGCGCGGCCGCTGGACGGGTTGATCGAGATGTTTGAGCACTTCCAGCGCGATTACCAGCAGGCACGCCGCGAAGAGTTGCTGGAGCTGGTGCAAAAGGTTGCCAAGCAGGTGATCCGCTGCGAGCTGACCCTGCACCCCACGCAGTTGCTGACCCTCGCCGAGGAAGCGCTGAATGCCATGCCCGGCGACCAGGACGACGTGCGCATTCACCTCAACCCGGAGGAGTGCGCGCGCATTCGCGAGCTGGCCCCGGAGCGCGCCGCCGCCTGGCGCCTGGTGCCGGACGACAAGCTGGCGCTCGGCGAATGCCGCGTGCTGACCGCCCAGGCCGAAGCCGATATCGGTTGCCAGCAGCGCCTGGATTCATGCATGGACACCCTCGCCGAACACATGCGGGACTCGGCCTGAGATGTCCCTGCGCGAGAGCTTCCGGCTCGACGAGGCGCTGCGCTCGCTGGACAAGGTGCAGCTGGCCAAGGTCAGCGGCCGCCTGGTGCGCGTCTCCGGCATGCTGCTGGAAAGCCTCGGCTGCCAGCGCATGACCGGCCAGCGCTGCTATGTCGAACTGGCCGACGGCGCCATGCTCGAAGCGCAGGTGGTGGGCTTCAACCGCGATATCACCTACCTGATGCCGTTCAAGAAACCGATGGGCCTGAGTGCCGGCTCGCGGGTCTTCCCGGCACCCGACGAGGCGATGCTGCACATCGACGAATCCTGGCTCGGGCGGGTGGTCAACGGCCTCGGTGAGCCGCTGGACGAACTGGGCAAGCTCGGCGGCTGCGATCCGCTGCCGACTGAGCTGCCCTCGGTCAATCCGCTCAAACGCCGGCCGGTGGAGGCGCCGCTGGACGTCGGCGTGCGCGCGATCAACGCCCTGCTGACCCTCGGCAAGGGCCAGCGCGTCGGCCTGTTCGCCGGTTCCGGCGTCGGCAAGAGCGTGCTGCTGGGCATGATCACCCGGCAGACCAAGGCCGATGTGGTGGTGGTCGGCCTGATCGGCGAGCGCGGCCGCGAGGTACAGGAATTCATCCTGCATGCGCTGGGCGAGGAGGGCCTGAAAAAGGCCGTGGTGGTGGTGGCGCCGGCCAACGAATCGCCGCTGATGCGCCTCAAGGCCACCGAGCTGTGCCACAGCATCGCTGCCTATTTCCGCGACCAGGGCCATGACGTGCTGCTGCTGGTCGACTCGCTGACCCGCTACGCCATGGCCCAGCGCGAGATCGCCCTGGCCCTCGGCGAGCCTCCGGCGACCAAGGGCTATCCGCCGTCGGTGTTCGGCATGCTGCCGGAACTGGTGGAAAGCGCCGGCAATGGCGCCGATGGCAGTGGCAGCCTCAGCGCGATCTACACCGTGCTCGCCGAGGGCGACGACCAGCAGGACCCGATCGTCGACTGCGCGCGGGCGATTCTCGACGGCCACATCGTGCTGTCGCGCCGCCTGGCCGAGGCCGGTCACTACCCGGCGATCGACGTCGGCGCCTCGGTCAGCCGCTGCATGAGCCAGGTCGGCCAGCCGGCGCATCTGGGCGCGGCGCGGCAGCTCAAGGAGCTGTACAGCACCTTCGAGAAGATCCGCGAACTGATCCCGTTGGGCGGCTACACCCCGGGCATGGACCCCAAGACCGATCGCGCGGTACAGCTGGCACCGACCATCGAACGCTTCCTGCGCCAGGAGGTGGGCGAGGCCGCCGAACTGGAGCTGAGCATCGTCACCTTGCAGAACATCATCGGGAAGCCGCGATGAAACAGCAGATCGAAACGCTGTCGCGCCTGGCCAGCCTGCGCGGCAACCGCGTGCGGCAGATGCTCGGCCAGGTGCAGTACCAGCAGAACCTCTGCCAGCGCTATCGCAACAACATCACCGGGCTGAGCCGCCTGTGCGGTTTCTCGGTGCCGATGAACACGCCGCTGCAGCGCGACAACCAGCAGCGCTACAAGGCCACGCTGTACAAGATGGTCGAGCTGCAGCGCCGCGAACTGGCGGTGGCCGAGCAGGCGCTGGCGCGCATCCAGGGCGAGCTGTTGCAGGCCATGCGTAGCGAGAAGGTGGTGGCGCAGGTGATCGACAACAAGATGCAGCAATGGCAACAGCAGCTCGCGCAGCAGGAGCAGAAGATCCAGGACGGGCTGGCGGCGCAGGCCTGGTGGCGCAACCAGGCGGGATGAGCGACTGCCGCGCTGGCGGCGACTGTGTGAAAATCGCGTTTAAGTTTTGCGCCAGGGCGGTCGCCTGATTGGCTGTAACCACCGAGTTGGAAAGAAATCATGGAAATCAGCCGGCACTTCAAGCCCGCCCTCAGCGTCCCCGGCGAAACCGCCACCGCCCGCCAGGCGGCACCCGCGCCCGTCGCGCCGCCTGCGGCCCGCCAGGCCGAGAGCCTGCCGCTGGAGCAGATGCACGAAGCCCTGCGCGCCATGCCGGAGGTCGATCTGGAGCGCGTCGCCGCACTCAAGCAGGCCCTGCAGCGCGGTGAGCTGTCCAGCGACCCGGCCGAGCTGGCCAGCAGCATGCTCGCCTACCACCGCGGGAACGATGCGTGAGCCAGCGCGACAGGCTGCTGCAGATCGTCGACGCCGACCTGCAGCAGGACTGTGGTGACTACCTCGCCCTGCGCGACCTGATGCAGGCGCTTTACAGCTTCCTGCTCGAACGCGACAGCGTTGAGATCGAGCGGATCAATCGCCAGATCAGTCGCCACGTCGACAACCTCGGCGGACGTGCCCAGCGCCGCGGCAAGATACTCGCCGCCTTCCGCCTGAGCGACGATGGCGCCGGCATGCAGCGCCTGCTGGAAAGCTACCCCGAGGTGCGCCGCGCGGTGCTGCAGCAGTTCTGGCAGCAGCTCGGCCGGCTGGCGGCCGAATGTCAGCAGCTCAACGAGCGCAACGGCAAACTATTGGCGATGCACCACGAGATCCTCGAACAGCTGCTCGCCAGCCAGCAGCCGACCCACCTGTACAGCCCTCAGGCGTACTGAGCGCCGCCGGCCCTGTCTGAATCCATCACGTCGCCAGCGCCAGCACGGCGCGGCCGTGATCGCGCCCGCTTAAGTAACCCCCTTCCTGCGCCGCCCTTGTAAAGAGATGTTCCGTCGTCGATGCGGGCGGAAACGGCGTTTCCCCGTTTCCGCATCCACTGCCCGGGCGGAAGCGTTTTTTCTGCATGCGCCAAGCGAAAGTCTTTGTAAATCAATGCTTTGAGACTTGGCACTCAATTTGCTCAATAGATTTGGGGAAGGGGATCGGCAATGGCGATGGATTCGAATTACGTAAAGCAGATGTCGACGCAGTTGGCCACCTACGAGGTGCAGTCCTCGCTGGACCGGCTCAACCGCAACGAGGCGAACTACAAGACCCAGCGTGACGCGCTGAGCAAGCTGCGCACCTCGCTGACCACGTTCAAGTCGGCACTGACCAAACTCAACAGCAGCACCTCGAGCATGCTGGTCAACAGCGCGTCCTACAGTCAGGACGGCTACGCCACGGCCACCGTCGGCACTACCGCGCAGCCCGGCAGCTACCAGTTCTACGTCGAGCAGCTGGCCAGCAAGCAGCAGGTCGCCGTGCAGGGCCTGACCGAGGGCAGCCTCAGCGGCACCCTGACCCTGAATGCACAGACCTTCGACCTGAGCAGCTACGCGACGCTCGACGAGGCGGCCAAGGCCGTCAACGACGCCGGCCTCGGCGTGCAGGCGACGCTGGTGCGCAGCAACGGCCAGGTCAACCTGGTGCTCACCGGTGAAGAGAGCGGCGCGGCCAACGCCTTCACCTTCGGGCTGACCGGTGGCGCCACCAGCACCACGCTGTCCACCGCACAGGATGCGCGCATCCGCATGGGTGGCAGTTTCGGCAGCGGCGGCATCGAGCTGACCAGCGCCAGCAATACCTTCGACAACGTCATCGACGGCGTCAGCCTCACCGTCAGCAAGGTGCACAACGCCAGCGATGCCGCGCTGACCCTGACCGTCGGCCAGGACAAATCGGCGACCAAGGCCCAGGCGCAGAGCTTCATCGACGCCTTCAACACCCTGATGAGCAGCCTCGACGGCCTTACCGCCAGCGGCAGCGAAAGCAGCGAGCGCGGCCCGCTGGCCGGCGATGCCAGTGTGCGCTCCATCGAGGGTCGCTTGAACGCCCTGCTGCGTACCGATTTCGGCGGCGTCAGCCTGATCGACTTCGGCATCAGTTCCGACCGCAACGGCAAGCTGACCCTCGACGCCACCCGCTTCGAGGCTGCCGTCGCCGCCAAGCCGGAGGCCTTCGAGGCGCTGTTCACCGGCAAGGACCAGATGCTCGACAGCATCGACAAGACCGTCGCCAGCTTCACCAGCAGCGCCAACGGCATGCTGAAGAACCGCATGGAGACGCTGGACCTGAACCTGCGCCGCATCGACGACCAGTTCGACAAGCTGCAGCAGCGCTACGACAGCTACTACTCCCGCTACCTCAAGCAGTTCACCACGATGATGCAGACCATGCAGTCGATGGAGCAGACCTCAGGAATGTTCGGATGACCTATCTCCCCAACGACAGTTACGACAGCTACCGCGCGGTGGACCTGGAGGCCCGTGCGGCCGCCGCGTCCCCCTACGAGCTGGTGCTGGTGCTGATGGACGGACTGCTCGACGAGCTGGCCCGCGCCCGCGGCCACATCGAGCACAAGCGCTACCAGCAGAAGGGTGCGTCGCTGGAAAAATGCATGAACATCCTCAACGGCCTCAACGGCGCGCTCGACGAAGAGAACGGCGGCGAGGTGGTGCAGGGCCTGGCGCGACTCTACGAGTACTGCATCTACCGCCTCTCCGATGTCAGCGTGACGCTGTCGCTGGAAGGGCTGGATGAAGTGACCAATCTGCTCGGCATCCTGCGCGAAGGCTGGGAGGGCGTCAGTGCCGCTCGCAAGTGATGCCCAGCGCCTGCAGCAGCTGCACGCGCAGCTGGATCAGGCCCTGCAGCGCGGGGACTGGCAGGCGATCGCCACGGTGGACGCTGCCATCGCCCAATGCCTGCGCGCGTTGGCCGAGAGCGAGCAGCTTGACCCGGCCACCCTCGCCGCCCGCGCAGCGCTCAAGCAGCTGCACGACCAGGCGCGGGTCGCCTGCGCCGAGGAGTGCGAACGCCTACGCCAGCTGCTGGTGAACCACCTGGAGTACGCCGAAGGACTGGCGGCCTATCAGCGCGTCGAGCTGTTCCACACCGGAGAGGCTCGATGATTCAGTCGATGTCCGCCCCGCAGACGCCCGGCCAGCCGGCGCCGCGTGCCGCGCAGCCAATCGGCGCCATGGTGGTAGCGGCCGCAGCGCCGGTGCTGGATGGCCACGCGGCAACTGGCGAACAGCCCGGGGTCTTTGGCGCGCAGATGGCACGCGCCGCCGATGCCGAGCAGCTGCCACCCGTGGACCTGCCGGCGTTGCCGTTCGGCGCGCTGCCGGTGGCAACGACGGATGAAGCCACGTCAGGGCTGCCCGCGCGCGAAGCCGCTTCCGCCACCGAGGAAACTTCCCTGGAGTTGACTGCCGAGCAATGGCTGCTGGGCATGCTCGGGCAGCAGCAGACGCAGGTGCAGGCGCGCGACGCCGGCCAGCCGGCGGCGCCGGTGGCGACAGTCGCGATCGCCTTGGCCGCCACGGCGGCACCGCCCCCGACCACGACCGACCCGCTGCCGGTATCGGCCGCGACGCTACCGCCGACCGAGCCGCCGGTGCGGCGTGGGGTGGACGCTGCGCCGACCGTCGTCGAAACGCGTCTGCCTCCGTCGCGAGCCGGCGCCGAGCCGCAGCCTGCGCCTTCCGCGGCGCCGCTGTTGGAGGCTGGCGCCGAGGTGGCGCAACGGGTAGCTGACCCGGTCGATGCGCTGCTCGGCGTCGATGATGCCGCGCGTGGCGAGCCGGCCAGCACTGCCGGCGAGCGGCCGGCACAGTCACCGCAGCTCGGCAGCGAACGCCTGCTCAAGCTGCAGACGCCGCAGGCACGCTGGGGCGAGCAGATGCTGCAGGCCCTGCGTGACAACGTCGAGCTGCAGCTGCAGCAGAAGATCCAGAGCGCCACCATCCGCCTCGATCCGCCGGAGCTGGGCGCGCTGGAGATCCACCTCAGCCACGAGTCTGGTCGGCTGAATGTCCAGCTGAGCGCCGCGCACGCCGATGTTGCCCGCTTGCTGCAGCAGACCAGCGACCGCCTGCGCCAGGAACTGGTGGGGCAGAACTTCGTACAGGTCAACGTGCAGGTCGGCGCGGACGGTCAGGGCCAGCAGGGCCGCGGCCAGCCGCGTGCACCACTGGCCGAGGACCAGCCGCTGCCGGCGGCCAATGCGCAGCAGCCGGCCACGCAGGCGCGCGGCCGTGAGCGGGCCGCCGATGTGCTGGTCACCGTATGACCGGCTCAACCGTAACTTTCCGATTGTGAGTGCTTTATGAAGACGTCCCGTCTGGTGTTGCTGATGCTGCTGCTGAATGTTCTGACCCTCGCCGCGGGCGTGGGCATCAGCTACTGGCTGTTCAAGCCAGCCGCGGGCGCGCTGGCGTCGACCGAGGCGTCGGTGGCTGAGCCGGCCGAGCCGGTGGCCTACGAGTTCTTCCCGGTGCCGAAGGTGATCGTCAGCGTGCGCGACGAAGGGCGCGAGCATTACTTCGTGCTCGACCTGGCGCTGCAGGCCGAAGCCAGCGAGGACGAGCCGGTCAACTTCGCCCAGGTGGAGCCGCTGGTGCGCAACTCGGTGGTCGCCTACCTCTCCGGCCTGCCGTTCGCCGAGTTGCGCGGCTTGCAGATCGGCGAGCTGCAGGCACGGCTGGAGACGGCGCTGTTCGCTGATTTCGCCAGCAAGAACGCCGCGGCGCCGTTCAAGCACGTGCTGGTCAACAAGCTGATCGTGCAGTAAGGCCCCGCCATGAGCGCCACCTGTCCCGTCGATCACTACAGCGTCGCGCCGAGCGCTCCGGTGCTGTTCGCCCCGGGTGCCGAGCAACGCTGGTTGATGCAGTACCTGCCGCTGGTCAAGCGCATCGTCCGGCAGCTGTCGCTGCAGGCCAATCAGGTGCTCGACCGCGAGGACATGGAGCAGATCGGCATGATGGGTCTGCTCGAGGGACTGCGCCGCTACGGCGAGCCGGACGAGCAGTTCGGGCGCTTCGCCGCGCTGCGCATTCGCGGGGCGATTCTCGACGAGTTGCGCCGGCAGGACTGGCGGCCGCGTCAGGTGCGCCAGCAGGCGCACAAGGTGCGCGACGCCATCCGCGAGCTGGGGCGCCAGTTGGGACATCCGCCGACGGAGGAGGAGATCAAGGCCTTCACCGGTCTTGAGGACAAGGACTACCAGGACTTCCTCTGGGCCGACTCGTCCGAGGCCATCGAGAGCCTGGATGCGCTGCTGCAGAGCGGTCACGAGCATTTTCCCGACGCTGCCGAGCTGTTCGAGGAGCGTCTGCTGAAGGAACGGCTGCTGGAACAGGCGCTGAGCCAGCTGGACGAGCGCGAGCGCCTGGTGCTCACGCTCTATTACCAGCATGAGCTGAGCCTGAAGGAAATCGCCCTGGTGCTGGAAGTCAGCGATGCCAGGGTCTGTCAGCTGAGCAAGCAGGCGATCGGCAAGGCCTGTCGCTTCCTAACCGAGAGAAACTAGAGACGTCATGCAGAAAGTAATAGGTGCGTTGATCATCGTCGGCTGTGTGCTGGGCGGTTATGCCATGGCTAACGGCGACATGCGAGTGCTCTGGCAGCCGGCGGAAGTGGTGATCATCCTCGGTGCGGCCATCGGCAGCCTGGTGGTGGGCAATCCCAAGGAAGTGCTGGTGGAGATGCTCTCGCAGATGCGTGGCGTGTTCATCTACGAGCGGCGCGGCGAGGAATTCCAGCGCCAGCTGCTGATGCTGCTCTACGAGCTGCTGGAAATGGTCGACGTCGGCGGCCTCAAGGTGCTCGATTCGCACATCGAGGAACCGGAAGAGAGCGACCTGTTCGCCCGCTATCCGCTGATCCTCAAGGAGAAGAACCTGATGGCCTTCATCGCCGACAACTTCCGGCTGATGGCCATGGGCAAGATCAGCGCCCACGAGCTGGAGGGCTTCCTCGAGCAGGAACTGGAGGCCATGGAGAACGCGCTGCTGCAGCCGTCGCGCTCGCTGTTCAAGATCGGCGAGGCGATGCCGGGCTTCGGCATCCTGGCGGCGATCATGGGCATCATCATCACCATGGGCAGCATCGGCGGCAGTGTCGCGGAGATCGGCTCGCATGTCGCCGCGGCGCTGGTCGGCACCTTCCTCGGCATCTTCTTCTGCTACTGCCTGATGGAGCCGCTGTCCAACGCCATGGGCCAGCGCGTCAAGACCGAGCTGTCCGCGCTTGAGTGTGTGCGCACCACGCTGGTGGCGCATCTGGCCGGCAAGCCGACGCTGCTGGCGGTCGACGCCGGACGCAAGCTGATCGAGCAGGACGTCAAACCCGCCTTCCGCCAACTCGAGGTCTGGGTCAACCAGTACGAGGAAGAAAGGGACGCGGCATGAAGAGCCGAGGCAAGGGCAAGGGCGGCGAAGAGCACGAGATCATCGTCCGGCGCCGCAGCAAGAAGGGCCACGGCGACGAGCATGGCGGCGCCTGGAAGGTGGCATTCGCCGACTTCACCCTGGCGATGATGGCGCTGTTCATGGTGCTGTGGATCATCCAGCCGCAGATGCAGATGAGCAACCCGGCCTACGGCGAGCAGGAAAGCAATCCGCTGGTCGACGGCGGCGCCGGCATCTTCGACGGCACCAGCCGTTCGCCGCTGGAGCTGGACGGCGTGCCGATCCGCGCGCCGCAGGCCGAGCCCGCGCCAGCGGACAAGCCGCAGCAGGCCGACGAAGGCAGCCGCCGTTACGGTTCCACCGCCGAACTGCAGCAGCTCGCCGAGCTGATGAAGAACGTCGCCAGCGAGGTCGATGCGCTCGCCAACATCGAGGTCGATGTGGTGCCGCAGGGGCTGCGCATCCTGATCAAGGACGACCAGCAGCGCTTCATGTTCCAGCGTGGCAGCGCAATCCTCGATCCGCATTTTCGCAAGTTGCTCGATGTGCTTGCCGGCGTGCTGGCCAAGGTGCAGAACAAGCTGATCATCAGCGGCCATACCGACGCCACGCCCTATCGCCAGCAGAGCGGCTACGACAACTGGAATCTCTCCGGCGACCGCGCTCTGCGCGCGCGCAACGCGCTGGTCGCGTCCGGCTTGCCGGCGCGGGCGGTGCTGCAGGTGACCGCCCAGGCCGATGTCATGCCACTGCACCCGCAAGACCCGCTCAACGGCGCCAATCGGCGGGTGGAAATCCTCCTGCTGACCGATTCGGCGGAAGCGCTGTACAAGGAACTGTTCGGCGACAGCTATGGGCGGGTGAATTTCTCGGAAAGCGGCGCGCGCTTCAGTGAGCCGGCCGACAAGGTGCTGTGATCGGCTGCCGGCAATGGCCGGCAGCTGCTTCAGAGCCGGGCGCTGGCGTGATCAGCGCAGTAGACCTGCTGGGTTTCCACACCATAGAGGCAGGCGCCGATCTTCTCGAGGGTGATCCGTGCACCTTTGTGCTTGCCGTAGAACAGGTTGAAGACCAGCTCGTCGTCGAGCGGGCTGTGCGCTTCGAATCCGTTGATCTGCCCTTCCTCGACCACCAGTCGCGGCTGACCCAGCAGGTCGGTTTCGATCCGTCCGGACGCTTCGACCACGGCAGGAGCGTTGCGGGTCATGGCGTAGAAACGCCCGTCATTGAAGACCAGGCTCTGGGTGACGTGGACCACCTCGCCATTGCTCAGCAGCACCTGGCCGGCCGAGCTGTAGCGGCCCTCCAGACGTGGCGCGAGGCTGCTGGTAGCGCCCATCGCCACCAGCGCCCAGAGCGCCAGCGCCGAAGGCACCATCACCTGCAGCAGGCGTGTGCCGATGACGCCGGCTCTGTTACCCATATTCATTGCAGACATCCTTGCAGCTGTTGCGCGGGAATCTCGTTCAGTCGGCTTTTGTGCACTTTCAGCCAGTTGGTCTGGCCGTTCGCATGCACACAGCGAATTTCATAGAAGCCTGGTGACATGTTGACGATCAGCTGCGTGGGCCTGACGTTCATTGCGGCGATCGCTTCCACCACTTTGCGCGTATCCATGACCAGCGCATCCAGCAGGTGCTGGCTCTTGTCGATGTACAGAACCTCCAGGACGCCGATACCTACCCGGTGGGTGAACAGTCCTTTCGGCGTTAGCAGGAAGCGATAACCCAGGACGGCGACCGCGAGCGCCAGCAGCAGCGCAGTACCGGCCAGCAGGGGCGATAAGCCGAAACGAGGCCGATGCGGGGCCGCTGGTACCGGTACCGGTGCCGGTGCGCGGGTTGCGTCTGGCGACTGCTCGGCCTCGACCGGTTTGACCGTGGTTGCCGGATTGGTCGCCAGAAAATGCGGATTGAACAGATAGCCGCGTCGCGGCAGCGTCTGAATGATCTGGTTGCTCGAATCGAACAGCAGCTGACGCAGGGTATAGATCTGCTGGTTCAGGCTGCCTTGGCCAACCACTCGATTCTCCCAGGCATGGCGCAACAGCTCTTCGCGAGAAACCACCTCACCCGGCGTCTGCAGCAGGCGTTCCAGCACGCGGCTGCCGGAGAAGCCCAGGTCGATCTTCTCGGCGCGGTCAGGATGATGCTGCACCAGCTGGTACAGCGCACTGTCGAAGCGCGCCGTACAGGTGTCGCGCCCGGTTTTCAGCAGCGTACAGGCAGTGGCATCGGTGGCCGAATGCGTCAGAGATGAAGTCATGATGCCTGGTCGGCGAGCTGTGATTGAGATCAACATACTGATGAGAACAGATCGGCAGTATCTTGGCGCCGTTTTTTTGAATGCACAAGCGCAAGCAATGGCATTTTGCTTTGGATAGTGATATCACGGTGATATCATTGGCCTCCAAATGGCACCCGCATGCGAGTGGCTGGTTGGCCTGCAAGCCTCGCCATTACTGGCTTCCCGCGCATGGCGTGGGCGTTCGGCCGCGCCGCAGTGAGGCATCAACCATTGGTCGGATGGACGGCTATTCATCCGGCGGAAACGAAAACGCCCCGAGTTCTCGGGGCGTTTTCGTTTGATCGGACAATCGGCCAGCGAACTGACCGATCCGGCGCAGGCTGTTAGCCCAGCAGGCCCATGACCATGCCCGGCATCTGGCCGGCTTGCTTGAGCATCGAGATGCCGGACTGCATCAGCATGCTGTTCTTGCTCATGTTGGCGCTTTCGATGGCGAAGTCGGCGTCCATGATGCGGCCCTTGGCCATCTCGGTGTTGTCCTTCATGTTCGCCAGGTTGTTGCTGGTGTGGTTCAGGCGGTTGATGGTGGCACCGAACTGCGCACGCAGGGAGCCGATATCGTCCAGCGCGGTCGCCAGGGTATCGACCATGGTGTTGGCGCCGGCTTCGGTGGCGATTTCGCCGCCCGAGGTGGCCGGGGTGGTGTAGGTGCCCGCCAGACCGTCCAGGGTGGTACCCAGGGCAGCGGAAGCAGTGGTGACGTTCAGGGTCAGCTTCTCGGCAGTGGTGGAGCCGATCTGGAAGTTGACGGCAGCGGCGCCGAACTTGCCGGTGGCGCCAGTGAGGCCGAACAACTTGTCGCCAGCATAGCTGGTGTTGGTCATGATGTTGGCCAGTTCTTTGCCCAGCTCGTCGTATTCAGCCTGCAGGGCATCGCGATCCGCCTGGGCGTTGGTGCCGTTGGCGGATTGGGTGGCCAGGTCCTTCATGCGCTGAACGATGTCAGTCATTTCGTTGAAGGCGCCTTCAGCGGTCTGCAGCATCGAGGTGGCGTCGCCAGTGTTGCGGATAGCCACGGACATGCCGCGGCTCTGAGCGTTCAGGCGGGTCGCGATCTGCAGGCCGGCGGCGTCGTCGGCAGCGGAGTTCACGCGCAGGCCGGTGCCCAGGCGCTGCTGGTTGGTCGACAGAGCATTGTTGAATTTGGTCAGGCTGGTCTGGGTGGTCAGCGAGGAGTAGTTCGTGTGGATGGACAGGGCCATGATGAATCCTTCGTGCTAAGTGGGCTGTAGGAGCTGGCTTGACTGCCTGCTGAAAGGACAAGGCGACAGCCGATAGCGAAGGATTAAATTCTGGCGCCAAATTTTTTTTGGCAGCTGTCCTGCTGATGATGTCTGCCGTCCCGGACCCGCCGCGATGCGCGGTACATCTGATAAAGCAGCATCTAGAAGGTGCTGGTCACCACCCCTTCGTCGAGTACCTGTGCATCGATCACCTTGCCGCTGCGCACGTTGCGCACGCGGATCACCTCGCCGGTGCGACCGTCGCCCAGCGCTTCGCCGGCCGTGGAAGCCTCGATGCCGTCGTGGCTGGCGACGATCTTCACCGGCTGGCCGCGCTTGACCGCCAGCGGCTGGGCGAGCAGCGCCGGCGTCAGCGTCTGCCCGGCGCGAATGCGCCGCTTGGCTGCCTTGCCGACAACCTCGTCGAGACGGTTGAAGTAGCCGCGCGGTGCCTTGCCGATGTTGATCCGTTGCAGCTTGAGGTCTTCGCGACCAATGAGCTGGCCGCGTTCGATGATCCCCAGCGCATGCACCGCCGGCAGCGAGACGTTGGCCTGGCTGGTGACATCGATCGACCAGCCGGCGCCGGCCGGGCAGCGGATCTCCAGACGCTGGCGCTCCAGCGGCGACGGCGCCTCGCCACTGGGCCGTACCTGCAACGGCTGGCTGCACGCCGGCAGCCGTACGGCGCTTGCCGGCAGGCTGGTGTCGATCTGCGCCTGCATGCCCTGCCAGCGCTGCCGGACGGCTTCGCGCTGGAGGTTGTCGCGCAGGTAGCCTTCGACCGCCTGTTCGATCTGGCGTGGCGCGTCCGTGCGCGTCGTGGCGGTCTGCGCCAGCGCGGCGCCGGTCAGGCAGAGCGTCAGCAGGGCGGAAACGACTTTTCCGCCTAGCCCGCGCACACCGTGCCGATGCGGAAGCATATGGGCGTTCCGTTGCTCGTCTTCTTTTAAATTAGTCATATAAAACAAAAGCTTATAGGTATCTAAAGGCTGGGCACGATTCCTGCAATCCATGCCCGACCAGCGGCGCGGACGGTTGTCCGCCCACTCATGCTTCAAGGGTATCGGCGAATGAGTATACGGTTTGAAGAGGTGACCGGCGTCCACGAACGCGCCCTCGAGCTGCGCATGCAGCGCAGCGAAATTCTGGCGGCCAACCTCGCCAACGAGGACACGCCCGGCTTCCAGGCGCGCGACATCGATTTCCGCCAGGAGATGCAGCGCTTGCAGGACAGCGAAACACCGCGCCTGAGTATCGCCGGCAGCGATCCGCGTCTGCAGTACCGCGTGCCGACCCAGGCCTCGCAGGACGGCAACACCGTCGAGCTGTCGGTCGAGCAGGCGCAGTTCTCGCGCAACTCCATGGATTTCCAGACCAGCCTGACCTTCCTGACCATGAAATTCCGTGGCCTGAAGCAGGCCATCGAGGGTCGCTGATGTCGTTCGATTCCATCTACCGCATCGCCGGTTCGGCGATGAATGCCCAGACCGTGCGGCTGAACACCGTGGCCAGCAACCTGGCCAACACCGATTCGGCGGCCAGCAGCGCCGCGGATACCTACCAGGCGCGCAAGCCGATGTTCGCCGCGGTGTACGAGAACGACTCGCTGACCCGCGGCGTCGGCCTCGGTGGCGCCCACGTGCAGGTGCTCGACGTGGTCACCTCCGGCGCCGAGCCCAAGCGTCGCTACGAGCCGGGCAATCCGCTGGCCGACAACGAAGGCTACGTCTATTACCCCGACATCAACGAGATCGAAGAGATGACCGACATGATGTCGGCCACCCGCAGCTTCGAGACCGGCGTCGAGGTGCTCAACCGCGTGAAAAGCATGCAGCAGAGCCTGCTGCGTCTGGGAGAAGTCTGATGAGTAGCGTCAACTCCGCGCTGGACAGCAGCCTGGCCGGCAACTCCATCGAGCAGGTCAAGCGCGCCGTCAACGTCAGCGACGCCACCACCATGGAGAACAACTTCATCAGCCTGATGGTCGCGCAGATCAAGTATCAGGACCCGACCAAGCCGGTCGACAGCACCGAGTTCCTCAACCAGTTCTCGGCGATGTCGCAGGTCAAGAGCATGGAGAACATGGCCAGCCTGGCGCAGAACAACCTGGTGCTGATGGACAACCTGCAGACCCTCACCGCCTCCGGGCTGGTCGGCCAGCAGGTCAGCGTCGCGGTCGAAACGCTGAAGCTGGATGGCACGGTCGTCAGCGGCCAGTTCAGCCTGGAGCACGCCTCCAATCGCACCTCGCTGGTGCTGACCGATTCCAACGGCGTGCAGACCGCCGTCGAGCTGGGCGCCCACTCGGCCGGCGCGGTGCCATTCCAGATCGATCCGGCCAGCCTCGGCCTGCCCGCGGGGCGCTACAGCGTGGCGATCGAGTCGGACAGCGGCGAGTTCCCGCAGGCAGAGGTCGCCGGACGGGTCGACAACGTGCGAGTCAGTGCCGAAGGGCCGGTGCTGCAGGTCCAGGGCGTCGGTTCGGTGCCGTTCTACAACATCCTCGAGTTCGGTCAGGGCGCCGCCAGCGCCTGATGGCGCCGCGTGCCGCCCGAACCTCCCTTCAGCAGAGACGAGACGCAACCATGAGTTTCAACATCGCCCTGACCGGCCTCTCCGCCGTCAACGAACAGCTCAACACCATCGGCAACAACATCGCCAACTCCGGCACCGTCGGCTTCAAGTCCTCGCGCACCGACTTCGGCAGCCTCTACGCCGAAACCCAGGCGATGGGCGTGGAAGTGATCGGCAGCACCCAGAGCATCAGCCAGGGCGGCGCGCTGACCACCACCAACCGCACCCTCGACCTGGCCATCTCCGGCGGCGGCTTCTTCGTCACCCGCGCCAGCAACGGCGATGTCGGCTACACCCGCGCCGGCATCTTCGGCACCGACAAGGACAGCTACATCACCAACAGCCTCGGCCAGCGCCTGCAGGGCTATCCGGCGGACGCCACCGGCAACCTGCAGACCGGGACCGTCAGCGACCTGCAGCTGCGCTCCGGCGGCCTGCCGGCGCGCGCCACCGACGCGCTGAGCTTCGTCGCCAACCTCGACGCCAACGGCGAGGTGCCGGCGGTGGCCTTCGACCCGCTGGTGGCCGACAGCTACAACTCCACCTACACCACCAAGCTGTTCGACTCGCAGGGCAAGGAACACACCCTGACCCAGTACTTCGTCAAGACCGCCGACAACAACTGGGATGCCCACTACTACATCGACGGCGCTTCGCTGGGCGCCGCGCAGCCGCTGGCCTTCGACAGCGCCGGCGTGCTCGCCGCGCCGATCGGCACGGTCACCCTCAACGCCGCGCTGACCGGCGGTGTCGCCCCGCTGGCGATCGACCTCGACTACACCGGCAGCAGCCAGTACGGCTCGGAGTTCAGCGTCACCAGCAACCGCGCCACCGGCTATGCGGCGGGCGAGCAGACCGGCATGGCGGTGGAGAAGGACGGTCGCGTCTACGCCAGCTACTCCAACGGCGAGCGCCTGCTGCAGGGCCAGGTGGTACTGGCCAGCTTCGTCAACGCCGAGGGGCTGAAGAACATCAGCGGCACCGCCTGGACCGAAACCGCCGCCTCCGGCGCGGCGATGCTCGGCGCCCCGGGCGTCGGCCAGTACGGCACGCTGGCCTCCGGCGCGCTGGAAAGCTCCAACGTCGACCTGACCCAGCAGCTGGTGGGCCTGATGGAAGGCCAGCGTAACTACCAGGCCAACACCCAGGTCATTTCCACCAACAAGGAACTGACCCAGGTTCTGTTCAACGCACTCTGAGGCTGACCGATGGACCGTCTGGGATACACCGCGATGACCGCCGCCAGCCGCACGATGCTGTCGCTGCAGGTGCGCTCGAACAACCTGGCCAACGTCAACACGCCCGGCTTTCGCGCCGATCTGGAGCGTGCCCAGGCGGTGGCCGTCGAAGGCTATGGCTACGACAGCCGACACATGGCCGTGGTCGAGAACAACGGCGTCAGCCTCGCCGCCGGGCCGCTGATGGCCACCGGCCGCGAGCTGGATTTCGCCGTCAAGGGCAGCGGCCTGATCGTGCTGCAGGATGGCGAGGGCGAGGCGTACACGCGCCAGGGCAGCCTGCAGATCGACGCCGAAGGACGCCTGACCCTCAACGGTCGCGCCGTGCTCGGCGAGGGCGGGCCGATCGTGCTGCCCGAGCACGACCGACTGGAAATCGGCAACGACGGCACCGTGTCGATCATGGCACCGGGCGACTGGGTGATGGCCGAGGTCGACCGCATCCGTTTGGTCGACGT